>JAEWGM010000040.1 GCA_023388315.1 Bacteroidota bacterium | reverse complement strand
ATCGCTGCAAGATACGCGTTAATATGTCTTCTCTGTTTCATCCTGGTAAGTTCTTAGCTTTAAAATTTCACAATAATTCCCACGGTGGGCAAAATGGTTCCGCTATAAGCGTCGATAATACGGATTTTCTGTCGATTTTCGGGGTCAGCAGGGTCATCCATTACCGCGCCGTTCGCATCGAGGTTGGTGAAAATAGGCGCATTTTTCGATTGAAAATTATACACGTTCTGCACATCGGCATACAAGTTCAGCAGCCATTTGCTGAAATAAAACTCTTTATCGATGCGCATATCCAACTGATGCGCATTGGGAAGGCGCAGTGAGTTGAATCTTGTGTAATCGAGATATGCCTGATTGGTAATGTTCCACGCCGCTTTGTTGGTTGACAAATCAATATCCACAGGCGTATATGGGGCGCCGCCAACAAACCGCCAACGGGCAGACACATTCCAGTTTTTCGGAAATTTATAGCTGCTCAGCAAATTGAGCAAATGCCTGGTGTCCCACGACGATGAACGATAAACGCCTTCGGAATCGGTAAATTCACTTCGGAAAAATGTGTAGGTCATAGAAATATTCAGATTTTTCAAGTCAGTAATTTTACTGTAGAACTCAAAGCCATAAGCGCGACCTTTTCCGTTGGATATAATTTTCTCGTCGCCCACCTGTCCATATTCCGTGCCTTTGCTCGCGAGACTAATTCCTTCGATAACCGAAACGGGATAATTTTCGTACTGTTTGTAAAACCCTTCGAGTGTCATCCTCACATTATTTTTTGGACGAAATTCCAATCCCATAATCGCCTGATTGGAAAAGATATATTTTACACTTTCGTTGCGATTGGCGTATTCTCCAGCGGCATTCTTAAAACCGAGTGAAGTGTAAGCCGGACGCATAGCGTAACGACCAAAATTGGCATTGATGTCCCAGTTTTCGGAAAGCGCAAAAGATGCTGAGAACCGCGGTGAGATTTGATTCAGCGGATTTTTCATATTTTGGTTGAAGTTGTTTCCCACCGCGCTTACTCCAAGCGACAGCTTCAATCTGTTCTTAAAATACTCGTCTGATACTTGCGCGAAAGCCTGATAACCAAACAAATTAAGTTCGGTGTTGTAATCGATTTGGTTCACGGTGCCGTTTGCGTACACTTGCGCCGATGTTGAATTGGTGTAACGCGCGTATTCCACACCGCCCCCAAATAGGAGCTTCACCGGCAACTGCGTGTAAGTCCGCTCAAAACGTAGTTTATTTTCTGCTTCGTCCGACAGATAATCAAATGTTTTGGGTTTACTCTCGTCATTGTCGAGGTGCTTAAAGTTCTTGTTCCGAAGCATATTCCGGCTCAATGCCCAGGTATCCAAATAACTGCTGCCGAAATGCTTGTAAACCGCTCCCACCGTATAATTCCACTGATTGTAAATGGGAAGATAACCCAACACATATCGCTGCCCCTCGGTGCCGTTTTCCTGCAAAGCGGTGTTCAGCGTCATATTATCGATGGCTCCGATACCGATAAAGGAAAGTTCGTTTTTATCGTTGATGTTGTACTTGTATTTTACTTGAAAGTCGTTGTAAGTGGGCAGAAAGGGTAATCCGATAGCTTTAAACAGGTATTGAAGATAAGATTGGCGTGCCGAAACGATAAATGTTGATTTTCGTCCAATCGGCCCATCCACCGTAAGAGCAGCATCGGACGCTCCCACCGACAGTTTCGTGTGCACACGGTCTTTACTGCCATCTTTTAACCGGATTTCCATAGCGGAACTAAGGGCATTGGTTCGATTGGCAGGAAAAGCTCCGGAATAAAAACTAATTTCGCGGACAAAATCGGGGTTTACAATTCCAACCACTCCACCCGACGAGCCTTGCGTGGAAAAGTGATTGATTACAGGAATTTCAATCCCGTCTAAATAGAATACATTTTCGGATGGACCGCCCCCGCGAACAATTAAGTCGTTTCGATTAGGGTCTGTAGCACCCACACCCGGCAGCGTTTGCATTGCTTTAGACACGTCTCGATTCACTCCCGCACTCTTTTCAATCTCCTGAACTCCGAGGGTTAATACCGAAACGGGACTTTCTATGCGTTTAATATTGAAGTTGGGACGAATAACCACCTCATCGAGCGATAAAGCCGACTCGGTCAATCCAATATCGATAAATGCCGTTTGATTTCCCTGAACTTGTATCTCAGGAGACACAGCGGTTTCGAACCCGACAAAACTTGCCACCAAACGAACAAATCCGGGATTGATACCCGTGAAAATAAAATTCCCATCCAAATCGGAAGTGGAACCAATTGTGGTTCCTTGTATCAAAATACTTGCAAACTCAATCGGTTCATTTGTTTTTGAGTTATATATCCGCCCTTTGATGATGCCTTTTTGAGCAAAAACAGATTGGCCGATAAAAATAAGAAAAATCGCGAGTAAAGCTTTTTTCATAAAACTGTTGGTTTAAGAAAATTGTTGGCGATATTTTATTACACAAACAGTAGTTGAGTGTCTACAAGAAAACTCATCTTTCACACTTGTTTTTACTCATTTTCAATTTGTGTCGAAAATTCAAGTCCAAAAGTGTTAAGAGGTTGATTCATTAATCAGTACAACAATAAAAAGTTCATTTTGGTTCTATAAAAATGAAAACGCGAAAAAACTTTTCATAGCATAAGTTTTTTCGCGTTGACTATTGTTTCCCTAAATTCATTTTTCGAAGTTTATTTTCTTCTGATTATGGACATTAAATTGGTAATAAATCTGTTCTGCATTCTTTTTTGTCACTAATAAGCTAAACATCGGATATTTTAGGCACAAGTTGCAAACTTGCGCCAACGAGAACCAAATGGGTGATCCGTCAGACGCTATCACCAAGTCTCCTCGTCTCCTTATCTCATTTTCAGCCACTCCCTTGCGTTCACAAACGCTTCCATCCACGGAGTAACGTCGTGTTTGCGGAATTCGTATGGGTAATAGGCGTTTTGCCAAGGGAAAATGGTGCGCTCCAGGTGAGGCATCATTGCCAGGTGGCGGCCATCGGCAGAGCAAACTGCGGCGGTGGCAAAATCGGAGCCGTTGGGGTTGCCGGGATATTCATCGTAAAAGTATTTTGCGGAGATATTGTATTTGGACGCATCGCCGGGCAGCTCAAAACGGCCCTCGCCGTGCGCCACCCAAATGCCGAGTTTGCTTCCCGCAAGCGATTTAAACATCACCGATTCATTCTCGGGAATTTCCACACTCACAAAAGCCGACTCAAACTTACCGGAGCGATTATGCTGCATTTTTGGATGGGCTTCGCCCATTTCGGGATAAATCAGCCCCAACTCCATCATCAACTGGCAGCCGTTACAAATTCCCAAACTTAAGGTGTCTTTGCGTGCGTAAAAGTTTTCGACGGCTTTTTTGGCTTTTTCGTTGTACAAAATACCGCCGGCCCATCCTTTTGCCGAACCAAACACATCGGAATTGGAAAATCCACCGCAGAAAACGGCGAACTGCACGTCTTCCAGCGTTTCACGCCCTGAGGTAAGATCGGTGAGGTGCACATCTTTCACATCGAAACCGGCAAGATAGAGCGCGTATGCCATTTCGCGTTCGCCGTTGGTGCCTTTGTCGCGAATAATGGCGGCGGTAAGCCCCGAACGTTCTTGTCGATTGGGATTGAGCCCTAAATCTTTGAGTTTTCCGGTGAATGACGGCAGGAAATTAAACTGCAACGGTTGATTCTTGTAATTCTCAAACCGCGATTGCGCACAGGCTTCGCCACTTTGTTTGCGGTCGAAAAGGTAGGAGGGGCGATACCACACATCGCGCAACGCGTCAATGTCAAACTCTTGTTTAAAGTCGCCTTTTTCAATAATGAGCTTTCGCTCTTGAATGGGGCGCGCCACGATGGCAAAGCCGATGCCGTAATCGTTCAATATTTTTTCCACCAAATGGTGGTGTTTCACCTGCACCAGCAGACCCGGATTTTCGGCAAACAGTATTTTTATCAAATCGGAGTGGCGAATTTTATCTAAACGCGCGTCTAAACCGCCTTCGGGATTGGCAAAACACATCTCAAGCATAGCGGTAACCATTCCTCCGGCCGAAATATCGTGCCCGGCGATGATCAACCCGCGGTTCACCAATTCTTGCACGGCGGCAAAGGCGTTTTTAAAGTATTCAGCGTCGCTCACTGTGGGGGCTT
>JAEWGM010000021.1 GCA_023388315.1 Bacteroidota bacterium | reverse complement strand
AACCTCAATTTATAAAAAACGAATTGATAAACAAGGTAGTATCAACGCCACGAAGTGGCAACTTAACTCAGCCCAATGCATCGCGTTGGGATAAATAAAGTAACCAACAAAAGCGGGCTGTAAGCCCGGCTTAAAAAACGCAGAAAATGGCACAATCATTATCAAAACTATTTGTACACATCATTTTCCATACTAAATCAAAGAGTGTGGAAATAAGGAAAGATGAAAGCAATGAGTTATATGCGTATATTGGATCAATTTTAAAAGATTTAGACTGCATCCCGATTCTTGTAAACGGCGTGGCCGATCATATACACATTCTTTGTGTAATGTCGAAGAATATTGCGTTAGCTAAATTGGTAGAAGATGTAAAACGCCATAGCAGCAGATGGATTAAAACAAAATCCGTTTATTATGCTGAATTCGCTTGGCAAGGTGGATATGCAGGGTTTTCTGTCAGTCCATCTCTTTACGAGAAAACAACAAAATATATAGAAAATCAAGAAGAGCATCACAAAAAGATGACATTTAGAGAGGAGTATCTATTGTTTTTGAAAGAATACGGAATTGAATACAACGAAAATTATTTGTGGACAGATTAATTTAAGCTGCCCTTTCAGGGCGCAGATGCAACGGATAATTCTAACCCAACGCGATGCGTTGGGCTGAAATAAGCTAGGCTTTCAGCCTGAGAGTGGATTAAACCGTCCATCCCAAATTTATCAAAAGCAGATTGATAAAAAAGTACTATCAACGCTACGAAGTGGCAACTTAACTCATCCAAATGCATCGCGTTGGGATAAGATGCTGTAATCAGTAAAAGCGGGCTGTAAGCTCAGCTTAAAAAACGCAGAAAATGACGCAATCATTATCAAAATTATTTGTACAAATCATTTTCCGCAACCTCAATTTATAAAAACAAATTGATAAACAAGGTAGTATCAACGCCACGAAGTGGCAACTTAACTCAGCCCAATGCATCGCGTTGGGATAAATAAAGTAACCAACAAAAGCGGGCTGTAAGCCCAGCTTAAAAATAAAATATAAACCGAAAAAAATAAAACTATGGACAGACGAAATTTCTTAAAGGCTGTCGCACTTACCGGCGCAGCCATCACAACCATTAAAGATGCCGACGCAATGAGCGTGCTCACGCAATCGTTTGAAACAACAAACGCTGCCGCGGCATCAAAGTACGACTTGGTAGCCGTTATGGGCGGCGAACCCGAGGCTATGTTTCGCAAAGCCATCGCCGAAATGGGAGGAATGAAAAACTTCATTAAAAAAGGCGATAAAGTATGCGTGAAACCGAACATCGGGTGGGATCAACCGGTGGAAATGGCCGCCAACACCAATCCCAAATTAATTGGAGAAATTGTGAAACAATGTTTCGACGCGGGCGCTTCGGAAGTAACCGTTTTCGACCACACGTGCGACGATTGGCGCCGTGCATATGCCAATAGCGGCATTGAAGACGCGGCTAAAAAAGCCGGTGCAAAAGTGGTTCCCGCGCATCAGGAATCGTATTACAAAGCCGTTTCTTTACCCAAAGGACGCAGCCTGAAACAAACAAAAATTCACCAGGCCATTGTGGACGCCGATAAATGGATAAACGTTCCCGTGCTTAAAAACCATGGCGGCGCGCAACTTACCATTTCAATGAAAAACTACATGGGAATTGTGTGGGACAGAGGTTATTTCCACGCCAACGACCTACAACAATGCATTGCCGATGTGTGCACTTACGCCAAAAAACCCGTTCTAAACGTGGTTGACGCGTATCGTTTAATGAAAACCAGCGGCCCAAGAGGAAAATCGCTTTCCGATGTGGTTCTCTCAAAAGGCCTGTTCATATCGCAAGACATTGTGGCGGTTGACACCGCCGCAGCGAACTTCTTCAATCAGGCACGAGAAATGCCGTTGGAAAAAGTTGGGCACTTATCGAAAGGACAAGAACTAGGTGTTGGCACCATGCAATTAGACAAATTGAATATCAGAAGATTAAGGATATAACAATAGATATTCGGCTTACACCGTTATTTGGTACTCGGTATTTGGTTGATATTTATCGTGAAGTTGAACCAACCCCAACATACAACGAACATCAACCGAATAATAATTGAATATCAATTGAATACCTATCGAATTACAACTGAACATCAATTGAATAACTAACGAATACAATTATGCTTAAAAAAATTCGTGTCATTATATCTATTGTCCTTTTTGCTTTACTAACGGTATATTTTCTGGATTTCAGGAATTTTCTACCCGAAAGCCTGAATTTTCTCACCAAAATTCAGTTCATCCCCGCTCTGTTGGCATTAAACATCCTGATTTTGATTGGCTTGTTGGTGTTAACATTTGTCTTCGGCAGGGTTTATTGCTCTTCCATTTGCCCGATGGGCATTTATCAAGACATTGTGGCATGGCTGTCAAAGAAATTCACCAAGAAAAAACGATATACCTATAGCAAAGCAAAGACCATTCTTCGCTGGACGGTTGTAGGCGCTACGCTGGTGGCATTCCTGTTTGGATTCACGTTCCTTTTGGGATTGCTTGACCCTTACGGTGCCTACGGACGGATGGTTACGCACGTGTTCCGCCCCGCTTATTTGGCCGGAAACAATTTGCTGGAAACTATCTACACCTCGTTTGATAATTATACTTTTTATAAAGTGAGCATTTACGGCTTAGGCGTGTTTTCCACCATCATCGCGCTGGTTACGCTGATTGTTATCGGATTTTTGGCGTGGCGAAACGGACGCACCTACTGCAACACCATTTGCCCCGTGGGCACAACGTTGGGTTTTATCAGCAAGTTTTCGCTAATGAAAATTCAGTTTGTTGATGAACACTGTAATATGTGCGGATTGTGCGCGATGAAGTGCAAGGCCTCTTGCATCGACTCCAAAAACAAACAAATCGATTACAGCCGATGCGTAACCTGCTTCAACTGCATTGAATCGTGCAACCGCAACGCGATGAAGTACGGCTTCGCCCTCCCAGGCAAAAAGAAAGTGGCTCACCCCGCCACGACATACACCTACGTGAAAGAATCTCCAACAGTGGACGAATCTAAACGCCGGTTTCTATCAGCCACGCTCATCACAAGCCTTGCGGCCGGAAAATTGCTTGCGCAGGAAGCCAGCAACGCCCTATTGCCCAAGCGCGAACTGAAACGGCAAACGCCCATAGCGCCTCCAGGCGCCAAAAGTTTCGACCACTTGCGCGAGAAATGCATTTCGTGCCACTTGTGTGTGAGTAAATGCCCGTCGCACGTAATAAAACCCGCGTTTTTGGAATACGGATTGGGCGGCATGATGCAGCCGAAACTCTATTTCGATCACGGTTTTTGCAATTACGATTGCGTAATTTGCGGCGAAGTGTGCCCCACGGGCGCCATTCAACCGCTCACCAAGGAGCAAAAAAACCACACGCAAATGGGAAGGGTGAATTTTATCATCGAAAACTGCATTGTGTATTACGATGAAACCAGTTGCGGCGCCTGTTCAGAACACTGTCCCACGCAAGCCGTACGAATGGTTCCCTACAAAGATGGCGCGCTCACCATCCCCGAAATTGAACCCGAAATTTGTGTGGGTTGCGGCGGTTGCGAATACGTTTGTCCTGCCATTCCATACAAAGCCATTTATGTGGAAGGCTTGTCGGCACAAAACACTTTTGAAATTGAGCACAAAGAAGTGGAAGATATTGTGATTGACGATTTCGGATTTTAACAATCACATCATCAATAAAATAAGCCCTGATTTGCAAGGCAACGGCCTTTTCAAATCAGGGCTTTTTGTGGTTTACTTTCGATTTCACTTTTTGTCTTTTTTCGATTTCTTTTTCGAATCATCATCCGGCTTTTTCGGCACTTTGTATCCGGCTTGCTCCGCTTCCGAAATACCAATGGCAATGGCTTGATCGCGCTCGGTGACTTTATGGCCCGACGAGCTTTTCAATTTCCCTTCTTTAAATTCACGCATTACTTCGCCAATTTTCTCTTGCGCTTTTTTTGAATATTTCGCCATAATTTTTCAACTTAGATGTTTCTGATAATAAAACATTTGTGCTCGGAAAAAAGTTTCTGAACAAATTGCAACAAAACTAACTAAACTTTAAATTAAGGCGATGGATTATTAGACATTAGACAGCCTGTTAAGTTCTCCGAACCCGTTTGGGCGATTACCGGCCTGACGGTTTTGGAGTATTATCATACTTTTCTCTTTGAGACCTTGTGTTTTACTGGCATTAAGCTTGACCAACCAAAAATGAGAAAAATCTTTCAAAACGCTGGTTTTTCTCTAATTTATTTGTATTTTTGAAACACAAACATTCACAGCTGCTTAAAAATGAAAAATATGAAAAATTTATCGCGCCGCAATTTTATTCGAGTAGGATTATCGGGTGTTGCCGGATTAACCCTTGCCAAATCCAACTTGCTTAAAGCAAATATATCGCTCAGTAACAATACATTGGACAGCGTTAAACTGGGGAATACCGGTTTGAAAGTATCCCGCATAGCCTTGGGTACCGGCTCCAGAGGCGGCTCCAAAGCATCTAACCAAACCCGGTTGGGAATGGAAGAATTTGTGAAATTGGCACACCATGCCTATGACAGAGGCGTTCGGTTTTATGATATGGCCGATTCATACGGGTCGCATCCTTACGTAGGAAACGCCGTAAAATCCTTGCCGCGCGAAAAAGTTACTCTTCTCACTAAAATTTGGACGCACGAAGACGGTTCGGAAAACAACATCCCTGTGCGGGAATCCATCGACCGCTTTCGCCAAGAAATTGACACCGACTACATTGATATTGTGTTGATGCATTGCTTAATGCAAGGAGGATGGCACCAGAACCGCACGCACTATATGGACGGGCTATCCAAAGCAAAACAAGATGGCATCATTAAAGCCGTGGGCGTTTCGTGCCACAATTGGGACGCCATGGCCGAAGCCGTTGACAGCCCTTGGGTGGATGTAATTATGGCGCGCATCAATCCATTTCACAGCCATATGGACGGCACGCCCGATGACGTGAGCGCGTTGTTGAAACGAGCCAAAGACAATGGAAAAGGAATCATCGGGATGAAAATTTTTGGGGAAGGAAGCCACGCTAGCGACGCGGAGCGTGAACGTTCTCTCAAGTACGCGCTCACCGATGCAAACACGCATTGCATGACGCTGGGATTGGAGTCCATAGCGCAACTCAACGATGCCGTGGATCGAGTGATGCGGCTGGTAAAAGCGTGATTAGATTGGAAAAATTTCAGCGACAGGTGATTTCAATTTCTATAGATGGATCTTACTTTCCAATACAAAACCTTGAAAAAATATTCCCCAATATTTCGTCCGTGGATATCTGTCCGGTAATTTCACCTAAATAAAACATACACTCCCGAATATCTTGCGATATAAAATCGCCCGTGAGGCCGGTTTGCAAGCCTTCTTTCGCGCGACGAATGGCGTCAAGCGCGTGTGTGAGCGCTTCATAATGGCGCAGGTTAGTGACCACCACATCCCCCTCACCTATTTGCGGAATGTGCGCCGCTTTTAACAACAACTGCACCAGTTCGTCGGTATTCTGTTGTTTTTTAGCCGAAATAAATAAGCGTTCCGCTTTCAAGTTGGGTAGAATGGCGCGTTTCTCGGCCAATTCAGCGTCGGAAAGCAAATCGGATTTATTGAAAAGCAACACCACGTGCTTATCCTCCAATTTGGGAACGATGGACGCGGCGAGAGACGTAATTTTCTCCACAGGCGTGGTTAGGTCAATCATCCACAAAACAATGGTTGCTTGTTCAATTTTCCGGTATGTGCGTTCAATGCCCAAGTTTTCAATGGTATCGGTTGTGTGGCGGATACCGGCGGTATCGATGAAACGAAACGTAACGCCACCTATGTTCACCGTGTCTTCAATTACATCGCGCGTGGTGCCGTGAATATCGGACACGATGGCTTTTTCCTCGTTCAGCAGCAAGTTCAGCAATGTGGATTTCCCGGCGTTGGTTTCGCCGATAATCGCGACGGGAATGCCGTTTTTAATGGCATTGCCCAATTGAAAGGAGCCGGCCAGTTTATCAATTTTTGTTTCAATTTCTTCCGTTAATTCATACAAAGTTTCTCGATTGGCAAACTCCACATCTTCTTCCGAAAAATCGAGTTCCAATTCAATCAACGAAACAAATTGCAGCAGTTTATCGCGCAACTCCGCCAATTTATCGGCAAAACCACCGCGCATTTGATTCAACGCTACTTTGTGCGCTGCGCGCGAAGAAGAAGCGATTAAGTCCGCCACGGCTTCGGCTTGACTTAAATCGAATTTTCCGTTTTTAAACGCGCGGCGCGTGAATTCACCGGCATCGGCCAATCGGGCGCCATGAGCCAGCAAGGCTTCCACAATCTTCTGTTGAATGTAAACCGAGCCGTGACAGGAAATCTCCACGCTTTCCTCACCGGTAAATGAGTGCGGAGCGCGAAAAAGAGTCACCAGCACTTCATCAACCACTTCGTTGAAGTAAAAAATTTGACCAAAATGAACGGTGTTCGGTTTTTGTGCGGAAAGTTTTTTCCCGGCCGGCGATTTAAAAATCTTATCCACTAACGCGATGCATCCCTCGCCCGATAAACGAATAACGGCAATGGCGCCCATTCCCGGAGGCGTAGAGATGGCGGTGATGATATCTGTCATTGTAAATGAAAAAATAAAAAATCAATACCGGAAACTGCTTCCACCCAAAAACTCTCGCAACAACGATGTTGGCGGCAATTCGCTATCGGCAATGTAGTTGAAATAACGCAAGAATTTCAGCAAGCGATACGCTTCGGAATACTCAGTGGCTGAGCGTGGTACCTGCTGCAATACCGGCTCGGCGTGACGGCGAATGGCGGCCAACTCGTATATCATGGCCGAGTTGAACATCACATCGGCATTTTCCTGATACGGGAAAATCCATTTATCTTCGCCGCGGCGCACGCTGTCCCAGCGGGAAATAGTGTCCTGCGCGGTGTATCCACGATATTGGTTGTCGCGTATAATCCTTCTTAACAGGCGATTATCGGCGGGCGGAATCCAGTTGTGGTTGTCCAACGAAATGGAGGTGAGCGCCGACACATACACCATAAATTTTTTATCACGCCCAATGTGTTCCGTCAACCGAGGATTCAGCGCGTGAATACCTTCTACAATCAGCACGCTTTTGTCGTCCATTTTCAACCGATGTCCCCGAAATTCTCTTTGGCCGGTCACGAAATTGTACCACGGCAGTTCAATTTCTTGCCCGTCCAACAGTTCAATCATCTGTTTTTCAAACAAATCCAAATCTATGGCGTAGAGCGACTCATAATCCTTATCGCCAAATTCGTCAAGCGGTGTGAGGTCGCGATCGATAAAATAATCGTCCAAGGAGATTCCCACCGGTTTTAATCGGTTCACAAACAACTGTATTTCAAGTCGTTTCCTAAACGTAGTTTTACCCGATGACGAAGGCCCGGAGATGAGCACCACTCTTAACCCATCGTTATAACGGTTGGTAATTTCACGTGCGATATCGGCAATTTCATTGGCCTGATATGCTTCGGAAACCTGAATGATTTCTGAAATGCGGTTGGTACGAATGGCTTTATTTAAATCGCCAACATTATCTAACTTGCTTATCTTCAAAAACTCCAAATGCTCACGATATACCTGCAACAATTTATCTTGCCGCACCAACGGCTCCAACTCCACCGGATTTTGACGGTTGGGCACGCGCAACAGCAATCCGCCGTTGTATGGCACAAGGTCGAATATTTGCAGATATCCCGACGAAGGCACCAAACAACCGTAGTAGTAATCAATGTAGTTGTCTAATTTTGAGTATCGGGCATACAATAAATCTTCCGAAGTTTCGAGCAACAGCGCTTTGTCTTCCATCTTTCGGCCGCGAAAGAGTTCCACCACGTCATCAATTTCTTCTTCTACTTGAACAAACGGAATATCGGCATCCACAATTTCTCGCATGCGGTTTTTAATCAGCTGCAGTTCCTTCTCACCAATTTGTGAGCCGTTTTCAATATCCACATAATATCCTTTGGACACCGCGTGCTCAATGAAAACTTCGGCGTGGGGCATTAAATCGTCCACCGCTTTCGAGAGAACAAAGCAAAGCGAGCGCACGTAGGTGCGCATAGCCGACGAATTGCTAATATCCACATATTCAACACGCCGCGGACGGTATACGCGATAATCCAGCGACTCGGTTTTGTTATTTACTTTTGCATTCGCAATGAGAAAAGGTTTTTTTACTCCAAAAACATCAATGAGATCAACCAACTTGGAGCCAATTGGCACATCTTTCGATTCGTTGGTGTTTAAGCAATGAATCCTAACAGTATCAAGCATTTGTTAAATTGTTTTTTAAATTATTTTCACAGCCCTTTGCGGCTTACTATTTTTGCCTTATATTTGTCTGCTAAATTACGCAATTTTTGGATATGGACTACACTTTTTTTGACTTTTTGAAACTTGTTGGTTCTTTAGGGCTCTTTTTGTTCGGGATGAAAATTATGAGCGAAGGCCTGCAAAAGCTCGCGGGGAACAAGCTGAGAGACATTTTGTCGGCAATGACCAAGAACCGCATATTGGGTGTTCTCACCGGCATTCTCATAACAGCGTTGGTACAATCTTCATCGGCCACCACGGTAATGGTAGTAAGTTTTGTAAACGCCGGCTTACTTTCTTTGGCACAATCCATTGGCGTAATAATGGGCGCTAACATCGGAACCACCGTAACGGCGTGGATGATTTCGCTCTTCGGGTTCGGAAAATTCTCCATCAGCATGCTTTCCATTCCGCTGCTGGGTATTGGGTTGCCGCTTATTTTCTCCTCAAACAGCAAACGAAAATCGATGGGCGAATTCATTTTCGGTTTCGCCTTTCTCTTTATGGGCTTAGATTTCCTGAAAGAATCGATGCCCGATTTACAAAACAACCCCGAGGTGCTGTCTTTTGTGCAGAATTTCTCCGAAATGGGATTCCTCTCCACCATCATTTTTCTTTTTATCGGGGCGCTGCTCACCATTCTTGTTCAATCGTCGAGCGCCACTGTAGCACTTACGCTCATTATGGCTTCGCGCGGGTGGATTGATTTTCCGTCGGCCGCGGCAATGATTATGGGTGAAAACATCGGAACCACCATCACGGCCAACTTGGCTGCTATTCCGGCAAATATATCGGCTAAAAGAACGGCATTCGCGCATTTCATTTTCAACGTGTTGGGTGTGCTTTGGATGCTGATTGTTTTCCGCCCTTTCGTGGGGATGGTCGAAAACTTGGTGTCGCAATTCAGCCTGAATCCCGCGGGAATGTCTTCATTTTTATCGAGTTTGTCACCTCACGAATTTACCCAAATCACCAGCCTGCCCGATACTGAATTAACAGCGGATTTACAAGCCAAACAGGCAATGTTTCATCAGTACGAAGCGGCCACTTCTTACGGCCTTTCCTTGTTCCACACCTTGTTCAACATCCTAAACGTATCGATAATGATATGGTTTGTGAAGGTGTATGAAAAAATTTGTATGACCATTATCAGGCCGAAAGGCGATGAGGAAGACGAAGAATTCGTATTGCAATATATTTCCACCGGGTTGCTTTCCACCGCGGAACTTTCCATTCTGCAAGCCGAAAAAGAAGTGGAAGTGTATGCCGCGCGGGCTAAAAAAATGTTCGGGTTTGTGCGAAAGATGACAAACATGAACCACAACGAGAAGAAGTTCATGAAACTGTATAAACGGGTGGAAAAGTATGAAGATATTTGCGACCGCATGGAAGTGGAAATCGGTTCTTATTTAAGCAAAGTAGCTGAGGGTAAACTCAGTAACCAAAGTAAAGAACATATTCGCGCCATTTTACGTTCCGTGACCGAAATTGAGAGCATTGCCGATTCCGCGTGCAACATTGGCCGTCATTTGAAACGGAAAGCCGAAGCAGGTGCCGTGTTTGAACCAGAATTAATTGACAATATCAACACCATGTATGCCTTGTTGGATAACGCGCTGGAAAACATGCAACTTATGCTTCAAGACAATAAAATATCGGAAGAAGACCTTGCAAAAAGCCAAGAACTGGAATCGGAAATAAATTTCCAACGCAACGAGTTCAAGAAAAAGAACGTGGAAAGCCTCAACAGCCACGCTTACTCTTACCAAAACGGTGTTTTCTATATGGATATCATCTCGGAATGCGAACGCATGGGCGACTACATCATCAATGTGATTGAATCGATTATGGTAAAAGGGAAGCGGTAAATTAGATGTTAGATGTTAGATGTTAGATGTTAGATGTTAGACTGTTAGATGTTTAGATGACATCTGATAGTTTCAAGTTCGTCTGATGCATGATTTGTGTTTCTCTTTAATCGATTCCGTTTTAGCCTCTTTTTTGCGACAATCTCTTTTTTTCTTACCTTCGTACATCAATAAAACAGAGCGACAAATGAAAGACAACGATTGGAAAAAAAGGCTGAATATTGTTTATTCCACCAACCCCGATTACCATTATCAAGGCGATGAACCGGAAGAAGAAACCACCATTGCCAAAGAAAAGCAATTGTTGCGGGTGAGCCTCGACAAGCGAAACCGAAAAGGCAAAGCCGTGACGCTGGTTACCGGATTCACTGGAACAAACGACGATTTGCAAGAATTGGGCAAACTGCTCAAAACCAAATGCGGCGTGGGCGGCTCGGCCAAAGATGGCGAAATCATTGTGCAAGGCGACCATCGCCAAAAAGTATTGGACATTCTGCAAAAAGAAGGATATGCAAAGTCGCGCATCATCTAATTCAGGGTCAATGCTGCTTATTAAAGCATCTGCCGGATCGGGAAAAACCCACCGATTGACCGGCGAGTACTTGCGTTTGCTTTTTTCGGGCGACAGCCAATACAAACACATTCTTGCCGTAACCTTCACCAACAAAGCCACGGAAGAGATGAAATCGCGCATTGTGAAGGAATTGCACACGCTTTCATCGGGCAAAAAATCGGATTATCTCGATCAACTACAAAAAGAATTCTCTCTTTCCGAAACCCAAATCAGGGAAAAAGCAAAAAGCATCCTGCAAAGCATTCTTCACGATTATTCCGCTTTTTCCATCAATACCATCGACCGGTTTTTTCAACAAACCATGCGCGCTTTCACGCGCGAAATGGGCCTTGCAGGTGGTTACAACATAGAAGTGGACGAAACACCGATGCTGCTGGAAGCCATCGATTTAATGCTCTCCGAACTGGATAAACCCGAAAACAAAAGCCTCTTCAATTGGCTGCTCATGTTTATGAAAGATATGATTGAAGACGGCAAAAGCTGGAAAATAGAAAATCAGGTGTACGATTTATCCAAACAGCTTTTCAACGAAACCTACAAATCTTTCTCCAACGAAGACCACGAACGGATTTCCGACAAAGAGTTCCTCGAGGAGTACAAAAAAATGCTCACCCAAATAGTGCGTTCGCACGAAAATGAGTTGCGTGAACTCGGCAAAAAAGGACTCGCTTTAATGGAGCGCTTCGGCATCTCATATTTGGATTTCAAATACAAGTCAACCTCCGGTTTTCTGCTTTTTACGAAACTCGCCAACGGAATTTTCGAGAAACCGTCCAATCGTTTAATAGCCGCGATTGACAACGTGGAGGGCTGCATTGGCAACAAAAACGCGGAAAGCGGCATCCGATCCGCTTTTTGCGAGGGGCTGAACGATTACCTGAAACGCATTGTTCATCTCAACGAAAACGATCTGCTTTACAACACCGCCAAAAGCATTCTCCGAAATTTTTACACACTGGGCATTTTGGGTGACATCAGAAACCGCTTGCGCGCGTTGCAACAGGAAAACAACACGCTTTTCCTTTCCGATACCACCGAGCTGCTGAACGATATAATCGCGGATAGCGACACACCTTTTATATACGAAAAAACCGGCACGCGGCTCACCAGTTATATGATTGACGAGTTTCAGGACACGTCGCGCATGCAATGGGACAATTTTAGGCCACTGATGAGCGAGAGTTTGGCGTCGCGTAACTTTAACCTGATTGTGGGCGATGTAAAACAAAGCATTTATCGTTTCCGAAATTCCGATTGGCGCCTGCTCGAAGAAAAAGCCGGCACCGATTTGGGCCCGCAGAACATCAGCGAAACCATTCTCGATACCAATTGGCGAAGCGACGCAAACGTGGTACATTTTAACAACGCTTTTTTCGCCTCGGCAGCATCATTACTGCAAGACGCGTTCAATGCCGATTTCACTGATACAGAGAACGATTTGTTCTATGCCTATGCTCAAAACAAGATTACAGAAGCATACGCTCACGTGTACCAAAATGTTCCCGAAAAAAAACGCCACACCACAGGGCAAGTGAAAATTACGTTCCTCAACAACGACAAGGAATCGGATTGGAAAGCCGACGCGCTGGAGCGCCTGCCGCTGGAGATTGAAGCGCTTCAAGACCAAGGCTTCGCCTTAAAAGACATTGCCATTGTGGTGCGCTGGAATCATGAAGCCGTGGAGGTGACGGAAACGCTGCTGCGATACAAGGAAGAGCATCCCGAGTCAGCGTATCGGTACGATATTATTTCCAACGAGGCGCTCGTGATAAGCAACGCGCAAAGCGTGAAAGCCGTCATTGCGCTTTTGCGCTATTTCCGCAACCCGAAAGATGACACCAAAAAGATGATGGCGATTTACGAGTTTTATCGTTTTCACCGCCATGCGCAACCCGATGAAGCCATCGCTTTTTATCGCGAACAAACGCCCGGAGAGTTCCCTGAAGAGATAGAAAAACAGCTAAGCGCGCTTGCCTCCATGCCGTTGTACGAAATGATTGAGGCGTTTTTCGCCTTATCGGAAGGCGCGCTCAACGAAAAAGAAAACGCGTATGTGCAGGCATTTTTGGACATCGCGTTAAAATTCAGCGCCAATTCCTCGAGCAACCTCAACACTTTCTTGGATTGGTGGGATGAAAAAGGGTGCACGAAAACGCTTTTCTCGTCTGAAAGCCAAGATGCCATTCGCCTGATTACCATTCACAAATCCAAAGGATTGGGCTTTGGCGCGGTCATTATGCCGTTTGTAGATTGGATGGTTGACCACAATCCGCGGCACAACGATATTATTTGGTGCAAACCCGCTGTGGAACCGTTTAACACCATCAACGTGCTGCCGCTGAGATACGGAAAAAACCTAGCTAACACCATTTTCAAAACCGATTATTACGCGGAAAAATTGTTCACGTTTATCGATAATTTAAACCTGCTCTATGTGGCGTTCACGCGCGCCAAGCGCCGCATTATCGCTTTCGCGCCCATTCCGCAAAAGCCCGAGCGTGTGAGTTCTGTATCGGAGTTGCTGTGGCAAGCTGTTACCAATGCCGCTCCCCTGCCCGACTCACGGCTAATAAAACTCAACGAACATTTCACCGACAACGGAACCGAATGCACCTTTGAATTGGGAAGCCCATCCACCATTGAAACCGAGAATGAAAAACCTCAAGGCGAAGCCTACAAAATGGAAAAATGGCAATCGGTGCCGTTTAACGACCGGCTGCGGTTGCGATTGAATTCCATCGGTTTCTTTTCCGACGACGGCAGTCGCGATTACGGCCTGCTTATGCACGAAATTATCAGTAATGTGAAGTCGGAAAACGACATACAAACGGCGGTTGAAAAGAAAATATCGGAAGGCGAATTGCTCGAAAGCGAGAAAGAAAACACGGTACGTTTCCTTCGGGAATGTATCTCCATCCCCGAAGTATCGGTCTGGTATTCGGGGAAATACGAGGTGCTTAACGAAATGCAAGTGCTGCATCCGCAATTCGGTTTTAGCCGCCCCGACAGGGTAATGATTGGTGATAACGAGGTGATTGTAGTAGATTACAAATTCGGTGAAGCAGAAGATGCGAAATACAACCGTCAAGTACAATATTACGTACAACGTATCAAGGAAATGGGCCATTCCGTGGTAAAAGGGTTTGTTTTTTATGTGAAACAAGGGAAGGTGTGTGAGGTTTAGGAGTTTCTTTGGTTCAGAGTTCAGGAGTTTTGGGTTAAGAAGTTCAGGAGTTCAAAAGTGCAGTTTTCCTCTATCTGTTCCTTTTCCACAAAAATTCTCGCCCAATTCATCGAACCTTTTCCCCACGCGAAGTGTTTAAAAACTACAGTTAGAACTAATAGAACTAAATTTAAACATTATGACAAAAAAAGTATTGACTACGCTTGCGAGCGCGATGTTGTTTTTATTCGTCCTTACCGCTTGTGGCGATGGTAAAAAAGGAGATGTAGTAGAAAGCGGAACATACACCGGAACCATTTCGGAAGTAAACGCTGGCGAAAGAGAGATTTATGTAAAAACACCCGATAACAAAACATTGGAGTTGTATTTTACCGATGCAACCAACCTCACGCAAAACGGAACACCGGTTGAGTTTTCGGCGTTGCAAAAAGGGCAAACGGTTGAAGTTACCGTAGAAAAAGTTGGCAAAAAGCTCGATCCCATTCGGGTGGATATAAAATAGCATTTTCTAATGGAACAACTTCCAAGTATGTGGCGAACAGAGGCAATTCATCCTCTGTTCGTTCATTTTCCGATAGCTCTTCTGCTTATCGGTTCGTTGGTTTTGATTATCCGAAGAACCAATTTGTTTCCCGCACACACGTCGCAACTTCATTTTTCGGCACTGCTAATGCTCGTTATCGGCACCATAGGCGCTTGGGCCGCCGTTATAACCGGATTAATGGCCTATAAAGTTGTCGGTAGAACGTTGTGCGATCCAACAGTTGTTCACGAGCACGAAAGTTTTGCCAAACTCACGGCGCTCTTATTCACCGTATTAACAATCGTGGAATTGGTAAATAGCAAATACAAAAAAGGATATTTACTGCACCACCAAAATCTGAGGAAAGGCTTGGGAATTTTGAGCATTATCGTGGCCTTAGCAGGAACAATAACCATTGGTTATGTTGGCCACTTGGGCGGACGATTGGTTTATCAGCAAGCAGCGGCCGTGCACCAACCGTCGGAGAATTGCGCGGAATTTGAGTGAAAAACGTTTAGCCACACACTTTACCCTCAAATCTTTTATTGAACACTCAATTTCACCAACTTGCCATCCATTGCTGACACATAAAGTTCACCATTATCCGTGGGCAAAATCATATTGATGAGTCCGTTTGACACGCGGTATTTCCATAAAAACACCCCATCGGAAGCGCGATAAGCATATATCAACCCTTTATCGGTGGGCGCGTACACCACGCCGTTTTTCTCCACCACAGGCGTTGGTGCCAATTCATAACCCATATCTTCGCCCGATGAAATCCAATTGATTTTTCGTTCACTCACAGTGGCATCCATAGCAAGAATTTGCCCATCCATTGTTTTGGCGTAAACCGTGTTTCCGTCTTCCGACAGACCAATGGATTCGCGCACCCGATTATCCGGGTCGTTGTATCGCCAAATTACTTCGCCGGTTTTCTCGTCCAGCACAGTCATAAACCGATCGGGCGAAGCCAAATAAACTCGCGAATGCGTGAGCACGGGAACCACTTGCGCAGGCGAAAGCATTCGGTTGGAATGTCCGTTCTGCCAAATCCAGCGTGGTTTTCCGGTTTCCGTATCGAGTGCGTAAAACTCGTTTCCCCAACTTCCGAAGAAGAGTACACCATCTTTAATTTGTGGGCGTGTAACCACGAAATTCTTCACATTATCAAATGTCCAAAGCAATTTGCCGCTGTTCACATCCCACGCGCGGCAAACTCCATCGCCTCCGGCGAGCATTACTTTATCATCGGCACAAGCGGGCGATGACACAACCGCTCTATCGGTTTTCAGTTTGTGGCGTAATTTGCCGTTAGTCGCATTCAATCCATACACATATGAATCGGACGATGCGCACCAAACGGTATTTTCGTAAACCGTGGGAGTGGAATAAATTTTGCCATCGGTTTTGTAAGTCCAAACGGTGTTGCCGTTTTGGGTATTTGCCGCTTTTATTTCGCCCGACGTGTTGGTATAAACCAATTTATCGCCAAAAAGGTACATTCCGCTGCCCATATCGCTGTTTTCTTGCACACTCCACACTTCCGAGACGTAAGGGTGATTTACATTCACGGAATAATCGGGACGAGGCGGATTCGCTTCCCATTGCGGGCGGCTTTTGGTGGAATAAGCAAGCCAAGGTTGCAGGGTTTTTCCCGAAACGATTCGCTCACTAAACACGATTGAGTCTCCAGTTACTTCAATAATAGTGTATCCGCCAAAATTCTCTTTCGCCCGAAGATTGGAACGGCACATAGCGGCGTTTACGCCTTCAAAATTCATCGCGTGGTTGTTGTGTCCGTGCCCGCAGAGCATCAACTGCACATTGTAAGGCCACAGTGCGTCCATCACTTCAAACCAGTTATTTAGGCTGTTATCCATCGGATAATGGTTCACATAAATAATGGGCTGACTTGTATCCGTTTGGGATATTTCATCGAAAAACCACGTCAGGTTTTCGCGCGGAATCTGTCCCGGGCTCATCCGCATATTTGGCCCCGAAGCCAATCCTATAAATTTATAACCGCCATACTCAAAGCCAAAAGTTTCATTGCCGAAAACACGCAAAAAATCGTTCGTTCCGCTCTCCGACCAATTGGAATCGTGATTTCCGGGGATTATATGATAAGGAATTTTGAGTTCATCTAACAAGCATTTGGCCGTACGCAACTCTTCCAGAGAACCGAATTCCGTGACATCGCCCGAAACGATGGCAAAAGCGATGTCGGTTTGTGAATTAACGTCATTTATGGTGCGATACAAATCTTCGTTGTTCGCGGGATTGCCAATATGCGTATCGGTAATTAGGGCGAATTTAAACGGCGTAATTTGCTGTGCACAAAGGGTTGTGAAGATAAAAAATGTAAATAATAACAGGATGGTTTTTTTCATTGTTTTTTGAATTGAATCAGGGCTAAAGCCCGTTTAGTTTACTCCCAGATCTCTCCGCCTTGAAAGGCGGAGTTATAAAAATATGGAAGATCAAGAATGTTAGGTTTGAAAACCGCACTTATAACTCCGTCCTTTAGGGCGGAGATTAGGCTTTGGGACATTCTCGGCTTTAGCCGTGAACACTACGGTTTCTCTCCGCTACTAAAATAATCACTAAAAAACAGTGCCTGATATTTTATGGCGTTGTTCCAATACTCCCAATTATGGGCGCCGGGGCGCGAAATATAATCGTGAGGAATGTTACGGTAAAGCAGCTCGCGATGCAATTTTTCGTTTACTTCATAAAAGAAATCATCCGTGCCGCAATCGATAATTATTTTGGTTGAACCGGGCGTAAGCAAATGCAACAACCCCATCACGGTGTTTTGCTCCCATCGTTCGGGAAATTCGGGCTGCGCGCCGATGCGTTTGGCGATATCCCAATTGTTGGGAAACGGGCGGATATCCACGCCGCCGCTCATACTGCCGCACGCGCCAAACACATCTTGATGCCTGAATCCCAAATACAACCCGCCGTGTCCGCCCATACTCAATCCGGTAACGGCACGCGCTTCGCGCGAAGGAATGGTTTTATAGTTTTTATCCACCCACTCCACCAGTTCTTTTGCAACAAACGTTTCATATTGAAATTCCTCGTCCGTAGGGCTATCAAAATACCAACTGCCGAAAGCGCCATCGGGACATAAAATAATCATATCATAACGATCGGCCAACTCCTTGATTACGGGCGCTTTTTGCACCCATCCGCTGTAATTATCGCTATACCCGTGAAGCAGGTAGAGAACAGGAAACGATGTTCGCGTGTTATATGATTGTGGTTTCACAACCACCGCTTTAACGTTTTTATTCATTTTGGCACTATGCACGCTCACGGTGTCCACCGTAGCCGAAAAAGCGCTCTGAACAAGCATTGAAGCGAGAACAAGGAGGCTAAAAGTAAATCGATTCATTGGTTTTACGTATTTTAAATTGAATTTTATTCAAAGATATAAAAATCCCCAATGACTGGGTTTTATTTTCATCTTTATAAAGCCTGGAGTCCAACTTTTTTCGTATTTTTGAAATTGAAACGACCAAATTTTAAATCCGTATGTTGACATTATTGCAAGCCGACCCTACATCTATGTTAGAAAAAGCCGAAGAGAGCATATTGAATTTCAAGCTGATAGACACATCGAAATTCGCGCTCACCTTGTGGGATGTAGTTGTTATTGCCATTATCATACTCAGTGCCACGCTGTTGTTGCAACTCATAAAAAAAGGAATCTTCAGCGCCAAAGGCATAGAAACCGGTAAAAAATACTCTCTGTACAATTTGGTGAAATACATTGCGGTTTTCATCACGTTTATGTGGGCCCTGCAATCGCTGGGGGTAAACGTATCGCTGTTGATGGGCGGCTCCGCGGCTTTACTGGTGGGTGTAGGATTGGGTTTGCAAAACTTGTTCAGCGATTTTGTATCGGGCATCATTTTGCTTGCCGATTCATCCATCCGCGTGGGCGATGTAATTGAAGTGGACGGATTGGTTTGCCAAGTAACAAAAATAAAATTACGCACCACGCAGGTTGTTACGCGCGACGACAAATGCATTTTATTACCTAACACGCAACTCACCAAAAACCGGATCATCAACTGGTCGCACAACAACGAGAAGTCGCGGTTCGATGTCTCTGTTGGAGTAGATTATGGCTCAGACCCTCAACAAGTAATCGCCATTTTAAAGCAAGTGGCACAAGAAAATCCCGAAGTGGAAACCTCTCCCGCCCCATTTGTACGTTTTAACCAATTTGCAGACTCATCTCTTGAATTTACTGTGTACTTCTGGGCAAAAAATATGTTTCGGGTTGAAAACATCAAAAGCAGCATACGAGAAAAGATTTTCGAAAAATTCAGGGCAAACAACATCTCCATTCCGTTTCCGCAACGCACATTGCACTATGCGCCCGACACGGAATTGGGTGTTTCAAAAAATGACAACAACAACTTAAATTAAAAAGAAAGTATGAACATTGAATTTAAAATAAAAGATAACCGTTTGGGCAGTTTCTTTATTATGGAAAACGGAAGGCAAGTGGCCGAACTGGATTTTGAAGTGAAAAACAACATCCTCAACGCGTATCACACCGGCGTTCGTCCCGAGTTGGAAGGCCAAGGCATTGCCGGAAAATTGTTCGACGAAATGGTAAAATACGCTCGCGAAAACAATTACAAAGTCATCCCTAGTTGTTCTTATATTTTGGCCAAATTCCGCCGTAATCCCGATGGTTTCAGCGATATTTGGCATCGCGAAACAGATGAGCCAACGGGCGAAGCGTGCGGCGTTAAACCAAAAAATCCTTAAACGGTCAAATACCTCGCAAACCAATTTAAAGGCTTTTGAACATGAATATGGAAACCATTAGCGCGATAGCGCTGGGAATTGGGCTTAGCGCCAGTGCGGGATTTCGTGTTTTTATTCCGCTTTTGGTGGCGGGATTTGCGTCGCGTTTCGGTTTTTTGCCGTTGGGCGAGAACTTCGCGTGGATGGGTTCCACACCCGCGCTCCTTTGCTTTGGCGTAGCTTCTGTGGCGGAGGTGCTGGCCTATTATATCCCATTTGTCGATAACCTGCTGGACAGCATTGCCACGCCCTTATCGGTTGGCGCCGGCACTTTGCTGATGACCTCCGTATTTCCCGCCGAAAGCGAGTGGATGAAATGGGTAATGGGCGTTGTTGTGGGCGGTGGAGCGGCTGCTACCATCCAAAGCGGAAGTGCCCTCACACGGCTGATGTCAACACAATTTACGGCAGGAGTGGGTAATCCCGTGGTTTCCACCGGCGAAGGCGTTGCGGCAACAGGCTTTTCCATAATGTCGCTTATCGCGCCCATACTGGTAGCCATACTTTTGGTGGTTTTTATTGTGATTATTTTGCGGCTGGGGTATCGAAAATTGAAAAAACGAAAGAAAATAAAAGTGGCCGAGCAACTTAACATTGAAGATATTGAATAATTCACTCCACTATCTTAACACAAAAAATCCCGCACAATTGAGAAATCAACTTGCGGGATTTTTTTTAAATAATGAATGAATGACCGGATATTTTACCTGAGCCATCTTGTATGGATAACCAAAGGAAGATATTCTTTTTCAAACCACATAGAAATATAGTTTATAGAGAGCGAGTGAAAAAGCGATAATAAGTTATTACATGGAAAACTTGTTTTACACATAGTAGCGCCGCTACTATACCTATTGTGTTGCTATTGTTGTTGTTGTTTCTTTAAATACTATGTATCTATTATGTATCTATATGGTTATAAATCGAATTAGGCATTTATGCGGATATTCATATTTTAAATCATTGGTGGATTACAGCAACGACTCCGGGTCTAAGTTGTCGTGCTCAATATCGAGGAAATATTTGTAGGTGCCCACTTTCAATTCGGCGCAAGCGTCGTAATCGCATACGATAAGCCCTTTCGGGTGCATTTGCAACGCGCTGATAGTCCACATTTGCGTGATGGGGCCTTCCACCGCGTGATATAGCGCGCGCGCTTTGTGGTGTCCGTTTACCAAAATCACCACTTCTTTGGCATCCATTACCGTTCCAACACCCACAGTGAGTGCGGTTTTGGGGACTTTATTCACATCGTTGTCAAAGAAACGCGAGTTGGCGATTACCGTATCGGTAGTGAGAGTTTTTATTCGCGTACGCGAGGTGAGTGACGAACCCGGCTCGTTAAAAGCGATATGCCCATCGGGACCAATGCCGCCCAAGAACAAATCTATTCCGCCTGCATCGGCGATTGCTTTTTCGTAAGCAGCGCATTCCGCTTCGGGGTCTTCGGCCATTCCGTTGAGAATATGAGCGTTTTCTTTCTTAATATCGATATGATTAAAAAAGTTGTTCCACATAAAGGTGTGGTAGCTTTGCGGATGGTCTTTGGCTAATCCGATATACTCATCCATATTGAACGTGATGACGTTTTCAAACGAAACCGCCCCTTTTTCATACAATTTAATCAGCGCTTTGTAGGTTGCCAACGGCGATGAACCTGTTGGCAATCCCAGCACAAACGGTTTTTCCGCGGTGGGGTTCGCGTTATTGATTTTCGCAGCGATGTAATTTGCCGCCCATTGAGCCATTTGATCGGCATCGGGTTGAATAATTAATCTCATACTAATATATTTTTAAAAGTCGTTATTTCAATGTTGTTTAGTGACAGCTGATGACGTGATTGGGATATACTTTTTCTCCCGAAGTAAGTTTTTCAGCCATTGCGCGGGCCATGCTCAACGCGTTTTCCAGCACGTCTTCCACGCGCGCCTGCTTCATAGCAAGCGGATCGGAAAGGAGCTCAAATTCCACGCCATCGGCAAAGGCTTTAAAATGACGCGCGGTGGCATCGGCCCAAGTAAACGAACCGAAACATCCTAAGAATCGGTTCTTTATGTTTCTGTTTTGTATGGCCGAAATCAAATTCTCAATTCCCGGATAGAGTTTGCTGTTGTAAGTGGGCGAGCCCAAAATGAGTCCTTTATATTTGAAAATATCGCGAATGATGTACGATGCATCGCTTTTTGCCACATTGTGCATCACGATATTTTTCACGCCGTTGGCCGCGGCTTCGGCCGCTATAATTTCCGCCAGTTGCTCGGTATTGCCGTACATGCTTCCGTATGCGATAACCAAACCATTTTCGGCTTCGTATCTGCTCATTTTATCGTAGAGCGACATCACGGTTTCGATGTTTTCTTTTTCCACCCAAACCGGGCCGTGCGTAGAACAAATAACGTCTATGCCCACTCCATTCAGTTTCTTCAGCGCGGTTTGCACGGGCGACCCAAATTTTCCCACAATGTTGGAATAATACCGAATCATTTCGTCCCAATACTTGTTTACGCACAGGTGCGAATCAAGCACACCACCGTCTAAGGCGCCAAACGTTCCGAAGGCGTCTCCGCTAAACAACGTTTTGGTTTGAGGCACGTAGGTCACCATCGTTTCGGGCCAATGCACCATGGGGGTAAAATAAAATTGCAGTGTTTTCTCACCCAAAGAAAGTACATCAGTGTCTTCAATAGCCTGTAAATTATCGGAAACGCCGTAAAATCCTTTCAGCATCTCCAACGTGCGGCTATTTCCCACAATTTTTATATTCGGGTATTTATTCACCAACCACGAAACAGAGCCTGAGTGGTCGGGTTCCATATGGTTAATGATTAAGTAATCGATGGGTTTATCTCCCAAAACATCGCCTATTTTCCGAAAAAAAACATCAGAATAACACACATCCACCGTATCAATCAACGCTATTTTTTCGTCTTTGACAATGTAAGAGTTGTACGACACGCCGTGGGGCAAGGGCCAAATGTTTTCAAACAAATGTTTGGTGCGGTCGTTCACGCCCACGTAGTAAATATCTTTTGTAATTTCAAGTGGCTTATACATAGCTAAGTCTTTGTGATTTATGTGATTAATTAGATGATTATTTTCTTTTTTTAGGCGATGCCGTTGAGGATGCTTTCACCGCTTTATGTTCAACCACCGGTGTTGGTTTAGCTTTATATGCACGCCAAATCAACCAAACGCCCCATATGATAAACGGGATGCTTAGCCATTGGCCGAGGTTCAGTCCGGTTCTTTCAATCAGCGCGATCTCTGAATCCACCTGCACGTTTTTCACAAACTCGATAAAGAAACGGGCCACAAAAATAAGGGTGATTCCCACTCCGGTGATCAGTCCTTGTTTTTGCACGGCGTTGGTTTTCCAATACATATACATTGTAATGACAAAAACAAGCAGGTAAATAAGCGCTTCGTATATTTGCGTGGGATGCGATGGTTGTGTGTAAATGGGTTCGGCCCCGTGCATCCATTGTCCGATGTTATCGATAAATCGAAATCCCCACGGCGCATCGGTGGGCCCGCCGTAAATTTCGTGGTTCATCAGGTTGCCGAGGCGTATCATTGCCGCGGTGAAACCGGTTGGAACCATAACCCGATCGAACGTCCAAAGCATACTTTCTTTGGATACTTTTCGCGAATAAAGCCATACCGCAATGATAATGCCAATTACCCCTCCGTGGCTCGCCAAACCGCCTTCCCACACTTTGAGAATTTCCACGGGATTGGCCAAATAGTAACCGGGTTCGTAAAAGAGGCAGTGCCCCAAACGCGCGCCGGCAATAATGCCCACCATCATGTAAATGAACAGGGAGTCGAACCACTTTTCGGGTAGTTTTTCGGATTTAAAAATGCGTTGTACGGTATAAACCGCTACAACAAGCCCAATAACCCACAACAGGCCATACCAACGAATTTCGCGGCCGAAAATTTCAAAAAGGGTGGGATCAACATTCCATGTAACAGATAGAAGCATAATGCGATGGTTTTATTTCGTGCAAAGATAGCTAAAAAAGTTGTGAGTTTGGAATTACCTATCGATTGAAAAAGGGAATTTTATAAACTTAATTATTTTTACCGCAAATCTTTTGCAGATGCAAAAAAGTAAACTTTTATCGGGCTACAATGTTTTTTATGTAGAATTCTATATATTTGTAATTAAAAACGTGAGTTTGACAAAAACACTCACGCAGCATACCAAGATGATACGCAATAAGGTAATAAGGTTCTTTGCTGTATTTTTTACTAAGGTGAGTAAGAAAAATAAGGTTTTTCTCCGTGCCAAAACTTTATTTTATAATAAAAACATTCTTATATCGAAAAGCAAACCAACTATGAAACTAACCGCTGAACAAATTAAAAAGATAAAGGCTTATTTCAAAACCCAACCCGTTTTGAAAGCATATTTGTTTGGGTCTTATGTGAGAGATGAGGCTACAAAAGAGAGCGATGTGGATATTTTAGTGGACTTAGACTACTCACAACCCGTTGGTTTAGAATTCATTCAAATGAAAATTGATTTACAGAACTTGTTGTCGAAAAACGTTGATTTGGTTTCTTCAAGAGGGTTGTCCAAGTATATTAAACCTTATATAGATTCAGAAAAAGTAATGATTTATGCCCGCTAAGATCACAGACCAAATTAGGATTAATCACATCATTGATGCCATTGCTGAAATCGAATCATATACCCAAAATGCCGATTTTGACATTTTTACTTCTAACTCCATGATGTATAATGCCACCCTTAGGCAGTTAGAAATTATAGGTGAAGCCGCAAATAAACTATCAGAAGATTACCTTCATAAAACTTCTCATATTCCTTGGGCAAGAATCATTGGATTAAGGAATCTTATCATTCACGAATATTTTGGCGTGGATGATATTACCATTTGGAATATCATTAAAATAAACCTTCCCGAACTTAAAAATGCCTTAATTGGTAACAAAAAATTGTGAGTTTGGGAAACGTTAGCACACAGATGACACAGATAAAACGGATTTTCACAGATAAGGCGGAAAAATCTCCTCTATTATAATGACAATTATCAATCTGTATCAATCCATTCAATCAGTATAATCCGTGTACCATTATATTTTGGGAAGCGAAACGGAATTCGCTTCACCCGTTCAAACTTTACACAAGTTTTTTAATCCACGCTTCTTTTTCTCCGGGGAGTAAGTCGATTACCGGAATTTCTATCATCGTGTAAGCACCGGGTTGTTGTTTGAGTGAAGCCCTTGCGCAACCTACCATTACTTGCGCTGTGAGCGCGGGGTTGTTGATGCGCATATCGAACTTGAAGATTTGGTTTTGCGTTCGTCCCGAAACGCCTTTGCGTTCCATTAACACGCCGTGCCCCATATCTTTGAGGGCGTCCACACTTTCAACCTGAAAAATGTGGGTGTCATCGTGTGCAAAGTAATCGTCGGATTTTATGGCTTTTGCCACTGCATCGAAGTTGAAACCGTCTTGCAGCTCAACATACACCATTCTGCGATGTACACCCGTTCCGGTGGGAATAGTCATTGACAACGCGTTTTTCACTCCATCGATGGCTTTCACCGCCACCGTGTGGCCCATACTCATTCCGGGGCCGAAGTTGGTGTATGTGATTCCTTTCGGCGCCAACGCTTCCATCAGGGTGCGCACAACCGAATCGCTTCCGGGGTCCCAACCTGCCGAAATAATGGAAACGGCCCGGTGCTCCTTCGCCACCTGGTGTAAAGATTGCCGTAAATCAACAATACTTCCGTGAATATCGAAACTATCCACCGTATTGATTCCCAGCACCAAACATTCATTGGCAAATTTTTCTACGCTTCGCGTGGGTGTGCAAAGCAGGGCAACGTCCACGTCGTTGAGCTCCGATATGGAACTAACTACTTCAAATTCTTTCAGTTCGGGAGGAACATTGGCGGCATCGCGCCTTACAATGCCCGCCACTTCAAAATCCTGTGCTTCAAGCAACGATTCCAACACATATTTTCCGATGTTTCCGTAGCCAACAATGGCCGCTCTTATTTTTTTCATCTTTCTTTTTTATTTCGATTACAAATTTACGATAAATTGTGGATTTTAAACCGATGCAGGTGGCTCATTTTCTTTATCGCTTTCAACAAAAAACCAATCATCGCCTTCTTCCCATTCTTCGATTTCATCATCTTCCCAAGCCACTTCCGGCTTTTGTGGCCCGTGTTTTCTGTAAACAAAAGCGATAATGAAACCGCTCATCACACCCGAAAGATGCCCTTCCCACGAAATTTGCGTATCTATATATTCCGCAAACGGAAAAATAGACCAAATGGAGCTCCCGTAAACAAACGCCACAATGAGTGACAAGGCGATTAAAGGAACATATTTGCGAAAAATACCGCTAAAAAACAGAAAAGAAATGAGAGAAAAAACCACGCCGCTGGCACCAACGTGATACGCGTCGCGCCCAATACACCACGTGATAAAACCACTGATGAGCCACAAAAACACAAACGATTTAACCGCTATTTTACTATAAAAATAGAAATGAAATGAGATGAGAATTAACAGAGGAAGCGAGTTGGAAAGCAAATGCGACAGAGAAGAATGAATGAACGGAGAAAACACAATTCCTATCAACCCACCGGCTTCGCGCGGCAAAACACCCCATCGGCGGAACTCCAGGTTCAGCGCGCCCGATTTGTCTAGCACAAAAGAGAGCCAAACCAGCGCGACAAACACAATGGCCGGCAGCAAAGCCAGCCAAACGCGTTTTCTTTCAAAATTGAGGGTCCTATCCGAAGTCATTATTTATAAATCTCCACCAACTATCTTTGAATCAACGCTCATTCCAAAGAATCCTGATTCCATAAAAACAAAATTACAAATAAATACGTTGAGTATGTAAAGGTTCTTTTTAAAATTAAAAATTTTAATCCTTTTTTTGTTGTTGCATTAATTCTTATTTATTATCTTTCGCAAAGATTTCTATTGTTTACGCTATTATTGGCAATTAATTCCATTTAACGATGAGTTACCTGAAATTCGACAAAGACTTGATGATTAACCTAGAGTACTCCCTCTACCGCAATGTATTGAGGACTAACAGAAAAGGCGCTTACCAAAACACCTCCATATCGGGTTGCAACACCACAAAATATCAAGGGCTTTTAGTAATGCCTGTTCCTTATCTCGATGACGATAACCACCTGATTTTGTCTTCCATTGATGAAACCGTCATTCAACACGGCGCAGAATTCAACCTTGGCATCCATCGTTACGCGGGCGACAACTACAACCCGAAGGGGCACAAATACATCCGCGAATTTAATTGCGATAGCGTTCCAAAAACAATATACCGGGTGGGTGGCGTAATTCTATCAAAAGAAATCATGTTTTCTTCCAAAGAAAACCGCCTGATGATTCGCTACACGCTGCTCGATGCCCACTCGCCCACCACCATCCGGTTTAAACCGTTTTTGGCGTTCAGAAAAATATCGGCGCTGACCAACGAAAACGACCAGGTGGACCGTTCCTATCGCGAAGTGGAAAATGGCATCAGCACCTGCATGTATTTCGGTTATCCCGAATTGTTTATGCAATTTAACAAACAACCGGAATTTTTGTATCACCCCGATTGGTACCGCGGCATTGAGTATTTGCAAGACCTACAAAAAGGCGACACCTATCAGGAAGACCTCTACGTGCCGGGCTATTTTGAAATGTCCATTGAAAAGGGCGAAGAAATTATTTTCTCGGCCGGCGATATATTGGTTGACACGTCTAAATTAGCGGAAGAATTCGATTTTGAAATATACAAACGCACTCCCCGTTCCAATTTTTATAATTGCTTAAAAAACTCAAGCCACCAGTTTTATTATAGCCCGGCCAAGGATGAATACTATTTATTGGCCGGATATCCGTGGTTTAAGGTACGCGCGCGCGACCAATTCATAGCCTTACCCGGGTGCACCATTTCTGTGGATAGAATACCCGATTTTGAAAAAATAATGGATTCGGCCATTCCCCATTTGCGCGATTTTATGGCAGATAAACCGCTGAAAAGCCACTTGAAACAAATGGAAGACCCCGATGTGTTATTGTGGGTTATTTGGTCGCTTCAACAATATTGGAAAGAACGCAAAAAAGAATTTATTGAGAAATACGCTGATTTTCTTTTCGAAATTATCGATTACATTGTGGCGGGAAAACATCAAAACCTTATTGTGGATGACAACAACGGGTTGGTTTCCACCTACGGGCGCGATGTAGCCGTAAGTTGGATGAACGCTCATCAGGACGGGCGCCCTATAGTGCCGCGCTCCGGCTATTTGGTGGAATTTAACGCGTTGTGGTATAACGCGCAAAAATTTGCCCAAGAAGTGGCCGAGGAAACACAACAGAATGCGCGCGCCGAAACATTGGAAGAAAGCGCCCGCCTCACACAAAATTCGTTCAAAGAAATATTTGTGAACGAAGCGGGTTACCTCTACGATTATGTAGACGGATTTTACAAAAACCCCGACGTTCGCCCCAATATGATTTTCGCCGTTTCGTTGGACTATTCTCCTTTGGAAAGGAGCCAAAAGAAATCGGTTATTGATTTTGTTACCAAAGAGTTGCTTACAAACTGCGGAATCCGTTCGCTCACGCCCAAAAGCCACAAATTTCACCCGCACTACGCCGGCACCGAAGCCGAAAAGAAAGAAGCTTATTTCAACGGCATGGCGTTTCCTTGGCTGTTTGGCGCATACATTGAAGCCTATTTGAAAGTGTTTCAATTGAGCGGATTATCGTTGGCCGACAGAATTATGGTGAATATGGAAGACGAGATGCAGAACGATTGCATTGGCACCATTTCTGAATTTTACGATTCAAACCCACCGTTTATCGCGCACGGAAGCTATTCTTTCGCGCTCAGCGTAGCGGAATTATTGAGGGCAAAACGGTTGATAAAATCGTTTGAGCAAAAACTATTTGACAAGTTAAATGATTAAGATACACCGCACATGAAGGCATTGATGTTTGGGTGGGAATTTCCACCGCATATTCTGGGAGGGCTTGGTACGGCAAGTTACGGGCTTACAAAAGGCATGGCAAAACAAGAAGACATGGAGATCATTTTTGTTATTCCCAAACCGTGGGGAGACGAAGACCAAAGTTTTCTTAAAATGATTGGCTCCAACAACGTGCCCATTGTTTGGCGCGATGTGCCGTGGGAAACAGCCGTGGCACGGTTGGAAAAATTTATGGACCCGCAGGAATACTACTGGATGCGAGACAATATCTATGCCGACTTCAATTATATGCACACCAACGATTTAGGGTGCATTGAGTTCTCGGGGCGCTATCCCAACAACATACTGGAAGAAACCAACAACTATTCTATTGTGGCAGGCGTAATTGCCCGCACATACGATTTTGACGTTATTCACGCGCACGATTGGCTTACCTATCCCGCCGGCCTTCACGCCAAAAGCGTAACCGGCAAGCCCATGGTTATCCACGTGCACGCCACCGAGTTCGACCGCAGCCGCGGCAAACCCAATCCCATTGTGTACGGAATAGAAAAAGACGGAATGGATAATTGCGACCACATTATTTGTGTGAGCGACCTCACGCGGCGCACGGTAATTGAAAACTACCATCAGCCGCATTGGAAAGTTACCACCGTGCACAACGCCGTGGAGCCACTTCCCGATGAAATTGAAGCTATTGAGCGCATTTCCGGAGTATCGGAAAAAGTGGTCACGTTTTTAGGACGCATCACCATGCAAAAAGGGCCGGAATTCTTTGTGGACGCCGCCACGCAGGTTATTCGTAAAACCGACCACATTCGGTTTGTGATGGCCGGCAGCGGCGATATGATGGACCAAATGATTCGCCTTGCCGCCGACCGCGGCATTGCCGATAAATTTCATTTCACCGGTTTCTTGCGAGGAAAGCAGGTGTACGAAATGCTCAAATCGAGCGATGTGTATGTGATGCCTTCGGTATCGGAGCCGTTTGGCATTTCGCCCTTGGAGGCTATGCAATGCAACGTTCCCAGCATTATATCGTATCAATCGGGTTGTTCCGAAATTCTCGATAACGTGATAAAAACCGATTATTGGGATGTGGACGCCATGGCCGACGCCATTTATTCCATCTGCACCTATCCCGCTATGGCAGAGCATTTAAAAGAAGAAGGAAAAATTGAGGTGGACAACATCCTTTGGGAAGACGCCGGCAAAAAAGTGCGCGATATTTATAATATGCTCGTTTACAAATAAAAAGTGAACAACCAACAACAAGTCAAATAGAAAAATCAACACACTAAATATTTTCCAATGAAAACAATTTGCTTTTATTTTCAAATACACCAGCCTTTCCGGTTAAAACGGTATCGTTTTTTCAACATCGGAAGAGACCACTACTATTACGATGATTACGCCAACGAAGACATTTTGCAGCAAATTGCCGCCCGGTCTTACATTCCTGCAAATCGCATGTTGCTCGACTTGGTGAATCAACACAAAGGAAAATTCAAAGTTAGTTTTTCCATTTCGGGCGTAGCGCTGGAACAATTGGAAATTTACGCGCCGGAAGTAATTGACGGGCTGCGCGAGCTCAGTAAAACCGGAAACGTGGAGTTTCTTGCCGAAACCTACGCCCATTCTTTGGCCAGCCTTTACGATCCCGAAGAATTCAAAAATCAAGTTGCTCAACAAGCCGAAAGAATTCAGTTGCTTTTCGGGCAAAAACCCACCACATTGCGCAATACCGAACTTATTTACTCCGATGACATTGCCGACATGGCCTACGCCATGGGATACAATAAAATGATTACGGAAGGCGCCAAACACGTGCTGGGATGGAAAAGCCCCAATTATGTGTATCACGCGGCCACACAACCGAAAATGAATTTGTTGCTGAAAAACTCGCAATTTAGCGACGATATCGCTTACCGGTTTTCCAATTACAGTTGGAACGAATATCCCTTGACGGCAGAAAAATTTATGTCGTGGATTGCTGCTACCCATCCCAACGAAGAAATTATCAACCTTTTCATGAATTACGAAACGTTGGGCAACCTGCAACCGTCTCACACGGGCATATTTGAATTTATGAAAGCACTGCCTCGTTTCGCTTTTGAGAACGAAATCGGGTTCAGTACGCCCAGCGAAATAATGGACAGCCACAAACCGGTTGGCACCATTTCCGTACCCAACACCATTTCGTGGGCTGATGAAGAGCGCGATGTAAGCGCTTGGACAGGAAACAAACTACAACAAGGCGCGTTAAAATCATTGTACGAAATGGGTGAACGCGTTCGTCTTTGCACCGACCGCCGTTTGAAACAAGACTGGTATTACTTGCAAACAAGCGACCATTTTTATTATATGTCAACCAAGCATTTCGGTGGCGGGCAAAGCAATTTCAGCCCGTATATGTCGCCTTACGACGCGTTTAACAACTACATGAACGTGTTGAGCGATTTCATCGGGCGAGTGAAAGCCCAGTACCCCGACACAGTGGATAACGAAGAACTGAACTCACTTCTCACCACCATCCACAACCAGGAAATGGAAATAAAACGTTTGGAAGCGGAATTGAAAAAGGTGACTACCCGCAACGAGGAAAAACTGGTGGAAAGGCCGAAGAAAGAGGTGGAGGAGAAGGAGAAGTAGAGAAGTTGGAAATTAGAAATTAGAAATTAGAAGTTAGAAATTAGAAGTTAGAAGAAGTAGAGAAGTAAAGAAGGGGTGCGATGCAGCATCCATGTCACCCAACATCCAGCACCCAGCACCCAACATCCAGCACCCATCACCTCTCCATAACTTTCACGCCTACTTTCTCAACGCCTTGCAGCCACTCATCGCGCATAGCGTGGCGAATATGCATTTCGTACACCCGTGCGGTATCTAACACGATGGATGAAACATACGGAACAGAAAGTTGATACAGCCCTCCCACCCCGCTGCCGATGGGTTTCCCGAACTCGTCCGACAATATAATTTGCAAGGAATCCGTATGGAAAACCGTATCGGTAAGGTTGTGGCGAATATACACCCAGCAATCACGATAAGCATAGCGGCTGTTCTCGGCAAATTCCAATGAAACATCGTACCGCGACACAGGGTTAAAAGACAGCGAGTCCATCTTAAAAACCAACACGGAATCTTGGTGCCATTGCCCATTTTTCAGGTGATGAAACCGATAATAGGCTTCGCCTTGTGTACACGAAAAAAGCAATGCCACAATTGCCAAGAGGTACAACGCTTTATTTTTCATTCCGACGTGGTGGCGAAGGTTTTCCCGGATTATTGTTGCGGTTTTGCGGGCGTTTTTTTCTTGGCTTACGTCTTTTTGCCGCTTGTTTTTTTGGCTGCGCTGTATCAAACCGGGTGATGCTTTCATCCAAAATATCGCCGGTAAAAGTGGGCTCTTGGGTTGATTTTTCCTCTGTGTATACCCCCAAATTTTGAGGCTTTTGTCCGCGTTTGTTCATCGAAATCACCTCAAAAGCCCTTTCTTTGGGAATGGTTACCAAATTAGCGGCGTTATGCTTATCGGTTGAATACGTGATTAATCCGGCAAGGATATCGGTCTTAAAATGGTAGAAATCCGCGTCTTTGGTTTCCAACACAATTTCTCGCGACGGAAGTTTGCGCTGCGCCTCCACATACGTATCCACTTCGTAGTTCATGCAACATTTCAGTTTTCCGCATTGTCCCGCCAGCTTTTGCGGGTTAATGGAAATATCCTGACAGCGCGCGGCGGAAGTGGAAACCGATACGAAATTCGATATCCAGCTGCTGCAACACAACTCACGCCCGCAAGGCCCCACGCCGCCAATGCGGCCCGCTTCCTGACGGGCACCGATTTGTTTCATTTCAATTTTCACTTTGAACTCCGCGGCCAACACTTTAATCAGCTGGCGGAAGTCAACCCGCTCATCGGCAATGTAGTAGAAGATGGCTTTGTTGCCATCGCCTTGGTATTCCACGTCGCCAATTTTCATTTGCAGCCCCAATTCTTCGCTAATTTCACGCGAACGAATCATGGTTTGCTGCTCGCGGGCTTTGGCTTGCTCATATTTCTCCAAATCACTTGCTCGCGCCACGCGATACACACGTTTAAGCGAACCATTCCCGTCCTCACCGCGATAATTGTTCTTTTTCATTTGCAACTCCACCAACTTTCCGGTGAGCGTAACGGTGCCAATGTCGTGCCCCGACATTGCTTCCACGGCCACCACATCACCTTGATGCAGTTCCAAATTGTTTGAGTTAATGTAATATCCTTTGCGGGTGTTCTTAAATTGCACTTCCACCATTTTTGTGGCGTCTTGCAATTCGGGAAAATCGTGCAACCAATCAAAGGTGTGCAACTTGTTGGAATGCTTCATGCAGCCTCCACAACATTTTTTATGTTTGAGCTTAATTGTCGGATCGGGAACAATGTCGGCTAATTTATCGGCTAATATTTCTTTATCCATAATGATTTTTTTGTTATTGAAGCGTGGCAGAGAACGATTTTTTGCTCAATCTCTGACGCTTGTTTATTTTTTCAGCAACACCGTGGTTTTCAGGCAAAGGTCGAGAAAAATAATTTTCGCGTTGCCGTTTTGTTCAATTTGTCGGTGTGCCAGTGAAAATTCTTCAGTAAATTCTTGTATGTTTTTTTCGTTTATAAACGGGGCGAAGCGTTCGCCAAATTGCCACTCTTCGCTGTTTAAATACACCATTTCGGGTTGATGGAGGTTGCTCACAAAGTATTCGCGAAACATCCTCAACGAGTACAACAGAAAACTTTTTTGCATTTCTCGCCCAATGCCCGCCAATTCCAACGCCACTTCTTTTACCGAGGTGATATTGCGAGAAACCGACGCGCGCATCATTTTCTTGAAAAGATCGAAAAAATATTTCGTTTCGTCGGTCGATTGCACAATTTCCATTGCCCGCGAAAAACTGCCGTTGGCAATGTGTGCCACCGCTTTGGCACTTTCGGCATCCAACCCCATTTTGCGGCTAATGGCAGCCACCATTTCCGACTGCTCTATCGCTCTTATGTGCAAAGGTTGACATCGGGAGCGGATGGTTTGCAACACGTTTTCCATGTCTTCCGACACCAATAAAAAAACGGTGTGTTGAGGTGGTTCCTCAATCATTTTCAACAGTTTATTGGCGCAGGCTTCGTGCATTTTTTCGGGTAGCCACACCACCATAACTTTGTAGCGAGCCTCGTAAACTTTTAAGTTGAGTTTGCGAATGATTTCGTCGCTTTCTTTGGAATAAATCAATCCCTGCGCGTTTTGCGCGTCAATAAAATTGAGCCATCCGTTTAGGTTGAAGTAAGCGTTTTGCAGCAGAAATTCGCGCCATTGCGGCAAGTACTCGTCGCACACTTTGGATTTCACCACCGGAAACACGAAATGTAAATCGGGGTGCGCCAGTTTATCGAATTTCTGACACGACGGGCATTCGCCGCAGGCGTCTTCCGATTGGCGGTTTTCGCAATTTAAATACCGGGCATACGCAATGGCCAGCGGCAATTTACCCACGCCCTCGGGGCCGTAAAATATGCGCGCGTGCGGCACCAATCCGCGTTGCACGGAATCGATTAAATGTTTTTTTACATCGTGGAGCCCTATAATATCGCGAAAATACATGCTGTGCGGTTCTGTTGATGATGCAAAAATAACGAAAAAGAGCGAAATGAAGAAACGGAAGGGTAAAGTTTAAGGTTTTAAGAATCCAAAATACCGGACCCGGAACGCTAAACCTTAAACATTGAACCCAAAACCTTGAATTGCCGAAATATTTCTCTATTTTTGTTAAAAACAAAGGCAATAAATATTTTATTTTGTAATTTTACGTGTTTAAACCATTTTTATTAAAACCGCAAAGCAATTGGCTGTAAAAATTATCCGCATACTGGCAATCATTATCGTGAGTATTATATTGCTGAATATCATACTCTTTTTAACGTTTAGCATACCATCAGTGCAGGGCTATGCCGCCAATCTGGCACTCAATAAATTGAAACCCATCCTCGGCACGGAGATGTCCATCGATGGCATCCGGCTCAAGCTTTTCAACCGTGTACAATTAGAAGGGGTTTATGTGGAAGACCAGCAGCAAGACACATTATTGTATGCCGGCAAACTCACGGCGCGCGTAAACATTATGAATTTGCTGGATAACACCCTGTCTATTAAAGGAGTGGAACTGGATAACTTTACCGCCAAGGTAAACCGCGAAACGCCCGAAACGCCCTTTAACTTTCAGTTTGTGATTGACGCTTTTAAAAGCGATAAACCGAAAGACACCACCAAAACCGCGCTGCAAATAGAAATAAACGATATAAGGTTGAAGAACGGAACGCTCCGGTTCGATATTCTTTCCCAGCCCCATACGCCCGGGCACTTTAATCCCGATCACTTATTTGTTAGAAACTTTAACCTAAAAGGCTCTCTAAACTCCCTTGATATGAAGAGGTTGATTGCCGATGTGGACAATTTGGATTTCGAAGAACTGTACGCCGGCATTCGCGTGGAAGATTTTAAAGGGATGGTGCGCTCGGAAGATACCAAACTGTGGAGCGACCGTGTGAGCCTTACGCTCAACAATTCCGACATATGGGTTACGGGAGCGCAATACGACACCTACAGCAAGCAATTTATGCTCACGGCAAAAAGTGAAACCATTGACCCACAAGACGCCGCCATTTTCTCGGATCGCTTCGCGCATTTGAAAAAACCAATTTCATTTGATGTGGATTTAGAAGGGCAACTGCCCAAAGTGGTGGCCACACGCATAAATGTAAAATACGGCTCCTACACCAACGTTGAAATATCGGGATTGGTTTCCGATTACAGCAAATTCACCCAAAGCGATTTAAATGTAGATATAAAAGATATTTCCGTTACCGCGGACGATTTGGAAGCACTCATCCGTATTGGCGCGCCAAAATACACTTCGCCCGAGCAGTTGCGGGCGCTGGGAAACATCAACCTGAACTTGCAGGCACGAGGCAAACTGAGCAACTTTCGCTACAACGGCATCGTTCGCACGCAGCAAGGCGATGTAACATTATCGGGCATTGGATTGTCCGACAACGGGTTTAAAAACTTCTCGTTTGAAGGGCCTGTGAGCGCCGATAATATTCAGTTGGCCAACATCATTGGCGAAAAGTCGGGCGTTGACGATGTAACGTTGAAAACGCACGCCAAGCTCACCCGAAGAAGAGGTTCGCCGTTAACCGTTGTGGCAGATGGAAGCATTGTATCGGCCTTGTATAAGAATTACCGATACAACAACCTGAATTTCAATGGAACGTACAGCGGCAGAAACATCGCGGCAAATATAAATACCGATACGGAACTCAATAAACTGAATTTGTTCGCCGACATCACCTTCGGCAACAACCTGGCTTTCATTGTGAACGGCACGGTTGACCGCATGGATCTTCGTCCGTTTATTGAGGCGGAGAACTGGATTCGTCCATCCATTACGGCACGCATCGACGGGAATTTATCGGGCAACTCCATCGACAATATGGTGGGCACGCTGGTGGTGGACAGCGCGTCGTTGATAGACAGCACGTTTATCTACAACCCCGGCCCCATTTATCTGCAAGCTTTTGCCGATGAAGGCGATGGCAAGAAACTGCAAATTATGTCGTCGTTCCTCGAAGCGGAAGTGACAGGCGACTATTACTTCAGCACCGTGGCTACCGAGGTGATGTATGCCGTGCATCCGCATTTGCCATCGTTGATAAACCAACCGCGCAAACAACGTGCCGAGAGGGGCAAAAACGACTTTCAGTTTAACATTTTGCTAAAAAACACCGAAGACCTTTCTTACGCCTTCTCGCTGCCGTTTTACAACATTGAACCGGCTACCATTAAAGGAAATGTGGATATGGTGAGCAATGAATCCATTTCATTAAATGCTTACGTGCCACGCCTGATGTTTGGCTCCAACGATATTAGAGAAACAAAAATAGGACTGCAGAATGGCCCGCTCACAGGCATCAACCTCAACGCCAATACCTATCTTGTTCAAGATAACGGACATATAAACGCACGGCTAAATACCGTGGCTGCATCGGATTCTGTGAATAACCGCCTGTTTTATGATGTGGTTAACAACGCCGCGCAATCCAACGGAGAATTACTGGTTTCGATGGGATTCCTACGTGATGCGCAAAATTTGCTCACCTCCCACATTCGGCTTCACCCCACCACCGTGTTATTCAACGGGAAAAGCATCGATTTCAACGAAGCCACCATCACTCAAAGCAAAGAACGCATTGAAATAGACAATTTCGGCATCCGCGAAAACGGCATGTTGCTCCTCGGCATTGAAGGCGTGGCTTCTAAGAACCCCGACGAAAACGTCAGGGCTTATTTCAACGAAACAGAGCTGGGAACCATTTTAGCCGCGTTTAACATCTCTAATTTCACGGGGTCAATCAACGGAGATATTGTGGTGCATCAGGCATTGGGCAACCGGATGATTGAAACGAAGGATTTCCGCATCGAAAACATTACCGCCCACAACGATCCCATTGGCACCCTACAGGTTGAAGCAAATTGGAATAAAATAAATTCAGGACTTGATTTAGACGTATTTTTAATCGATAATGGAAACAAAAATCTGGAAATAAAAGGATTTGTGCCTACCGGAAAAGAAAGTAAAGTGCCCATGGATGTGAACGTTTTGCTCAACCATTTCGGAATGGATGCCATCAGGCCATTTACCCCGAATATTTTCAGTGATTTATCCGGGCACATCAATTCCAATATCCACGTTACGGGCTCCATTTCCGAACCGATTACGGAAGGATGGTTTGGGATTGACGAAGGAGTAATGAAAGTCGCTTACACCAATGTAACCTACTACATATCAGACACTATTAGGGTTAACCGCGACAACGTGGGATTAACAAACCTTGTTATTCGCGATCAAAACAACCACACGGCCACATTAAATGTGAACCTGAGGCACTCCAACTTTGGACGAATGGTGTATAACGCCAGCATCACATTAGATGATTTTATGCTGTTGAATAACGAAGCCAGAACCGATTTAATGGCCTATGGTAACCTGAAATTATCCGGAGACATAAACGTTACCGGCTCACCCACGGGTATTTACGGCGAAGCCTATATTACCAGCGAAAGCAAATCGGAAGTGATTATAACGCTTCCCCAAACGGCCAAAGCCGAAGAATATGGCGGAGTTATTTTTATTAACACGCCTCAACCATCTGATTCTCTCGCGTTCTTAAGAAAGCTGGACGACAGCGATAACAACAGGATAAACACACGTGTTTCCTCGGGCATTCCCATTAATATGAGAGCCACGCTCGATCTAAACCCGTTGCTGCGGGCGGGCGTTACCATAAACCCCACCACCGGCGACGCGCTTGAAGTAAACGGAACGGGCGAACTAAGCATTGGGTATAACTCCAAATCATCGCCTTCGGTGCACATTTTTGGAGATTACATCATAGATGAAGGAAAGTTCCATTACAATTTGCAAGGGTTGCGAAGCATCGATTTCGATATCCGGGAAGGAAGTACCGTAACCCTGATGGGAGACCCAAGAAACACGCAGTTCAACATTACCGCCTACCATCAGGTGAAGGCCGATTTGGCCACCTTGAGCCCTATTTTCACCTACGAATTGAACAATACGCGCGTTCCCGTAAACGCTTTGCTGGAAGTGAGAGGCAACTTAGAAAGAATGGACCTGCAATACGACATTGAGTTGCCTGAATCTTCCAGCGACATCCAACAGCGAGTAAACAGTTTGGTGTCAACCGAAGAAGCTAAAATCAGGCAATTTGCCTATTTGGTTACCACCGGAAACTTTTTCTCGGCCGAAGGAACCCCCGACTTAAATTTCGGCCCCAATATGGTTACTTCTTATACCGCGAATATGCTTTCCAAAGGGTTAGACGCGTTGTTTGCCAGCGCGCTGAACGATAACTGGTCGGTAAGCACCAATCTTCAATCCACGGATGGTACTTTCAACAACGTAAGAATGGGTGTGGATGTTTCTACCCGTTTAATGAACGACCGATTGCGCATTTCAACCAATTTGAGTTACGGTGACAACAGCACCCTTGCCGGCCAACAAGCATTTATGGGTGAATTTGAATTGGAATACGACATCAGAAATTGGCTGATGTTACGCGCTTACAACCGGGCCAACGAACGCTTCTATCGCTTGGCGCCTTACACTCAAGGCGTGGGTGTGGTGGTAACCAAAGAAGCGAAAACATTTAGAGACCTTTTTAAATTCAGATGGGGCCGCAGAGGAGAAGAAGAGGAACAGAAAAGAAGGCCGATGGCTACAAACAAATAAAGAGTAAACCATTATATTATAAATGAATAAATATATACTTTGCCTTATTTCGCTTATTTTTTTAGTGGCGTGCGACGCCACCAAAAAAGTGCCCGAAGGAAGTTATCTGCTCAACAAAGCAGATATAAAATCCGATGTGAGAGGCATTAAAAAATCGGAATTACGTTCCTATTTGCGGCAAAAGCCCAATTCATCCGTTCCCTTAATCGGGAAATACAAATTGCACATGTACAACATCCCCGACAACGATTCTACATGGCTGAACAGGATGCTTCTAAAGTATGGCGAGCCTCCGGTGCTCTACAGTGACCCGCTCACCGGCATATCGGCGGAACAAATAAGGTTGCATCTGAACAACAAAGGCTATCTGAACGCCGAAGTGGACACAACTGTCATAAAAAAAGACAAAAAAGCCAATGTTACCTATGATGTTACAGGAAACGAGCCGCATCGCATTCGCACGTTCCACGATTCCATTAACGCTGTGGATACCACCATTTACAATATTCTTAGCGAAACAAAGCGGTTGGATATCATTAAAGAAGGGGATATTTTCGACAGGGAGGTGCTTGAGAAAGGACGTATTTCAATGACAAATCAGTTGAGAAACAGAGGATATTACAATTTCTTGCGCGATAATTTTTATTATTTGGCCGACACCACCGTGGGAACGCACCAGGTTGACCTCACATTGGGGTTGGACAATCCGTCGGACAGCACGGTTCACAAGCAATATTACATCAGAGATGTTACCATTGTAAGCGGTGTGGACAGGCTAATTTTGGACGACTCCACCAAACATTTCATGCTGGATACCATTCAGCACCGAGGGTTGAAAATTGTAACCGAAGGCGACCAACTTTTGTTGCCACAGGCAATCTATTACAACACCTTTTTACGTCCCGGACGTTTGTACTCCGACCGCATTGTGGAACGTTCCTATTCTTCGCTGAACAGTTTGGGGCCAATACATCAAACCGCTATCAACCTAACGCCCGTGGAAACCAACGACTCCAATTACATCGACGCGAATATCGTTTTATTTCCCGGCAACATGCACTATATGCAATTTGGGGTTGACGGCACAAACTCACAAGGCGATTTGGGTGTCGCCGCCAGTGCCATGTATGAGCACAGAAACATATTTAAAGGAGGGGAACGCTTGCGCGTGCGCCTCAACGCGGCGTATGAATTTATTACCACGAGCGACAGCCTAAACCTCATCGACAAAAGTTTTTACGAATACGGCGCCGATGCCACGCTTAATATTCCACAATTACTGTTGCCGTGGATTATGCAACGCCTGCGAGACCGTCCCTCGGCTTCCACCGAATTCTCTATAGGGGCAAATTTTCAAAAAAGGCCGGAGTATTTCCGTCAGTTCTTCAACTTGGCCAACCGTTTCCAATGGTCGTCTTATGATTGGCATATGGCCCATGTGTTGGAGCCCATCGGGATAACCTATGCGCGAATGCCTTGGAAATCAGAGCTTTTCGAGGAGCGTTATTTGGACGAAAAAACAAACCCCATATTGAAATTCAGTTACGAAGAGCAAATGATTGTGCGAAGCGCCTACAACCTCACTTATACCAACTTCAACCGCATCTCATCAGCCGATATGCCAAAAATTCCTTTAAGAATTCGCACCGGTGTGGAAGTAGCCGGATGGATTCCACGCGTGGTTTCGGCATTGGGTGGCAGCAAAACAAACAAAGACGGACAAGAAGAGATATGGCGCATTCCTTACGCCGAGTATGTAAAAGGAGACATCGACTTTGCCCCCATTTACAATATAGACGATAATAACGCGCTGGCCGCTCGCGCCGCCATTGGGGTAATTATACCCTATGGCAACTCCCAAGTGCCGCCATTTGAAAAAAGATACTTTGGCGGTGGCGCCAACAGCGTAAGAGGATGGAGCACACGAACGCTTGGCCCGGGAACCTATAACCGTGACAGCACCGGCTTCGATTTCGGAAACAAAATTGGAGAGATTAAATTGGATTTTAGTGTGGAGTATCGTCGCAAACTAAACAAGTTGTTTGAATTGGGAACGTTTATTGATGCCGGAAACATTTGGACGATAAAAGACTACGTTGAACAACCCGGCGGAAAGTTTGAATGGAGCAGTTTCTACAAAGAATTGGCCGTGGCCTACGGAGCCGGAATAAGGCTAAACCTCAACTTCTTACTCTTGCGTTTAGATGTGGGTATGAAAGCCCACAACCCTGCCATGCCGGCAGGGCAAAGGTGGACCATTTTTAAACCGGATGTAAGGCGCGATATGGCGCTGCACTTTGCCATAGGCTATCCATTCTAACAACTGGTTCTTTATGAGAAAAAATGCATTTATTCTGCTTCTTTGCTTTGTTGTTGTTTCGGTAAGCGCTCAAAACAAAGTCACTCGCCGCATTATGGAAATGGGCAAAACCGATAACCGTACGATGGAGCACTTGGATGTTCTCTCCAACCGCATCGGGGGAAGGTTAATCGGTTCCGACGCGTACGCGAACGCGACTTACTGGATTGCCGGGCTGCTCAAACAATGGGGGCTGGAAGTGGAAGTGCAGGAAGTGGGCGAAGTGCCGGTCGGTTTTAATCGTGGCCCGTGGTTCGGGCATATGTACAGCGATGTGAGCATGACGCTCGATTTTGTCACGCCCAGTTACACCTCGGGAACCAAAGGGCGTCAGCGCGGCCACGTGGTGATTGAGCCCAAAACTCGTCAGGAATTTGAGCGGATGAAAGGCACGCTCAAAGGCGCGTGGGTACTTATTGAAGGCAGCAGCACGGGTTTTCCCATAGATCACTCCGAGTTTGCCGATTCTTTACGTGCACACGTCATTCGTGAGAACGAAAAAACGACCGAACCGGCAGACAGAAGCATGGTGCCTGCGCTATTTTATCGGGAAATGGTGGATGCCGGAATTTTGGGCATCATTCAATCGGCACCCGTGCCGTTAACGGCTTTGTATGACCGTGCTAACCTTTACGACTTGTCGTTTGACAATCTGCCGCACATCCCCGATATTAAACTCAATGAAAGCCAATACACGCAAATTCGCGAGCGCGTGGAACGCAGGGAATATGTAGTGTTGGAATTCGATATACGCAACCATTTTAAACCCGGGCCGGTAAAATACCACAATGTTATCGGGAAAATACGAGGCACAAAATTTCCTGATGAATACGTTATGTCGGGCTGCCACATAGACGCTTACGATGTTGCCACAGGCGCCGTGGATTGCGGCACCGGCGTGGCGCCCAACTTGGAGATGGCGCGAATGATTATGGCTGCCGGCGGCAATCGTCCCGACCGCACCATTCTCTTTTGTTTCTGGGCCGGAGAAGAATTCGGTTTGCTCGGCTCAAAATTTTGGGTAGAAAACAACAAAGAAAAATTACCCAATATCTCCAATTACTTTAACCGCGATGGCGGCCCCACGGCAGCATCGGGGTTGGTGGTGCCGGAAAATATGTACGATGATATTGTGAAAGCCACCGAAGGGCTGGCCAATTACCACCCCCACATACCGTTCACGGTTGAAAAAAGCACGCGTGCGCCACAACCCGTGCCGGTAACCGCCGGCGGAAGCGACCACGCCTATTTCGCGATGAACGGTGTTCCTGTTATATCGTTTCGCAATACCGACCCGCTGGGATATAATTTCAGCTACCGCGAAATTTGGCACACCAACCGGGATTTATACAACATGAGCATCCCGGAATATATGAATTACACCACCGTTACTCAAGCTGTTACCGTTTATAATTTGGCCAACCTCAAAAGGCTGCTACCGCGCGATGGCCTGTACATTCAGAAACAACAGGACTAAAAATCAACGATTGAAAACAACGTCTTTTGTCCTTTTTCCGCAACAAAACACGAGTTGGTTAACAGAACTTAACTAAACTTTTGTGTAATATTTTCGTAACATCGAATATAAATCCTACTTTTGTGTTGGTGAAGGTTGAATGAGAAACGTCTGATAAACGGATTCATCACAAAAAGAGATAGATAGCGTGAAAAGAACGCTCCCAAAAGTGGGGTTTTTATCGGTTTCGTTTTAGTTCAATCGTTAGCAGAATAGCTGTTGATGCGTACGTATGAACAGGTTTTCTGCATTTGGATAAGCAACAAGTAACAATAGCGTACATGGAATATAGGAAAATCAGTATGGCGAGGGCACTCAAGAACATCGCCAAAGACCGTGAAAGGACAAATATTCTGCGAGTTCAAGAGCAACAACTCATTGCCTATCTTGTGCAACGTGTGCCGGCATGGATTTCATCGGACGGACTTACGGCCATTGGGCTTTTTGGCAATTTACTTGTGGCATCGAGCCTCGTGTTGGCCTCGTTTGTCCATCGTGGATTTCTTTTTCTTACTCTCGCCGGTTTTATCATCAACTGGGTGGGCGATTCGTTGGACGGCCGGCTGGCGTATTACCGAAACAGGCCCCGCAAATGGTATGGCTTTACGTTGGATATCACGGTTGACTGGATTGGAACCATTTTTATAGGCCTGGGCTATATTTTATACGCTCAGGGCGCGTGGAAACTTGCCGGATATTTCTTTGTAGTGATGTTTGGTTGGGAAATGATTACCTCACAACTGCGATATAAAGTGACGGGGAAATATTCCATCGATTCCGGCGTTGTGGGCCCCACAGAAATGCGCATCATTTTGGCGTTTATTTTTGTCTTGGAATTCTTTATTCCCGGCTCAATTCACTATGTAGCAATTCTTGCTTGTCTTTTTCTTCTTATTTCAAACATTATTGATTCACGTAAGTTGATTATGATGGCCGATGCGCGCGATAAAGAAGAGAAAAAAGCCAAATTGGCCAAAGAAGAAGAATTAAGGTTGCAACATAAAGAAAACGCTTAACAACTCGTTTGGCATCGTTATGTAAAGCAGCGTATTTTTTGAGCTTCGCGTTGCTTTCGCATGCATTAACCGTGGTTGAACCATCAATAAATCATAAAATTACCACAGTCGCTATCCATTTGTATTAAATAATGTTGTTAGCTACCTCGTTTTACCATTTTTTTTAATTTTAAGATCATGTGTTAAACAAAAAAGTCGTTTATTTGTTAATTCTATTGACGAAAAAACGATCTTTAATATTAGATTTTTCACTAAAAAAGGAGGTAAGTAAACAAAGAGTATGAAAAAATCAACTATCTGGTTGCTTGCTTTGGTGATGTTTATCGCGTTTTTTGCCTTGCTCTTTTTGCAACTGCGGTATATGAGGACTACGCTCAATATCCGCACCGAACAATTCGATGAATTGGTAAAAAGGAGTTTGTACAACGTGTCAAGAGACCTTGAGTTGGAACAAACCCGAGATTATTTGGAGCAGGATATGATTGAATCGGAAAACCGATATTCCAATTACATCCAACCCCGAACATCGCAAAACATTACAAGAGAAAGCACAAGCACCGTTATTACTCATCCCGATGGAAGTGAAACAAGAATTGAGCATACAATAACAGGCGAGGCGAGAATTTTAAACAACGATGCCACAAGCGGCGTTTTTATCTCGCCAAATCCAAGCGGCTACGACCACATTGCCAAAACGCAGTACGATATGCAACAATCATTGTCGAAACGATACTTGCACGAGAGATCGTTACTCGACGAGGTGATTTACAAAATAATGTATCGCGCCAGCAACGAGCCAATTGAAAAGAGAATAAACTTTAACACGCTCGACCAATATATCCGCTTTGAATTGATGTATAACGGACTGAATGTGCCCTACAGTTTTCAGGTAGTCAACCACAACAATCAAGTGGTGTATTCATCGCCGGGGTTTTCAACCAAAGACAAAAACGCCATTGCGTCGCAAATTCTGTTTCCAAACGATCCACCGGCAAAATTAAACACGCTGAGAGTATATTTCCCCACGAAAAGAAATTTTGTTTTCAGTGAACTTTCTTTTTTTATACCGTCGTTCATATTCACGTTTATTTTGCTGATAACGTTTATATTCACGATTGTATCCCTCTTCAGACAAAAGCGTTTGTCTGAAATGAAAAACGATTTCATTAACAACATGACGCACGAGCTTAAAACGCCCGTTTCAACCATTTCGCTGGCCTCGCAAATGCTGAAAGACGACTCCATTCTTAAGTCGCCCGAAGTGTTTAAGCACGTTACCGGAGTGATTAACGACGAAACAAAACGCTTGGGCTTTCAAGTGGAAAAAGTGCTGCAAATGTCCCTTTTCGACCGCCAACAGTCCACGCTTAAGCTTCGTGAAATTGACGCCAACGACTTGGTAGTGAGCGTGGCCAACACACACGCGTTGAAAGTGGAAAAATTCGGCGGCTCGCTCGATATCGACCTGCAAGCGGAAGAATCTACCATTAAAGTGGACGAAATGCACTTTACCAACGTGTTGTTTAACTTGCTCGATAACGCGCTAAAGTATAAAAAATCAGACGTTCCGCCGGAGTTGATGATTAGAACGAAAAACGAGGGCACCAAAATCATCATATCGGTAGAAGACAATGGAATTGGGTTAAAAAAAGAAGATGCAAAGAAAATATTCGATCGGTTTTACCGCGTACACACCGGCAACAGGCACGATGTGAAAGGATTTGGACTGGGGCTGGCCTACGTGAAGAAAATCGTGAACGATTTAAACGGAACAATTCGTGCCGACAGCGAGTTTGGCAAAGGCACAAAATTTATAATAAGTTTACCCGTAATAACACAAAAATGATATGGAAGAAAAATTGAAAATTTTTTTATGTGAAGATGATGAAAACCTTGGCATGTTGCTGAGAGAATATCTTCAAGCAAAGGGGTTTGAAACAGACTTGTTCCCCGATGGGGAAGCCGGATTCAAAGGATTTGTAAAAACCAAATACGACCTTTGCATTGTTGACGTAATGATGCCTAAAAAAGACGGCGTAACACTGGTGAAGGAAATCAGAACCATTAACACGGAGATTCCCGTAATTTTCCTTACCGCTAAAAATATGAAAGAAGATGTATTGGAAGGTTTCAAAGCAGGAGCCGACGATTACATTACCAAACCTTTCAGCATGGAAGAGCTGGTGCTTCGCATCGAAGCCATCATACGTCGCGTAAAAGGCAAGAAAAACAAAGAACAGCAAGTGTATAACTTCGGCACAATGTCGTTTGACACGCAAAAGCAAATCCTCACCATTGGCGATGAGCAAACTAAACTCACCACCAAAGAATCGGAATTGCTGGCACAACTTTGCGCTCACGCCAACGATATTCTGGAGCGCAACCACGCGCTGAAACAAATTTGGGAAGAAGACACCTATTTCAATGCACGAAGCATGGACGTGTACATCACCAAATTGAGAAAACTATTGAAACCCGAACCGAATATCGAAATCATCAATATTCACGGTAAAGGGTATAAACTCATCGTACCAACCGATGATGAAAATGCAGAAGAATAGTGTAATTGTATGCACCAATATAAAAAGCCGTCGGAAAATGACGGCTTTTTTGTTTTCTGGAAAGTTGTTTGGGGAAAGAAGTTATCTCAAAAACGTTGATGTCCTTTCGTTTTGTCATTTTGATCCGCCGGTTGGCGGAGAAAAATCTATTTTATCATCAATTATAGATACTTCATTCCGCTAAAGCTACATTCAGTATGACAATTTGATAGAAGGTTTTACTTTTGATACATTGCCTCAGTTATACGCCACAATCTCACTCTACATATCCCTCATTACTCATAACTTTTTTATTACCTTTGTAAAAAACAAAAACACTATGACTCATTCAATGACCGGTTACGGCAAAGCCGTTGCCGAACTTCCAAACAAGAAAATAACCATTGAAGTAAAATCGTTGAACAGCAAACAGTTCGATTTATTTACCCGCATTCCCGCGCTGTACAGGGAAAAGGAAATCGGTTTGCGCAACGATTTATCCAAGAAACTGGAACGCGGCAAAATCGATTTGTCATTCAACATTGAATACATTTCCAAAGACGTTTCTTCTAAAATAGACCACCACGTTCTCAAACAATACCATCGCGAACTATTGAGTTTATCACAAGAAATGAACGTTGAACAACCACACGATTGGCTCACAACACTACTTCGCTTACCCGATGTAATGAAACAAGACGTGGAAGAATTGGATGAGGAAGAATGGAGCACCATTGAACGCGCAGTGAACAAAGCCGTGGAAGAAGTGGTTTCTTTTCGCCAACAAGAAGGCGAAATGTTGGAAAGCCTTCTGACAGAAAAAATTGACAACATTCGCACACTTCTTTCGGAGGTGGAATTATACGAAAACGAACGGTTGGAAAAGGTAAAAACCAAACTTTCCGAAGGATTAAAACAACTGGAAACGACCGATTTCGATAAAAACCGATTTGAACAGGAGTTGATTTATTACATCGAAAAACTGGATGTAAACGAAGAAAAATCGCGCTTGGCAAACCACCTCGATTATTTCATCGAAACCTTGCGCGACAAAAAATCGCAAGGCAAAAAACTCGGGTTCATCGCGCAAGAAATTGGCCGCGAAGTCAATACGCTTGGCTCAAAATCGAACCACTCAGAAATGCAACGCATTGTGGTTCAAATGAAAGACGAACTGGAACAAATTAAAGAACAAATATTGAATATTTTGTAGCGCGTAGCACACTGGGCGAAAAGGTGAAAGTGATTATCGTATTTCCACCCTCCGCCCAAAGCTCAACGCCCTAAGCATTATAGCATTATGAGTAAATTAATTATTTTTTCAGCGCCATCGGGAGCGGGCAAATCCACCATTGTGCGGTATTTGCTCACGCAAAATTTAAACTTGCGGTTTTCGGTTTCCGCCACCAGCCGGTTGCCGCGTGGCGAAGAGAAAGATGGCGTGGAGTATTATTTTCTTACGCCTGACGCGTTTCGAGAAAAAATTGCCAACGGTGAATTTCTGGAATACGAAGAGGTGTATCCCAATAAATTCTACGGCACGCTCAAAAGTGAGGTGGACCGCATTCTGGCCGAAGGCAAAAACGTGGTGTTAGACATCGATTGCATTGGCGGCTTAAACGTAAAGAAGATATATGGCGGCCGCGCGTTGAGTATTTTTGTGATGCCGCCATCGGTGGAAGTGCTGCGGGAGCGCTTGGAGAAACGCGGAACGGATTTGCCGCACATCATTGAAAATCGCTTGGCAAAAGCCGAATATGAAATGAGTTTCGCGCCACAATTCGACGCCATCATCCAAAACGATGATTTCGACCGCGCAAAAGAAGACACGCTGCGCGTGATAAAAGAATTTATTTCGAAACCATAATCCGGCTCTTATCAATAAAAATTATCCCAAAAATCACATTGATTATTCTATGACATCAAGAAAAAAATTATCGATTTTGTTATCGGCATTTTTCTTGCCGATATTTCTTTTTGGCGCCTCGCCCAAAAAAGAAACGCGTATGTTTGCCGTGAAAGACGGACAAGAATTAAACATGGATATTTATTCCGCCGATTCAGCGTTCACGCTTAAACAACCGTGCCTTCTCTTTGTTTTTGGTGGCGGCTTTAAAGAAGGAGCCCGCGACGCGGAACTTTATGCCGATTATTTCAAATACTTTGCCGAAAAAGGTTTTAAAGTGGTTTCCATTGATTATCGCTTGGGAATGAAAGGCCAAAAAGCGCCCGGAATTTTCAACAACAAACCGCTCCGGAACGCCATTGCTATGGCCGTTGCCGATTTGTATTCCGCTACCGCTTACTTGCTTGAACACGCCGATGAGTTGAATATAGACACTTCAAACATCATCATTAGCGGGTCAAGTGCCGGCGCGATGACCGTGCTGCAAGCCGATTACGAGAAACGCGACTTGCGCGAATCGGCAAACGTACTTCCCGATGATTTTCAATACGCGGGCGTCATATCGTTTGCCGGCTCCATCTTCAGCACAGAGGGTACGCCTTCTTACACGCTGCGCCCCGCCCCTACCCTGTTTTTTCACGGCAGCGCCGATAAACTGGTGCCTTACGGCAAAACAAGGTTTTTCAGGCTTGGCGTTTTCGGTTCGGAGCCGCTAACAAAACGATTTAAACAACAAGGCTACCCTTATACATTTTACACTATGGAGGATATGGGACACGACGTATCGGAATACCCGATGAAGGAATTTCTGCCCGAAATTGAGCAGTTTATACGCGATTTCGTCTTCAATCGTCAACAATGGATGCTGGATATCAACCTGAAAGATAAACTTCGCCAATCCGACACCTCCACAAACCCTGCCAACTACTATAACTAAAAGAACCGAACAACAACTTAATAACTACCGAATAACAATTGAATAACTACTGAATAACATCGAAACTTGATTGTAAAAAAATTCTTAGAAAAATACCTGCTTCCGGTGGCTATGATAATCGGTATCGTGTTTCATGAGCAACTCTCAACGTTGTCTTTTGTAACGCCTTACCTGTTATCTATGATGTTGTTTTTCACCTACTGCCGCATTTCGTGGAATCAAATTCGGTTGAGCCGGTTTCATTACATTCTTTTGGCCATTCAATATGTCGGCAGCGTATCTATTTATCTGATTATCCGACCGTTTAGCGAAATTGTAGCGCAAGCCACCATGATTTGTGTGCTCACTGCCACCGCCACATCGGCATCCGTGGTAACAGGCATGCTGGGCGGAAACATTGCCAACGCCGCCACTTACACCATTATTAGCAACCTGCTGGTTGCGTTTGCCGCGCCGTTGTTTTTATCGATTATCGGCAATTCCGAAGGGGTCCCTTTCACGGATTTGTTTTGGTATATTTTTCGCAAGGTGATGCCCATTCTCATTGTGCCCTTTGTGGCCGCGCTGCTACTTGCTAAAATTTCGCCGAAAGCCCATTTGAAAGTTCGATCGGCGCAAATCGTGTCGTTTTATTTATGGGCAGCGGCGCTCACCATTGTGCTGGGCAACGTCACTCAATTTGTGATTGCTCAATTCGATGGCAGTTTAAAAGTTGAACTAGTCATTGCCGCGGCAACCCTCGTGCTTTGCCTTCTGCAATTTGTGTTTGGCCGCAAAATTGGGTCAAGATTCAACGAAACCATTGCCGGCGGCCAAAGTTTGGGGCAGAAAAACACCGTCCTCGCCATTTGGCTCACGCAAAGCTATCTCAATCCGCTCGCTTCGCTGGGCCCGGGATTGTATGTGCTGTGGCAAAACTTAGTGAATTCGTGGCAGATATGGAAGAAAAATAGAAATGGATAGTGCGTAAAGTATAGGTTGAAAATGAGTCACATTGTAAAGAATTAAACCTTCTTGTCTTATTTTCATCAAACAGTTTGTTTTCAAATCCGATGCTAATTTTTTTTGTGGATTAGAAAAAATAAAGTAAATTGTGCTACTTTTTGCGCATCAAACACTCCATTTGGGCGGATATGCGCAACAAGTATGAGAAAAAATGCGCGAAGAATTATCCCATCAGACAAACTACGATACTTTCCTGAAAGCTTTGTTGGAAGGAGACAGAAACCGCTGTTCAGAAATTATTAGGAGTGAACTAAAGAACGATACCTCCTTCATAGAACTTTACGAGCGCCTGTTAAAAACCGCTTTATACACAGTGGGTGATTTATGGGAATCCAATAAAATAAGCGTAGCAACCGAGCACTTGGCATCGGCCATTATTGAAGCGCTCTTAAACGAGATTTATCCTTCCATCCAACCCGGGCAGTTTGTTGAAAAGTCGGTGGTGCTAACCTGCGTTGAAGACGAGTTGCATCAGGTGGGAATACGAATGGCAGGCGATGTGTTTGAACTGCATGGTTGGAATACGCTTTTTTTGGGAGCCAACACGCCCGTGAACGAATTAATTGATTTTCTGAAAGAAAGAAAACCCGATATATTGGCTGTTTCCATCAGTTTGTATTTTCATTTTCCCAAGTTCGAAATCATGATTCAAAAGATCAGGGATGAATTTCCCGATATATTGATATTCACCGGCGGACAGGCATTCAAACATGGCGGAGAAAACATCCTGTCGAAATACAAAAACGTGATTTATTTCCCTGATTTATTCACTTTAAGTACCATACTTAAAACAGCTTAAACAAGATGGACAAAAACAATTTAATAGAAAGCGCGTCAAAAATCAATCATTTTAGTGAAGCAACACAACAGGAATATGCTCAAAAATCGGAATTGCTCATTAACAAAATGAATAGTTTGATGCTCGCTCGGGCAGATTTAAAAGAACTCATCGGCGAAAACAACCAAGAAATGATGAAAGACAACCACGCCAACCACGTGCGGTTTATTTCATCGATATTAAAAAACTTCAGTCCCGAAGTGTTGGTCGAAACCATTTTATGGGTATTCCGCGCCTATCGAAGCCATCGATTTACTACCAGTTATTGGGCAGTTCAATTAAATTCGTGGATCAGCATTATGAAAGAAACGCTCACGCCAGAAGCATACAACCAAGTATTTCCTCTGTATGAGTGGATGCAAATAAACATCCCGTTGTTTGTGAAGTTATCCGACGAAAAACTCGAAAGCGCGCTTTCAATGCACTAAAAAAAACTCAAAACAGCTTCTAACAATTTCTCAATATGTCTAAGAATTTTATTTCGGAATGGAAAGCCGAAATTGCGGATATGCTTCTGCAAAGCAAATCGCTTTGTATGGCCATTTATTCCATTAACGGAACGCTATTGTATTGCAACGATGCATTCAACGCCTTGCTCTCTGGCAATCCGGCCGATTCGCTCATTAATCCCACTTTTGAAAAAATCACCCGTATGCAAAGCGATACCAGTTTAGTATTCAGCGGACACGTAACCATCGGCAGCAACTACTCCATTAACACGTCCATCTACGCCAAAATTTACCGCAAGAAAGATACATTTATGGTTGTTGGGGGAATAGACATCTTGATGTTGTTGGAACAAAACAAGGCTGCCATGGAGATGAATACCGATATAAACAAGCTGCAACGCGAAATAATAAGCAAAAACAAGCAACTGCAAAAAACCAATGAAGAACTGGATAAAGCAAACGATGAATTGCTGCAACTTAATGAAGCCATTGGCGGCATCAACAAACAATTGAAAGCAAACATCGAAGAAATTAACACGTTAAACGATCACCTCGCTTTAAAGAATGAGAAACTCTACGAGTTGAATGCCACCAAAGACAAGTTTTTCGGCATCATCGCGCACGACCTTAAAAATCCGTTCAGCACTATCTTGGGTTTTTCAGATTTATTGTTGACAAACGTTTATGACTACAATAAAGACAAAATTTTCGACTACCTGAAAATCATCAGCAACTCCTCCAAAAACGCGTATCATTTGCTGGAAAACCTGTTGGTTTGGTCGCAATCTCAATCGGGAAAATTAGCGTTTAACCCCACTATCAACAACTTGTCTGAAGCCATAAAGGAAAATATCGAACTCATCGAAAGCCAATCGGCAAAAAAAGGCATTCAGGTTTTCACCGAAGTCAACGCACAATACGACGCGTTTTTCGACGTGAATATGATCAATACCGTGATGAGAAATTTATTGACCAACGCGCTGAAATTCACCGCTCCCAAAGGACGCGTAACGGTATCGGCAAAGCAAACCGAAAACGTTTGTGAAGTTACCGTGAGCGATACCGGAACAGGCATCTCGCCCGAAAACCTGCAAAAACTGTTCAAAATCGACAGCAAATTTCAAAAACAGGGTACCGATGCCGAAAAAGGCACGGGCCTAGGACTTATTCTTTGCAAAGAGTTTATTGAAAAACACGGCGGCCACATTTGGGCAGAAAGCCGGATTGGGGTTGGAAGCGATTTTAAATTTACATTGCCTTTGTATAGTGGAAATTAGTCACCTTTTGCAGTATAAAAGCAGTACCACAAAAGTGGTTGCACCATAATTTTTGATGATGGGTGATGAGTTAAAAAATCAGGTAACCCGCATGGTATTGTACAAGACGGATGGGCCTTTAGAAATACCGATGATACCGCTTGCTTCCATCGCTTGGAAAAAGTTGTCAGAAAAATAGAGTCCTTGATTTTCTAAATGGATGATGTCATAGTTCCCCACTCCCAATACATAAAGGGTGGACGGATAGTAGGCAGTAATGGATTGTGCATATTCTTGATGGTCTTTGTAAGTGATGGTTCGTCTTCGTTCAGGATCAAAAAAAGTAGATTTTCCGAAGTCTATCCGCTCATTGGGAACAAGGGGAAAACCTACCATCGCATACTTGGCTTGAAGGGAATGAATGGTAGCCGACAGGTGGTTGATGTGTGGAATACGGTGTTGTTTGAGGACATTTAATGCCTTTTCTGATATGAGAAAATCAAAACCGGCTTGATACGTATTAAAAGGGATAATATCGATGGGTTGAATGCCTTTTGTTGGTGGAAAGAATCGTATTTCAGTCACTTTTTGCGTATCAATAGGCGTAAAATCGCTTTCTAAAAGACGTTGAGGATGTTGGGTGTTCGCTTGAATGTATGTTACGTAATGCTGCTTCTCTTCGAGTGAAGCGAATGATTTTCTGCCTTTTAATACCACGCCAAAAATGGGGCCCGCAAGACCGGTTATCTCAGGACGGTATTCTATAGCGACATCTCTATACGTTTTTACAGACATTTTACTGGATATTTTTTCTTCTTGAGAAAATCTTTACTGATTTTACGCAGCCACTATCTGTTGCATTATTTTATTGGTGCGAGCCGCCGTGTGACAGGTGCTCACGGGTATCTCGCCCTTGTTGTTCAGGTAATCCACGATGCTTTTGATAAGATAAAACTGAATGTTCTCGGGGTTTTCTTCCGTAAATTCTTGTTTTCCGTTTTCGGTTTCCAGCACAATGGGCGTAAACATAAAGGTGGAACAGGTGAGTTTGCCTTTAGTACCTATAAAATCGATGACATCGGTGCGGGTATTTTGGGGCGCGACAAAACTCCAACTGCCGCTGCCCACCACGCCCGTTGCAAACCGAAACGAAGCGCTTACCGAGTCTTCCACATCATACAGTTTCCCGATGTTGGTGGCAAAGCCTTGGGCGTGGGTTATTTCGCCCAACAAAAAATCGAGTAAATCCAGTTGGTGCGATGCCAAATCAAAAAAATATCCGCCACCAGCAAGTTCTTTTTTCACGCGCCACGGCAGGTTTTGCTTATCGAAATCGGACGCGTAAGGCGGAATGGCAAACCTGATTTGAACCGTGGAAATGTCGCCCAGCGCACCATCGTCTATCAACTGCTTCACCCGAAGAAAATAAGGCAACGTGCGCCGATAATAGGCCACAAAACATGGTACGCCCGTTTCTTCCGACACGCGCTGCATTGCCAAGCAATCTTCGTAGGTTGCCGCCATGGGTTTCTCCACATACACAGGCTTTCCAGCCTTCATTGCCGCGATGGCATACTCGGCGTGCGAACCCGGAGGCGTTGCCACATACACGGCGTTTACATCGGAATCGTTAATAAGCCGATGGGCATCGTCATACCACTTTTCTATGCAGTGACGTCGGGCATAATCCTCTGCCTTTGTCGCATCGCGACGCATAACCGCCACCACTTTTGAGCCTTCCACTTTGTTAAAAGCGGGCCCGCTTTTCTTTTCCGTTACATTACCGCAACCGATAAATCCCCAGTGAAGCATATTGTTATTTAGTGTTTAAAGTTTAATGTTTAATGTTTAGAGTTTAATGTTTAGAGTTTAATGTTTAGAGTTCAATGTTTAGAGTTCAATGTTTAGAGTTCACGTCTAACAATCTAAAATCTAACAGTCTAAAATCTATCGTCTCTCCTTTCTATACGCCACCGCTCCAAGTATCCCAATGGCGGCAAAAGCGAGCAGAATGTAAACAAATACTTTTCCCGTGCCGCCTGTTTGTCCGTAAGAGTGCATGCCGCTCAAAAAATAATTCACACCAAAGAACGTCATCAATACAGAAGAAAACGCGAGTACCGACAGCAAGTTAAACAACCATTGCCCACTCCACTTTTTCACCAAATGCAAGTGCGTTACCACGGTGTAAACTATCACGGTAATGAGCGCCCAAGTTTCTTTCGGGTCCCATCCCCAATAACGGCCCCACGATTCATTGGCCCAAATGGCGCCGAGAAATGTGCCAATAGTCATTAGCGCCAAGCCCACCATCAGCGACATACTGTTGATGATGCTCAATTCTTTTATCCGCAAAACGCTTGAATCGCTCTTTTTAGTAAAAGCCATAATGGATAGGTTTGTGGCGCCCAGCAAAAAGCTGATGCCAAAAAAACCATAGGCCGCCACAATTACCGCCACATGAAACATCAGCCACGGCGATTTCAACACCGGTACCAACGGGCTTATATGCGGGTCCATCCAATTGAGGCCGGAGACAAACAAAATTACGCCGCCAAAAATGGTGGCCAACGCCATGGTGATGTAACTTTTGCGGCCAAAGATGAAACCAGCCAAGATGGTTGCCCACGCCACGTACACCATGGTTTCGTAGGAATTGCTCCACGGCGCGTATCCCGAAATGTACCACCGCAAACCCATCCCAAAGGTTTGATACAGAAAAATAACCGCGATGCCGATGATGAAAACGGGAATAAATTTGGTGCGCCATTGCCGGTGTTGCATCAGTTGCATAAATGTGAGCACAAGCAACAAACCGCCCAAAATGAGGTACCATTGTTTGGCGGTATTGAAAATATTCCACTTGTTGTATCGCAATTCCGCATCCAGTTTTTGGGGATGAATGAGCAAAGCGGCATCGTTTGTGCGTTGAAAATGCTTTATTTGCTCCAATAACTCATCGGGTTTATCCCAATTACCGCTCTGGATGGATTGAGCCACTTGGGCTAAATAAGCGGAAAACGCCTCTGTTATAAAAGTAGAATCTTCGGGAGAAAATTCCGATAAATCATCGCCGGGAGCGTACCACGTGTGATTGGGATGCGAAGCATCGGGGAAGACAGCAAGGCGCTCGTAATTCAATAGTTGAAACAGAATATTGATTTGTTCGTCAATCTTGATTAAATCTTTATCCGTGGCGTTGCGTTCAGCCGGGGGTTTGTGATATACTTGTTGCAAATCGGGCAATAACCTGTAGTTTCCTTGCGTATCAAACAGGTGTTCATATGCGAAGTATTTTTCGGGCAATTGATATCGTTCGCTGATTTGCGCGTTGGAAATGGCAATAAACGGAACTTGTACCCACATTTGCGGCATCGCGAGAAAGCTCAACAAAAACTGATCGGAATTGAGGGTGCCAAACCTGTTGCTTTTGTGTATTTTCCGAAGAATCTCAGACGAAAAAGTATTGATGGGCATCACCCTCCCACCCGATTGCACGGGCAACGCGCCGAATTTTGCCGCGTGCTCAATCGAAACAGGGTTTTGTTGCACCGCCTCCACCATTCTTTTACCCGATGCCGATTGCGCCGATATCGCCCCGGAAAGAATCAGAAAAAACAAGACAGCCGAAACGGGCTTCGACATGTTTCTCACCTCTTTCAACTGTTGCGCGAGTTTTCTAAAGCGCGATTTTTTATCGAAAAACACCAACACAAAACCCACCATTAACAAAAAATAGCCGAAGTAGGTAACCGTTCTGCCCGCCACGTCTTGGTTCACAGATAAAATGGTTCCCATCTCATCTTCGTCATACGACGCCTGAAAAAATCGATACCCCTTCACATCCAACACGTTGTTCATAAACACGTTGGCTTCGCGCACTTCGTTCTCCAAATGCACTTTCAAATCGCTTTCGTACGACGATGGGCTGGCGGAACCGGGGTACCTGTTCAACCGAAAATCGGTCAATTCTAGCTCAAAAGGCAGTTTTTCCACCGTCATTCCTCGTGAGGTATGAATGGTCATTTGGTCGGTTTTTTCGCCTTCGCGAATGTGCACCTGCCCTTCCTTACCAAAAATATGCGTGATGAGGGCGCCCGCCAAAATCACGATAAACGCCACGTGAACCGTGAGCAATGCCCACCGGCGTTGCCTGAGGTAGCGGTATTTGATGAGCGCGAGCACAAAATTCACCACCAAAAGGAATTGTAACAGAAAGAAAACGGGTGAATAGTACACAAATATTTTCGCGGCCATGGTGCCGTACTGCTTCTCTATAAATGTTGCCAACGCCAAAATAACTGCGTACAAAAGCAAAAGGATAACCGTGGCGGTATATGAGGAAAGAAATTTCTTTATTTCTTGCATGGAGTCTGTGATTTTAAATGATGAAGGTACAAAAATAAGATAAAAAAGGGAAATAATGGAGGTTTTTTAAAGTTCAGGGGTCAATGTTCAGGGCTTAGGGAATGATACAAGCCAAACTTAACAAAATGATTGAAATTACTTCACCCTCTTAAAAAAATCGCAACCAACAAGTAAATGAAAAAATATAAAAAATGAGTGAGAAAACCACTTTCTCACTCATTCATCATAAATTGTACATCTAAAATCGTAATCACTTTACGCTTCGTCCCATTGCTTGCGCAGGAGTTCCAACGCCGCGGGCACCGCCACTTCTCGGTCGCCTTGCAAACCGCACTCGAAACTGACGTATTTGTCGTAACCAATCATTTTCAGGCCGCGAAAACCGTCCACATAATTATCGGCATCGCCGTCTTCGCCGGGCATACTGCGACGTTTTCGACTGGCCATATGCACGTGTTGCAGGTGTTTTCCGGCAGCGAGGAAAGCCGCCATATCCGATGTTTCCTCCCATGTCATGTGCCAAAAATCGCCCAAACAGGTTACGCCCGGGTTATCTATATCGCGGCAAATGGATGCCGCGTCGGCTACTTGGCGCAAGTAAAACGCTTCTTTTCGGTTCAACGGTTCCAAAATTACGGTGGTTCCGTGTTGTTGCGCGAACGTGCCCATTTCGTCGAACTGCTCGCACAAAAAATCGCGGGTTTCTTGCGTGTGCGGCATCACGGGAACTTGTGAGTTGAACGCTGGAACAATGATAACGCCCGTGGAGTTGAGTTCCCCTGCGGCGATGATGAGTTCGTTCATCGTGTCGCGACAACGCTTGCGAATGGCGGGATCGGTGGAAAGGATAAAGCCTTCAAATCCAGCACAAACGGCGCTTACTTTAATGTTTCGCCCTTTCAACGCGTCTTTGAACTCTTGCATCCGTTGATTGATATTGTTGCCGTGCGGTTCAAAGCCCACCACGTTGTGCTTTTCCATAAAATCGAACTTTTCGTTCAAATTTTTTCCGGGTGCCGTGCTTTCCTGAAACGAAATGTTCAGTTTGGCAGCACTCGCGTTCCGTTTTTCCGAAGTGGAAGCCGAAACAAAAGAAGAACATCCGCCGGCAGTAACAAAAGCCGCGCCGGCAATGGATGTCTTCAAAAATGTTCTTCTATTAAAAGCCATTTTTAATCGATTGGTGAAATTATTGCTCTGAACCGGGAACGGGAACGGTATATTCACTCATATCCATTTTTCCGATATTCAGGTCTTTAGGCATATAATCCAACGACGAAGCCGTCATCGCGTCCCACGTAACTTCTTGTCCGGTGTAGGCCGATTCGCGCCCCATTATGGCGGCCATATTGGAAACAGCGGTTTCCGATGCTTGTTCTATCGCCTTGTTTCCGCGAATGGAGTTAATTAAATTCACATGCTCCAGCGTGTAGGGGTTGGTTTGTTTGAAGTTGGATTTTTCTTCGTCTTCGTTGAATTGCCATATCACATTTCCGTCGAGGTCTTTAATGGTATATCCTCCGTTGCTGGACCACGAACCTTTTGTTCCCTGAATAAATTCGCTCACGTTATTGGCGCATCCGTTAATCTGGCGGCACATACTATGCAAGTGTACACCGTTATCCATGGTGAAATCTACGCTGAAATTATCGTATTGGTCACCTGTTACACGGCGATGGCGCGAGCCGAAAGCTACGGCGCTCACCGGTTTTAACCCGCTGAACCACAGGAATACATCGATGTTGTGCACGTGTTGCTCCACAATATGGTCGCCCGAAAGCCATTTCCAGTTTACCCAGTCGCGCACCATGTATTCAAAATCGTTCCAACCGGGTTGGCGGTCGCGATACCACAACATATTTTGATTCCAATACACCGTTCCACCGGTAATTTCGCCAATGGCTCCGTTCATAATTTGTTTGAACGACTCCACATATCCGCGCTGGTGGTGGCGTTGCGTACCCGTTACCACGCGCAGGTTTTTGGCTTGCGCTTGCTTGGCAGCGGCAACAATGGTACGATAACCAACGGCATCAACACAAATGGGTTTTTCCAAGAAACTGTGTTTTCCTTTTTCCACGGAATATTTAAAATGCTCAGGGCGGAACACAGGAGGCGTACAGTCGATGAGCACATCAATATCGCTGTCGATAACTTGTTTGTATGCATCGAGCCCCACAAAGCGCCTTTCGGCGGGAATATCTATATTTTTTTCTGATTTCAGCTTCGCTGCCAATTCATCTACTCTCTCCTGAAATACGTCGCCCAAAGCAACAATGGTTACTCCGTTGGCGGCATTGAGAAAGTCCATGGCGGCGCCTGCTCCACGGCCGCCACACCCTACTACACCGGCTTTCAGTTCTTTTCCATCGGCTGCCATATCGGGAAGTTCAGGAATGTAATACGATCCTGCTTCTCTTAAAGGCGCGTTGGTGCTTTTGCTTTTTTCACCACCGCTGCAAGAGGCCAAAAAACCTGTTGCCCCGGTGCCCATCACTCCTACCGCTCCCGCAACAGCGGAAGTTTTTAGGAATGACCGTCTCGACAAATTGTTTTCTTTTTTCATTTTTATGCTATTCTTAATTTAGATTTGTTTATAAATAGATTTATTGAATATTCATTGAACTACCCGGTTCACACACCACCCTGAAACCAATGCCTTTCACATCGGAATACCACCAAATGCTTTTGGGTTGCTGCGGATCGGTTCTTAACCAATCGTCGTGGCGCGTATGAGCGCGCGCGGCGCTGCGTACATCGGCCGCGTCAGACAAATAATTTCCGCCTCTCACCACCCATTCTTCTCCGGTTGTTACCAACGGATTGGTGGTTACGCCGCTTCTTTTTTGATAGGCTTCGGGGTCGTATTTATCGGCACAATATTCCATCACGTTGCCCAGCATATTCTTCAATCCGAATGGATTAGGCATAACTTCCGATGGCGGTTGTGTGCGGTTGCCACTGTTTTTATCGTAAATTACGTAATTGGCAATGCTGTCGGTTTTCGGCTTAAAGATATTCCGCATGAAGCCTTTTTCGGAGAAATCTTTCGGGCTTCCCGGAAAGAAATAGGGCGTTTGGTTTCCGCCACGGGCGGCATATTCCCATTCGGCTTCGGTTGGAAGACGGTATTTTTTTCCGGTTTTATGCGACAGCCACTGACAGAAAACCTCGGCCGCGTAATGCGTCATGGTAATGGCGGGCCTTTCGCCCGATCCCCAACCTTGGTCGGGATAGCCAAACGGTGGCGTGGGACCCGAAATGCCGTCAACGCCCAAGGCGGTGAGGTTGTTTTGATACACCGTTTCGGGCGGTGTGCGCCCCTCGCTCATGGTGGCGGCGTAAAACGCCCAATATTGATCCCATGTGGTTTCTATTTCAGCCATAAAGAACGGGCTAACTTCCACTTCGTGCTGCGGCGACTCATCGGCATTGCGGAAAGGCTCTTTCTCAGGGCTTCCCATTAAAAACCGGCCGCCGGGAATGGCAATCATATTAAACGAAACGGCCGTTCCGGGTATTTGTTCGATATAATTTGCAAAAGAGGTTACTTGCGTTGCATCTGTAAAAAAGAGGCTCGAGTCTACCGCCGTAGCGTCCGTTGCACCGGGAACTCCCACCATTTGTCCGTGGGCATAGTTGGGATTATAGTGCCCGGCATCTAAGTGGCAGCTGATGCACTGCAAGTTCAATGCTTCGTGGTTTTCGTCGTAATACAAGTGAGCGGTAATTCCGTCATCTGTAATTCCTTGTGGGAACAGGTTTTGATGGCACTTCACGCACGATTCGTTGGGAATGTATTTTACCGCGTGCTCTAACTGCGATTTTTTCTCCCAATCGATTTTTTCGGGATCTTTGGTAATAAATCCCCACACATCGCGAGCGCCCAGCGCTAATTTAGCAGTGTAATGCGCCCACGTATCGTCTTTGGGCGGCAAGTGACAATCCACGCAATTTACCATCACGCCACTGCTGTTGTTTACGTGAACAGAAAGCTGCCAAGTTTCCTCGGCATGCGGATGCACGTGACACATCATGCACGACTCATTGGTAGAAAAATAAACCGAAGTTTGATATAATCCGGCAGCAAACAGAATGCCTATGAAAACGCCCAACCAAATATACGTACTTTTACGTTGGTGGAATTTTCTCTTTTTCTTCTCAGGTTGAATGGAATGAGACATTTAATAAAAAATTAGAAACAGTTTTGAGTTTTAGGAATTGTGTTTTGTACATTCTTTTATGCTGCCTTTTATGGATGAAAAGCAGCGCATAAAAAAATCAAAACAATTTCTTAGAAGCCGATAAAATTACTATAAATAGTGCAGGTGGCAAAAAATATTTATCAAATTAACACAAAACCGCGCTTATTTATATTTTGTATAAATATTAACGCGCCAATTTGATTAAAGAACGTGCTTTTTCTATGATGGTATCTTTCTTTTTGTCGGCATCAGCCTGTAACATATCCACATAAATATGGGGCTCCACACCAAATTCGATGTGTTCTTTTTCGGCATTAAACATGGGCGATGCCGAAAAGCGCACAGACCACCCGTTGGGTAACTCCGACGAAAAAGGCAATCCGCTGCCGCCGCCGGTTTTATCGCCAATAACGGTAACATTGGGCGCGTATTTCATTACGCTCACAAACTCGTTGGTGGCGCTGTAGCAGCCTCTGTTTGCCAGTACCACCACCGGTTTTTGATACCGCACGCGGTTAGACGTTTCGGCATATTTGGGGTGCAGCGGAGAAAAATCATTATGCCCGGGGCCAATTTTATGCGATATATAGCCCACGTGGGTGCGCTCGTTGAAAAAGCGGGCGGTAATGCGCTCCACATTGGTGAGGCTGCCGCCTCCGTTGTTGCGCACATCGAAAATAATGCCGTCGCAAACGGCCATTCTATTTAAAACCTGCGTGAGGTTTCCTTCGCCCACATCGTTTGAAAAGCTTCCGTAATAAATGTATCCTATATTGTCTTCCAGTATTTTATACCGCATTCCTGAAGCAATACTATAATCGTTCCCGAGATATTGTTTTTGAACCACCGCGTCGAAATTAGCGGGGAAGTTTTCCTGCCATTGCCAATATCGGGTAATGTCGTGCGACGCAATGAGGTTTACGTGCCCGTCTTTCAACTCCGATAGCATTTCGCCCATCAGTTTAAACAAGCCATCGTTGTCCATATCTTGCGTTACGCGCGGGCTGTATTTGTTGTACACATCGTCCCAATCGATGTTTTTATATTCAAAGAAGCAATAATTTCTGTCCATAATGGTCCACAATGCTTCAAAGTTTCCGCGTGGGTTGTTGCTGAAGTTCATCGTTGCATCTTCGCATCCAAGTAAAAAGGTGATGAGCAGCAAATAGAAGGGGAATATCTTTTTAATTCTCATAGTACTAAGGCATTAACAAGTGACGAAAATCGGTGAAGGAATACCGGTAATAATTTAAATCGATATCGTTTACCACACCGGGAATCTTGCCCGTGTGCGAAAATTGCCAAAACACCCACTTATCCGGCGCCACGTTTGGCTCACCGTGCAAATCGCACATCCAGATGGGGTTTTCGGGGAAATTCCCATCAATATATAGGCGATAACAATCTTTGTTTGTGTAAATTACGAGACGTTGGCCGTAGTGCGAAAACAATTCGTTTTCAAGGCTTTTCAATTCATCTATGATTGCTTTCCGCTCCTTTTTATCGGAATAAGGCTTGTTGATTGGCGAATGCTCCACATCAATAGCGGGGCGCAAATCTCCCGGTTGAACGTGCGCGTTTTCGATGAAATGCCGGGCCTGCAGTTTGCCGTTTTGACCGAACGTATAGAAATGATAGGTGCCCACTTTCAGTCCCGCTTCGCGCGCGAGGCTGTAGTTTCGTTGATAATCACGATCGGTATGCGTGTTGCCTTCGGTTGATTTCATGTACACAAACGTTATGTTGTCTTCGCGAAGCTGTTTCCAGTTGATAAACGAGTTATGATGCGACACATCCACGCCTCGCACAACGTATTTTCCCGAAAAAACCGGATCGTTGAAACTGTGAAAAAGTTGTTGCTTAGAACGAATGAACGTGTATGTTGAAAAAGCAATGATAAGTAAAAACAGGCCGCTTACAATGGCAATAAGTGCGGTTGCTTTTTTGTTGTTTTTTCGTCTTCTCCTTTTTCGGGAGTACTTTTTTCTTCGTTTCGCGGGTGGATGTTTTTTTGCCATTTTCTTTGAGCAAAAACGGAAGTTAAGTTCCTCCGCAAGGAATTTTATTGATGCGTCTTTCGTGTCTTCCGCCTTCAAAAGGCGTGTTTAAGAACATCACCAAAATCTCATAAATTTCTTCTTCGCTAAGCAGCCTTCCGGGCATGGAAAGAACGTTGGCATCGTTGTGAGCGCGGGCGTAAAATGCCACTTCGGGGTTCCAGCACAGCGCGGCGCGAATGCCTTGGTGCTTGTTCACCGTCATATTTATGCCGTTTCCGGTGCCGCAAATGGCAATTCCGGGATAGCACTCGCCTTTTTCAACTGCAGCGGCCATTGGATGAGCAAAATCGGCATAATCGGAGCTTTCTTCGGAGCAAGCCCCGAAATCTTTGTAGGGGATCCCTTTTTCTTCAAGCATTTTTATTACGTATTGTTTTGCTTGAAAGCCGGCGTGATCCGAAGCCAGCCCGATGGGTTTTTCAGCGTTATCAAATAGAGACATGGTTTATTTTTTTATATGCGCAGGCGCCACCGAAGCGATGCCTGCGCAAGAAGTGTTACAGCATTTTTTTCACTTGTTCGTGAACGTTTTTACCGGTATAGCCCAGTTTTTCATCCAGCACGGTGTATGGGGCGGAATACCCAAAGGAATTCATTCCCCATATTTCGCCATCGGCGCCCACCAAGCCTTCCAACGTTACGGGAAGCCCGGCGGTGAGGCCAAATTTCTTTTTGCCTTTGGGCAAAACAGCTTCCTGATATTCATAGGATTGCGAACGGAACAATCCTTCGGATGGAACGGACACGACGCTTACTTTTACGCCATCGTTGCGCAAGAGCTCTGCACCTTCCACCAAGGTGGAAACTTCGGAGCCGGAAGCCAGCAGAATCACGTCGGCATCTTCCTCTTGTTGAACTACATACGCACCTTTCTCGGTTTGCAACGCTTCGTTGAAACGTGAGTCTTCCGCCGGAAGGTTCTTTATGTTTTGGCGCGATAAAATAAGCCCGGTGGGCGTGTCTGCATTTTCGAGCGCCATTTTCCATGCCACGGTTGTTTCGTGCACATCGGCCGGACGAAGCACCAGCATTGAGTTGCCTCCACTGTGGTTTTTCAGTTTCTCCAGCAGCCTTATTTGCGCTTCTTGCTCAATGGGTTGATGCGTGGGGCCGTCTTCTCCCACACGGAAAGCGTCGTGCGTCCAGATAAAGATAACCGGAACCTCCATTAGCGCGGCTACGCGAATGGCGGGTTTCATATAATCGGAAAAAGCGAAAAATGTGCCACACGCGGGAATTACGCCGCCGTGAAGGCTCATCCCGATGCACAAAGCCGCCATCGTAAATTCCGATACGCCCACTTGCAGGAACGCGCCGGAGAAATCGCCTTTTTCAAATGCTTTGGTGTGTTTTAGGAATCCGTCTGTTTTGTCGGAATTCGATAAGTCGGCGGAAGCCACAATCATATTCTCCACTTTTTGTGCCAATACGCCCAGTACTGTCGCGGACGCGGCGCGTGTGGCCACGTCGTCTTTTTGCTCAATGGATGACCAATCAATATCGGGAAGTTCGCGTGAAAACCATTGGCGTTTTTTCTCGGCCAATTCGGGGTTTGAAGCCGCCCATTTTTCCATTTTCGCGTTCTTTTCAGCAACTATTTTCTTTAATTCCAACTGGCGTTTTTCATACAAATCTTCCACTTCCGGAAAAATAACGAACGGGTTCTCGGGGTCGCCACCCAGGTTTTTTATGGTCTGCTCCACATCGGCGCCGGCGGCGCTCAACGGTTGTCCGTGTGTGGAAACTTGGCATTCAAACGATGAACAATCGGCAGCCAGCGCGCCACGGCCCATCACGGTGTTACCGATGATAAGCGTGGGTCTTTCTTTTTCGTTTTTGGCAGCGGTGAGCGCTTGGCGAATTTCATCCACATTGTTGCCATCTATGGTGATAACATTCCAATGCCACGCTTCATATTTCTTCGCCACATCCTCGCTGGTTACCGCGTCGGTTGTGGTGGAAAGCTGAATGCTGTTGGAGTCGTAAAACATCACAAAATTGCTTAAGCCCAAATGGCCGGCAATACGCCCTACGCCTTGCGAAATTTCTTCTTGAATGCCGCCATCCGAAATAAAGGAGTAAATGGTGTGGTCCACCACATCCTCGCCCAATCGGGCTTGCAAAAATTTGGCGGCAATGGCTGCTCCTGCCCCATACGCATGCCCTTGGCCCAACGGGCCCGATGTGTTTTCAATTCCGCGCTGCACATCAATTTCGGGATGCCCGGGCGTGGGGCTTCCCCATTGACGGAAATTCTTTATTTCTTCCATTGAAAACTTGTCGCTCAAACAAAGTACGGAATAAAGCATCGGCGACATATGGCCGGGATCGAGAAAGAAGCGGTCTCTTGCTTCCCACGTCGGATTTTCGGGATCGTAAACTAAAAATTCCGAAAAGAGCACGTTGATAAAATCCGCGCCCCCCATGGCGCCTCCGGGATGTCCCGATTTTGCTTTTTCTACCATTGATGCCGAAAGTATGCGAATATTATCGGCCGCTTTGTTCATTAATGCGTTATCGTTCATAAAATTATAAAGTATTTGTATTGTAGATTTTTCGATTTAACTTTTCTTCTGCTAAGTTACTTATATGTTTGAGGCAAAGATACGTTTTTTAAAAGAGAAACCCAGTGAAAAAATGATAAGTTTTAGGAGATTTTTGTCAACACACTTTGAATTGTGAGCGTAGGTAAGTAAATCATTTTCTAAAAATGTCAAGTACTTTTTATTAACTCCGTCTTTCAAGACGGAGAAGCAAAGTATGCTTTAACCCGGACTTTAGTCATGAAAAATCATGGCTAAAGCCTTTTGGGGAACTAATTGTAAACATCCGCTTTAAAAAGCGGAGTTATTTCATTAAAAAATCAATAAATATCTACTCACCATGTAACATTTTTTGATTTCTGCATCTAAAGTGAAAATTAAAATACAGAAATCATGAGAAAAATCTTTTTATTTTTTGCAATTTTACTTTCTTGTTTAATTCAGGCACAAGAAATTAATCAACCCATTTATGTAAAAGTAACCGGTAAGGGTACACCGGTTCTTCTAATTCCGGGCTTTACCGTTCCCGGCGAAAGTTGGGATGTTGTAGTCAATCGGTTAGAGAAAAATCACGAGTGCCACGTTGTGACAATCGCAGGTTTCGGAGGGAAGAAGCCGATTGATTTCCCCTGGCTACCAACAGTAAATAAAGCAATTGAAAACTACATTCATGCAAATAAATTAACGAACCTAACTGTAATTGGACACAGCTTAGGTGGTACTATAGCCACATGGCTTGCAAGCAGAGAAAGCAACAAAATAGCGAAAATTATATTGATAGATGCATTGCCTGCCACAGGCGCGCTTATGTTTCCGAACTTCAATCCTGAAAATCTGACTTACGACAACCCTTTCAACAACCAACAATTGGCTATGAATGAGGCTGAGTTTGAAGGTATGGCAGAAGGTATGGCGCAGGGCTTGAGCTTAAATACTGAAGCGCGAAAAAAGATTAAAGAATGGATAATTGTAGCCGACAGAAAAACGTATGTATATGGATATACTGATTATCTTAAACTAGATTTAAGAGACGATTTAAAGAATATTACTGTGCCGGTAACAATAATCGCGGCGGATTCACCGTTTGGGAAGGAAGCGGTTACAGAGACCTATCAAAAACAATATGCGAACTTAGCAAAATACAACTTAATAATTGCTGATAATTCAGCTCACTTTGTAATGTTCGACCAACCGGAATGGTTCACTGAACAAATTCAGCAGATTTTAGCATCCAACTAAATGAACATAGAAAAGGAATTCAATGAGATTTACCACATGCATGCCCATAACGTATTTAGGTTGTGCTTGGGCTATGCGTCCGGTAATGAAGATTTGGCCAAAGAGTGGCAGCAAGAAACTTTTATTAAGGTTTGGAATCATATAAACTCTTTCCAAGCAGCTTCCTCCATAAGCACTTGGATTTACCGAATAGCCGTGAATATTTGTTTGGGAGATTTGAGAAAAGCCAAAAAACTTGTTCATATAAACGAAGCCATATTGAAAACAGATTCAAATGATGAAGAAATCGAACAAAGAGAAGCGCAAATCAAAAAATTGTACGAGTGCATCAGCAAACTCACCACAACCAATAAGGCAATCATACTTTTGGAACTACAAGATGTTCCTCAATCTACCATTGCAGAAATGCAGGGAATGGCACACGGCGCCTTGAGAACCAGATTAAACAGGATTAGAAATTCACTTTTAAAATGTATTACAAATGAAAAATGATATATTATCTCAAATTTGGAAAAGTCAACAAAACCATTTGTCGCTTGACAGCCCCCAAGACATCATTAAAAAAGCCCAAAAACAGCGTAACGGACAATTCATAACAATGGCCGTATTGCTCATTACCATAATAATTTTGATTGCCTATGCTATTAAATATGCCGGAAGTAATTGGAATGATTTTACTTTCGGATTAATACTGATGATTTCCAGCATTGCTTTTCGACTCATCTTGGAGTACATTACGATTTACAAAAAAAAGAGCAAGTTAATTGTACTGGACAATCAGTCGTTTCAAAAATACTTGAAAAAGCATTATAGAATGAGACTAAAAATAAACTATATAATCACCCCTATATGCGTTGGAACATACGTTTTTGGATTTACCAAGTTGTTGCCATATTTCAAAAATGAATTTTCGGAAGGGTTTTACACCTATATTTTAATTTCGGGAATTGCATCACTTATTCTCTTATCGGCAATTATTATAACAAGTGTATTAAAAGAACAAAGTTTTCTGAAACAATTGAGCGGAAAATAGTTTATTATAGTCAAACAGAAATATCTACATACTACTGGAAATAACATAGTTACATTCGGAAAAGCTTTCCTATCTCATCTCGCGAACTCAAAATAAAAATCACACCATCCTATTCAACTTACTGACATCAAACGGCCGTTCTTTTGTTAATTTATCGGCACTTTTGAGTTTGTGTTTGAGAATGTTGTATCTTTAGTGCGGGAACAACAAAATTTACGACAAACTTCAAGATGCATTGAAACAATAAAAAACGGAGAGAAAACAATCGCTAACGATAAAAAACTGATAACCAACGGATCGCAGCGAAACTATAAAAAAATCTACAAACGCTTGAAAATATTATTTTACGGAGCAGGAATAATCGGTCAAGTTTACGCCGCCAGACTCTTCAAACACGTAAAAGAAATAACATTGTTGGCGCGCGGACAAAATTATGAGAATTTAAAAAACAACGGAGTGCGCGCGTATAACGTATTGACTAAAGAGGAGTTAAACGTTCATTTGCCTGTAATCCAAGAATTGGGAGAAAGCGATTATTACGATGCAATTGTCGTTACCGTCAGGCTAGACCAACTGGATAGCGTGAAGGAAGCCATAAACGCCAACAAACAATGTAAAACCGTCCTGTTTATGCTTAACAATCCCAAAGCCATTCAAACGCTGGACAAAGATTTTCCTGATAAGAAGATCATTTTAGGATTTCCGGGAATTGGCGGCACTCGGCAAAACGGACGGATAAACTACGTGGAAATCAGCGAACAAAAAACAACTTTGGGAGATTTCGATGGCGCAATCAGCGAAACAACCAATCGGTTAAAAGATATTTTTGAAAAAGGAAATTTTAAGGTCGCTATTGAGAATCAGATGAAAACGTGGTTGATTATTCATTCCGTATTTATTTCTTCGGTATCCGCGGCCATCGCGTTGGAAAACGGTAGCAGCGTGCAACTCGGTAACAACAAGCAGAAAATAAAACAAATGATTCAAAGCGTTAGAGAAGGATTTATCGCGTGCGAAAATATGGGGCTTCCCATCATTCCCAAAAATCTGAAAACGATTTTTGTAACAATGCCAACCTGGTTTTCCATCTTGTATTGGTCAAAAGCGATGAAAGGAAAAACCGGAACGTTAGCCATTGCGCCACACACCAATTCGGCAAGAAATGAATCGCAATTACTTGCCAAACAAACACTGGAAATAGTTGAAAAATCGGAAGTAAAAACCCCCACATTACACAAACTTTTAACGGATTTCATACATTTAAGATGAAAAAGACACTTATCGTTCTCACCATTCTCTCCTTGTCGGCAGGAGTAAAAGCTCAATACTATTACGGCTATTACATCAAATTTGATGCTGAAACCATACACGGAGAAACAAAAACCGGTTTTGTCTATCTGGCCGCCCATTATTTAAACAACGACTCACTCAATAATACCGATTATTTAAAAAAAGCGTTAAGCCAAAGAGCAATTGAATGGCACAAAAGAGACAGTTTGGTTTATTATAAAGAAAGAATCAAATATGATTACATACCTGTGGATGACAGTCTTGGATCGAAAAGCACCATTTATCGCCTAAACAATGAGCAGGCCATTGCCAATAACGAAATTCAAGCCATTAAAATAAGGGATATGATAGAACAATCTTACTTCATACAAATCTCGAATCCCCTCTCTGCCGCAGATACTGTTTGGGCAAGCAAAAGGCCTCTGCGAAGTTACTCTTTTACCGGCTTCGTATGTTATTTTCAAATTTTTGTGCACGAGAACTCTCAGAACACCAATCGAATAATCAAGCAGTTACAAGAAAAACAACACAAAGCGAATGAGATCGATCCAAACGAAATAGATGAAGCGTTCCTGAACATTATTGAAGAGCTTTATGGAGAAAAAGTGGTTGTAGTAACCGAGTGTGATTATTAAAAAGTGGCGAAATGGAAGTTTTGAAACCGCGAATGTTTTAGGCACAACTTGTTTCCTTTTACGGGAAGTTGTAAATTTGCATCAATAAGATGTAAGAGATTTATTAACAAAGAGTCTGAATAAGAATGGCTAAAACGAAATTAAAATTCATTGATCTTTTCGCAGGGCTTGGTGGCTTCCACCTTGCCTTATCGGACTTGGGACACAAATGCGTTTTTGCGAGTGAACTTAATGAGGAATTACGAGAACTTTATGTAAAAAACTATAAAACGAAAATAGAAGGCGACATAAACGAAGTTGATATCAACTCCATTCCTGCTCACGATGTTTTATGTGCAGGTTTCCCTTGTCAGCCGTTCTCAAAAGCAGGTGCACAATTAGGTTTGAACGACCCTGCCAATGGAAACTTATTTTATAAAATAGTGGAAATTTTAGAAAAACACAAACCAGAGTATGTGTTTTTGGAAAATGTCCCGAACCTGAGAGGAATTTGGAGCAGATTATTATATGGGCGTTCCCCTATCGGGTCGAGCTTTCCATTACAATCTTTTTGCACGTTCATCACAAAAAGGATTTCCACTGCAATCTCTAACGCAAAGATCCTCAGCAATAAATTATAAATCAGCAGCATGAGAATATGAATTATCAATTGGTATATCAACTTTTCCCTCGTTCATTTGGCATAACCGATGAAGTAAGAGCCGTAATTTCTTGTTTTGAGAAAAACTATGAACAAATAAAATCGCCTGATAATAATTTGAGTAGCGATGGTGTTTTGCGTGTAATAACTGATGATTTAGAAATGCTGAATTTCAAAGTTGAAAAGAGCAAAGCAAGCATTGACAAAATAAAAATCCCTGTTCTGTTCAGTATTAATAACAGGATTGACAAGTTTTTTGATGCTGATGCAGTAAGTGCCGACGGAAAAATTGTGATTGAAGTTGAAGCAGGGCGAGCATATCGAAACAATCAATTCCTCAAAGATATTTTTCAGGCTTGCATGATGCCAAATGTTGAATATTCGGTTATTGCGGTAAGAAACCACTATCACAACAGCGATGATTTTAAATCCATCTTTCAGTTTTTGGAAACACTATATATAAGTGGAAGATTGCAGCTACCATTGAAAGGAATAGTATTAATTGGGTATTGAATGGAACTGACATCAACCATAAATGAATCGTTTTTAGAACTCTTTTATAAAGAGATTGAATGTGATGTTCCCAACACACATTCAAAACTTAATTTGTATATTTTGAAAATTGAGAACAATGAATTTTGTTATCACGAATTGGTTAATCATCTGCGAAATCATTTGATTTCTTTTTCTCTTTCAAGAAAGGAAATTCAGGATTTTGAAAAAGACAAACGATATGGAGAATTATATACTAAAGCGGTTTCAAAATTTCGGGATTATAATGTAAATGACGGAGAAGCAGGAGAATTACTACTTTTCTGTTTTCTTGAATCCCACTTAAAAGCACCTAAGATTTTGACAAAATTGGAAATAAAACTATCGTCAAAAGATTATGCAAAAGGTTCTGACGGAGTTCATTTACTAAAAGTTGGAGATAAAGATTACCAGCTAATTTTTGGAGAATCAAAATTGGAGCAGAAACTCACTACTTCAATTTCAAATGCATTTAAATCCATACACGATTTTACGACAAGAAGTAAAAACAATATCAATGATGAAATTGGTCTTTTAAACTCGCAGCTATGTAAAGAGGCATTTGATGAAGAACTGTACCAATTCCTTAAATCTGTTATAATGCCAAAAGCTAATGCAGATGAACCAATCACTAAAAATAACGCTTTCGCAATTTTTGCAGGGTTCGAAATTAACCCAACAGACAAAGAAAAGAAATTAAGCAATTCCGATTTTCTAAAAACGATAAAAGAACAGATTAAGAAAGAAGTCGAAAGGAAAATGGCACATATCAAGAATAAAATTGAGAAATACAATTTACACGGATATGCTTTTTATGTATATGTTTTTCCGTTTATGAAATTAGACGAAACACGGAAGGATATTATTAAGAAAATTACATTGGCAGAAGAATGATTGAAAGATTAGCAACAGACGTTTTACAGGATAACTATTTCACAACCTTATACACTAAGGCTGCGAAACTGTTTGCTAATGACTTTTTTTCTGCAAATGAATCTGAACAAAACCTTAATGAAAAGGAATTAAATGACCTGCTTCGGTTTGCAGATATTTTATCAAACTCAAAAAATCCAATATCAAGAAACAAGGCATACCAGATAATTACCTTATTAAATCAGAGACACAGTGCTAATCCTTATTATAAAACTTTTGCACATTCCGTTTTTGCTAAGTTAGGGAACTTTCCAGCGATTGAATACCTGAGAAATGAAGATGAGAATCGTTCGGAACTACCTTTTGAAAGAGATGTTGAAAAGACGGTAAAAGAATTTATTCAGGCTGTTCCCAACACGAAAGATTTGATTTTTACTGATTCGCAATTTGAACTTTACAATAAAATCAGCAACGCAAAACATTTCAGTTTTTCGGGACCAACTTCAATGGGAAAGTCATTTATTATCAAATCTTTTATTAGGAAAGTTGTAGGAAATAAACCGCCTGAAAACATTGTAATAATGGTGCCTACAAGAGCTTTGATAAATCAGTTTTCTATTGACCTGAATAAAGAGTTAAAATTAGTTTTGGAACATTACAAATACGTAGTTGCCACAAATAGTAACGTTTCGGAATTGCAGTTTGAAAGTCAACAACGATATATTTTTGTATTGACACCCGAAAGATTATTGAGTTATTTATCTCAAAAAAATAGCCCTCCTTTTGCATATTTGTTTGTTGATGAAGCCCACAAACTTGCAGCAGATAAAGATACAAGAGCAGTTACAGCTTATTCCGCAATTTCAAAATCTTTGAAACAAAACAAAAATCTCAATCTGTACTTTGCTTCGCCAAATATTTCTAATCCCGAAGTCTTTTTGAAATTATTCAAAAAAGATGAAAATCTAAATTACAAAACCAAAGAAACACCTGTATCTCAAAACTTGTTTTTTATTGATATGACACAAAATAGAGTTACTCATTATTTGGAAGCAGAGCAATATCAGTTTGAACCTGATATTGTCAAAAATGCGGAAAGTATTTTTGATGTGCTGTCTTCACTAGGTGGCAAGACAAATAATATTGTGTATTGTAGTTCAAGGGTTGAGGCAGTTGATAAAGCAAAGAAAATGTTCAGCTACTTTGATCAACAGGAAGCAACAAAATCAAACAATATTAAAAAGGTTATCCGACAGATTAAAGGGTATATTCACAAAGATTGTTACTTGGCTAAATTTCTGAGTAAAGGCGTTGCATATCATTTTGGCAATCTTCCACAAATTATCAGAAATAAGGTTGAAGCATTATTTAAGGAAAGAGAAATTGCCTATGTGTTTTGCACATCCACCCTTTTGGAAGGTGTAAATATGCCCGCAAAAAATGTATTCATTCTAAACAATAAGAACGGTAGTAATCTTTTTCAGCCTATTGATTTTTGGAATCTTGCAGGACGAGCAGGTAGATTGAGATATGAACTATCGGGCAACATCATTTGTTTGAAAGAAAATGAAAAGGTTTGGAGAAAGCCTGAAAATCTCTTGAAAAAAAAACAGACATTTTATTAAATCCGTCTATTGAAAGTTACATTGATAAAAAGCTAAAAAAGATAGAGCAACTGTTGAATGAAAATTCAGATATAAAAAATGAGACAGAAACGATAAAAGAAATACTGCGATATATCGCCAATATTATCAGTATTGATACACTTGAAATCGAAAGGTCAAATTACAAAAGTGAAATCATCACTAAACTCATTCAGGATAACAAACAGGAAATAATAGAGTTAGCAAAAAAGAAAAATGGGAAAATTGAAGTCCCGTCATCAGTGCTTAGTACAAATAATTCTATAAAATTAAAAATACAAAATGAAGTATTCATTGCTTTACAAAAGCAAAAAAATAATCCCATAATCATAAAATTACCTGCAAAAATTGATTATGAAGTTTGCAAAGGATGGCTACATAAACTTTATGATTTATTTAAATGGCAAACAGAAGAAAAGCAGTTTAAATCTAAAACCCAGCTTGATTATTATGCATTACTAATGAACCAATGGATAAATGGTGTTTCACTAAACCAAATTATCACTCAATCTATTTCTTTTTATTCAACTTCAAAAAGAACAATACATGCAGGTTATGATGAAAACGGATTAAAACTTGAACCTTTTAACGGAAGCAAGCAACATATCAATATTCTTATTGGAAACATTATTGATGATATTGAGTACGTTTTACGTTTTCTTTTGGAAAAGTATTTCAATAATTATTATGCAATGCTGGTTGAGATTTTAGGAGAAGATAATGCAGGAGTAAATTGGGCTAAATTCCTTGAATATGGGACTCAAAATTCTATCGTAATCGCACTACAAAATTTTGGCTTGTCCCGACACTCGGCAGATTATCTATTTAAAAATTTCAAGGATTGTTTAAAGATTGAAAAGGATAAGTTGATTGACATTTATACCCAAAAATTAAAGCAAAAATTAGATAAAGAAGCAATTGAATATGATGAGATAAATTCAATATTATTTTAGAATGAACGCATAATGCCCGAACAACAAAACACAGAATACAAAAGCACTTGGCACGATGATTACCTAAAATGGGTTTGCGGTTTTGCAAATGCACAAGGTGGCGTTATTTTCATTGGTAAAGATAACAACGGAAATGTCGTAGGCATTGATGATTACAAACGGTTAATGGACGATATTCCTAACAAAATCCGTAATGCAATGGGGATTACTGTTGAAGTGAATTTACAAGAAGAAGACGGGAAACGATTTATAGAAATCGTTACACTTCCCTACACCGTTCCTGTTTCCTTACGTGGCAGATATTATTTTCGGAGCGGGAGTACCAAACAAGAATTGACGGGCAATTCACTCAACGAGTTTTTACTTAAAAAATCGGGCAAAACTTGGGACGATGTAATTGAACCAAGAGCAACATTTGATGATATCGACGAAACAGCAGTTGCCAAATTCTTGTTAATGGCAAAAGAAAAAGGGCGTTTACCCGAAGTGGACGGACTATCAACCGAACAACTTTTTGACAAGTTACGCTTAACCGAAAACGGACAACTCAAACGTGCCGCTTTGGTTTTGTTTGGCAAAGACCCAGGCAAGTTCTATCCAAGTATTTATGTTAGAATCGGTCGTTTTAAAGATGAGTTGGATTTGATTTTTCAGGAAAGTGAAGAAGGAAATATTATTAACTTGTATCAAGCCGTCTTAAACCAAATCAATCATAAATTCATTATCAAAAACATTACGTTTGAGGGTATGCACCGAATTGAAACACCTGAATATCCAAGAGAAGCAATGCGTGAAGCCATTTTAAATGCTTTGGTTCATCGCAACTATGTGGGTGCTCATACGCAAATTCGTGTTTACGATGATAAAATTACTTTTTGGAATGAAGGTAGTTTGCAAAGTCCGTTAACCATTGAATCGTTAAAACGACCACACTCATCACGACCAAGAAATGTTTTGATTGCCGATGTTTGTTTTAAAGGTGGTTTGATTGATGCTTGGGGACGTGGGACAATAAAAATTATAGAAGCCTGTAAACAAGTAGGACTTCCCGAGCCGGAAATAATGGAACGTGATGGGGGCTTATTGGTAACAATGTTTAAAAACAATCTGACAGATGAGCAACTCGCTAAACTTGGCTTGAACGAACGACAATTGAAAGCGGTTGAGTACGTGAAAGAGAAAGGAAAAATTACGAATAAAGAGTATCAAGAGTTAAATTCAGTAGCTAAACCTACTGCAACAAGAGATTTGGCGGAATTAGTTGGGAAATTCAGCATTTTCAAAAACACAGGAAAGGGTGCAGGAAGTTTTTATGAAATAATTGGCTCATAATTGGCTCAATTGGCTCATGATTGGCTCATAATTGGTTTTTTGAATTGCAACATAAAACGTCAACGCTATTGCAAGCACACTGTCAAAGTCGCACAAGCTAACTGCACAAAGCTAAACGTTGTCAAAGAGCTTGCAAAGCCAACGCAAGTAAAATTGTTTTTTAAATTTTACCAACTCTTCAAAAAATAAAAAGCAACAAGCGGCATGAAACCACAACAGCGCCCAACAGGGCTTTTGTGAAATGACGAGTAAACGGCCTCAATTGAAACTTTTATCTTATCTTTAAGGTCGGTACTTCGATAAAAAGCTAATGCAAATAATCCGCCACTTAACTAAGTCCCAAACCGTTACGGCAACATTACAAAATACAACAGAATATGACAGAACTTGAACAATACATAAAATCTTATTTTGGAGTAGTTAATGCAGACGACTTGAAAACGATAGTATCGTTATTCAAATTGACAACGATTAGGAAAGGAGATTTTTTACTAAAAGCAGGTAGACGTTGCGACAATTTAAGTTTTGTTCAATCAGGACTTTTACGAATGTTTATCTCAACAGACCAAAAAGAAATAACCCAATGGATTTCAACCAAAGGATATTTTTCAACAGATTTATCAAGTTTTGTATTTGAGACCCCTTCTCGTTTATCCATTCAAGCATTAACCGACACAGAAGTCTATTCGATAACAAAATCTGATTATAACAAAATTGTAGAATTAGTCCCTAAATGGCACGAATTAGAAAAGTTATTTATTGTTCGTTGTTTTATAATCCTTGAAGAGCGAATATTCAGCCATTTATCAATGACAGCGGAAGAAAGATATAATTATTTCTTTGAAAACAATAGAGAACTATTTAATCAAGTGCCTTTGCAATACATTGCTTCTATGCTTGGAATGACACCTGAAACATTTAGTAGAATAAGAAAAAGGCAACTCTTGTGATTTCTTGATATTTGTCAAGAGCAAAACAGTTGTTTGGTTATACCTTTGTATCGTAATTAAAAAACGAGACAAATGAAATATTTAACAACACTTGCTTTAATCACATTACTAAATGTGACAGCAACGGCAAAAGAAATCAAAACAGAGATTCTAATTAATGAAACACCGGAAAAAGTTTGGTCAATTCTTACAAACTTTAATGATTACCCCAATTGGAACCCATTTATAAAATTTATAGAAGGAGAAGTAAAAGTTGGAAATAAAATTACAGTTAGAATTGAGCCACCAAAAGCTAAAGGAATGACGTTTACACCAAAAATTCTTACACTTGATACCAACAAAGAACTAAAATGGATTGGACGTTTATTGTTTACAGGGCTTTTTGATGGAGAACATAAATTTGAACTTATCGACAATGGAAATGGAACAACAACTTTTATACAAAGCGAAAAATTTAAAGGTATTTTTGTTCCATTTTTCAAAAAGCAACTCGATAACAACACGAAAAAAGGATTTGAAGAGATGAACGAAAAATTAAAAGAACTGGCAGAACAAAAATAAACACTACCGCTAACATTGGTTTAGCAAAGCAGGGCAGACAGAAGTAATTGAACATTTGTGCTTAACTTCGGCTGACGGTTTTCAAAACCCGGCCTCGCCAATACCCAAAACGTTACTCCCCTTCTCGTTCAAGTTTGTAACTTGGACGCAAAACAAAAAATGCAGTTTAAAACTGCAAGTATTTTAAGCACCAGTTGCCCTGCTTTACGGGAACATGTAAACTTGTACTAGACGACAAGATTCATTGCGCGTATTTTTAATATGTTAAAGACAATGCTTTTTGCCCATTTTTGCGCAGCAATAACACATGTTGCGCAGCATTGTTTTAACAATAATATCATGAAAAACAGTGTGTTTTAGCTTATTATGAGGAAGTATTGATATCTACGATTGTATGATAAAAAAGTTGCGTATATTTGTGATGCAATCTGCTAAATCCAACATTCGTCACAAAACAAATAACAAATGAATAAATTAACAGTAATTTTAGTATTTTTTTTCACTTTCCAATCTTGTGATAATAAAGTGGAAAAGAAATCAAATGAAAAAGAAGACACTATTACGAATAATAATAAAGAAAACCCTAAACTTAAAGTAAACCTTTTTGAAAATATTCCCACAAAAAACTTTCCCATTATCGACAGTACCAATTTTGATAATTTTGAAAATTTTGGAATTCCTGCCGATGGTATCTTAAAACAAATTAAACTTGAAACTAATAAAGAGGATAAAAAAAATTATAGAATTAACTACAAAATTCCTTTTTCTGAAAATTTTACTTCAATTACTTTTACATACCAAAGTGGAGACCTCGAATTGTTTACCTCAATAATTACAGTAAATAATGAAAATAAAATAATTGATATGTTAGAAATTGCTTATGATGAGATAGCAGAGTCTGCATTTCAAAAAACAAGTAAAATTGACAAAGAAAAGATAACCATAACTCAATGGAATTGGATGAGCGGAGAACCAGTTACCGAAATAGAAACATACATATTGCAAAGTAACGGTAAATTTAGAAAAGTGAAATAAACAAACACAATCGCACAACAGCAGTTTGACAAAATGATGGGTCAGTACTAAATTGAACATTCGGTTTTTAAATTAACATTAGTGACAAGCAGGAAGCAAGTGATTCTAAATCAGCAATTTCCCCAAGACGCAAACCGTTAGTCGCAATCAAAACAAAGCGATATTACGCTAGAAGAAAGCCGAATAAATACAAGTTGAATCTAACGAAATGAAGTAAAAAAAATGACAGAAAACACCAAAGAGAATTTTAAATTTGCGTGGCGCATTATCGCATCACATACAATTGCATATTTTTGTGCAGGAATTTTTGCAGTACTCGTAATGGATTACAAGAATTGGTTTTCAGACGGTGCAATTTCGTCATTTATGTTGCCTACAGACACCCCAATAGTTGCACTCGGACCTGCACTACAAATTATTCGTGGACTTATTATGGCGTTAGTTCTGTTACCTTTACGAAGAGTATTCACTAACGAAAAATACGGCTTTCTCAAATTATGGTTTTTGGTTTTAGGATTATCCGTATTTTCTACTTATGCCGCAGCTATGGGTTCGCTTGACGGATTTATCTACACAAATATTCCAATTATTGAACAGATATTGGGCTATCCCGAAGCATTTTTATGGGTAACACTTTTTGTTGGAATTTTGTGGGTGTTTTACAAATTTGAAAGAAAAGCTATTAATATAGCAGCCCTTGTGCTGGTTGGAATGATTATTTTTATGGGAATTATGGGGTACTTAGAAGGATTGGGAATTATTGTTAAGTAAAGTTGATGATTAATTGCCATTCACCAATTTTGCATCAGAAGTGAGGTAACGTCCAAACTTGAAGTTTTGTGCTTTTATTCAAGCGTAGTGCAGGTTGATAGTTTTGTACTTCGAAACCCGCCCGAACGCAAAACCTCGAAAACGTCCGCTACTTCCCCTTCTCGTTCAAGTTTGTAACTTGGATAAAAATAAGAAACGCAGTTCGAAACTGCAAGTGTTTTAGGCATAACTTGTCCCGCTTTGCGGGAGATTGTAGACCTACACTAGAAATAAGACAGCTACGATTATATGATAAAAAATCCACATATACTATTGACTTACATATAATTGAACGCAAAACTCGCTCCATAACAAACGCTCTAGCTGACATATAAAATGACAAACCAAAAGATAAGGTTAATAGATGACAATATATTTTCATCTTTGCACAACATACAAGGCTCTCCTTATGATAACAAAGCTAGGCTGTATGAAAAATTAGTGAGTTTAAAAACCTACAATAAAATAATTTGGGGCACTTTGCCAAAGGATTATATTGATTTTTCAGAGAAAGCAAGCATAGATATTGGTTGTGGAGGACTAATTCAAACTGCAGGTATTTACGCCAATGTAAAGCAAGAATTTATTTTACTTGATCACTCTATTGAAATGCTTAAAATTGCTCGACAACGTTTGATTGGTTTATGCAACAAATTTCCTGACAACATTAAATTGGTACAAGCAGATGCTTTTCAACTTCCTTTTGAAAGTGATTGTTTTGACAGTTTAGTGAGCTTTGGGATGATACACTGTTTTGAAAATAAGACCGCATTTATAAATGAAACATTGAGAGTGCTAAAATCAGATGGAACTTTTCATTACACTACAATGACCTCCGACCGTTTAATAAGCAAACTCTATATAAGTTTACTTCGAAGACAAAAAGAATTTGGTGAGCCACTAAGTTCAAAACAGATTTTATATCTATTTGAAGGACTTAAAAAAGTTGATTACTATATGAAAGGAAGTATGATTTTTATAAGTGGCATAAAATAAATAACGATTCCCCCCTGCTTGCGCATTTCTATGAAGTGTGTGTTGCGAAACAAACAATATACCTCACGGTAGAAACATAAAAAACTTACCACCATCTTCTTCGAACTACCAATTTTATCTTTTCTTTTTGTAGTTTTGTAAAAACTATCAAAAAAACGCCCTATGCCCCTCAGCAAAAACAAAATAAAATACATTCAATCTCTTAAGGAAAAGAAGTTTCGCACGGAGCACAGCACGTTTGTTGCCGAAGGCAGAAAATTAGTTTTCGATTTGCTGGGCACGTGCGAATGCCAAATTTTGGCAGGATTGCCCGACCTTTTGCGAGAAATTCCCGATGCCAGCGCAAAGGAAATCATTGAAGCATCACCCGAAGAGTTGAAAAAAGCATCGTTTCTGAAAACGCCGCCGCAAATAATCGGTGTTTTTTATCAACCGAAATACGATTTGGAAAATATCGATTTATCCAAAAACCTCCACCTCGTACTGGATGAAATTCAGGATCCGGGAAATATGGGAACAATTGTCCGCTTGGCGGATTGGTTCGGTATCGAGCATATTTTTTGCTCACCAAACACGGCGGATATCTACAACCCGAAAACCGTGCAAGCCACAATGGGTGCCATCGCGCGTGTGAAAGTGTACTACACCGCCCTACCCGATTTCCTGACAAAAAACAACCACTTGCCCGTTTTCGGCACATTTTTGGAAGGCGAAAACATCTACCAAGCAAACTTACCGCAAAGCGGTTTTATTGTGATGGGAAACGAAGGTAAAGGAATTTCAGCTGAACTGCAGCAACTTATCACCCACAAAATTTTCATTCCCAACTATCCCGCTGACGCGAAAACGTCGGAATCGCTAAACGTTGCGGTTGCCACGGCAATTGTTTGTTCGGAATTCAGAAGACGAAGCGTATAAGCAAAAAAAATCACGTATTGTGCAAATACGTGATTACCTAAAACAAATCTAAAGAGAATAAATAACTCATCATCAATGAGTAGTGGGTGGAAAACGGGACTCGAACCCGCGACCTTCGGAACCACAATCCGACGCTCTAACCAACTGAGCTATAACCACCATAATTTTAACGGCTGCAAAGATACACATTTTTCTTCATTATAACGAAAAATGCGTCCGTTTTTTCAAAAAATAATCGTTAATGGGCGGCGTTTGCCGCAAAAAATTGTATATTTGAAGTTACAATAAAATTTAATCATAACAACTGTGACAAATAAAGTAAAACTTTCCATCCTTGGCATTTCGTTTAGTCAGGTACAAGCCGGTGCTTACGCGCTCATCTTTGCCGAAGAAAACGGGCCGCGCCGCCTACCCATCGTCATAGGCACGCCCGAAGCCCAATCCATAGCCATTGTAATGGAAAATATCAAGCCGCCTCGCCCGCTTTCGCACGATTTAATGTTCTCCATTTTCAAAGACCTTCAAATTGAATTGGTGGAGGTGAACGTTTATAAATTTGAAGATGGCGCCTTTTTCTCGGAGTTATTGTTGCGGCAAAACGGACAAGAATATCGTATTGACGCACGTACTTCCGATGCCGTGGCGCTGGCAATTAGGACCAACTCACCCATCTTTACCAACGAAGACATTATGCAAAAAATGGCGATTGTTTTTGATGAACAATTTACCGAACCCGCGGCCACCAACCCTGTGGAAGAGAGCACTGAAAAGAGCGATGAGGAATTGACTTCCCTCCACACCGAAGCGCTGAAACACCGTTTGGAAGATGCCGTGAGGGAAGAAAACTACGAATTGGCCACCCGCCTACGGGATGAAATTAACAAAAGAGAAAACCGATCATAATTAACCGATGGCCGACACCATTTTTTTCTGTCCCGATATTTTGCAGAACCCGCAGTTGCCCGCACCGGAATCGCAACATTGCGTAAAAGTGCTTCGGATGAAAGAAGGCGACCAACTCGTGGTAACCGACGGAAATGGCAGTTTTTTCCATTGCACGCTCGTGCAGACACATCCAAAACATTGCTTGGTAAGCATTCAAAGCGAGGTAAAACAAGAAAAAAGTTGGGATTTTAAGATACACATCGCTTTTGCACCCACCAAAAGTATGGACAGAAACGAGTGGTTCACAGAAAAAGCAACCGAAATAGGCATCGATCGCTTTACACCGCTGCTTTGCCGTTACTCCGAGCGAAAAGAGTTAAAACATGAGCGGCTGCAAAAAATCATCGTTTCGGCAATGAAACAATCTCAACAAGCATTTTTACCCGCATTAGACGAAATGACGCGTTTTGAAGAATTTGTCATGCAATCTTTTGAAGGACAAAAATTTATCGCGCACTGCCATCCGTCCGAGAAAAATTCTTTGGCGAAAACTTATCAAAAAACTAAGAATGCCTTAATTCTTATTGGCCCCGATGGCGATTTCAGCGAAGAAGAAGTGCAGCAAGCCATTCACCGTGGTTTCACGCCTATTAGTTTGGGAGAAAACCGATTACGAACTGAAACAGCCTGTGTGGCGGCTTGCCATACCATTCATGTAATAAATCAGCTATAAATATTTCATTATGAGAAAGATACTATTCATTTTATGCACTTTGGCGTTGCTCATCGCGAGTTGCACTCAGCAAGCAAAACAAAAAGAACTTCCGCGCATCGCCATTGCCGGATTAGCTATTGAATCGAGTACATTTTCACCGGCGGTTTCCACCGAAGAGGCGTTCAGAACCCGTTATGGCGACAGCGTTTTCACTTATTACCCGTTTTTTCACGCCGATTCGGGCGTTATCGACCGCGCCGTTTGGCTGCCAACCCTTCGCGGACACGCTATGCCGGGCGGAATTGTAACACGCGAAGCGTACGAATCGCTGGTGGGCAAAACGTTGGATAGCTTGAAGGCAAAACTGCCTTTGGACGCCATCTTTTTCGATATTCACGGTGCGATGAGCGTGCAGGGATTAGACGACCCCGAAGGCGATTTTATCGTTCGCATCCGCGAATTGGTGGGAACCGATGTGCTGATTTCCACGTCTATGGACTTGCACGGCAGCGTTTCGCCCCGATTGGCGCAAAACACCGATCTGATTACCTGCTATCGTTTGGCGCCGCACGAAGACGCCATCGAATCGAAAAAGCGCGCCGTAACCAACCTGTTGGAACGTTTGGAAAATGGCAAAGGCAAACCGTTGTACAAAGCGTGGATTCCCGTGCCCATTTTGCTTCCGGGTGAAAAAACCAGTACGCGTATCGAACCGGGAAAAAGCCTGTACGGCGAAATTCCAAGCGTTATCGATAAAGACAACGTTATTGACGCGTCTATCTGGATGTCGTATCCCTGGGCGGATGAGCCAAGAAACCACGGTGTAATCGTAGCGTATGGCGATGACAAAGAAGCCGTTGGCAAAGCAGCCGAAAAACTCGCCAAGTATTTTTGGGATGTTCGCAAGGAGTTTGAATTTGTGGCGCCCACCGTTTATTTGCCCGAAGCATTGGATAAAGCCATTGCCATCGACAAAAAGCCGTTCATTATCAGCGATATGGGCGATAATCCCACCGCCGGCGGCGCGGGCGATGTTACTTGGACGCTGCACGAGATTTTTAAACGTCCCGAGTTTAAATCGGCAAACAGCAAATCGCTTATTTACGCATCCATTCCGGGCGAAGAGTTTGTGAAAAAGGCGAAAGAGATTGGTGTTGGCGGAAAAATCGACGCTACCGCCGGAGCCGCCGTGGATAACAGATACGCCCCACCCGTACGCATTTCGGGAACCATAACCGCCATTTACGAAGGACATCCTAACGCCAAAACCGAAGTGGTGGTGAAAAGCGGAAACATCTCCGTAATCGTTACCGAACGCCGAATGGCGTATCATTACGAGAAAGATTTCACCAAGTTGGGATTGAATCCGCGCGAAGCCGATATTTTGGTGGTAAAAATCGGGTATCTCGTTCCCGAACTCTACGATATGCGCGCCGATTGGTTGATGGCTTTAACACCCGGCGGCGTGGATCAGGATTTACTGCGATTGGATTACAAACGCATCAACCGCCCGATGTATCCACTCGATCCGGATATGCCCGACCCCGATTTAAGCGCACGCTTTATTCCGTTGTCTGATGAGATATTGAGGTGAGTCATAAAAGAATTATATTTGTGTTTTTATGGATACAAAGAATCTCAAATTTTCAAATCATTTGATTGAAAGGTTAAGAGAGCGAAATATCAAAAAAGAGTGGCTGCTTGATACAATTCAACATCCCCATGACAAAATTATTTTGGCTGAGGATGAAACTCATTTCTATAAAATAATTGCCGAATATAAAAACAAATGGTTAAAAGTTGTGGTTAATCAAATGAATAGCGTTGTTGTAACCGCGTATTTTGACAGAAACAAAAAAGGAAAAGTATTATGAAAATAACTTACGATAAAGAAGCCGATGCGCTTTATATTAAATTTTCAGACAATAAAATTACCGAAAGCGAGGAGAAAGAAGATAGCATTGTTTTAGATTACGACAATGAAAACAACATTGTGGGTATCGAAATTCTCTCTTTTGTAAAAAAGCACAAGCATTCTGTTTTTCCTGCATTCAAAGATGTGGAAAAAGCTGTTTGGGAAAGTAATTTAGCCCCAGGATAGTTTATTGCTACCGGAATGAACCCGTTCGAGACCGAAATATAGAAATAAATCAACATAAAAATAAAGAAAACTCTTACTGCTCCTATTTTCGTTCTGATGTTTTTGTCATCTCGTTTTTTTGTCATACTTTTGACATACATTGTCAGACAATAAATACGTGAATATGGAAACAATAGTAAGAGAAAGAACTGCTTTTAGACTTAGAAAAGACCTTATGTCTAAAATCAAAGCCGAAGCAAAAAAAGAAAACAGAAGCGTAAACAACTATGTTGAAACACTTCTGCTTGAGGCGCTTTACAAAGAGCCAAACGAAGAAACTTTGGCGGCAATGCGAGAGGTTGAAAGTGGTGCGAAATTAGAAGCTTTGGATATGACCAGCAAGGAAACCTTCTTAAAATCTTTTGATTAAAGTCAGCAATGGGCAAAAGAAAAGAATTGGAAGTAAGATTCACCGGCAAGTTCAAAAAAGACTTCAAAAAGTATCGAAACAACCCGTCCAAAGTGAAAAAAATCTATGAAGTCATAGATATGCTAAGAAAAGAAATACCACTTCCAAAAGAATATAAAGCACATACGCTTGTGGGAAATTATAAGGGATATATGGAATGCCATATTGAGAGCGATTTGTTGCTTATTTGGTGGGATAAAGAAAAAGGAGTTATCACTCTCGTCCGCTTAGGAAGCCATTCAGAGTTATTCAAATCTTAGCAGAATGATAGGCTCACTTTGTTTGCAATATAGCACAGTCAATTAATTCTTTGACTGGACTTCCACTTATCAGCGCAGCTCTATCGCGTGAAGCGTCTATCGGCGAAGCCTTATCTATTTTTGATGTTACTATAATTTAAATGAATGACCGCATATTTAATTATATGGATAACAAAAGAAGATATATTTCTAAAAACCACATAGATACATAGGATGTATAGTTTATGGTAAGAAGAAAAGTTTATACATAGAAAACTTTGTTTTACATAGCAGCTACGATGCTATTACTATTGTGTTGCTATTTTTTATCTAAAAAAACTATGTATCTATGTGGTTTAAAATCGAATTAGGTTTTATGCGGATTTTCATATAATTTATTTAGTGGACTTATCATTATGACCAAAAAACAACGCTTCAAATACGTGATGGATTGGTTCGAGCAAAATGCCGAATCGGCCGAAACCGAACTTCATTACGCCAACAACTATCAGCTGCTGATTGCTGTTATCTTGTCGGCACAGTGTACCGATAAGCGTGTAAATATGATTACTCCGCGCGTTTTTGAAGCGTTTCCTTCGCCCGAAGTGATGGCGGCTTCGTCGCCCGACGAAGTTTTCGAATACATCAAATCCTGTTCTTACCCCAACAACAAAGCGAAAAACTTGGTGGGAATGGCGCAAAAATTAGTTGCAGATTTCGGCGGAGAAGTCCCCTCCGACATCGATTCGCTGCTAACCATCCCCGGCGTGGGGCGAAAAACGGCCAACGTGATGCTGTCCGTCGCCTTCGACAAACCCGCCATGGCAGTGGATACGCACGTTTTTCGTGTTTCCAATCGAATCGGGTTAACCACCAACTCCAAATCGCCATTGGAAACCGAACGCGAGTTGGTGAAATATATTCCCAAACGAATCCTCGGAAAAGCCCATCACTGGCTTATCCTGCACGGCAGATACGTGTGCGTGGCACGCAAACCCAAATGCGAGCAGTGCGGAATTAAAGAGTGGTGTAAGTTTTATGAGAAAACGATTTGAAAAAAACGAAATATTGGGCAATGCTCTTTGTAACTACACATAAATAAGCAAATAAGACATTCACAGCAAATTAACAATTAAAATAGGACCAAAATTATGTATAAAATAATTCTTGCCATATTCATCATACTGGGTGCTTGTCAAAACAAAACAGCCCCAAAAAATGCAGAAAAACCGGAAGAGTTGAACAATAATGAAGAAACCACTCTATTAACCGATAGCATTCGGGTACACACCCTACAAATTGGCGGAGAAAACACAGATAATCATAATTTTAACGCCTCATACCCAGAAACCTTTTTTGAATTTATCAATAGCAATGAAAAAAATATTGCCGAAAAATTCAAGGAAGAATTTGAAAATGAAGCAGATAAACTGAGTGCAGATGCCACCTATAAAATTCATTTCGGACAACATTTTGAATTAATCGCCAATAACCCCGCGCTGATGGGTTTTCTGTTTGAAAATTATCGGTCTTTGGGCAACACGTATGACGATGTTTTTGAAACAAGATACTATGATTTAAAGGAAAAACGCTCCATTGCGGTCATCGATTTTTTTAAAGATTCAAAAGCGTTTGATTCTTTTGCCAAACAAATGCAAGCACAAGCGGAAATCAAAATTAAAGACATCATACAAAGCGATGCAAATTTATCGGATGACGACAAAAAGCAGGTATGGAATACCCTGTCTGAGGATTTTGTGACGGGAACTACGGCTTCGCCCAAAAATTATAAAGCCATTGTTTTTTCTAAGGAGAAAACCCAAGTTATTTTCGACAAATACCAAATTGCACCCGGTAGTTTCGGGAAAATAGAAGTGGAAGTTGCAACCGATAAAATCGCCTCTCTGCTCAAAGACAATTATCTCAATATATTTGGAATTCCTCAGGCGAAGATTGAGGTGCAAACTAAGGAAGAGACTACGCAAGAAGAAGTTCGCACTCCAAAAGAATACGCAGTGGATAGCAGCAAACAACCGTGCATAGCGCTTACGTTTGACGATGGACCTTCTATTTATACCGACAAATTGCTGGATATCCTGAAAGAAAATGATGCGAAAGCCACTTTTTTTGTTTTAGGCAAATCTGCCAAAATTCAGAAAAAAACCATTTTGAGAATGAAGAATGAAGGCCATCAAATTGGGAATCACTCTTGGGATCACAAAGATTTAAAAAGAGTCTCGATTGCTGAATTAGAGCATCAAATCTACGACACCAATGAAGTGATTAGAGACATAACATCTGAAGCGCCTCACATCATAAGACCTCCTTACGGTTCTTTCAATCAAAACGTTAAAGATGTATCCAAAATGCCCATTATCCTATGGAATCTGGATCCACTCGATTGGAAAGACCGCAATGCCGATATCGTTGCAGAGAGAATGAAAAAAGCCAAAGCGAACGCCATTGTTCTCGCGCACGATATACATAAAACTACCATAGATGCCATCCCCGAGTTTATTAAGTGGGCGAAACAAAAAGGTATCCATTTGGTAACCATCGATGAACTCTTTGGCGACAGTAAACTTGAAAATGGAAAAACTTATTCGAGTAGGAAATGAAAATAATAGGTACTCTCACCTAATTTCCGTCTTATTGAGCTAAATTTACCACGACTCTTAAGTCGTGGACTTATTCGATTTATAGAAAAATGGCTTTAGTCAAAATTTATTTAAACTTCCAGGCTTCGAGTTCGGAAAACTAACTCCTTTTCAGTAACTCTAACATTTCTCTATCGAGTTTCATCCCCTTGAAATTCTCATATTTCACATCTTTTCTTCCGCTGTTAATCACACCAAACGAGCCCTTAAGATTCCAAAGCGACCATCCCCAGTTTTGCTCTTTGAAAACACTAAAAACATCTTCCAACCAAGCCAGCGCCACACGATGAGGCGTTTGGTTATGGCATCCCATTTCGCCGATATGCACTTTTCCTCCTTGAGCCACCCAAGGGTCCCAAGGTTTAACAGAAGCCTCGTAAATACTTTGCCTATCATATCTTGTACCTTCGGCAACCAAGGGCCAAGATAGTTGGTCTTCAGGAAAATTGTGCACCAAGTCCCAGTCCACCCAACTCGCACGGAAATGAGAAATAAGCATTGGGAAATAGCCTCTTCCACTTTGAATAATATTAGGAATATCTGTAAGCGTCATCAGCGGTGTACTGCCCACGTCTTTACCATCAACGAATATCAATCGATTGGGATCTTCGTTTCGAATCGCCCGGATAAGCCTGCGGGCGACCTTATCGTACTTCTCCACGCTTACAGACGGAGCTTCGTTAATCAAATTAAAACTCAACAGCTTACTCGATATTCCTCGGTATCTCTCGGCAAAATGCTTCCAATGATGTTCCGCTGCCTGCAATGGTGCTTCATCCTCAAACAAATCTGTAGCGGGTTTTGGAGGATTGATGCAATATCCGGGCAAACGATGAAAGTTAAGATTTATATGTAAATCATATTGTTTTGCAAAATTCACCGCTTGATCAATTTCCTTCATTACTTTTTCATCAATATGATACCAATCATCCTCACTGCTCCAAGTCCAGTACGAAAGCGGCAACCGGACAAAATTAAAACCCCACTCGGCCATCATTTCAAAATCCTGTTCATCAAATTTGCTCTGATAATTGGGATCGAATTTATTTAACAAATTGAATCCTTTCCATAAAGGGATGTCAGATTTTGTATTTGCGGCAGTTCTTACAGGAAATGCTCTGCACGAAGCACCAGTGATACCCGCGGCTGCCAACAAGCCCATTTTCTTTAGAAAATCTCTTCTTTTTTCTTCTCTCATCTCGATTCAAATTAATAATGTCCTGTGAAAAGTTTGTTTTTAAGTTTTCTTCATTCACAAAGATAGCATAAACTCGTATACATTCATTCACATATAAGCGGATTGATTGTTTTATTTAGCATTTAAACTAAAAGCAGATTTAGATGATGCACGCATTTTTTATATTATGGTGTAAGAACAAAAAAGAGAGCAAAGCTGCTCTCTTTTTACTATCAAAATGTTCTTGATTCTTTCTTCTTTTGCCTATCCAACACCAAATAAACAATCGGCAGAATACCTATGGTATTGAAAACGGCAAGGCAAATAAACCAAGCGAGGTGATTGTTTCGCGCCGATTTCCACATAGCAATAACTTTCATCACCTGGTCGAAGAGCACGAGAGGAATAATTATGCCAATTATCCACCACTCTTTCAAAAACACAGTGTCCATAATTTATCGGATTACATTACCGAAAACTTATAAATACAGCGGCTGGTATATTTCTCACCCGGTTTCAGGTATGGCTGTGGCCAATCGGGTTTGTTGGGTGAATCGGGATATTTTTGCGATTCCAGACAAATGGCAGTGCGCAGGTTGTAAGGAATTCCTTTTTTACCGGTCATTGTGCCATCGAGGAAATTACCTACATACACCTGCAAACCCGGCTCGGATGTATAAACATCCAATTTGATTCCGGTAACGGGCGATACAACCGTGGCCGCTATCTGAGTAACATCGCCTTTGGTATTCAGCACCCAATTATGGTCGTAACCTTTTCCGTTTTTCAATTGATCGAAATCGGCTTCAATGCGCTCTCCAATTGGAGTTGCCACTGTAAAATCCATTGGCGTGTCTTTTACTTTATCAATCTTGCCGGTTGTCATAAACGTGTCATCCACAGGCGTATATTCATCGGCGTTGATGGTGAGCAGATGTTCGAGAATGGTGTTATTGGGATCGCCACTCAGGTTGAAATAAGAGTGGTTTGTTAAATTCACGATGGTTTCCTTATCGGTTTCCGCTTCATATTGAATGTCGATGGCGTTGTCGTTTGTCAGTTTCATCGTAACTTTCACGTTCAGGTTTCCGGGAAATCCGGCTTCGCCGTCTGGTGACAAATACGAGAGTACCACTGTTTGATTATCGGGCTGAACGGCTTGGAATACTTTTTTATCGAATCCTTCGGGACCGCCGTGCAGCGTGTGTCCGTAATTGTTTTGCGGAAGATTATATTCCTCTCCGGCAACGGTAATTTTTCCGTTCGCGATGCGGTTTCCGTATCTTCCGATAGTGGCTCCGAGGTTGTTATCCACCGCAGTATATTCATCAATGGATTCGAATCCGAGTACCACATCCTGCATTGTTCCGTTTTTATCGGGAACCATAACCGATACAATTCGTCCGCCGTAATTGGTAATGGTAACTTCCACTCCATTGGCATTTTTCAGCACGTATAAATCGGTTGAATCTCCGTTGACTGTCGATTGGAAATTACTGCGTTTCAATCCCGAAAGCGTGGTCGCTTCTTCGGGCGCTTGTTTTTGCGGATTGGTACAGGCGATGATTGCCAAAGCTGCCACCATCCAAATTAAATTTCTGATTTTCATAGACTCCTTTTTTATATTAAACTATTTCGTTAAAAACTTTTCGGCTCTACCGGGCGTGAGCAGTTCCCAAAGCGAGGCAACTGTCCATCCGGGCGCGAAGATATCGTTATAGAAACCCTTGCCGTTTTTGCCGTAATCCCAGTTGGTGTGTTGCACAACTTCAGGGTAATAACCCGATTTAGCCACGCCGCACAAATGTCCTTCAAACGGCAGCAACTGACGCATCGAACTTGAAATTACTTCCAAAAAGTTCACAAAACGGGGTTCATTGTATCGCTTCGACAACCAATTAAGCACGGAGCCGAACTCAAAAATAAACACATCGATATGATTATTTTCTACCGATACATTTCCCCAGCCTCGAGTTTTAAGCCCCGCATCGCCAATCATTTGTCCTTGCGCAAAAGGAACATCCCAGGTGTAGTACCACGATAGCGCAAAATAAGCCGCTTTGCGTGTAAGATCGGCATAACGCTGTTGCTCCTTACCTTTGGTTACCAGCACCAAGTAGTACGTTGCCGTTGCCGCATATAGAGAGGCTTCTTTGTCTTCGCAATTGGCATCGAGCGTGGAAGAAAAATAATCGGCTTTGGAAATAATTTCCCTTTCGAGATAATCGGTTGTTTTCTTAGCCGCTGCCAGATAGCGATTATCTTTGAAATATTTGTAACCCATTACCAAAGGCAATGTAGCCGACGGCGTGCTTCCGCCGCTTTCGTCCACAATACTGAAATCGTCCCTGAATTTGCGTGGAAAACTTCCGTCTTGGTTTTGCAAATGTAAGAATTTATTCAATATGGTCTTCAACTTACTCTCCCATTCGGGATGCTTTTTGCCGTTATTTTTTTCGAACTGAAGGTATTGAAGCATCGCGTAAATACCTTCGGACTGGCGGCGGATGCTGTAAATATCGGTTTCGGTATTATCGTCGAAATTCACAAATTCGCGGAAAAAACCGTTTGGAGTAAATCCGTTTTTCAAATAACTATCGAAAATTGAATAACTGTTCGAAACCAACTCGGGACGATTGTTTTGCTGTCCATACTCCAATGCGTTGAACGCGTTGAGTAGAACCCTGCCCACGAAACCTATCTCGGCTCGTCCGAGGCTTTCACAGGTAGCCACAACCATTGCTTCGCCGGAATTATATTTTAGCGGATAATCGCTCACAAAGCTTTGTGTGAAGAAATCGGTTATTGTTTTTTTCACAAATTCATCGCTGAAACCGGTAGAAACGGGTTGTGGGTTATATGTATCGTAGCTGTATTCCCACATTTGACGAATAAAATCGGAAAAATCGGCTGCTTTTCCTGTTTTTATTTGCCATACCAATGTGAGTGATTCTCCTTTTGCCAAAAACTGAAAAGCTTCAACGGGAGGCGCCAGCGTGAGTTTGCGAATGTAGGTTTTTGGTGTTTCCTGATAAGGAAAGCCAAAGGAGAGTGTTGCGTTTCCATTCACGTTTTCAAATCCGGTATATCCCAACGATGTTTTGCCCGATACAATTACTTCTCCTTCTTTGTGGGTGGTCAATGCTTCGTGCTTAAAATCATCTATTCGCAATACGGAAGAATAGCTTCCGGTTTTTTCATTGAAAACCGATGTCATTGGTGTACTCAACCGGTCTTCGCGCACCGTCCAGCTATCCGAAGTATGGAAAGAGGGCGCTTCTTTGGGTGAACGTAAATTTCGGCGATACCAAAATCCCGGCAGATAAAACTGACAATCGTCGTGTTTAAATTCCGAATCGAGCTTTTGTTTGATGTTGAAATAAACGTTTTCTTTAGCCGTAACGGTAATGGTGAGTCTGTCGCCATTTATTACCCGATTTATCGTCAAAGGTAGCTCTCGTTCTGATACCAACATATTTCCCGATTCTTTCAACGGATAAGATATGGCCGGATTGCCGGGTGTTTTCAACGAAACGGAAGATGAAAAACGTTGAATATCGATTGCAAACATCGATGTTGCAACACAAAAAATCAACAACGTTATGGTAATTTTTCTGAAGTTCATAGTGTTATTATTTTAATTGTCATCCGTAAATAATATGTTTTAACGCCACAATGTGGCAGTTTTTTGAGTCAATATGCGCTAATCGATGGAGCAGAGCTTAGTCAAACTGAACTTAAAAATTAAGCTGGGCTTTCAGCCTGCTCAATGGTTGTGGAATCTTAGACCCTACCCGATGGGTAGGGCTGAATTAAATTAGACTTTCAGCCTGTTTTAAAAATAATTAGCGGATAAAATCAAGTTATTTTAAAATACAGGTTTTTCCGATTCAAGCGAAGGGCTTTTGCCTTTCACAACCGGCCAATCATTTTCCCAGGTTACTTTATCCATTAGTAAAACACGTCCTTCGGGATTATCCACAGAAACGGCGTGATAGAATATCCAATCCTGCCCTTTTTTGTCCTGAACAATTTCGGAATTGTGTCCGGTTCCTACAAATTTTGCATTTTTTCCAATTAACACTTCGTGATGGTTGTCCATCATTGAACGGCCTTGTTTGTCGAGATAGGGACCGAAAAGATTATCGGAGCGGCCAACAACCGTGGTGTACGTGCTGTTCACTCCTTCGCAACACGATCCGATAGAGGCAAACATATAATAGTAACCGTTTTTTTTGTGAATATATACACCTTCGTATGCCGTTCCGGCAATGCGTTTCTTCTCAGCGTCCGTTTTCAAGGAAAGCCCATCGTCTGATAATTCTATGGCGTAGATTCCCCGGAAACTGCCCCAAAACAAATATTTTTTGCCGTCTTCTTCGATATAAAACTGGTCGATGGAGTTTTGAACATCAATTTCGTTGCTGCGGAAAATTTTTCCGTGGTCGGTAAACGGACCTTCGGGTTTGTCGGCAGTTGCTACGCCAATTCCACACGTCCACTCCCCACCCCATACCGACATAGAATAATACAGCACATATTTGTCGTTGATGTAATTGATATCGGGTGCCCACAAACCGCCTTTCGGCTCAAATGTGGGTCGGGAAACATCGGTAAACGCTGTGCCTACGTATTTCCAATTCACCAAATCTGCGGAGCGATGAATGGGCAAATTGCGAATATCTTCCGTAGCGTACAAATAGAAAAAACCATCGTTGGCTTTAATAATTGTGGGATCGGGAAGGCTGTAATTGATAACCGGATTTTGATAAGTGTTTCCGTTATCGGGCTTCACTACAGTCGGCTCGGTGCTTTTGCAAGCAGAGAGCAAAATTGTTAGTGTTATTAGTTTGATTATGTGTAACATTTTAGTTTTTTGTTATGGTTCCTTTAATCATCCATACGCCGATTTTATCGCTGTTAAAATCGGTGGAAGAAAGAGCCGCCACCGTATTATTTCCCAAATCGGTGAGTGAACTCCATTTAGCTTGTTTGGACAAAGGCACGTTGAATGGTCGCGATGGGTTTTTAAAATCGAACGGCGTATCGCTTACCACAACTTCCATTGTTGAGAGCTCCCATTCCGATGTGCGGTTCCCGGTGGTTTGATACGCTAAAACATACAGTCCATTATCCGTGCGGATAAGATACGGCGCACCGGCATAAACGGAATCGGGCAGCGGATTTTTCAACGCTGAGTGACGATTGGGAGAATTTGCAGTAACCGTTTCAGCCCAATTATCCGAAAGGGAAGATTGCACAATATACGGCTTGAACTGATCAACGGCGTTGTCTTCTATCGCCACGTATATGTTTTTGTTGTCGTGAACCGCAACTGGCATACCGTCTCTGCGTTCTTTTCTGAAACTTACGGTTACAGGATTTTGTGACCAGGTAACTCCATTGTCACGAGAAGAAATCATAGAAATTTCCTGTTCGTTGGATTGTTGATAAGGGAATTCGTTGGCGAAATAGATTTGTACGGTTCCATCGGGAAGCAATAAGAACGAAGGCTCCCAACAGCCATCGATAAACCGTGGTGCGGCTTCGTACACAATTTGCGGGTCGCTCCACGATTTTCCATTATCGGAACTTCGTTTTACAGCAATGGAAAAAGGAAAAACTTCGTTTTTATTAGGACGCAAATTGCAGGTAAACAGGATGTTGTTGTTCTCCAATTGAATAAATTCCGGGTTGGCAATGTTTACCTTGCAGGTAGAACCATCGGTTTTGTTTATGTACTCAAACCCCGAATATACAACAGAGAGGTCACTCCACGAAGCGCCTTCATCGGCGCTTCGTTTTGTAACCAAATTTCCTTTCCTGTCCTCGAAAAAGACCAGCAAAGTTCCATCGTTTAACCGACGCATTCTTGGATAACCGCCTTCATCGCCAATGCAAACGATGGAATTCTGATCCCACTCTATACGGTAACCTTCGTTGCTATCGGTTTTCTCATTCGATTGACAAGAGGGTATTAAAAACAGTAATGCAAACAGAATCAGTTGTTCAAAATATTGCATATTTCCTGGTTCACTTTTCTCACTCTGGCTTCGTCCATTTTAACCACTTCGCGGTCGTAGGTCATCAATCCGTTCACTTCCACTTCCACATCGGTTGTTTGGGTATAAACGGCCGCAGAAAATCCTTGACGAATCAATTGTTTCAGTTGCTCAGCATATTTCACATACTCATCCGTTACTTCTTTTTCGCTGTTAAACTGTACATATCCCCAGTTGCGATCGGGTTCCCACAAGTGTTCTTTGATAGCCCAGCCAATTCCGCCGTACTCGCCCAGCACGGTTGCTCGTTGCGCGTCGTAAAGATAGAGCTGAGGCGCGGGATATTGATGTAAATCGAGCATATCGCCCACCGGGTAGTGATTTCCGCCACTGGCAGGATTCACCAAACGCGAAGGATCATATTGTTTTGTCCATTCCGTAATTTCTTTGGTTTTGAATTGTCCCCAAGCTTCGTTAAACGGAACCCAAACACCAATGGACGGATAAGAATAGAGGAAATCGATAATTTCTTTCCACTCTTTGCGGAAATTGGCTTCCGATTCTGCAGAGCGAATGCGTTCGTTTCCGGTGAAATATTGGCGCATTTGCCACTCGGGCCCTCTGTCACCGTTCGGCATATCTTGCCACACAATCATTCCAAGCTGGTCGCAATGCATATACCAACGAGCGGGTTCTACTTTCACGTGCTTGCGAATCATATTGAAACCGAAATCTTTGGTTTTAACCACATCGTAACGCAATGCCTCATCGGTTGGAGCGGTATATAATCCGTCGGGCCACCAACCTTGATCGAGCGTACCAAACTGAAACAGATCTTTGTTGTTCAACTGCAAACGCACAATTCCATTATTATCTCTTCTGGTGGAATATTTACGCATCGCGGTGTAGCTTTTCACTTTGTCTAACTGTTTGCTACCGTTCAATACGGTTACTTCCAAATTGTACAAGAATGGATCGTTGGGCGACCACAATCTGGGATTTGCCGGCATTGCCACTTCTACAGGCTGATTGTTAATGGATTGTCCTGTAGCTACAACACGTGAGCCATCCATCACTTTCACTTCTACTCTGTCGGAAGAAGAGGTTTCATTGGTAAATGCTTCAACGGTGAGGATATTTTTATCGATATCGGGAGTAACTTTAATGTGCTCGATGTATTTTTCGGGCACGGGTTCCAACCAAACTGTTTGCCAAATTCCGCTCACGGGAGTGTACCAAATACCTTCCGGACGATTCACTTGTTTTCCTCGAGGCTGATATCCACTGTCGGTTCCGTCCCACACTTTTACAACCAGTTTATTGGCACCGTTTTTTAACGCGGGCGTTACATCGAACGAAAATGGCGCGTATCCGCCGGTATGTTGTCCCACTTTGATGTCGTTCACCCACACATCGGCTTTCCAATCCACCGCGCCAAAGTGAAGCAACACTTTGTTGTTTCTCCAATTCGACGGCACATTAAACTCACGATGATACCACAATTCGTTGTCACCGCCCAATCTTTTTTGCACTCCCGAAAGGCTTGATTCCACAGCAAAGGGAACAAGGATTTTGCCATCGAAAGAGCTTGGAGTTTGTCTGCCTACCGGCAAAATGGCGTAATCCCACAAACCGTTCAGGTTTTGCCATTGGGCGCGCTCCATAATCGGACGCGGATATTCCGGCAACACGTTGTTTACATCAATCTGTGAAGCCCATCGGGTTTTAAGCTTGTCTCCCGCCGGCTTCCACTGCGCTGATAACGATAGCGCAAAAAATAGCGCGAAAAATAAAATTACGTTTTTTCTCATTTTTGATTTATTTATAGGATTTTTTAAATTTATCTTAAGGACGAATTTCGGGTTAATTTATCGAAAAAGATAGAATTATTTTATCAAAAAGTATCAATCTCATCTCAAACGATTAATTCAGATGAAATCTTTGGGCAAAACGCCAAATTGTTGCTGAAAACACTTGGAAAAATAAGATGGTGAGTTAAATCCGACCATATAACATATTTCATTGATTTTGTAATTGTCTTCTTTCAACAATATGGCCGCTTTTTTCAATCGTTCTACTCTAATATATTCATTGGGGGTGAGATCCAACACTCCTTTTATTTTTCTGTAGAAACTGGCACGGCTCATATTAAATTCGCCGGCAATATCTTCTACATTAAAGTCGGGATTGGAGAGATTTTCCGATACCACTTCGTTCAACTTCTTGATAAATTTCTCGTCCGATTTTGTAATTGCCATCGTGGTTGCGCCAATAATCGGATTTTTCATAAAAGTTTCCCGAAGATTCTCTCTGTTTTGCAACAAACCGGCAATGCGAGCCAACAAGACTTCTACTGAAAACGGTTTTTCGATGTATCCGTCGGCACCCATTTCGTATCCTTTTATTTTCGCCTGATTGGTCGTTTTCGCAGTAAGCAAAATCACCGGAATATGACTAATTTCGATATCGGATTTTATCTCTTTTGTAAGTTCAAAGCCATCCATTTCGGGCATCATTACGTCGCTAACCACCAAGTTAACAGTTTTATTTTTCAAGATATTCAAGGCTTCTTTTCCGTTTTGCGCGGATAAAGTTGAGTAGCTACCCACCAAACACTTGGATATAAAACTGCTCATTTCCACGTCATCTTCTACCAAAAGAACAACGGGTGCTGCTTTAGATTTCAACGCATCGGAGTCCGCCTCATCTTCAACAACTACATCCGCATACGCAGTGTCTTCTTGCTTGCTATCTACCGCTCCAATCGGCAGAAGCAACCGAAATGTATTTACTCCTCCATCGTTTTCGTATGATACAGAACCTTTTAGCAGTTCGGTAAGAGATTTTGTCAAAGCCAAACCAATACCTGTTCCGTTAATGTTTTTTTCCCGATTGGCATCTAAATGGATGAACGTTTTAAATATTTCTTTTTCGTATTTAGCAGGCACTATTTCACCGTCGTTTTCGGTAAGGAATTCAAAATAAGCGTTGTCTTCACTCTCGTTGTGCGGAATCAGACGCAAGCGCACAAATGTCTCACCATACTTTATGGCATTATTGATAAGATTGCTGATTATTTTAATGAAAGCTTCTCTGTCAACTTGCGCCAGCAAATCATTTTCGGGACAATGCAATTCGATGGTGATGTTCTGCTGCTTTGCAAAAGAAGTGAAGCGCGAAACAGTTTCTTTTACCAAATTGGAAATATTATGAACCTTTAAATCAATGGTATATAGGTCGGATTCGGTTTTTCGGAAGTCGAGTAGCTGATTGGTTAGATTGAGCAACCTTTCGGTGTTCTTGTACATTATAACCAAGTTTTCTCTCACTTCAGATGGGAGTTTTTTTTCGTTTAATACCTGATCCAGCGGCGCTTTAATCAATGAGAGCGGCGTGCGGATTTCGTGCGCGACATTGGTAAAAAAATCTATTTTCGATTTGTAAAGCTCACGCTCTTTTTCCTGTTCAAAAAGCCGCATTTTTCGCTGCTGGTCTTTTTCGCTGTTTCGGTGGATAATCCATACCCCACCCCAAATAAATCCAGCAACAGATAAAACGTAAATGATGTATGCCCACCAAGTTTTCCAAAATGGAGGGCGAATACGGATGAGCAGCGTTTTGATGACTTCGTGCTCGTTAGTCCCATCCTCATTATCGAACGCCACCATTAACCGATATTTTCCGGGCGACAAGTTACTGTAGGAAATGCTGTGGTTGGCTCCACCTTTAATCCACTCTTTATCAACACCTTCAAGTTTATGAATTACGCTTCGGGTATTAAAACCGGAAAAACTAAGCACAGCGTACTGTAAACCAATAGAGTTCTTCTTGTGTGGTAGAGAAATTTTTTCTGTATATTGAATGCTTTCCGTCAAAGGCGAATCTTCAACGGATTTATTTGCCGGATAGTTGTTTACCTGAAAGTCTGTAAATACAAATGGAGGAATATCGTCCATCTGATTAAAATCGGCAGGACGAAAACGTACGAATCCATCCACCGAGCCAAAATAAAGCGTTCCATCAACATCTTTGTAGCTCGATTTATAATTGAATTGGTTGGTTTTTAGGCCACTTTCGATTCTATAATTTTTAAAAGACTCCATTTCGGGACTAAAACGCACGATTCCGGAATTTGTAGATAACCACAAGAATCCCTCATCGTCTTCCTGAATTTGATAAACCACGTTGTTAGCAAGTCCTTTACTGTTGTTTATGTTGTAAAAAGTCTCTTCTTTTTTATTGAAAAGAGAAAATCCGCCGCCTTCGGTAGCAATCCACAAGCGCTTTTTGCTGTCTTGAAAAATGCTGGTAGTTTTGTTGTACGGAAGACTTTCGGGATTGTTTGGATTATTTTCATAATGAATCCATTCTTTCGTTATCTGATTATATCGATATAAACCGCTATGAAATGTGGCCACCCAAATATTTCCATCGGTATCTTCTATAATATCTTGTATGGAAATTCCGGTTAATTCATCTATGTTCGAGAAGCTATCCGATTGTTCATCGTAAGTGTTTATACCCGACAACGTGCCAATCCAAAGCGTGTTTTGGCGGTCTTTACACAAGGCAAAAACACTGTTCTGATTAATGGTTTCAGGCTTATCGAACTGCGTGTATACACGTAAATCTCTATTTTGTAAATTGTATCGGTACAGCCCTTTTGAAAAAGTACTTATCCAGAAATAATTCCCATCGTTATACAACGCGTGGATGTTGGTGTACAGGTTTTTCAATTCGGGTGGAACGGGCAAAAACTCACCACTTTTAGGATTGAACAGATTCAAGCCCTTGTCTTCCGTTCCTATCCAAATATTCCCATCCGCAGCCGAACAAAACTCCCGCACACGATTGCCACTGATGCTGTTGATGTTTTCAATGGCATAAAAAACTTCCATTTTGGATAAACTGTTGGCAAAATAATTCACTCCTCCAAAATAGGTTCCTGCCCAAATGCCGTTTTCCCCGTCTTTATAGATGGAATAGACCGCATTGTCGGACAAGGTGTGAGGAATATAGTTGGAGTGCTTCAGGTTTTTAATGGTGCCATTTTCAGTATCGTAGATGTAAATACCGGATTCGGTTCCAATCCACAACGTTTCTTCATCTACACGAATAATACTTCGGGCAAAAATGGGCTCATTGCTTTGATCTTTTTCTAAAAGTACACGATGTGTGCCGTTCGCGGTATTGATACTCAAGACGCCTTTTTGCGAAGTGGCGAGAACTAAATCGTTGTACTTGTCCGATAAAACAGCGGATATTTCCCCCACACTCCACAAGAGGTTGGAATCATCTTGTAAATTAAACTCCGTTATTTCACCCGATTTCTTATCGATTCGGAAAAATGGACGTGAATAAGGAAAAACCCACACATCGTTGTTCTTTCCGGCGCACAAGGTGAGGATTTTCATACCGTCTTTGAAAACGGGCACGTCGTGAAAAATCAACTTATCCTCCGACACATTGTATTGAAAAACACCCACATCTTCAACCGACATCCACACATCGCCTGTTTCGTCCAAAATCATATCGCTTACGGTACCCACCACCGATTTTCCGGTATCGGTCTGTTTTTCAAAACGTGTAAACCGCTCTTCTTTGGGATTGTAGATGCAAGCGCCGTCATCGGTGGCTACCCATAGATTGTCATTTTCGTCTTGCAGAATGCGCTTAAACAGATTGTCTCGCAAATCTCCGTCGGGAGGAAAACGAAATGTTTTGAAAGTTGTGCCATCGAATCGATTTAGTCCGTCTTTTGTGCCGAACCACATAAAACCCTGTTTATCCTGAAAAATGGAATAAACCGTGTTTTGAGATAAGCCGTTGTTGATGTTATAGTGCTTGAAATAATAATCGGGGAAAGCAGAAGCAAGCACGGTGTTCATCATAAAGAAAACACCAATTAAAAATGAAATATTTACTCTTTTTCCTGCCAATTTGATACTGGTTTGAGTAGTTGTGTTTAAAATAATATGAATATCCGCATAAATGCCTAATTCGATTTTGAACCACATAGGTACATAGGAAATATAGTTTATAGGAAGAAAAAGGACGATAATAAGTTTATACATAGAAAACTTTGTTTTACACATAGCAGCTACGCTGCTATTACTATTGTATTCCTGTTCTTTACCTAAAAAAACTATGTATCTATGTGGTTTTTAAAAATATATCTTCTTTTGTTATCCATACAAAATGAGTATGGGTAAATATACGGTCATTCATTTAAGATAATCTATTCACACGAAAATACGAAAAAATAACACGTTAAAACAGTTTACACGTAAAATATAACGTGTTATTTTTTCGAATTGTTAGACAAATTACTTCTCGACTTGAAGGTGTGGTGTTTGATAATTAGGATCGATTACCATTTTTTGAACACCGTTTTGGTTTTCAAAATTAACGGAAGTAATAAACATATTCCTCGGATGAATATTGCTGGTATCGCGATGCGCGTGAAAAACAATTTTTAAATTTCCATCTTTATCTTTAAACATAGAGCTATGACCAACGCCCACCAATTCTCCCGGTTTTTGCAACAAAGGGTTATCGCTATATTTTTTCCATTCTCCCATTATATTGGCGGCTGTGGCACAACCTATGCCGTAGAATTTCATCCTGATTTGTTTATACATTATCATTGTAATAAAAATCAGAATATATTGTTTTTTTCAGTTAATTCTTTAATAACATCCACCTCTTCTTGTTTATAAGGCGTTCCGTCTTTTCTAAAAATATCGTGAAACCATAATTCGGGTTCCGATCCATCGGGAACTGGCGTGTCCCACGCATAAATGGTATTAGTTTTTCCCGATACCAATCCCCAGTTATAGGCACCCATTTTTTCATTTTTCAAGATTGGCATTATATTTCCGAACAAGCTGTTTTGTGTGCGAGCCATATATTCGGTGCAAATTAACGGTTTAGAGGTTAAGGTTCTCAATGAATCAATCATTTTTCGGTGCTGCTCAGGGCCTTCATAATTGTGATAGGTTATTACATCCGAGTTGGTAATTTGAAGTTGGTTAAGTTCTTCTAAATTCCAGTTCCATACCCCAACCGACAATGGTTGCGAAGGATTAGCTTCCCTGCCCCATTGAAATACCTTTTCCACTAAAAACAAACTTTTATTTCCATATCCCGAATTCCCGGGCTCGTTATACAAATCCCATAAAACAATGCGTTTATCATTTGAAAATGAGATTAAAATATCTTTTACGTATTTTTCGAGGGTTGTTATCATTTCCGGATTAAGGTGGATGGAGTCGCCCGGATCGCGCACCCAGCCCGAATTGTGGATTCCCGGTTTTGATTCCGGCTGCTTTCCTTCCCGATAGGTTGGGTTCCAACAATCATCGAAAAATACAAACATTGTGGAAATACCATGTTTATCGGCAATATCAAGATATTTATTTATTCGATTTTTAAATCCGGCGGTATCAATTTGCCACGCTAAATGATGCAGATATACTCTCATAGAATTAAAACCGATGCTTTCCGCGTATCCTAATTCTTTGTCGATGGTTTCAGGATCAAACGTATATGCCTGCCACATTTCCAATTGATTGATAGCTGTACTCGGGATAAAGTTAGCGCCTCTAAGCCACTCCCAATTTTCATACCACTCATTCGCTTTTTCGGTACTCCAAATTTCGCGAGGCTGTTTTTCCACATTACTTTCACTCTCACGCGTTTGATTACACGAAAGAAAACCGCCAATTGTTATCGTTACCGCAAATAATAAAATTGTAATCTTTCTCATATTTTTTCTTTTAATTCTGTTTTTTAAAGCTTTGGAAGAACCAACAACGTTTTTTCCAATCCAAGTATCTTTTTTCCATATCTTTTGTTTTTCAGGATATTGTGCTGCCAGACTGACAACTTTGCTCCTATCCGCACTGAGGTTACACAACTCCCATTCTTATCGTCACGCGGCATTACAATTTTCCATCCTGAATTATAAATCCACTCTTTTTCTTCGAATTGTTAGACAAATTACTTCTCGACTTGAAGGTGTGGTGTTTGATAATTAGGATCGATTACCATTTTTTGAACACCGTCTCTGTTTTCAAAATTAACGGAAGTAATAAACATATTCCTCGGATGAATATTGCTGGTATCGCGATGCGCGTGAAAAACAATTTTTAAATTTCCATCTTTATCTGTAAACATAGAGCTATGACCAACTCCAACGAGATCACCCGGTTTTTGCAACAAAGGGTTATCGCTATATTTTTTCCACTCGCCCATTATATTGGTGGCTGTGGCACAACCTATGCCGTAGAATTGACTTTCGTAACTGTTGGCGGAATAGGTCATATAGTAAACCCCGTCGTGCTTAACAACAAATGCACCTTCGTTGACCCGAGGCCACACTTCTTCCCATTCTTGCGAAACGTGAATGCACGGATGCAATGTTTCAGTTTTAATGGTCATTAAATCGGGCTCAAGTTCGGCTACCCAAATATTTAACCCATCGTTAAATCTGTCGAAAAACAGATAAGGTGTGCCGTCGTCATCAATAAACAATGAATTGTCAATTGTTTTTTCACCTTCCAGCATCGGTTTCTTCTCCGTTTGTTTAAAAGGTCCCAAAGGCGAGTCGGAAACGGCAACACACATATGTTCTTCAGCCGAATAGTACATATAAAATTTCCCATTTACGAAATAGACCTCGGGTGCCCAAAACCATTTTTCGCCGTAAGAATCGTTTTTATGCAACGCCAAGCGGTTTTCATTGTTTGCTGCACGCTTCCATAACTTTAAGTCGTCGGAGGTCATTACTTCAATTCCTTCTTCCGCACCTGTTCCGTAGGCGTAATAAACACCGTCGTACAACAAAATAAACGGGTCGGCTAATGGCACCAGAACCTTCGAGGGTTCCGGTGCATTATCGCCGGCATCTTTGCTTTGACAAGCAAAAAACAGGAAGATGAAAATGGTAATGAAAAGGTTTGTTTTCATTAATAATTTGGATTTTGTTCTAAATTAGGGTTATTATTTATTTCATCCGAAGGTATTGGCAAACTTGCGTGACGTCCGAGAACAAAGTTATTGAAATCCTCGTCTCTTTTGCTTAACTCATCTATTCCAGCCTGTGAATCTAATAAGCCCCAACGTTTAATGTCTGCCCACCGATGACCTTCAGTACTCAATTCCAACACTCTTTCCATCTGCAATCTTTTCAAAAATGCGTCTTTCGATTGCGTTGCCGAAAGATGATTAACCGATAGTTTGGGCATATTGGCTCTGGCACGCACTCTATCAACCAATTCAACAGCTTTTGACAAATCGCCTCCGGTATTGGCAATACACTCCGCATACATCAGGAGTACATCTGCGAAGCGAATAAGCCTTACGTTCGTTGGATTGTGATAATCATCAAAGTCTCTATAATGCTCAGAACTATATTTTCTATAGAAAACGCGTCCTTTCCAGTTTTGTCCTTCCCAAATATTTGCATCATCGCCATCTAATCGATAGCGGTAAATTCGGTTGTTATCCGTAAAGTCATCATCCATACCTTCATAAAAAGCCGTGTACTTTAAACGGATATCAAAGTTATTGTTTACGTCTTTTTCCTTTTTAAACTCATCCACCACCCAGCTTCTTATTTCTCCGTCTGTCCAGCCGATTCCCGGAGGAGCAAAAAATTGTCCTCTATTTAGTCCCAAGTTTGGATCAACATCAAAATCGCCGTCTCCGGCAGGAGCTTTATGAATATCGGAATATTGTATTTCAAAAACCGATTCTTTGTTATTCTCGTTGAAAGATGTGAAATTATCTTGGTAATTCGCTACCAAGTCGTAGTATTGTTTCCCTTGTCCTTCAACCAACCATTGTAAGTCATTTTCAGCTTCTTTCCACTTGTGTTCTTGCATATAACATTTTGCTCTCAATGCATACGCAGCACCTTTGGTGGCTCTTCCTTTGTTGACATTATCCCAAGTTTCGGGTAATAGCTCAACGGCCCTTGTAAGGTCGGAAACAGCTTGTGCAAATACAGTTTGCACATCATTTCCTTCCGGTGCATCACCAGGTTTGGATGGTTCTAATACAATTGGAAGGCTTTTATTTTGGGTTCCCCACAAAATTGCAAGGTTATAATAGTACAATCCTCTTAGAAAATGCGCTTGACCGGCCAAACTATTTTTAACTTCCTGTTCCATTTCAATTTCAGGAAGATGATGAATAACTTGATTTGCCCTGAAAATTGCCTCGTAAAAATCTCTGTATGTCCAGGAGTTTCCTTCCCAAAAATTGTAATTTATGTATTGAAAACGAGTCCATTCTCTCAGTTCTGCCCACGGGCTCTGACTGAGTCCTTCGTCTGATGTGAGATCGAGTCTAAACCACAACCATCTGCTATACGTTCCCGGCTTGTAGAACATATTATATATGGCATTCACTCCGTATTCTGCATCGCGTTGCGTCTTCCAATAGGTGGTTTGTGTAAGTGTATTCGGGTTATCAACACTTACATCACATCCACTTAAAAATATCGCGATAAATAAAATTAATAAAAAGTATATTAGTTTCTTCATTTTGCGTTTTATTTTAAAAAGTAATTTGTGTACCAATTGTTATACCATAAGGATTGGGATACGCGCCATAGTCATAACCTCTATCCCAAATACTTGAGTTTACAAACTCCGGATCGAGCCCTCTATATTTTGTTATTGTAAAAATATTCTGGGCATTCACAAATATTCTCAGGTTATCGATATGGTTATTGAAAATACTTTTGGGAAAATTATATCCCAAAGCAACTTGTTTTAAGCGCACATAGTTTCCGTTTTCCAACCATCTATCTTGATCGCCTCTGGCATTGCGTGCATCTCCGTAGAGAGGGCGGGGATCGACTCCATTGGGGTTCGTTTCCAGATTAAAACCATCATAATCCGCTCTGTAATTGGAATTGTCGTCGAATCTGTCGTAGCCACTTCTCGGGCCGTTAAATAATTTATGCCCAAATGCACCGGTAAACTGGAAAAACAAATCGAATCCTTTATATTCCAGGGTTGTGTTCAAACTGGCATTCCAGGCGGGATAAGAAGGTCCGGCATATTGTCTGTCGGCATCGGTAATATTTCCGTCGTCGTTGTAGTCTACATATCTTATATCTCCCGGTTGTGCATTCGGTTGAATTAGCTGACCTTTGCTATTTACGTGATTTAAAACATCTTGCAGAGTTTTGAACAAACCATCTGTTTTGATGAGATACCAATCTCCAATGGGACTTCCAACATAAGACTTTGTGTTCCATTGGGTGAAAAACTCTCTATCGTATCCTAATTCTAAAATCTTATTTTTTATGTATGAAGTGTTTACACCTACCGAATATTTAAAATCGTTTATTTGATCTCTCCAATTTAATGCAACTTCAAAACCGGTGTTTTGTAAAGAGGCGGCGTTTACCAAGGGATTGCCTCCATTGTTTCCGGTTGACATTAAAATTTGCATTCCGGTGAGTACATCTTTGGTTGTTTTGTGGAAATAATCCGCTGTAACATCCAATTTATTGTTTAATAAAACTGCATCGAACCCAACATTTAATTGATGCAATTCTTCCCATTTTAAATCGCTGTTTACCAACCTCACCTGTGTCATACCTGTTTGAAGTGTTTGGTCTGTTCCAAATACCACTTGAGGAAATACGTTGATAAATGGAATCCAATCCCAATAACCAATATTTGAACTACCTAAAACACCATAATTTGCTCTTAACTTTAAGTCATTTATTGCAGGTACCTCAAAGAAAGGCTCGCTGCTTATTCTCCAGGCAGCCGCGATGGAAGGGAATACACCGTTGCGGTAATCAGGACCAAATCTCGACGAAGCGTCTCGCCTGATGGTAGCGCTTAAGATATATTTATTATCGTACGTATAATTTGCTCTACCGAAAACTGAAAACATTTTTGAAAGGTTTTGAAAACTACCTGTTTTCGGGTCTTTCAACGCACCATCTAATTGCGTGAAATAATCGTTACCCATCATTAAAACATCACTTTTTGTTCCCCAAACCTGTGAATAGTCTTCGGTCATATAACTGGTTCCAAGAACGGCGGCAATGTCGTGCTTGTCATATTGCTTGTTAAATTCAATGGTATTATCATACACCATAGATTTATAGAAACCTTTATTTCTGTTTAAGCTGGTGGGATCAATGGGCTGATTGTAAGTCCAGGAGCCACTTTTTCTTAAATACATATGAGAGTCTGAGCTTGTTACCAATCCGAAATTGAATCTGTATTTCAGTGCTTTGAAGATGTCAAACTCGAGAAACGCATTTCCTCTGATTCTCATATTCTCATTTTGTGATGCTTCAAGATTTTCACGCGCAATTGGATTTACTCCAAATGTTACGTCTTTTGTTCCATCGCCGTAGCCGAATCCTCCCGGATTGTTCTCGTCATAAACGGAAATGGTAGGCAACATTCTCCACACATCCGTTATGGGATTTGTGTTTAATTCATCAACAGAATAATTGCTTAACACCAAATTCTCTCCAATGGTGAATGTGAGATTCTCTCCGAATTCTCTTTTTGCCGATGTATTGATACGTGCTGTAAGACGCTGGCTTTCTGAACCTACTGTAGTACCATTGTTTCCTTGATAGTTTACGGATAAAAAGTAAGAGTTGAGTGCGCCTCCACCTGAAAAATTAATATTATAATCTTGCACCATTCCGGTTTTGAAAACCTCTTCCTGCCAATCGGTATTACCTTCGGAGTGAATAGCCGGAGCACGTCCCGCGTTTTTAAATGCGATATCGTTCAAAGCTATCCACTGTTCTCTATTCGTTAAATTATAACGAGGCAACCATTGGAAAGTGTTTTTTGCCGATACGTCTATTTTCATCTTGCCCTCACGTCCTTTTTTGGTTGTAATGATAATTACTCCGTTCGCGGCGCGTGAACCGTAAATTGCCGCTGCCGACGCGTCTTTTAGAACCTGAATGCTTTCGATATCGTTGTAATTGAAGTCACGGTTTGCGTTTCCTACGGCAATTCCATCTATCACGTACAAGGGGTTACTTGTTCCGAAAGTGGATGTTCCTCTAATTTGCACAAACCCTTCGGCTCCCGGTTGACCCGATGATCTTACAAACACGCCAGGCACTGTTGTTAAGGCATCCGCAACGGTTCCCGTTACTACTGTGTTTTTCATTATTTCGGGTTTGAAAACGGATACAGCTCCTGTCAAATCGGCTTTTCTAACTGTTTGATATCCGATTACAACCAGTTCTTCCAAGCTTTGAGTATCTTCAATCAAAACGATGTTTAAGAAAGAGCTTGATGCGGCTACATCTTGCGTTAAATAGCCAATATAAGAAATTTCGATATTGGCTCCGCTTGAAACTTCAAAACTGAAATTTCCGTCAATGTCTGTAACCGTACCATTGGAAGGCCTTCCTACTTCGATAATGTTTGCTCCAATTATCGGTTCTCCTGCTTCATCCGTCACTTTTCCCGTAACCTTTACCTGAGCAAAGATGAGCAAAGGGAAAAAGAGCAACATAAATAACAAATTTAATTTCTTTTTCATTTATTCAATTTTTTAAAAATTAACTTTTCTCAAAATAACAAACTTTTAATCTTCTCTCGTGCTATAAATTTCTCAAAAAACAGGAAAATTGTATCAGAATTAAAATGTATTGGATTTCGAGAATATTTTTGAGAGTTAATCAAAGGTATTAGCATTATCGTGTAAAAAAACAAGGTAGTTGGTTACGGCCTCGGCTCCACCAAACTCCGTTTTTCCCATTCCAAGTATCGTTTTTCCATCTCTTTCACTTTTTGCGGATAGAGTTCGGCAAGGTTATTTAATTCTGATCTATCTGCGTTGAGATTGTACAGTTCCCACGGCACGTTTTGTCCGGGCATTACAATCTTCCAACCCGAGCTATCAATCATTGCTTTCTCGTTGAAATGCTCAAAGTAAACAGCGTTGTGTCCTTCTCTACTGCCTTTTTCAAAGACTGGTAACAAACTTTTTCCTTCCAATGGAATAATGGTATTATCGTTATATATCTTGGGATAATCGCTTTGTGAAACATCAAGACAGGTAGCCATTAGGTCTATCACGTGACCGATATTGTTGTTTGTAGTTCCCGTTTCTGTTTTAATTCCTTGCGGCCAATGTGCAATAAATGGGGTGCAAATGCCACCTTCGTAAGACTTGGCTTTCCAAAACCGAAACGGAGCATTTGCCACATTCGCCCAACGGGCACCTATGGACGCGAAGGTGTTTTGCGCACCGGGCAGCGTTTCTTTGTCGCGAGGATAAATAATGGGTTCGCCATTCCGCATCATATCGGGGCGGTCATTCTCTCCGGGCGAATAATTCTGACAATCCTCATTGCTGGCACCATTATCCGACAAGAAAACGATAAGTGTATTATCGAGTTGTCCTGTTTCTTCCAATGCACGCAATACTTTGCCAATTTCTTTATCCATTCTGTCCACCATTGCCGCGTGCACAGCCATTGCGCGAGCATCCCACTCCGTGTGAGGGTTTTCGCTCCACTGGTCGCTGAATTGACGAGGTGACAAAAAATTATCTTCAGCATCAAAAATTTTCAATTCCCGCATTTTTTCATACCGTTTCTCTCTGATTTTCTCCCAGCCCACTTTATACACCTCTTCGTATTTTTTGATATCTACCGGCAAAGCGTGCAACGGCCAATGCGGAGCGTGAAACGATAAATATAAAAAGAACGGCGCCTCAGAACCGGCGTATCGGTTTACATACGATACGGCGCTATCTGCCATCGCGATGGTGGCGTAGTAATTATCGGGAACGGTGGATACAGGTTTATCACCGTTCACTAAACTAAACGGGTCAAAAAAGTTGATGACGCCATAAATTGTTCCATAAAAATCATCGAATCCTCGGTTTACAGGATAGTTGTTTTTCGGAGCAAACTCTTCGTGGTAGACCCGATGTGCCAGCCATTCGCGCTGATCGGGTCTTAAAGGGGTTTCCGCCACGTGCCATTTGCCAATCATTCCAGTTTGGTATCCCGATTTTTTCAACACTTCGGCTATGGTTACCGCGTTATGAGTCATCGTACCGCGATATCCGGGTTGATGTTCATCAAACGTCATACGTCCAATTCCGGCTTGGTGCGGATATAGACCCGTAAGAAGCGATGCCCGCGTAGGACAACTGCGTCCGGCATTGTAAAAGCGCGTAAAACGCAACCCGTTTTCAGCTAACCGATCTAAATTTGGGGTGTGAATTTCTCCTCCATAACATCCTAAATCGGAATAACCCAAGTCATCTGCCAAAATAATTAAAATATTCGGTCGATTATCGGTTTTTGAAAAAGCAACCAAGGGAAGGCTTACTGTGATGGCTGAGGTTACGAGTTTTAGAATATTAGTTTTCATCTGTTTTTCATTTTAACCTGAGTTTCATTAAGCAACCTGCTATTATATTGATAAATAAGCCAATAAGGTTATTATCACTTTGTAATTCTAAGCTACTAAGGTAAAACATATTGGAAATAAGGTTTTGAATTTGCAAAATACAACCTTGTTTATTTCAATCAACCTTCGTAGACTTAGGCAATATGCTAAAACGACCTTATTACCTTATTCTAAAATTGACTCTTATCTATAGTTCACGTTTTTATTTTTCATAAACAGGGAAGGCCGAAATCCTTAATCGGGCGGCACCCATTGGGATTAATGTAATATTTTCCGTCTTATCTTCAAATTGCAAATTTTCTTTTATGGGAAGCTCACCTGTTAGGCCGTGTTGATCAATTTCCCACCCAATTACTTTTTTGCCTTTAGCTTTCAATTCTAAGGGAGAATTATCTACCGTAAAGGGGAAATCATCGGCAGGCCACTGTTTTTTCACGATTTCAAAATTATCCGCCAACTTTTTGTTATCATCAATTACCAAGCCGTAATTCCAATCGCTTTCGGGGTAAATTTCATACGTAGGCCATTTGCTCGCATCGGCATTTTTTTGCCATTTAGAGTCTCCGATAGCTGTTTCAATACTGCTCGCTTTTTGGTAATTCTCTTTAATTTTTAATGAAAAAGTCAACGGGCCATAATTAATACTGCGACTATCCTGGTTCACGTGCCACACTTGTTGTGTGATTTTCATCGGCACATTTAGCACAACCTTATCGCCATTTCGCCAATTTCTTTCTAAACGCACATATTTTCCGGGTTCAAGCGATATGTTTACTTTTCTACCGTTAACTTCAACTGACGCGTTTTCCGTCCACGTGGGAATGCGCAAGTAAAAAGGGAAGGTAACGTTTCCGTTTGTGTTGATGGTAAAGCGGATGCTTTCTTCAAACGGGTAGTTGGTTTCTTCGGTAATTTCAACCGTTTTTCCGTTGGCTACTTTAACTTTTGCCGTACAAGCCGAATAAATGGCCGCGGCAACGCCATTATCGGGAGTAACCAGCATCAAGTGTTCTATGTAATAAGGCCAGCCCTGACCGTGATTGTGCTGACAGCAACGGCTACTGAATGGATTCATAGATAAGAAAGGTCCGCGATTATCAATTCCGGGATGATGGTTTTCCGAATCGCTTATCGTATGATTGGGCGAAGTAATGTAGCGCAAGGCTTTAAGATCGGGCATTAACGATGCCGGATAAGAGTTGAAAGCTACCGTTTCGCAGTGTTCCGCCCAAAACGGGTCGCCGGTCATTCTAAGCAGTATTTCGTTCGATGCCATTTGCTCCACAAAGCCGCACGTTTCTGTCCCCTGACGGGGATCGATATAACCCATCCGCGCATTTTCATCGGCGCCGAACATTCCGCCCGGAACTTGCCCGAATGTGTTTCTTATCAGGTGATGCACGTTGTAGGTCGCCAATAAATCGGCAGAATCTTTGGAGAGCATATAATAGGTTGCCGGTTCGCGAAAACTTTGGGCAATATTCACGTTGTGCCAATTGGGCAAGGTGGAACGTTGACGCCAGTTGGCCGTGTTTTTATGTGTTTTTTCGGCTAAATCCAGCAAAAATTTATCACCCGTAATGTTGTACAGCCAATATACGCTCAGCAAATTGTCTCCACCACGGCTGTTTTCCCAATAATCTTCCAGAAACATATCATCGGGAAGTTGCAACTGCCACTTGAAGTAATCGGTCATTAAATCTATTACTCGTTGGTCTTTTGTATATTCGTAATACGATTGCAGACACCACACCATAATCATATTCCCCCATAAATCGGGCTTGCCGTTTTTTTCGATATACGGACCGAAATAACCATCGTCGCGTCTGCTTTTAAACACTGCTTCGAGCCATTGTTTGGTTTCGTCCAGCATAGCCTTATCATCAAAGATGTATGCCATATTTCCGTAACCTTTCAGCCAGTAAGGCACTTCTTCCCAACCGTAATCGTTGCCGGTGCCCAACCAAGCGTTGTTTTCTTTGTCGAGCCAAGCACTAATTTCGCCCAACTTTCCCGATAGTCCTTCTCTTTGCAGTTGCAATGTTTTTTCAATCCAACCCTTGGGTTTTATATCTCCCACAGGCAACTTAATGAAATGCAGCGGTTGTAGCGGCGCTCTGTTTGATACATAATTGGTGTTTATCGCATCGGTACTGGGTCTGTCAACAAGCGTAGCTTTGGTTTCAGACTGGGCAAAACCTGCGATGCTAATGAGCAAGAAAAGTGAAAGTAATGGGATTATTTTTTTCATTTTATCTGTTTTTTAAATAAAAGTCGTTGAAAGTATCTGTGCGGTCGCTAATAAGCGTACCGTTTTTAAAATGCAATCGAGCTACCTGAATGGATGAGCGTTTATGTGAATATGGAATAACTCCGTGCTCATCGTATATTTCGTCTAAATGCGATTTTCTGCCGGGATGAGTGAAATAAAAAAGATACGCTTTATCGTCCACAACAATCACATCGCCGTGCGCACCGGTGGGATAATCATCTTGGCGGGTACCTTCATCACTGAGCACCAATCCTTGTTTTTCCCAATGGATGAGATCCGACGATCTATATACCCGCATTCCTTTCCATTCATCGGTAAGTAGCCAATAATAGCCGTTGAATTCAAAAATAACGGGACCTTCCTGATTTCCTTCGAAAGTTATATTTTCAGAATCGTCCCAATCAAATAAGTTTGTACTCCGCGCCAATCGGATTTGACCTATGCCGTCTTTGTACCACATATAGAAGTCGTTGGTGCTCCTTTGAAAAACTGTAGCGTCAATAACGCTTCCACCCGATAAATTAATGCTGCCGTGATGTTCCCACTCCCACATATCTTTGCTCGTGTAGTAATGTATGGACGCTCTCCCACTCCAATAGCTGGTTACACCGTTTATGTACGTTACAAAAAGATGATACGTGTTGTTTGCAAAGATTACTTCGGGCGCCCAAAATGTATTTTTCCCGTTTTCGAAATCTAAATCGAGTTCGCCTCTGTATCGCCACGTTTTACCGTTATCATCCGAAGAAGCGATGCCGATATTTGTACCGTAACAATATGCTACGCCGGGCGTATTTTGATTCGCGTGACGTGCTGTGTATAACATCCACCAGTTTTTCTCAACATTGTTCCATCGCACAATAGGATCGGCGGCTCCGTCGTAAATGGGGTCGCGGAACAACGGCGCCGCGGGTGTTTGAGAAAATACATCCGCAACAAATGAGCCTATGAAAAAAACAACTAAGATTAAAGCATCATTTAAATTCATTTTTTTATTCTCTCCGTTTATTTTATGGAATGGACTGATGATCAGTATCGCGTATTCTGTACCAGTCAACCAATTTATCTTTGGGCGGCAATTTGAACAACAATTCCGATGGCTCCTGCTGATACCAATAGGCAGTAGACGAAAATTTAAATTCGCGGGTATGTTCAGGTGGACGAGGCGATTGGAATTTCATCACGAAGCTTTTATCGAAAAAAATGGCGTCTTCTTCGTGAAAACGATACATTGTTATCATCGATCTTAGCGCATCTTTCAACGGAACGCCGTGCAATGGAGCATTAAATTCGCCATCCCTGAAATACCATCCTCCGTTGTAATAATCTTCCAATCCGGTTCCTACAATTGCGGGAGTTTTCTCCTCGAAATTATCATCGATGTAAATATATTCCGGTGCTTCTAAATATCCTAAATAATTGGGCAACCAACTTTGCATCGACAAGCAACATCCCACAAAATGCCCTTTCCCTTTTGTTTTTACCACATATTGCGGTTCGGATCCCGCATTGGTTCCGACGTTGTATAAACAATGCAGCCGTCCGGCATCGGTGGGAAGCGCATCGTAAGCCGTATAGTTTGCATTCAGAAAAACGTGAGGAACGGATTTATCGTGCAAGTTTTCAACTTCTATTTTTACTTTGTTGAACGGCATTGGCAGGTAACAGTAAAAGCCACCGCTTGACATACCCAAATATTTGGACACGTAATGTTTGAATTCACAGTGACCTACGCCAAAAAAATCGCCGATGGGCGCTTCAATCGACGGAAAGTTATTCCCGTCCCAATATATCCTTAAAATCAGTTTTTTCAGAATGGTTGTATCGGGCCATTTCTCTTCGCGCAAATCCCAATTTTCCCAAAACCAACCCGATATGGTCATCCATAAACGGGTGATTATTCCGGGATTGTTGTGCTCCGCAAGTATTTTTTTCTCACCCGGTTGTATGGGAAATGCTTTTTGTTTGGAGTCGATATCAAAGGTCGTGAGTTGTCCCGACCGGGCATTTCTGATAGAAAAAAGAGGCAGACTGCTCAACCCTGATACGTTTTTGCTTTCACTTTTTACGTCGACTCCTTTTGCGAAAGCGCCAAATGCAGTTGCTCCAGTTACCGCACCTAAAGTGGCAATGGCTTTTCTTCTGGATTGTTTGTCTATTTCTTTTTTCTTTTTCATTGCCGATACCTTTTAAGATTTATTTTTTCAACTCATATTCAGCCAACACCGCATATTTTGCCGCAAATGCGAAACTAAACATTCCTTCCACACTGTTTTCCTCGATATTTTCTTTCCAACCCGTCAATGGATTTACAGGCAATAATCCCTTGTATTTATGGTTTTTATAGGAATAATCGAGATTCTGCTGAAATGTTTCGATATATGGCGCAATATTGTTATACCGCGGATAAACATCTACCAAACCACGCAGCAACACACCGTTGAACCAGTTTCTGAATCCACTGACATCGTATGTGAAATAACCCGGGATTTCCGCGTCTTTTTTAGCAAAATAAGAAAAACTCGCGTCCGACAGGTTCACCGCGTCTGTTTGGTACTGACTTTCACCGGTTGCCCTATACAAATCAGCCGCGCCGGAAAGCATTGTTCCGCTGTTGTAAGATATAGCCGGACCAACTTTATCGCGACAAAATATACCTTTGCGGTATGTTTTGCCGGAAATAATTTCCAACTCCGGATGTCGGGGTGAACATCCACCCATCATATCATCGTATACGCCATCGGCTCGCAATAGGTGTTCTTTCTGCCAATCGTACACCTTCTTGGCAAAAGTGAGGTAATAATCGCTTTTCTTTACTGTTTTCTCTTTGCGCGATACTTTATCGTGAGAATCAATGTAACGATACGTAATGAACTCATTTTTATCTTTATACAACTCGTGTAGCCAAACCAAAGGACTTACCATAGGGCCGTTGCTGCAAGCGTGCTTGGAAACATATCCCGGCCCCCACGTAATTCCTCCGCGTTCTTTTCCGTTTGAGTCAATGGTGCAATCCCAGCCGTCCAAAACATAATCGGTGAGATACTCCGCTTTTTCGAGAAAGAAATTATTCCCGGTCAACTGATACGATTCTAATAGTTCTCGTATCAACCACATTTGGTCGTCGTACACGTTTTCGATCCCTTCCACTTTGGCTTGGCCCTTCACTCGGCTTCGATGTACTCCGTAAACCGTCCATTTCGCGGTTTGAGTGTATGACGTTAAACGAAAAGTTCCCAAATAATAATCGGCGTTGTCGTACAATTGTTGCAGGAGACGCGTATATTTATCGGAATATTGTCCGCTAAGGTCAGCGTTTTCCACTTTTGTATCGTATGCCTGAATGGCTCGCAAAACAGCGTTCACCGCTTCAATAGCACTTGTGTACATCCAGATACTTCCACGCTCTTCGGAACGAGTTTCCGTATACGGATTATAAAACCTTGCCATCGACATTTCGTCTCCCGTAAAGTAAACCGATACCGAATTATCAATCAATTCCATAGCGCGATGAATGTTTTGCTCTGCCAAAGATATATTCACCTGCGTCCGGAATTCATCAGCCTTCTTCTCCCCGGCACACATTACGTGTGTGGAAAAGAAGAAAGCGATTATGATGAATACATTTTTTTTCATTGTTACAAAAATCCAACTAACGAGTTATGTTAGTACTGATAACTATTTCTTTATTTTGTCTTCCAACATTTTCAGGAAATATCCACCTACCACGGAACGGGCTTTAAAATTCATTCTTTCGGCAGAAACCGTATCGTGCCAATCGCTTATCGGAACACGCGAAGGTGTTTCGTTGGCGTATTTATATACTAAATCAACCAACGCGTGAAAGTCATCCATATTTCCAGTAAGAGTGGCACTCCACATAATCCAGTCGGTTTTGGTGTAAGTAGCGCGATTATCCAACGGAAGACCGAATTCATTCTGCACCGTGCGGTAATGCGCCATTTCTTTTACAGCTATTTGCGGATCAAAAATATTGAATCCTAACAATTTATCCCACACCAAATTATATTTTTGACTCCAGGTGCTGGGACGGTCAAATGTGAGACGATAATGAGTACCGTCGTTCGCCATTTTCTCCCACTCAACAGCCATTTCTTTAGCGATATTGAGGTATTTCTCGGCCACATCTTTCTTACCCAGCATATCAGCCAATTTGCTATATCCGGCAATACCCATAATGGCTTTGATGGAGAGGTTGGCGTTATGTGCGAAATGTCCGGCAAAGTCATCGGTACAGAGTTGATTATCGGGATCGAGACCTTCCTCCACCAAATAATCCGTCCACGTAGTGAGCACATCCCAATGTTTCGCGGCATAATCGGCGTTTCCTTCTACTTGGGCAAGAGCCGCTGTTAAAATCAACATATTTCCGGATTCTTCAATGGGCATATCGCCGCCATAAGTTTGTCCGTTGGCTATTGGATAGGTACCCACATCGTGCGCGGCAAAGGGTCTTGTCCATTTACCACTTTCGCTGTAGTAAAAAATATGATTCATCAACCCTTTTACCAATTCCGTGTTATAAATGAGGAAAAGTGGCGAAGAAGGATACGTGATGTCAACCGTTCCGATGGAGCCGTTGCTGTTATTTTCTTTGGAGAGGAACAGCAATGTGCCGTCTTTGTCTTTCACTAATTTGTGTGCAGCAATCGCCTGACGATATACCAAAGCGCACAGTTCAGCGTATTTTTCACCTCCGGCTTTGTTGGCATCGGCCATCATTTGCTTATTGAATTTTGCACATCGATTCATAATGGACGTGTAGTCGGTTTCTGCTTGTTTAAATGCCTGAAAAATATCAACTTGCCCGTCTTTTGTCCAATATGCCTTAAGGTTATCGTGAAAATATTGAATGGAATAAATATCGTCGTAACCCAGCATAATGTAATCGCTTTTTACTTGAGACAACACGCTGCCTAAGTCTTTACTGAACGACAAAACCGTCATTTCGTTGTTGATTTGACCGGAAAGCGATTGCGGCTGCTGAGTTGAAATTTTTCCAGAAGTTTGGAACTCTTTCTTGGGCGTCCAGTAATCGCCAAAGTTCATCGCGGAAGTATTTTCCGATTTTCCTGTCATATAGAAATATCCCCAGTCGATACGTACATCGTCGCCTTTTTTCTGCAAAACAGATTGTTCAACGGTTCCCGTCTTCAAGTACGTAAGTTCGTCTCGGTCAATTCTCTCAAAACCAACCTCTTGCGCATCGGAATGCACAGCCCATTGAGGTGTGGTTTCAAAATAAATTTGCACGTCGTGGTTAACGCCATCTGTAGATTTCACTTGATACGTGATGTAATTAACGGGACGGGACAACAAATCCAAATCGTCCATTAACAGCGGAGATGTGAAAACCAATTCAAGTTCCACAGGACCACACTCAAACGTGTAAAAAGTTTGTGTGGGCAATACAGAGACACTTTTTTGCAGCGCGGTTCTTTCGAAAGCGCTTTTGTCGGGTTCTTTTTCATACAGTCCAAAATCGACATATCCCCCACCCGTACGGTTGTGCGTGTGTGCGGCAATGATGTTTTTCCCTTTTCTAAGCGAAGCTTTCACCTCGTCCGACAACTTAATTTGAACGTTGTATTTCCATTCGTAACCGGTTTTCACAACCTCAATACCGTTTATATAGAGTTCGAAAATATCGTCGTGCGAATAATGCAAGTAGATATCTTTATCGGCTAAATCTTCGTTTAATTCAAACGTTCTTCTTACCCAAATATCGCGAGTATCCCACAAAGTTGACAAATTGGGTTCATTTTGTGTGCCGAAAGCCGCGTTTCCGCGCTTCCACAGCGAATCGTTAAAATCTGCAGAAATCCAAGCGTCATTATTGGGTTTTTCCAATGTGTATGCTCCTTCCCATCTTTCCTCGTGCGAGGTGGAAAGAATGGATTTCAACGGCAATCTTTCCGTCCCCATAAACCGATAGGTTTCCCCATCCACACGCAAAGCGCCAATCAGAGGAAATTCTTTTTCCGTCCAGTGGCGAACCTGATCATCGTATAAATTATTTGTACACGACCACGCGTTGAAATACGGATCAACCGCCACCAAGGGATATGCGGGGGCGCGGAGGTTGGTGGACAAGTCCGTTGACAAAATGTGTTTTGCAGAATTTCCTTGCCCACAACCAACTGTTAATAAGGATAATAAAAAACAAAAAGTTGCTATTTTTGATTTCATCATTAATTTTAAATTTCGATCTTACAGTCTTACGAATGTGTAATAATGCGTTGAATAATTAGAAAAGAAATAAAGTAAAAGAAGCCAAATGAAAAGTTGTGAGAAAAATCTAATAGCATCTCATTTGAGTTGCTTCTTTTACTTTATACACGTTTTTTATTTAAGTCGAACTACTTTTGAGTAAATCGCTTGATCTGTACCAACAGTTCTAACTCCTACCCTTCCAAAAACAGTCGCAGCGTTTTTAAAGTTATTATCTTCAGATAAGTCCATGGATAAGTTAATTGCCCCGGCTTCTATATCTCTGAAATCTCTTCGGGCAAAGTTTGACACATCATCTACAAAAGTTGTTTTACTTAACAACAGTGTCACATAATCTATGTTTGCTGTGTTTACTATTTGATTGATGTTGAATGTCGCGTTAAAAACTGATCCGTTTAAAGATAAATTTTCGTTTGAAATGGTAAAAAACGGTGTCACTTTCAGTTCAACACTTGTTGCCCCTTTTACGTTGACTACCAAAGTATCTCTTGTGTTTACCCAAGGCCCATTTTGGTTTCTTGTAACAAGTTTATATTCGCCGTCAAAAAGAAGTGCCTCAAAAGTACCATCTTGTGCCACATACACCGGTATATTATCTCTAAGTTCATACCCATCTTGATAAAGCTGTAGTTGCACTGCTTCTCCTGTACCTCGTACTCCAAGAGTTTCTCCATTATAAGTAACTTTCCCTATCAATTTAGATTGCGGCGGATCATAATTGTCAAGACCACAACTTGAAATGAATAAAGCTACAATCGTAAATATCAAGTAATGTTTAATATATTTCATAATTATCATATTATTAAATTAAATAGTCTGTTATCTCTTCAATAAATTTATTCTGTGAAATATTATTGATAAGGATTCTTCACGAGTTTCGGATTATTATTAATCCATCCTTGGTCAATAAAATTGTAATAGTTTCTCATTTGGAAATATCTGGGATAAGGTGACATATGAGTCGCTATTTTATCGAAAACCCATTTTCCATTATTCGGATTACCGGGATCGTTAATTAAATAAGGAAATAAAGCAAATTGTTGTGCTTGTGGATCATTTTGAATTCCATTCCATATTTTATCAGCTAATCTCCAACGTTTTAAATCCCAATAGCGGTGATCTTCGAAAGCGAATTCCACACGTTTTTCGCGGACAATATCATCAAATGTAATTGTTGTTAATGCTTGAATGCCTGCTCTGCTGCGAATCATATTAATATAACTCAAAGCTTGATTGGTTTGTCCCAGCTCCAAAGAAGCTTCTGCAGCAATCATTATCGCTTCGGCAAATCGAAAACGGGGGAACCACATTTCACTCCGACGTCCACGTGTGGAAGCGCTTGGAGTTTCGTCGAGAAATTTTCTAAAGAAAAATCCCGATTTGTTAACATACTGATCATTGGATGTGTTGGGACCATTTACTGAGGTAATAAGAACGCCATCTTCATCTGTTTCACCAGGACGGCTCGTTTTTACTTTCCATTCTCCGTCATCAAAATATTTCTGACCGGCCTGGAGCACCACCGGAGTACCTTTGAAAATAGCACCCGGATAAATTACTGTGCCCCACAAACGCGGGTCTTTGTTCTCGAATGCATCTTCAGGTTTATCATAAAAAATATAGTTTCCGGAAGCATCTCTTATTTTTATTTGTCCGTTTCTATCGTTTATGTATTCATAATCTTCTACTAAATTCAAGATAGGGCCTGCATAACAACGATCGATATCTTCTGCATGCGAGGCAGGAATATTCCCCACAGTAAACCAAACTGTTTGTCCGGGATATTTATAATCTCTTGCCCAAATAACTTCATGGTTGTTTTCTTTTATCGAAAGCGCTTCGTAAAAGTTACGGCCTCTATCATCAGGCTTTGTCAATTGCAATTGATATTTTCCACCGTTAATCACTTCTTCAGCAACCGATAAAGCTGTTTGATAATATGCGTTAGCCAAATTAGCAGGAATTCCTACTTCACCTCCCGGTGTACGGATGGGAGTTGCCATTTTGTTATTGTAATTGGCAATTGATCCGGCATACACAGCCGCGCGTGCTTTCAACATGAGAGCAGCCCATTTTGTAGCCCGAGCCCCATTAATAGATGGATTAACAGGCAGAAAATCTTTTATGGCTTCGCATTCCGATATAATATAATCATACAGTTCCGCCTCTGTGGAACGAGCATATTGCAAAACTGTTATATCCATACCAGGACTATATTCAAACACTTCATCGCCAACAATTGGCATTCCTCCCATTCCTCGTACCATATTAAAATATAACCAAGCTCTTATGAAACGCGCTTCACCTTCCAACTGCTTCTGAAGTTCGGGAGCCAACACTGTGGTTTCACGAACGCCTTTCAAAAACTGATTCAGGTTTCTGAGCAAGCCATAATCATACACTCTCCATCGATCATCTTCAAAACCTTGGCGAGTATCAGGACCACTCTCTGATCTGGAGGCTTCATCTAAAATTGTGTACGAATATGAGTCATCAACGTGCTGTCCCCATGTTATTCTTCCATAGAAATTTGAGAGTACAGATGTGATCATTACAGCATCTCCAAATACTTGATCATCGGATAGGATAGTATCGGGATCTCTGTCTAAAAAATCAGCGCAACCACTTATCATAAAAAGAGTTGCAAGTAACGCTATTAAAATATTTTTTATTTTCATCTTGTTTTAGAATTTGAGAGTTAAACCAACATTGATAATACGCATGGTTGGATATGCCAAACCATTTGTATCTTGTATCTCAGGATCAACCCCAATTAAATTGGTCAAACCAAAAAGGTTTTGCCCTGCAACATACAAACGCAAATCCGAAATAGAAGCTTTATTCACAATGGATTTTGGAATTGTATAACCAAACTCTAAGTTTCTAAGTTTGATATATCTTACATTTTTCTTCCAGAAAGTACTGTTCCAATAGTTACTGTGACTACTATTTCCAATTAAAAGCATGGGGTATTTACCCGGAATCAATTCGCTGTTCGCATCCCATATATCAGCAAGATGCCACGTGTTTTCCATATAATATTGAGGATTGTTTCCTCCATCATGAAACGGATTTCGTTGCTCCCACTCTTGATACCACGTTGATAGAGCGCCTCCTGTTAAATCAAATGCCAAATCAAAGCCACGCCACATAAATAAGAAATTGAAACCAAAGTTTAAAATTGGCGTCGAATCTTGACGATAACCAATTGGGCGCTCATCCATCCAGTTAATAACGCCGTCACCGTTTATATCTTTATATTTCACATCTCCGGGACGAAGCGTTCTGTTTCCTTGTCGATCGTTATCAATGGGCCAAGTTGCAATTTCTTCCCAGCTTTGGAATTGTCCGTCAGCTTCCAATCCCCAATTCAAATAGCCATATCGTTTATCGATTGAATTACGATATACATTCCAGGAATTACTGAAACGTGGTTTATATTGCTCCCAGTCGTAAAAACGAGAATATGTAGCATTCATACCCACGGAGTATGTTAGGTCTTGAACTTTACTGCTCCATTTGGCTGCAAAATCATAACCCATATGCAAATCCGAGTTCAGGTTTTCTTGAGGCAAGCCAAAACCCACTTCCGATGGGAGCAGAATGTCATATCTCGACGCGGGAAGGCCAGTACGTTTGCGACGGAAAAAGTCGAGAGAACCTGTTAATTTACCTTCAAAAAAACTTGCATCAAGACCGGTATTCAGAATATTAGCCTTAATCCATGATAATGTAGTTACTGGAAGTCCACGTGGTACAGTACCAATGGTATATTTACCATCTATAACCGAGCCTCCGTTTTTATATGTATATCCGTCCATATAATCAAAAGCATTATATCCTCCCACATTATCATCTCCTAACAGGCCATAAGAGGCACGTATCTTTAAATCACTAAAAATACCTGACAGTTTGCTTGATCGCCAAAAATCTTCTTCAGATATTCTCCAACCGGCAGATGCTGATGGAAAGAATCCCCAACGGTGATTAGGCGGAAACTTCCATGAACCGTCGTAGCGGCCAGAGAACTCAAGCAAATATTTATTCGCATAATCGTAATTAAAACGTCCCATATAGCCTAAACGGGCTTGTGTATTATTTCCGGTATCGTTATACGTATCCATTGTTTCATAATCGATCAAATGTAATGCATTGGATGTGGGAATAGAGTGTACCCACGTGCTCGGTGTGTCACGTTTAATGGCCTCAGCACCGATTACGGCTGCGAAACTGTGAGCTCCAAAAGTCTTATTGTAAGAGAGTTGGATGTTAGAGGTAACCTCTTCAACATATCCTTGCGTGCGTTCTCTCCAAGGATTATTGTTTTCGAAAATTACAGGATAAGTATCCGTACTTTCATCATAGCCGTAAAGTTTATACGTATACTCTTGATTATCTAAACGTTGGTTTGCGAGATAGTAGCTGGCTAAAGCTCTTGCTTTTAGTCCATCGAAAAGCTCATATTCAGCATCGAAGTTTAACTGTACAACTCGCCACGTATTTTCAAATTTTCCGGCCAATTCATAATTTAACCAAGCAAAATTGGTTGCTGGATTAGTAGATGTTAACGTCGGATACAGCGGATTATCATTTGCGAAAGGCCTTCTTGTCGGCAGGTTTCTATATGTTCCGAAACGGGGCATCCAGTAGTCATCCACTTCGGGAACTCCAGGATTGACCCGTCTTTCAATTCTTCCATTCATTCCACCGCCAATTTTAAAGCGATCGCTGATATTAGCATTTATATTCATTTGTACGTTAGTGCGGTTAAAACCACCATAATTTACAATAATAGCATCCTGATTCAGATTTCCAACGCTTAAATAATAGTTTATTTTATCGGAACCACCGGAAATGTTCGCGTTTATGTAAGTTTGTGGGCCTGACTTCCAAATATAATCATACCAGTCAAATGGAACATATCCTTTTTCTGTTCCCTGCAACCACTTTTCGTAATCATCTTTCGTATAGTTGTAGTTGGGAGCACCTTGTACTGTTTGAGATTGAATGTAATTCTTAATGTACGTGGCAGCTGTTGCCGGACGCGGAAAATCATAAAGACTTTGCCAGCCATAATAGGAATTTATGGCAACCGTATTTTTAGTGTTTCGCGTTCCTTTTTTTGTAGTTACAACCACAACACCATTTGCTGCACGTACACCATAAATTGAAGCGGAAGCATCCTTTAATACAGAAATTGCCTCTATATCATTAAAATCGATGTTGTTGAATTGACCCTCATCCGACTGAATACCATCAATTACATAGAGTGGAGTACCCATATTACGTATCTGAATACTTGTTGAAGCTCCCGGTCTTCCGTCAGCTTGTCGTGAGTTAATTCCGGGTATTTTTCCAACCAACGCACCTGATGAGGTTGATGCTTGTGAACGACTAATATCAGTTGCGCCAATTACCGATATTGCTGAGGTTAATGATTCTTTTCTCTGTGCGAGACCAAACCCCGTCACAACTACTTCACTCAAAAGCTCCGAATCTTCGGTAAGCACAATATTTAATGTTGTTTGCCCATTAACATTCACAGTTTGTGTTCTCATGCCAACATAGGAAATATCCAAAGTTGAATTTGGCGAGATGTTTGTTAATGTGAAAGTTCCATCAAAATCTGTGACAGTTCCAACAGATGTACCACGAACCTGAATGGAAACTCCTATAAGAGGCTCTCCGTTCAAATCGTTTACTGTTCCGCTCACATTTATATTCTGAGCGAACAGGACAAAGGAAAATGTCCATAGAAATACGAACGTAATTCCTTTCATGAGATTAATAATCAGTTTTTTGCTTTTCATTCTTTACATTTGTTTAATTTAACACAAAATTTCATTAACGTTTTTCATTAATATTTATAATAATTTAAAGTATATTTAAATAAAGAAACATCACCTCATTGAGAGAAGTGTTTTTTAAGATTTATTCAATCAAAGTAACAAAATAAAAGAACTATTCGATGCTATAATTTTCTCAAATAGTACGAAAATCGTATCAACATCGTATTAAGCAAAAAAAGCGAGGTTAAAATTTTAACCTCGCTTTTAAAATTATAAAAATTTATCGTTCTATTTCAACTCTTCGTCAATGGCGTTCACTTTTTTCACAATAAGGTCCAATTCCGATTTTATTTTTTGCACCTTGTGGTTCATATCGTCCAACAGGCTGTTTCCTTTTTTAGAAGACACGGATAAGAAACCGATATTATTTTCATACGTTTGTAGCTCGCCTTTCATACGTTCGTACTGACGCATTAATTTTTCGCGTTCGCGAAGAAGTTGGCCTTTGGCATTGTCTGATTTTGCCATATCGGAAATGTTGGTTTTAAAACTTTCCAATTTGCGGTCGGCTTTGTCAATGTTCAGTCGTTCGAATTGTTTTTCGGTGGCTTCATGAAACTCGCGATATGCCCTGTCTTTCATTTTAAACGGCACATAGCCAATGGCATACCACTCATCCATTAATTCACGCAACACAGGCAAGGCTTCCGTGTCGGTAAGGGAAGTATCTATATTGTTTATTTTTTCCACCACCGCTTTTTTGGCTTCTAAATTCTTCACTTCCTGCTCATATTGCGACGAGGTGTGGCTCTTTTTCTGCTCAAAGAAATGGTCGCACGCCGAGATAAAACGTTTCCAGGTGCTATCCATATATTTATGTGGAATTACGCCGATGTTTTTCCAATCCTTCTGCAACTGAATCATTTCCTGTGTGGTTTTTCTCCAGTCTTGGCTGTCTTTCAACTCTTCGGCGCGTTCGCAAAGCGCGATTTTCTTTTTCAGATTCTCCTCCATTTCATCGCGGAGCGATTTGTAGTAATCGTTTTTCGACCGGAAGAAAAAATCGCACGCCGCACGATAGCGCTCATATATTTTGCTGTTCCACTTGCGAGGCACATAGCCAATTTCGCGCCATTGTTTTTGCAGTTCAAGCACTTCTTTTACTTTGCTGTTCCAATCCTTTATGCTTTTTAGCTGCTCGTAATCAATGGCTTCGAGTTGTTCGCAAAGCGCTGTTTTTTTCTCCAAATTCTCATCTTCCTGCTCTTTGAGGCCTTCAAAATGAGCTTGGTATTTTTTGTTGATGATGGTGGATGCCGCTTTAAACCTTTCCCATATTTCCACACGGTCTTTCCGTGAAACCGGGCCAATTTCGCGCCATTCCTGATGCAGGTTTTGCAGCTGATGGAATGCCGAAACCACATCGGGTTCTTCATCGAGCCTTTCGGCAGCTTCGCAAAGTTCGGTTTTCAGCTCCAGGTTTTTTCTGAAATCATATTCGCGAAACTCATTGTTGATGCGCACCAAATCGTAAAAAACCTCCACATAACGCTGATACGATTTCCACAACTCATTTGCTTTGGCTTGGGGCACCAATTTAATATCGTTCCACTGTTGTTGTAACGATTTAAATTCCTGATATGATTTATTGAAATCTTCCTGCCCCTGATTTTCCGTGAGTTGTTTTATTTTTTCGATGATGGCCAGTTTTTTAGCCACGTTGGCTTCTTTTTCGGCCTCTTGCTGCGCGATGATGGCGGCGCGTTTCTCTTTAAGGCTTTGCAGCAATTCTTTTCCTTCGGCATAGATGGGCGGTTCGTTCACAAAAAAGTCGAGTTCTTCTCCGCCATCGGCGAGGAAGGCGGCTTTTTGCTGTTCGGTTTCGTTGCGAAGCGAACGATAAAACTGCTGTTTATATTCGTCAATTTCTTTTCGTTGAGGTGCTTCGGATGCTTGCAAGTCACGAAGTTTCTGCACAATTTCTCCAATAGCCAACACGGTGGCTCCCGTCTCTATTTCGGAACTGTTTTCATCTACCTCGTCTTCATCGGTGTCTTCTTCCGCATCTTCTTCGGCATTTTCCAACTCCAAATCGTAATCAACAGGTACCTCTTCCGCTACTTCAGTTTCTGCTGTGGGTTCGGTTTCTGCTGTTTGCTCAGGCACTTCTAGTGTTTCAACCTCTTCCGGTGTTTCAACCTCTTCCGGTGTATCAACCTCTTCCGGTGTATCAACCTCTTCCGGTGTACCAACCTCTTCCACGATGTCATTTTTTTCCGCTATCTCGGTTTCGGCAGGCTCCGCTTGCTCGCTTTCAACTTGAGCAGGCTGCTCCGCGACGTTGTCGTCCGACTCAGACGCTTCTTCCGGTTGTTGTGTGGTTGAAACTTGCGTGTTTTCAGGTTCAGTTACTTCTTTATGACTTTCAGCCACAGTTGGTTCTTCCGATACAGAAGTGTCTTCTACAAGTGCAGCGTCTGTTACGTTTTCTTTGTCGTTGTTGCTTGCTTGCAGGTTTTCACTTTGTTCTTCGTTTACAGGCAAATTCTTGTTATCAAGATTGTCTTTCGTATTCATCCGTTTAATCCTCTTCTTTAAATCCCCGATAAAATGGCAGGGTGGTTCTTTTCAAGTGCACTTTACTAATGCTATACAAAATAACACATAATTTTTGTTATTTCATTGGTTTTTGGTATTTATTTAAAAGAAAAGAAGGCGCGAAATGAGAAATATGTGCCGAAAAAACAGTAATTTTGGTTTTAATAAATCATTTTCAGTAAAAAAAGACTTATGAACGAGTTAGAAATCAATTACTCCATTTCAAAAAACATACAACTAACCGGTATTATATCGGGCGCCTATTTGTTTGGTATTTCCGGCGGTGTGGCCATTTTTCAAGCGTTAGCGAAGAATTACACGTTCTTTTTTTATGCCGGATTGATGGGTGCCGTTATTGGGGTTATTCTTATATTATCGGTTACCACGTGGCAATCGAAACCAGTAATTACCATTGATAATGACCAGTTTAGGGTGCATTTGCCCAAACAGCGGATAAACGGCGTGATTGATTGGGTGAATGTAACGCAAATTGGCATTGGGTTAAGCTACATCACTATGGCAACCAACGAAAACAAAAATTACAAAATTGATTTAGAAAACCTGAAATATACCGATTTAAGAGCCATTAAAACAAAACTCATTGAAGTGAGTGAGGCCAAGGGAATTCCATATCACAACCTCTAAATGGGGTTTCCCTATTTTTCTCTAAAGAAAACATTGATGGGCGTGCCGTTAAAATTCCAATTCTCGCGCATTCTGTTTTCTATAAACCGCCTGTAAGGTTCCTTCACCCATTGCGGTAGGTTGCAGAAAAACACAAATGAAGGCACACTTGTTTTAGGTAATTGCGTGATATACTTAACTTTAACAAACTTGCCTTTATTGGATGGTGGAGGCGTTTTTTCAATGATGGGCAACATTACCTCGTTGAGTTTGTGCGTGGGCACTCGGCGTTTTTTATTCTCATACACTTCTTTTGCCACATCCATCACCTTTAGAATACGCTGCTTGGTGAGTGCCGAGCCAAAAATTATGGGAAAATCGGTAAACGGCGCGAAGCGAGTGCGAATGGCGTTTTCAAACGTTTTCATGGTTTTGGTGTCTTTGTTTTCCACCAAATCCCATTTGTTGACAAAAACCACCAAACCGTTTCTGTTTTTTTGGATAAGCGAGAAAATATTCAAGTCTTGGCTTTCTATGCCGCGGGTAGCATCAATCATTAAAATACTCACATCGGCGTTTTCTATTACCCGAATGGAGCGAATGACCGAGAAATACTCTAAATCTTCCGTCACTTTTCCTTTTTTGCGGATGCCGGCGGTATCAATTAAATAAAAATCCATGCCAAATTTATTGTATCGGGTGTGGATGGAGTCGCGCGTGGTGCCGGCAATGTCGGTAACTATGTTTCGCTCCTCGCCTATCAAGGCGTTCACGATGGAAGATTTCCCCGCATTGGGACGGCCTACCACAGCAAATTTGGGAATGTCTTCCAATTCATCTTCCTTGCTGTCTTTTGAAAACAAAGAAACAATATGGTCGAGCAAATCACCCGTTCCCGAGCCATTGATGGCCGATACACTGAACGGATCGCCCAAACCGAGGGAGTAAAACTCCGCCGATTGAAAACCCAAGTTAAAATTGTCGGCTTTGTTGGAAACCACCACCACCGGCTTGCCCGATTTGCGCAGCATTTGCGCCACGCTCGTGTCTAAATCGGTGAGGCCGTTCATCACGTCCACCACAAACAAAATCACATCGGCTTCCTCCATCGCGATGAGCACCTGCTTGTTGATTTCGTCTTCCATTACATCGTCGGAATTCACAACCCATCCGCCGGTATCGACCAACGAAAACTCTTGTCCGTTCCACAACACTTTTCCATATTGGCGGTCGCGCGTGGTGCCGGCCGTTTCCGTTACAATAGCCTGACGGCTTTGGGTTAACCGATTAAACAGGGTGGATTTTCCCACATTGGGCCTTCCCACTATCGCTACTAAATTTTGCATATTTTTTTGGTTTGTGTGATGAGCTTTGTACTGTAAGGCCTAAGTTTTACCCTACTCTACACTCATTGCTACATTGTAAATCAATCTAATTTATATCCGAAAGTCTTTAAGAGGTTGTCTCTGTCGCGCCAATCTTTTTCTACTTTCACATAGAGTTGCAGGAAGACTTTTTTCTCGAAAAACCGCTCAATGTCTTTTCGTGCCATCGTACCCAGTTTTTTCAGCGATTCCCCTTTGTGCCCAATCACAATCCCTTTTTGCGTATCCCGCTCAACCAACACAATGGCACGAATGCGGATGATATCTTGCTCTTCCTTAAACTCTTCCACCACCACTTCAATGGAGTAAGGCACCTCTTTTTGATAGATGAGTAAGGCTTTTTCGCGAATAATTTCGGTAACGAAAAATCGCGCAGGCTTGTCCGTAAGCGCGTCTTTTTCAAAATAAGGAGGCGACTCGGGCAGAAGTTCTAAAATTCTTTTTTGCACCGTGTCAACACCAAAATTGTTGCTCGCCGATATGGGATAAATTTCCGCCTCGGGCAACAGTTGGCGCCATTGGCTCACCATTTCCTCCAGTTTTTCCTGCGTGGTGAGGTCAATTTTGTTTATCAAAAGCAGCACGGGCAAGCGAAGGCGCTGCACTTTGGAAAGAAACTCATCGTTCTTGTCAATTTTCTCCACCACATCGGTCACATATAGCAACACATCGGCATCGTCCAACGCCGAGAGCGAAAAATTGAGCATTTGTTGCTGCAATTTGTAATTGGGGCGCAACACACCCGGCGTATCGGAATACACAATTTGGTAATCGGACGTGTTTACAATGCCGATAATCCTGTGGCGCGTGGTTTGTGACTTCGCCGTGATGATGGAAATTTTTTCTCCCACCAGCCTGTTCATCAGCGTGGATTTTCCCACATTGGGGTTCCCCACGATATTTACAAATCCTGAACGATGTGTTTGTTGCTGCATAGCCTTCTGTTTCTAACGCACAAAGATAAGAAAAAATAGATAGATGCGAGATGAGGGAATGGCGATTGTTTGTATTTTGGGCATTGAGCAGCGAGCGATGGGGAGGATTGTAAATTTTAGATTTTGGATTTTAGATTTTAGATTTTTAGACAGGGTACCATCTGTAGGGCTATAAGACTTCTTTAGCCGTAACAGAGCTTGGCGTATGGGGATAACCGTAATATAGGGCGTTGCCCTATGCTTTTTGTTGTGGCTAACTACACTAACAACCAATCGAGTTTATTCTGAATAGAATGATATATGTATGGTGTTTAGAGTTTTACCCATAGGGTAACATTTTCATAACCTTATGCAAGCGATGAACGAGTGTAACTTACGGAAGACTACCCCTCTTGATCATCCGCCTGAATTCGAAGAATCGGCGTAGCCAAAGGCGGCATATTGAGAGTTCGACCACTTCGGGTCGGGTTAGGGTTGAGATGTTTCTTCCGCAGGTCGTTGACCTACGGTTATGGAAATAACACCTTTCAGGTGTAATATTGTTGCAATTTAAACACAATCAATATAATCTCTAATAGATATGAAAAAATCTTGGCATAAAAAAACGCATCGTTTATTTTGATGCGTTTTATGGATGATATTAAAAATCACTCTATTGTTTCACTTTGTCGCCATCGTAGCCCCATTTCAGGTAAATGGCTCCCCAAGTGAATCCCGCGCCAAAGGCGGTGAGAATAATGTTATCTCCTTTGCGCAATTGAGGTTCCCATTCCCACAAACAAACCGGAATGGTGCCGGCGCTCGTGTTTCCGTAGCGCTCGATGTTTATCATCACCTTTTCGCGCGGCAATTCAGTTCGCTGAATGGCAGCATCGATAATGCGCATATTTGCCTGATGCGGCACCAACCAATCCACATCGTCGGCGGTGAGGTTGTTACGCTTCATAATATCGAGCGACACGTCGGCCATTCGCGATACGGCATACTTAAACACAATTCTGCCATCTTGGTGAACGGTGTGCTCAGCTTTTTCAACCGTTTCGGCAGTAGCCGGGTATTTACTTCCACCGGCTTTCATCTGCAGCGGCGCATACCCCACTCCATCTGAATGAAGTTTAGCGTCCATGATGCCAATATTTTCTTCCGTAGGCTCAATAAGTACGGCGCCCGCGGCATCGCCAAAGAGAGGGCAAGTGGTGCGGTCTTTATAGTTGGTAACGCTGGACATTTTATCACCGGCCAGCAAAATAATTTTTTTGTATTTGCCCGTTTTTATCAATCCGTTGCAAATTTCAAGCCCGTAGATGAACCCTGAACAAGCCACTTCCATATCAAAACACAAGGCGTTTTTTATGCCCACGTTTTCGGCAACAATAGAGGCAGACGACGGGAATAAATGGTCGGGCGTGGTAGTGGCAAATATCACCGCGTCAATCTCTTCGGGTTTAGCGCCGGTTTTGCGCAACAAATCTTCAACGGCTTGTGTGCCAAGCACGGAAATACCTTGCGCTTCCCCTTTAAGGATGCGTCGCTCTTTAATTCCCACACGGGTCATGATCCATTCATCAGACGTGTCTACCATGCGCGATAATTCGTCGTTGGTGAGAATATAATCGGGGATTCCGGCGGCGATACCGGTAATAACGGCGTTAAATTGTTTCATCGTCGTTTTCTGATAAGCCAAAAACCCTGAAAAACGACCAAAAAGGTTATTTCAGGGTTTTTCAGCGTTTTTTGTAATTAATTTCTTAAACTGTCGCGTTCTTCTCAATTGCCAGCTTACCTCTGTAATAACCGCATTCTCCGCAAACAGTATGATAAATATGCCATGAGCCACAATTTGCGCAAGTTGCCATTGTGGGTACTTTAGCATGATCGTGTGATCTTCTTTTTCCTTGTCTTGATGAAGACTGTCTTCTTTTTGGATGTGCCATTTGTATGTTAAATTTTTACGTTTGTATTTTAATTATTCATCTAAGTTCAAGCCTTTTAGTGCATCCCATCGCGGGTCTGTTTGAGGGGCTTCCTCTTCTTCCGGAAAATCGTCGTCGTCCGCAAGGTCTTCTGTTTCGTCATCATCATCGTCATCGTCTTTCACCACCGCGCGGTGTTTGCGCAATTTAGAAAACATGGCGCGATTGCACTCTCCCGGCGCATGCACGTGTTTAATGGGGATATTGAGCGCGACAAATTCATATAAAAACCACGCTATGTTAATTTCACCCTCATCTTCGGGGATGATGACAATTTCATCGCTTTCTTCGGAATATTCTTGCCCGAGTTTTACGATGAGCCGGTTTTGAGAATCAATTTCCAAATCCATATCGTCTAAGCAGCGGTTGCAAGGTACCTGCACCACTCCTTTCAGATAGAAATTAAACTCAAAAGTGGAGGAAGTTTTCTTCACAACCACTTCTACTTTCACATTTCCCTTTTTAACCTCGTCGCCGTCTATCGCGTCGAAAAACTTACGATCTAACTCGTAATCAAACGTATGCGTACCTTGGGAAAGGTTTTTAAGCGAAATATTGTATAAGCTGAATTTAGCCACTTTTTCTCCTCAAAATAAAGCGGTGCAAAGATAATAATTTTTTCTTTACACCGCTTATTTTCGTGGGATTTATTTTTATATTATCCTGTTTTCATTTATTCGCGAACCTGTTTAAAACATTTATTTTTTTGCCGCGTCACGCACAATTTCTTGCATTTTATCGAAATTTTCTTCTAAACTTTGCAAGAGTTTAAATTGTGCTTTGGTGCGCACCAAATTGTGCCCGTCGTATGCGGTTTTGTAATAGGTGTCTCCGTTGATGTAATCGGTGAGGAACCGCACGGTTTGCATATAGGTGAGCAGTTTAGCGCCAAAAGCCAGGTTGTTTATCTCCGTGTCGGTGAGAAACGATGCAGCGTTTTCCAAATACCCTTTGGTGTAGGCCTCAAAAATATCCAAATCAACGGATACGTTGTCGAGATTCTTATCGTCTTCGGCTCCGGTGTTGGCTCCTGTGCGAATGAAATCTCCGAAATCGGAAAGCACGTAGCCCGGCATTACGGTATCTAAATCAACCACGCACAACACTTCATCGTTGTTGTCGAAAAGGATGTTGTTCACTTTCGTATCGCAATGGTTGGTGCGTTTCGGCAACTTTCCTTCCCGATGCAACTGTTCGGGTTTGCACATTTCGTCGGCGCGTTTTTCAATTTCTTCAATTAAGCCGCTTACTTCGGCTTTGCGGCCGGCAGCGTCTTGGTTTACGGCATCGCGAAATTGCTGCAATCGAAACTCCATATTGTGAAAATCGGGTATGGTTTCAAAAAGCGGCCCGCCCGGCAGATCGGCCAATGTTTTTTGAAAGTCACCAAATGCCAATCCGGCCCTGTAAGCCAGCTCGGGCGAAATTTCATCGTAGCTTTTGCTCTCTTTAATGAAATCCATCAAACGCCAATAGTCGCCTTGAATGTCTTTGTAATAAAGTTCGCCTTCTTTTGTGGGAACAAGGGTTAACACTTTTCTTTCAATTTCCGTTGCGCCTTTTTCTTGCAACTTGCCACGAATATGCGTGGTTACACGTTGTATGTTGTTTTGCAGCTCGGGTACGTTTTTGAAAATGGCATGGTTAATTTTTTGCAAGACATATTCTTTGTCGCCTGCCACCACTTTGTAGGAATCGTTTATGTGTCCTTTGCCCAACGGCTTAATTTCAACATTGTCCATTGTTCCAATGAACTGAAATACAATCTCTTTTAATTTGTTGATATCTTCCATTTACTTCTTTATGAGTAGTTTATATAATTATTGTTTTTTTATGGGATTATTCCAACTCCAACAGGCCGAAGAATTGCGGCACATGGAAATCGGGATTGGGTAAATCGATGGCATTCCAGCTGATGAAGTGGGTTTCGGGCGTTTCATCTCCGCATTTGTAGAAATTGGCCCTGATTTTTTGTTTGGATAACGATTCGTGTTCCTGAAAACCCATTGTTTTTTTGGGAATTTCCAAATACATGGTCCAGTCGCTCACCTGTTTCTCGTTTTCATACCGATGCTGAACCGTGGAATAACGAAAAACCGATGAAACTTCTTCGGTTAATTTATCGGCAATTTCGCGCGTTTCATGTTTTGCTGCGAGCAAGGCGCCCAACACGTTGCACTCGAAATTTCGGTACGTGGTTTCATTTTCGCGCTGCATAAAAAACTCCACGCAACTATCTTGCCAAACCGACCCGAAATCGGTGGTATTCACAGCTCGTAACTGCTCTCCTTTAACCGTGTAATACAGATACAGCGTTTCACCGTCATGCGCTACGCGCACGCTTACGGGCATCGTTTTGGGGAACTGATCTTTCCAGTTTACTTGGTCGATGTCTGCCAAAGCACCTTTTTCCTGCAACGTTTTTATTTTATCGAAAACGTTGTCATTTTGAGAGATGTTTTCACGAGGAACGTGTAACTTTTTCATGCTTTTGAAATTATTTGCCCAAAGGTATCTTTTTTCGATTAATTACACAAATAATTTTACTGATTATCCGCAATGTGCAGAAAGAGTACTTATCAGTCACCCAGAATTTCAAATTGTGGTTTAGATGTCATAAAAAAAGCTTTAGCCAGAGTTTTAATTTTGGCTAAAGCCGATTGAATTTCCAACCATTTATCCACGCCCTAAAGGGACGTGGCAATTCAACTTATCTAAGTCCCGCCACTTCGGGCGGGTATTTATGTGTCACTTCAACCTTAGGCGAATTAATCGCCTAAGGTTATGAAAATATCGCCCATCCGGGCGAAGAGTGAAATGCTTAAATGGAAGTCAGGTTATTAGGTTAATTATCACAAAATATAATAAAGCCATATTCTATAAAACCTGTATTATCCACGTTCAAATTGTGGTTGCTACCTCCTACTCATCTCCCGCACTTTTTCGTTGAAACTTTCGGCTTTTAATAATTCTTCCAACGTGAGGTGCATTCTGTATCGCCAGTAATGGTTTGGGTTTGCCGGTACGTTTATGCGTTCGCTTTCGGGGTCGGGGTTTCTCAACTTTCCGTCGATGGACAACCAATCTTGCCAAGGCAAAATAACCCACATAGCATTAGATTGCAGGTGGTTTTGCAAAATTCTCTCGCAGAGCGATGGGTTGCATTCTGCCGGTGCTTCTCCCTCTAAATGAAGTACCTGGTTATAATATTGCTGTGTGATTTCTTTGTTTTCCGCCCACCACAAGCGGATGGGTGACATATCGTGTGTAGAGGTGGTGCAAACGGACAAATAAGGCACGTGATGCAAATCGGTGAACTGCGCGTGCGGGTCTTTGGGCATGCGTTGAATTTCCAAACTCAATATCTTAAGCTCATTCATTACCGATGGCACACAATCGGGAACCATTCCCAAATCTTCGCCGCACACCAACATGGAAGTGGAGGAGATGAGCGTGGGTAATTTTTTCATCGCCTGCTCACGCCAAAAGTAATTGTGTCGGCGATAGAAAAAATCATCGTACAACCTGTTGAAGGCGTGTTTCACGTGGTCGTCCAAATAGCGATACGAATCGGTATATTGCGCCGTAATGCGCGGATGAAACCGATGCGGGTCTTGCTTGTCGCGTACGAAAAGCACATTGGCACACAGCGCCATAAGGCCGTCGTGTAGTTGTTTGGATTTGTCGTCGGGTTTGCCACCTAATAAGTCGGTGATTTTCCGTTGCGTATCGCAAAACGATTTTAATTTAAACCGCTGCCAACCCGATACTTCGAGATACGTTTCTTTCACCTCTTCGGTATATTCTCCAAAATAATTTTCGAGAAAATGCTCGTGAATAAACGGTTGCACCATCCTTTCCTCATCGAAGGGGATGCCGGCTTGCATTAATTCTTCGGCCCAATATGGCAATGCGGGACTAAAATATCCCAACAAACCCTGCACGGCCGCGAGCGGAATTTCCCAAATGCGGAAAAAACCGAGAATGTGATCAATGCGATAGGCATCAAAATAATCGGCCATTTTTTGGAAACGGTGAATCCACCACTCGTAGCCGTCGCGTTCCATGGCGCCCCAATTGTAGGTGGGGAAGCCCCAATTTTGTCCGTAAACGGAAAAATCGTCGGGTGGCGCGCCGGTTTGCGTGTCCATATTGAACAATTCGGGTGCCGTCCACGCGTCGATGCTATCGCGGTTTATGCCGATGGGAATATCGCCTTTAAGCGCCACGCCTTTCGTCTGCCCGTATTCTTTCACGCCCAATAATTGCTTGTGCAACAGATATTGAATGAAATAATAAAAGTCAACTATTTTTTTGGCTTCGGGAGTACCTGCAACCAAAGTGCTTAACCGTTCTTCATTGTAAACGCTGTATTCGCCCCACGCTTTAAAGTCGGCCGTTTCGTTTTTGTCGCGCAAGTAACAATAAAAGGCGTAAGGCGTGAGCCACGTTTTATTTTTTTCAAAAAACGCGCCGAAATCATCCGATGTTAAAACCGTTTCTCCATCTTGCAAAAACAGTTCTTTGCAATAGGCGTCTTTCAGTTTTAACACACTTTCGTAATCAAGTTGCGGAAGTTTGTTGAGTTTTTTGGCCGTTTGTAGATAGCGCGCCATTTTTTTCTCGTCTTTCAACGGAAAATCACTACATCCCAAATAGATGGGATGCAACGCGTAAATGGAGATGGCGCTGTAAGGATAGGAATCTTTCCACGTGCGCGATGTGGTGGTATCGTTTATTGGGAGCACTTGCAACAGTTGCTGATGCGTGAGCGCCGCCCAATCAATCATTTTCTTCAAATCAGAAAAATCGCCAATGCCGAAACTTTTTTCCGAACGAAGGGAAAAAACCGGAATGGCCGTGCCCGCTCCTTTATACGAAAAATTATAATAATGATATACCAACCCCATTTCTACAAAAACCGTGTTTTTTTCTTTGGCGTTTCGCGCGAATAAAACGCGGTTACCGCCATCTTCCCAATGCACGGCTTGGCGGGTAGCTGAGTCTATGATGACAAATTTATAGAACGTTTCATCGGGGAATTTTTCGGCATTCAAGACAATTTGCCATTCTCCGTCATCGATATGCGACAGCGGTAGAGCTTTTTGTATATCCCATTTTCCTAACGCTTCGTTCTCACCGCTGATAACTAATGATTGCCCTTTTTGCACATACGGGCAAATTACGTTGAGCAAAATGCTTTTAGAAGGATACTTCTTGGGCAACGCCTCTTCCACATGCGCGAAAATGTTTTCGGTGAAAAGGGATGAGTAGAGATAAGAATGGTAAGGCTGGCTTTTCCATAAATCGTGTATGATGAATGATTTATCTTTTTCAACAACTATTCGCCTATGTTTCCCCCTCTCTTTACGGACAGCAACATCGCCTTCTTTAATGAAATAATAATATTCCATTGCGGGAGTTTCTTCCACCTCGATATGGAGCGACCAAACATCGCCTTGATTTGACAAAGCGGGCGCTTTCGATTCATTAAAACCGCCCAACTCAGGCGCAGAGCCACAAACGCAAACTTGTTGCCCCCACGTTGTGTGATAATTAAGTTGAAATGTAATATGGGCCATTCTTTTTCCTTTTTTTATTGTTCTATTATAACAGTATTAAATTACGAGTTGTTCTTTATGGAGATTATTGACAAATCTACCATCTTTAAAAAAAGGAAGTAATTTTTTTTAGTGCCAAGTTGGATAAATGCGATGCAATCGTTTGCAATAAGCGTTTGTTTTACAGGAATATTAAAATCATTAATTGTGCCGTGATCACCCGTAAAAACATGGTGAGCGGATAAACGGTGGCGTAGCTAACGGCGGGCACATCGTTTCCGGCTGTGGCGTTGGAATAAGACAGCGCGGGTGGGTCGGTCATACTTCCCGATAATAATCCCATCAATGTGAAATAGTTCAATTTATACACTTTTCTTCCAATGGTTCCAATAATCAACAGCGGCAACACGGTGATGATCACGCCATAACCAATCCATTTGTAACCGCCGTTAATAACGGTATCCACAAAGCCTTCGCCCGCTCCCAAGCCAACGCAAGCAAGGAAAATGGCAATACCCACTTCGCGGAGCATTAAGTTGGCGCTCATTGTGGTATAAGTTACCAATTTATATTTTGGGCCAAATTTGCTGATTAATATGGCAATAATGAGTGGGCCGCCCGCCAATCCCAGTTTCACGGGTTGGGGAATACCGGGAATCATAAACGGAATGCTGCCCACCAAAACACCCAAGGCAATGCCTATGAATATGGAAATGAGATTGGGTTCTCTTAACCTTTTCAGTGAGTTTCCGAGAAATTTCTCTACGTTGGTGACTGATTCTTGCGATCCTACCACCGTAACACGGTCGCCCAATTGCAGTTGCAAGCGCGAATCGGCAATCAGGTCAATTCCCGCGCGGTTCACCCGCGTGATGTTGATGCCGTAAATATTTCTCAACTTCAACTCGCCGATGGAGCGGCCGTTGATAGCCGATTTGGTTACGGCAATTCTTCTGGAAATGAGCTGTGTATCGAGTTTGCTCCATTCTTTTTGGTTCATTTCAATGCGCTCGCCTATCAACGCTTCAATTTGCTCTATATTTTTAAAGTTGGAGACAACCAGAATTTTGTCGTTTTCCTGTAAAACAGTATCGTTTTGAGGCACAATTATTTCACCTGAACGGATATGCACCAAGCGGGAGATTACGAACTCTTTATCGATAAGGTTTTTCACATCGTAAAGCGTTCTTCCAAAAATTGCCGGATTTTTAACGACCAGCGAAAACATGTGCGCTTCGGTTAATTTAGACTCATCGCTCTCATCGAGCACTTCGCTTTCTTTTTGAAAATTAATCTTGAAAAGATATCTGAACAACACAATGGTCAAAATAATTCCCACCACACCCAACGGATAAGCCACCGCGTAGGCCGTGGCAATGGTTGAATCTACGGTGCCGGTAATATCGGTATAGGTTTGCTGCGCGGCTCCAAGCCCGGGCGTGTTGGTCACGGCTCCGGAAAGGATGCCCACCATTGTGGCAATGGGAACACCGGTAATAAGATGCAGAATGTAGGCCGTGATAACTCCCAGCAGCACAATTCCGCCGGCAAGCATATTGAGGGTGATACCGCCTTTTTTAAAGGAGGAAAAGAAACTCGGGCCAACTTGCATCCCAATGGAATACACAAAAAGAATGAGGCCGAATTCTTTCATAAAATGCAGCACTTCATCGTTGAGTTGCAACCCTAAATGCCCCAGGAAAATTCCAAAAAACAATATCCAGGTAGCCCCCAACGAGATACCGAATATTTTTATTTTTCCCAGCAACAAGCCTACTGAAATTACCAATGAGAGGATAAGCACGGAATGCGCGATGCCTGACCCCGTAAACAAATCAATTAACCAATTCATGAAGTTTATAACCTAAAAATGTGTTTTTATTATTTCGTGCAAAGGTATCATTTATTTCAGATGAAAGCAAATTTCAGGTTGATCGCCAAAAAGAGGTGTCGAGATTTTTTGAGGTATGGAAAAAATGTATAAGTTTGTACCGATTTAATCGCTTGTTAAGTAGCAAAGGCCCCATAAATGAAAAGTTTACACATTATTACACCGGTAAAAAACTCTGCGGATACAGCCGTAAATACCATTCGCAGCATATGCGCTTCCGTAACGGAAAAGCCCTTTAATTATACCGTTTATAACGATTTCAGCAACGAAGAAACCACCGCCATGTTGGAACAGGAAAAGCAAAAGCTTGGTTTTGAGCTGGTTCATTTAAGCGAGCTCACAGACCATCCGTCGCCCAATTACCTTTTGGTTTTGCAAATAGCGCAGCAGAAAGCACTGGAGGCCAACGCGCACTTGGTGGTGATTGAATCGGATGTGGTGGTAAAGCCCGATACGCTGCAAACCCTCGCCGACAGGGCGCGAACACTGGAGAATCCTGGAATGATGGCGGCAGTAACCACCAATCAAGAAGGAGAATTGAATTTCCCATACCGATACGCCCGGAACTTACCACAAGGCAGTGTGAAAGCGCCAAAAGGCATTAGTTTTTGCTGTTCACTGCTGTCGAATGACTTTTTGAAATCGTTTGATTTTCATCATCTCGACCCTGAGAAAACGTGGTACGATGTTTTTATCTCCCATAAAGCCGCGGCACTGGGATTCACCAACTATGTGTTAACCGACACCAAAGTGCTTCATTTTCCGCACAGTAGCCGCCCGTGGAAAAAGCTAAAAACCAGCAACCCCATTAAATATTATTGGAGGAAATTTATTACGCACAGGGAGAGAATTTGAAAACTGTCGGTTGACAACAGAATTCAAAACCAACTATCCGTTTTTCCATACCGTAACCGCCGCCCAATTATCCATATCGGAAGCGTGATGAAAGGCAAGCCCATTTTCTTCGATTTTTGCGCGAATGGCGGGAATATCTTCTTTGTAAAAACCACTCATAATGAGGATGCCGCTGTTATTTAAAACACGCGCGTAAACGGGAATGTCTTGCAGTAAAATATTGCGGTTTATGTTGGCAAAAATTACATCGTAGGTTTTGCTTCCCAGCAATTCCGCGCCACCGACCAACACTTCCACGTTGTTTGTGTTATTTAAACGAACGTTTTCCAACGCGTTGTTGTACGCCCACTCATCAATGTCTATGGCGGTAATGGGGCCGGCGCCTTTTAACGACGCCAATATGGCCAGTACGGCCGTTCCGCAACCCATATCGAGGACGGATTTGCCGGACAAATCCATCGATAAAATTTCTTTGAGAATCAATCCCGTTGTTTGGTGGTGCCCGGTGCCGAAAGACATTTTGGGATCGATGAGAATACGATATTCAAAAGGTTTATCGATGTGATGAAAAGAACTGTGAATGACGCATTTATTCTCAATTACAATGGGTTGAAAATAATGCTTCTCCCATTCTTCGTTCCAATTTTTATCTTCCAATAAGTTAAACGAATACGAGATTTCGGCGTCCAACACGAAATTATCAATCAGGTTTTTGAGTTTCTGTTCCGAAAACAGTGTCCGGGGAATAAAAGCGTTTAAACCGTTATTTGCAGGCAAAAAACTTTCAAACCCCATTTCACCTAATTCGGCTGAAAGCACATCGCTAACAACCTCTGTGTTAGGATGTATAGCAAAGGAAACTTCAATGTATCGCATAGCATATTTTTAAACAAAAGTACAATTAATTGTGTCAGGAATTTGTAAAAATCTATTTATTTACCGGCAAATATTGTTTACAAGTGTTACAAAAACCAACTTTTTATAAATTAAACGGCGCCATTGCTTTTTTTGTTCTATTTTTATCGCTTCAAATGTACGAAAAATGAAAAAATTACTTCTGATATTATCCTTTTTAATTGGTTTCATGTCGTTGCACGCGCAGCAAAACAACGTGGAAAAACTCATCCACGAAGGTGTTGAATTGCACGACCAAGGCGAATACCGCAAAGCAATTGAAAAATATAACGAAGCGCTCAAACTCGACAACAAATCGGTGTTGGCAACCTATGAATTGGCGCTTTCTTACCTCGCCCTGAAAGATTACAATAACGCTTCGCGATTGAGCACGCAGGTGATAAATTCAAACAACAAACAACTTTTAGCCGGCGCCTACGCCGTGAAAAGCGAAGCCTTGGCCGGATTGAATAAATTGGACGATGCCATTGCCCTTTTAAAAGAAGGATTGGAAAAAAACGGCGATACTTACCCACTCCACTTCAACTTGGCGCTCAACTACTTCAACAAGAGAGACATAGACAACACCCTGCTGCACGTAAAACAAGCCATTGATATTGATAAAAGCAATAGCGGCGCGTTTCTTTTAAACGCATACGCCTTAAGCGACAAAGGCCTTTGGGTGCAAAGTTTGCTGGCTTTTCAAATGTTTTTGCTTCTGGAGCCCGATAGCCGCCGCTCCAAAAACGCGTTCGATGAAATGCTGCAAACCATGCGCATAAAATCGTTTACCGACAAACCGGTTGAACGTTCGTTCATTCAGCAACAACTCTTTCGCAACCAAACATCGCAAGGCGTTCATCCATCGGATATTCCCCCTTTGAGCACGGTTGACGGGCTCAACAGAAACTTTGTGTATCACGCCATTACCACCACGTTGGATTCGCTCAAAAAAGAGAACGAAACCCCCGATGTATACACCACCTTCAAAGTAGTTAATAAAGAGATAATTAAAATATTGGAAAGAGAAAACAAAAGTTCCAACGATGGCATTTTTTGGAATTTCTACGTGCCCTTTTTCAGCCATTTGGCCCAATCAAAATATTACGACACTTACACCCGTTACATAAGCGTGTCATATATTCCGGAGTCTTTAGACTGGTGGCAAGAAAACCCCAAAGAAGCGGAAAATTTCGTGGTTTGGTTTGAAAAAGGCGACCATTAAACAAAAAGTTAAAAAAAACTATTATCTTTGCCATGGAACTCCAAACGTATGGAAAAGATTAACGACGAACAACTTCTGGAAGAATTACGCAACCCCAAAACTCAACGACAAGGGTTCGCAAAACTGGTGTCTGAATACAGCGAACGACTGTATTGGCAAATACGAAAAATGGTACTCTCGCACGACGATGCCAACGATATTCTTCAAGACGTTTTTATAAAAGCGTGGACCAACCTCGAGAACTTTCGTGGCGACGCCAAGCTCACCACGTGGCTCTATCGCATTGCCATAAACGAAAGCATTACCTTTATTAACAAGAAGCGCAACCAAAACAACATTTCGGTTGACGATGACGATTCTTTTTTGCTCAACACGCTGGAAAGCGATTCCTATTTCGATGGCGATGAAGCGCAATTAAAACTTCAACAAGCCATTCTCACGCTACCCGATAAACAACGGTTGGTGTTTCAAATGAAATATTTCGAAGAAATGAAATACGAGGATATGTCGGATATTCTGGGAACCTCTGTGGGCGCGCTAAAAGCATCTTATCATCATGCGGTGAAAAAGATTGAAAAATTTTTAGACGAAGCCAATTAAACCTTTCGTTATCTCTATAGTCTATTTAACAGTACAGCGCTAATATAAACGGTATGGAAACAAAATTTAACAAACTGGAAGATATTCAAAATAAAAAAAGTCCTTTTAAAGTACCCGAAAATTATTTCGCGCAATTTAATGAAGAAATAATGAATCGCTTGCCGGAGAAAGAGGTTGTAACGCCTCAACCGGTGCCCATGTGGAGTAAAGTGAGGCCGTGGGTATATATGGCGGCCATGTTTGTGGGATTATACATCAGCATAAACTTCCTCACCGGAACAATGCGAAACAAACAAAACGCGCCGCAAACAGTGCAAACCGCGCAAACCCACCAAACAATCGCCAACACGCTCCACGATAACTATTGGTCAACCATACAAATAACCGAAGAAGAATTTTTTCAGTATATAGAAGATCAAATGATGCAAGACGGGTACTACGATTATATGTACAATGAAATTTATTTGAATTAAAGCAGTAAAATACATCTTGTAAACAATTATTTGTTATGAAAAAAAGTGTAATTCTACTCTGTATGGCTTTTATGCTGAATATGTTAACCATCTCTGTTTTTGCCCAATCAAACAAAAGAATGGATGTGGCAGAGTTTGAGAAAAAGAAAATGGAATATATTCAAAAAGAAGCAGGGCTCACACAACAGGAAGCGAGCAGCTATTTTCCGCTGAACGGCGAGCTATCTAAAAAGAAATTTGAACTATACAAACGCCACAGAGATAAAGTACAAAAAATAAAAGACAACAGTAAGAATATGTCTGAAGCGGAATATCGCAGATTGTTGGAAAACGACATGGAAGTGAAACAAAAAGAAACGGCGTTGGAAAAAGAATACGCCGAGAAGTTTGAAAAAGTGCTTTCGCCCGAAAAACTTTACAGGGCTCAACAAGCCGAAAAAAGTTTTATGCA
>JAEWGM010000028.1 GCA_023388315.1 Bacteroidota bacterium | reverse complement strand
CGTCGGTAGCAGCGGGAATTTCTTCGGTTTGGACGGATAAGTCTTCATCGACAGGAAAATTCATCAGGTTTTTTAGCGCGAGCAACGCCATATCGTGCTGGTTTTCTGCCAACACTAAATTGTGCAGTTCGGTGGCTTCCTGCGCTTTCATTTCCAATAAATCCGATTCGGCTTTCAAGCCCAGTTCAATCAGTTTTTCGGTGTTCATTAAATTGAGGGCTGTTAACTCCACTTGTTCTTTCACGATATCTTTCAACTTGTTGAAATAGAGCACATCGTAATATTTATTCATCACGGCAAAAGCAATTTCCATTTCCTGTTGTTTGATGTTTTCGCGGCTCATCAAATAGTGTATTTTCTGAAATTTTGATGTGTTCAGCCGTGTGAAACCCCTGAACAAATCCAACTGCGAATCGAGGTAAAAATTCATCGAAAAGAAATCTTGATTCACAAACGTGTTGGTGGTGGGGTCAATGGAGCGGCCATAGCGTTTGTTGGCTGAACCTCCGGCGTTGAGCGTGGGCAAAAAATCGCGCTTCGTTTGCACATACTGTTCGTTGGCAATGGCAGATTCGATATTTTTATTGGCATACGCCAGATTATTTTCCAACGCGTAGCGGATGCATTCATTCAGGGTCATCTCCTGTGCCGTGGTTATCGCGGTTAATATTGAAAGAAAAAGCAGTGTAAAAATTAGACGCTTCATGTTATTTTTCCGTTGTTTGCCATGATAAGCACAATTTTGATGCCAAAATCATAAAAACATATAGATCAATGAATTGCATTTTTCCATTATTTTTAAACTGTAAAAAAATTAGACAATGGGTGTCATTTTTTTTGACAAATTGATAAGGAAAGCGTACTTTTGCGAAGGAAGTAAGATGGAACACAGATGACACGGATTTAATGGATGTTCACGGATTTTTTACGTCTATCATTGAAAAATAAGGTAATAAGGTAGCAGGTGGTTGGTATCAGCACTACTAAGGTGAAGAAAGCAAAATAAGGTTTTTATTGCAAAAGACAACCTTATTTATTTCAATGAACCTTAGTACAAAAGAATAATACATAAGAAGTAACCTTATTACCTTATTTATTAAGTATTTTCACACATCATAAAGAGATGTGGCAATTCATGCGGTTATCATATAGATAATCAAACTCTTAATAAAAAATCATTTAATAAAGATTATATCAATTAATGTATTATACATCTAATTCTCAGTATGTTTATACCTGAAAGGTAATATTTTCATAACTGTAGGTCATCGACCTACGGTGTAATGTCACATGTAAACCCGACCCGAAGTGGTCGAACTATTAAAGTACCGCCTTACAGGCGAAATGCAATTTATTTCGATTACTTGTTTTTTTACTAAAACAAAAAAAGCGTCTTAAAAACCGCTAACCCCACATATGAAAAATAGCCGAATTTTAATTATCGACGACAACAAAAGCGTGCTCAGCGCCTTGAAATATTGTTGCAACCGCTGTGCGAGGAGGTAGTGACATCGCCCAACCCCAATAGGATTCCTTCGTTACTGGAAACGCAACATTTCGATGCCATTTTGCTGGATATGAACTTTTCAGCCGGTATTAACACCGGAAACGAAGGCTTGTACTGGTTGAAACGCATTTTGGAACACGATGCCAACCAATCCGTCATCATGATCACCGCCTACGGCGACGTGGAACTGGCCGTGAGGGCCGTAAAAGAGGGCGCTGTGGATTTTGTGCTGAAACCGTGGGAAAATAGCAAACTACTCGCCACCATAAACGCGGCCATTCAGTTGCGCAATTCGCGCAAAGAGGTCAAGTCGCTCAAGGAAAAGGAGCAAAACCTGAAAGCGGCCGTAAAAAAAGAACGCGCGACCATTATCGGGAAAGCACCGGCTTTTCGCGAGGTATTGGATATGGTGGCAAAAGTTGCCAAAACAGACGCCAACGTGCTCATCACGGGCGAAAACGGCACGGGAAAAGAGGTGATCGCGCGGGAGTTGCATCAACAATCGTTGCGCCACAATGAGGTGATGGTGAGCGTGGATATGGGCTCGCTATCGGAAACGCTTTTCGAAAGCGAACTGTTCGGCCACGTGAAAGGCTCGTTTACAGACGCGAAGGAAGACCGCGCCGGAAAGTTTGAAATTGCCAAAGGCAGTACGCTTTTTATGGACGAAATTGCCAACCTCTCGCTGCCGCTGCAAGCGAAGTTATTGGCGGCGTTGCAAAACCGTGAAATTGTGAAAGTGGGGTCGAACAAGAAAATCCCCATCGATATTCGATTGGTTTGCGCCACCAACAGCAATTTACATACGTTGGTAAAGGAAGGCAAATTTCGCGAAGACTTGTTGTATCGCATCAACACCATTCAAATAGAAATTCCTCCACTGCGTGAACGAATAGCCGACATTCCGCTGCTGGCCGATTTTTTTCTGGAAATTTATTGCGCCAAATACAAAAAGCCGGCGCTGAAATTGAGCAACGATGTGTTGGAGAAAATGAAACAATACGCTTGGCCTGGCAATGTGCGCGAGTTGCAGCATGCCATTGAGAAAGCGGTGATTTTAGGCGATGGCGACACGCTTACCTTGAACGACTTCTTTTTTTCCGACGCGCATACCTCCACTCCCATAGCGGCACGCACATTGGAAGAAATGGAAAGGGAAATGATTGCTTCCAGCATCAAGCAAAACGATGGGAACCTGAGCGTTGTGGCCACGCAATTGGGCATCACGCGGCAAACGCTGTATAACAAAATTAAAAAATACCGATTGTAATATGTACCAACGAAACGCTTTTCTCCGGTTAACCATCTACCTTCTTTTCCTGATTGCTTTTTCGGGCGCTGTGTTTGTGCTCGCGAAGGCGGCATCGTGGTACGCCATATTGCCCGGAATCGGCGTTGTGTGGATGGTGTACAGTATTTTTCGCAACTTCAACCGCGTTCCCGAAAAAATCTCTTATTTCTTCAATGCCGTTGAGAATGAAGACTCTACCCTTCTTTTTTCCGAAGACATCCAGCACAAAGCCACCAAAGAGTTGAATATGAGCCTCAATCGCGTGAACCGACTCATTCAGGAAGTGAAGTTGCGAAACCGCGAACAGGAGCAATATTACAGCATGCTGCTGGAGCAAGTGGTTACGGGGATTGTGGTGGTGAATGAAAACGGAAACATCCTGCAAGCCAACTCCTCGGCGAAAGAGTTGCTAAACTACCAATCACTCACGCATATAGAACAATTGAAGCGGATAGATGAAAACCTTCACCAGGCTTTTCTTCGATTGCGCGAAGAGAGCGCGCACCAGTTTGTGAAAGTAGTGCATCGCAACACGGTTACGCAACTTTCGCTGCAAGCGACCACTTTTAAAGACCACGAAAAAATATTGCGAATCATTTCCATTCACGACATCAGCAACGAACTGGATGCCAAAGAAATAGAATCGTGGCAAAAGCTTATTCGGGTGCTCACGCACGAAATAATGAACTCCATTACGCCCATTACATCGCTGAGCGAAACGCTGCTAAAATATTACATTCCATCGGGGAAACCAATTGACGAAAAAACCGTTGCCAATACGGTAAAAGGCCTCGAGGTGATTAACGAGCGCGGCGTGGGGTTGATTCGATTTGTGGAATCGTACCGCAAACTGACCAAACTGTCGCAGCCGGTATTGAGACCCATTGTTTTGAAAAACTTCATTGAACACTTGCTATTGTTGTTGGAAAACGAGCCTAATTTTCATCGCGTTGCTTTTCACGTTGAAACCGCCACGCCCGATTTACATGTGGAAGCCGATGAAGCGCAACTTTCGCAAGTGTTTATCAACATCCTTAAAAACGCCATTCAGGCGGTGGAAAATGTGCCTGAACCCCGCATTACCATTCGCACACGCTCCATCGAAAACGGGCGCAATGAAATTCAGGTAATTGACAACGGCCTCGGAATTCCTGCCGAAATCATGGAGCAGATTTTTATTCCTTTTTTCACCACCAAAGAAAACGGGTCGGGCATCGGGCTGAGCCTTTCACGCCAAATTATGAAAAATCACGGAGGCAACATTGATGTGGTTTCTTCGCCCGGTTGCACGGTGTTTACACTGAGTTTGTAATCAGTTGAAGTAAAAACTTTCTGAAGAAAAACCAATAAAATTTTCAACCGTATTTGAAAATTCTTACATTTATGAGAAATATTCAATTATGATTGAAATAATACAGTCTATAAGAAAGTATAATTTTTGGAATGGCAATCCCATAGATTTTTATACAAAAAGATGGGTGTAAAACATCTCAAAAGATAGATTTACACCCATTTACTGTGGAGTTGGAGGGATTCGAACCCTCGTCCAAACGAGGAACTAATTCGCTTTCTACATGCTTAGTTTCATTTTGGTTTTCGAGAAAGAGCGCGACTGAAACCACCAAACTCAATCCTTATCTTCTTTAGTTTCAAATGGGAACCGAAGCCTCTCCCACTCTATCTTCGATTTACCTGCACCGCCGTATCGGAACGCTTCGAAGCCACAGCTTCCGGGCGATGTCTTGTCCCAACACCTTGGCCGGGATTAAGCGATTTAACCTACTGTACTTCGGTTACGCAGCAAGAGCGTAATTGTTATTATTGCCAGTTATAGCTTTGACGATTGTGATTATAGTGCTAACCAACAACGCACTGCATGCTTACAAACCACTTCTACCCGCTGTCAAAACCGGTCAACCCCAAAGGTTATAAAAGAATGTTGTGGTGAATTAAGACACAAAAATAGGCAAAAAGTTTAATTCTTACTCAGAAAACGACAACTTTTGCAATCCGTTAGCACAAATAAACTCTTTTTTATCTTTCTTTTTAAGGTACTTCTTGAAGTTCTCTTCTTGATTTGACCAACTCATAGGGTGTTGCAAATGATACACTATAGCCAAGTTCCGCAAAGAAGTATGCGTGTAGCCAAGGCCGTTAAAACGCCACGATAAGTCTCTGTCTTCGCCAAATGCCGGTAAAGTATAATCTTCATCAAAACCATTGATTGCATAAATGGCCTCTTTAGAAAAAGACATATTGCATCCCACCAATTTTTTGTTTTTCCTTTTTTGGGGTACAAACCTCAATAATCCGTCGGGAGATATAAAAATACCTTCTTCTACAAAGGTCGCACCACTTTTTTTGCCTAATAGCATTTTTTTCAATTTAAATTGCATTTGAGGTATGGATATACTGCCAGTCATTAACCCCGTGGAAAGCTCGGCATTGAGCTTCACTCTTTTTCCGGCTAAAATGTGCCTGGGGCTTGCCTGGCGTAAATGCATTTCAATAAAACGCTCGTGCATTACACAGTCGCCATCTATAAAAATCAACCAGTTGCCATTGGCCGCTTTTATCGCTTTGTTCAAAATGCGGTTCTTTTGCCAACCTTCATCTTTCTGGCGCACGTGTGTGTAAGGACATTCAAACGGATAGGAAGACACAAACTCAAGCATTTCTTGGTTTTCTCCATCTTCTGCAATAACAATTTCCACATCTTTTTCAGTTTGCAATCTAAATGAGTCCAGCACTGTTTTCAGAAATGGAATATTTTTATATACCGATATAATTAAACTTGCTTTCATTGCTTCTTCTTTTTCACAACTAAATAGCTTTTAAGGGTGGTTAATGAGGCCTGTTCCTCATAAAAACCCAAATGTTGTTGATTTTGAGAATTAAATTTTTCGCGGGCTTTCGATTTTTTTATCAACGCGAAAGGTAATTGAAGTGCTGTTTGAGTAAATTCCTCTATTTCAATCTGATTTAACAAATTTGCATCGGCATTTATTAATTGTACCGCTTTCTCTTTCCAGTTTTTATCGTTTGCCAAATAAACAATTTTTTCTAACAACTTATTTTTAGTATTTGCATATACAAAGTGCGGTTTGAAGATGCTTATTAAGCGATTTATTTTTCTTGAATGAGTTCGCTGATAATGCAGCTTGCCTTTCAACTCTCTATAGAAAAGAGGTTTATGCCGAACATTCAAATAGTCTATAATCTGTTTATTGAGGTGTCGGGTGCGAACACGTTTGGAATCGGAGCGCACACGATAATAAAAACCAACAATAGGCAACCGAACAAACTCCCCCCCAGTTTCAAAAAGCGAAAGCCAAAAATCCCAATCTTCGCGCCCAAGTATCTGATTACAATAGCCTCCGGCCATCTTCCAGTCAGTTTTTCTGTACATGGCGCAATTATCGACAAGGTTTCTACGACAAAGCAAATTCAAGCTAAAGGGAGAAAAATTCCACCGCCCGCTTTTTTCTCCAAAAAACTCAGCTTCACTACTAACCAATTTCACTTCCGGGTTTTTCTGAAGCACTTTTACAGCTTGTGACACATAGTTTTCCGAGATACGGTTATCGGCATCAACCGGCAAAATATAAAGCCCTTTTGACAACTCGATAGCGTTGTTTCGGGCAGAAGAAGCTCCTCCATTGGGTTGAGAAAAGACACTGACACGGGCATCTTTTTCATGGAATGTTTCTGCAATTTGTTTTGTGCGGTCGGTTGAACCGTCATCCATCACAATGACTTCAATGTTCTCATAATCTGAGTTCAAGACCGATTCCATCGCTTCCGAAATATACTTCTCCGCATTGTATGCCGGAATGATAATGCTTACCAAAGAATTTTCCATTAGGAAATATATTTTTCTGTTTTTAACACAATCGCTGTAGGTTCAATTCCGTGCAGACACGCCCAATCGCCTCGGTGGCACGGTTTCACGCCTGTGGCGGAACAGGGGCGGCAATATAATTCCGTTTGAACGGCATCGTTGGACGATTGGTTGAAACCGTAAAAACCCAAATAGGGATGTGTACCGCCCCAAACAGAAACCACGGGAATGCCCACCAAAGATGCCAAATGCATGTTTGCCGAATCCATTGAAATCATCGTACGCAAATACGACATCAGCAATAACTCGGCTTTCAAATTGAGCTTGGTTGCCACCGAAAAAACATTGTGGAACTTCTGCTCCCATTTTTGCAATGTTTCCAAATCGTCTTTTCCCCCAAACAAATAAACAAATGTATCCTGTTTTTCGGATAATTGGCGGATTACTTCCTCCATTTTTTCGGTAGGATAGGTTTTTTGCGCGTGTTTGGCAAATGGCGCGATGCCGATATTTTTTTTCGATGCATCAAACGGAATATCTTTCAACAACGAAGCATCTTCTTTCACATAATTGAAATAGCCGTTATACGCAATTTTAAACGGATAACCCAATGCAGAAAACACATCGGAATACCGTTCAAAAGTTGATTTCAAAGGTTTTAGCGGTATTTTCTGTGCCGCCATGCGATTTTTCTCCGTTTTGCCTTTATCGATGTATTTCACTTTTTTTACCCATGGCCTTAGAATCTCCCTTAACGATATGCTTCTCAGCACATTATTCATATCGGCAACAGCGTGGAAATCATAGCTGCGCAATTCGTTTGCCAGTTTCCACATTCCCCCTATTCCCTTATAACCACTCAGGTTGATGCCGATGACTTTAAGATTCGGCAAATCACACTCAAACAACACCGCGTAAGGTTTGCTGGTGAGCACGAAAAACGTATCTTGGGGATAGGTTTTGGCGGCCGAGTACACAACGGGCACCAACATGGCCACATCGCCAAAATAGGAAAACCTTATCACCAGCACATTTGCCATTTAAGTTATTTTTTTGCGTACAGCACGGGGTTGAGCGCGGGGTCGTTGTACATTTTCATTTGCTTGTACACTTTCATGTATTTTCGTCCTTCGGCAATATCGGTTAAAAGCTGATCGATGGCCGCCGACAAATCTTCTCTTTGTTCCAGCAAAATATCCAGTTTGGCACGGCAAGCATTCAAGTGTTCTTTGCTCGCGTCAGTGCGGTTGGCTTCTTGATGCATGTGATAGATTTTCACGGATAAAATAGACAATCGGTCCAGCGCCCAAGCCGGGCTTTCGGTATTGATGGTGGCATTCGCCAAAGGTTTTACATCTTGAAAACGATACAGAAAATAACTGTCAATTTTCTCCACTAAATCCGTACGCTCTTGGTTGGAACGGTCAATCCAGCGTTTAATTTCAACCGCTTTTTGCGGATTAATTTCGGGGTCGCGAATAATATCTTCCAAGTGCCATTGCACCACATCTATCCAATTTTTTTCGTACAAATAAGCATCAATGGTTTCCGCCTGAAACGGATTGTTTATTTGTGCGTGCACATCGTCTTTTTGGTGATAATCCTGCGTTGCGCGATCAAAAATAGCATTAGCGTTCAAAGTAAAATTTTGCATAGCAATTAAAATTAGGAGTAGCAAAGATAAAGAACATTCACAATTTTCAAAAACAAATTAACTGATAGTTGGATTAACACAAGTTTGAATGCCACAATAAAGAAAAAATTGTACTTTTGTATTTCTATCAACCACATCCATCTAATGTCGCATCGGAAATGAACAAGATTGTTGCAAAAAAATATTTATCAGATAAAGTAGTAAAGTTTGAAGTGGAGGCGCCGCGCATTGCCAAAAGCCGCAAGGCCGGCCACTTTGTGATAGTGCGCGTTGGCAAAAAAGGCGAACGGGTGCCCTACACCATTGCCTCGTCTGATACGGAAAAAGGAACCATCACACTGGTTATTCAGCGGGTGGGAAAATCGTCTCAAAAAGTGTGTCAATTAGAACCCGGCGACTACATTACCGATATGGTTGGCCCGTTAGGAAAAGCTACGCACGTGGAGAATTTCGGCACGGTTGTCTGCGCCGGCGGAGGCGTGGGTGTTGCCCCTATGCTGCCTATTATTGAAGCGATGAAAAACGCCGGGAACAAAGTGATTACCGTGTTGGCCGCACGCACCAAAGAGTTGATTATTTTGGAAGAACAGGTTCGCAACTATTCCGATGAAGTGGTTATTATGACCGATGATGGCTCTTACGGACAAAAAGGACTGATTACCAAAGGAGTGGAAGACGTAATCTTGCGCGAAAAAGTGGATTTGTGTGTGACCATCGGCCCGGCCATAATGATGAAATTTGTGGCGGAACTCACTAAAAAATACGATGTTCCCACCGTGGCATCGCTCAACACCATTATGGTGGACGGCACGGGAATGTGCGGCGCTTGTCGCGTAACGGTGGGCGGAAAAACCCGCTTTGTTTGCGTGGACGGCCCCGAATTTGACGCCCACCAAGTGAATTTTGATGAAATGTTGATGAGATTGAGGGCGTATAATTAAATCAGACGCAAGATTTTTAGAACAAAGATTAAAGACAAATGCCAACACCAGAATATTTAAAAACGGAACGCGCCGCCGAATGGCGGGAAGCTTTGCGTAAAACCATAAAAAACAAAGACCGCACCAATATCCAGCGCGTAAAAATGCCCGAAGTGGATCCCGTCATTCGCAGCCGCACCTACGATGAAGTGAACTTGGGGCTAACGTTGGAACAAGCCACCACCGAATCGCAACGCTGCTTAGATTGTGTTGACCCAACCTGCATCTCGGGCTGTCCGGTGGAAATTAACATCCCGAAATTCATTAAAAACATTGAGCGCGGCGAGGTATTGGAAGCGGCAAAAACATTGAAAGAAACCAGCGCGCTGCCTGCCGTTTGCGGCCGCGTGTGCCCTCAGGAGCGGCAATGCGAAAGCAAGTGTTTTTACACGCTGAAATTAAAAAAAGAACCCGTTGCCATCGGGCATTTGGAACGTTTCGCGGCCGATTATGAGCGCGAGAGCGGCAACATTTCCGTTCCCGAAATTGCGCTGGCAAACAACATTAAAATCGCCGTGGTGGGTTCAGGGCCTGCCGGCCTGGCTTTCGCCGGCGATATTGTGAAACTGGGATACGACGTTACCGTTTTTGAAGCTTTGCACGAGTTGGGCGGTGTTCTCCGATACGGCATTCCCGAATTTCGGTTGCCCAACAACATTGTGGACACCGAAATTGAAGGGCTGAAGAAAATGGGCGTAAAATTTGAAACCAATTGCATCGTCGGCAAAACCATTTCGCAAGAAGACCTCAAAGCCGAAGGCTACCAAGGCATTTTCATTGGAAGCGGCGCGGGATTGCCCAATTTTATGAATATTCCAGGGGAGAACCTCAACGGAGTGATGTCGTGCAACGAATACCTCACACGCATCAACCTGATGCAGGCCGCCGACCCCGAAAGTGATACACCCGTTCATATCGGAAAAAATGTGGCGGTTATCGGTGGCGGCAATACGGCCATGGACGCCGTTCGCACGGCACGTCGCCTTGGCGCGGAAAAAGCGATGATTGTTTACCGCCGCTCCGAAGAAGAGATGCCGGCGCGTGTGGAAGAAGTGAAGCACGCCAAAGAAGAAGGCATTGAGTTCCTCACGCTTCACAATCCCATTCGCTATGAAGGCGACGATCTCGGCCGAGTGCAACGAATGCTTTTGCAACGCATGAAACTGGGCGATCCCGATGCTTCCGGGCGCCGTCGTCCCGTGGAAATTGAAGGCGACACCCGTTGGGTGGATGTGGATGAAGTAATTGTGAGCGTGGGCGTTTCGCCCAATCCGTTGATTCCGCAATCTTTTTCGGGACTGGATGTAACCAACTGGGGAACCATTGTGGTAAACAGCGACACGATGCAAACTGCCGATGAAGAAATCTTCGCCGGTGGCGATATCGTGCGCGGCGGCGCTACCGTTATCCTCGCCATGGGCGATGGCAGAAGAGCTGCAAAGGCGATGCACCGGCATTTTGAGAAGGCAATTAAGAATAAAGAGTGAAGAACTGATAGTTTTTTGACAATGAACATCCTCGCAGACGCACACATTCCCTATCTCCGCGGCGTAGCCGAACAATTCGGCCACATGGAATATCTTTCCGGAAACGAATTCAGCAAAGAAACCATCAAGGACAAAGATGCGCTTATCGTGCGAACTGTAACGCGTTTTGACGAAAAAATCCTTGCCGGTTCCAAAGTGAAACTTATCTGTTCCGCCACCATTGGTTATGACCATATCGATACAGATTATTGCGACGCAAACGGCATTGCATGGCGCACCGCACCCGGCTGCAACGCCAGCTCGGTGGAGCAATACGTGACCGCTTCATTGTTGTTTTTGGCTGAAAAATTCGATTTTAAACTTAACGAAAAAACCATAGGAATTGTGGGTGTGGGTAATGTAGGAACCAAAGTAGCCGCGGCTTGCGAAAAACTGGGAATGCGTGTTTTATTGAATGACCCGCCGAGGGAGGAGGCTGAGAGACTGCTGGGAGAGGGAGAGAAAAGGAGACTGGGAGAGAGGGAGACTGGGAGAGAGGGAGACGATGTGAGAGGGGAAGAAGGAGGCTGGGAGAGAACGGATTTTGTTGATTTGGAAACAATCAAACGGGAAGCCGACATCATCACTTTCCACACGCCACTCACAAAAACGGGCAAACACAAAACCTATCATTTAGCAAATGAACATTTTTTCAATACTTTACAGAAAAAGCCGTTTATCATTAATTCAAGCCGAGGAAGCGTGGTGGATAATATGGCGCTGAAAAGCGCTTTAAAAAAGGACAAAGTTTCGGGTGCGGCAATCGATTGTTGGGAAAATGAGCCTGATATCGACCCTGAATTGTTGGAAATAGCCGAGATTGCCACACCACACATTGCCGGCTACTCTGCCGATGGCAAATGGATGGCCACAAAAATGAGCATAGAAAACCTGAAAGTTTTTTTTCAGTCAAGTATCACACCGGAGTTTCAACTATTGCCTCCCCCACTTCACCCGATTATCAACTTGCAAGATGTAGAACCGGAGAAGCAATTTGCGCATGCGGTTTGGCACACCTATAACCCGATGAAGGAAACGGTTGAATTAAAATCGGCGCCCGAAAAGTTTTATTGGTTTCGCTCCAATTATCCTTTACGCAGGGAATACAAGGCTTACACCATTGTGAACGCGTCACCCGATGTATCGGAAATGCTCCAAAAACTGGGATTCAACCTTCAATAAACGACTTCGACTTCCACGTCGCAGTTGCGATTCACCCAAGCCGTGTCAAATTCCGCGATTTCACGTCGCTCGCCTTTGTAGATGTAATATCTGTTTGGAAGAGGCGGTGTCTCGACGTTTTCATCAATAATTTGCGGCATTCTGTTTTCAATCATCACCTCGGGACAATCCTGAATTTTGCCGGACTCACCGGCAGCATTTTTCTTGCCGTTGCATCCGCTTAACATTAAAAGAAAAAAACCAATAAAAAGAATCTGTTTCATATTTCTGTAAATAATGGATTTGTGCTTATTAGAACATTCAACGGATTTTCTTTGTTCAGTCGGCCTGAAAATCGTAAATTTCTAAAAAATAACTAAATGTGCGTTGGGCTCTTTTTACTTTCACAAAATTAAAGTAGATTTGTAACTCTTTTTTTGGAAAATATAAGATTAAAATACATAACACTTTAACTCATTTCACAATGAACAAAAAATCAACATTTTTATCTCTCCTCCTGTTTGTGGGTGTGTTGCTGCTTGGCACATCGTGTAGCAGCAAATTAAAGCCCCTAACGCAGAACAATTTCAACGTAACCCCTTCTCCAATGGAAACCGTGGGCAACCAAGTTCCGGTTACCATTAACGGCACGTTTCCTGAAAAATGGTTCAACAAAAACGCTGTGGTTACCATCACTCCGGTGATTAAATTCGACGGTAACCGAGAAGTGGTGGGCACGCCCTATCAGTATCAAGGCGAAAGCGTTTCGGGAAACAGAACCACCATTCCTTTTAACCGTGGCGGAAACTTCACGATGAACGCTTCTTTCCCCTATCAACCGGAGATGCAAGCATCGGAACTGTTCCTCCGATTCGACGGACGAGTGAAAAACAAACAATCGGTTTTGCCCGATCTAAAAGTTGCCGATGGCGTGATTGCCACTTCCGCATTGGCCGATTACCGAACAACCACTCCATCTTTTGCCGACGATGGATTCCAACGAATCATAAAAGATATGCAGGAAGCGAATATTATGTTTGTTATCCAACAAGCGAACCTTCGCCAAAGCGAATTGAACAAACAAGATATGAGCGCTTGGAAGAAACGTGTGCAAGAGGCGTTTAACGACCCCAAACAAAACGTGGTGGTTGAAGTTTCGGCATACGCCTCGCCCGACGGTGGCGTGTCGCTCAACGAAAGGCTTGCCGCGCAGCGTGAGAAAAACACGTCGGAATACCTTGAAAGAGAATTGAGAAGACAAAACGTAAACACCGATGTGTACGCCCGATACACGGCCGAAGACTGGGAAGGATTCCGTCAACTGGTGGCGCAATCGGATTTGCAAGACAAAGAGCTTATTTTGCGCGTTCTTGAAATGTATCCCGATTCTGAAACGCGTGAAAGAGAAATTAAAAACATCTCATACGTTTTCCAAGAATTGGCCGAAACCATCCTTCCGCAATTGCGTCGTTCACGCATTTTGGCAAACATTGAAATCATCGGTAAATCCGACGACGAAATTATGGATTTCTGGCGCAACAACCCCAAAGAATTATCGCCTGAAGAATTGCTTTACGCATCCACCCTCACCAACAGCGATACGGAAAAAGAGCGCATTTATCAATACGTAACCGCCAATTTCCCGCAAGATTACAGAGGATGGAACAACATTGGAAGCTTGTTCTATAAAAAAGGCGATTATGCCAAAGCAAAACAAGCGTTCGACCGTGCCGCGCAAGTTTCACCCAACGCTGCCGAAGTAAATATGAATAACGCCCTCTTGGCGATGAGCAACAACGACTTAACCACAGCCAACGAACTGCTGGGAAGATCGGCCGGCGCTGCCAACTTAGGCGAAGCCATGGGATTGATGAACATTATGCAAGGCAATTACAATCAAGCGGTGGATGCTTACGGCGATACAAAATCGAACAACGCCGCGCTAGCACAATTGCTTACCAGAGATTACAACAAAGCCCGTCAAACGTTGTTGGCGGTAGAAAACCCCGATGCCACTACGGCTTATTTGTTGGCGATTATCGGTTCAAGAACCAATAATTTTAACGATGTAATGTCTAACCTTCGCACCGCCATCGGCAGAAACAGCACCTTTGCCAACAAGGCATTGACCGATTTGGAATTCGCGAAATACAGAACCAATCAGGAGTTTATGACATTGGTACGTTAAAAATCAGATATACATTGCATAACCAAAAGAGCGCTTCCTTATTTGAAAGCGCTCTTTTTGCATGATTGCAGGCTCAATCCTCCTTTAGGGGCTATCTCAAAAGCAACAATAAACCATCATCAACTTTTAATATGAAAGTATTCTATGAGAAAAGTTCTGAAAGAACTTAACTATCAATAACCGTGCGTGGAACGCACGGAAATGAGCGCTAAACCTAAATCAACCCGCCAACTGGCGGGTTGAAGTTCAGCCCTCTTCGGGGCTGTGGGATGTGTGGTGCTTGCCACCCCGCACTTCGTGCGGAGTTATTGATGTTTAGTCCCTTCGGGACAAAAGTATCAAATCAAAAGTACTTTGTTAAAACTTTATATTTTTGATACAGCCTCCAATTGGCTGCTATTTTCTCTTTCGGTTATTATCTAAATCCATCATATATAAGGTAGCTAAACATTAAGGTGGACTTACAGCCCGCCCATTCGATGATTCAACTGTGACCCAATGCGTTGCATTGGGCTGAATTAAACCGGGCTTTCAGCCCGAGGTTGATGACTTCACAATCTTTTTGAACAAAGAGAGTCAATTCTTTTTCCACCTTCTATCTAATCATCTAATCATCTAATTATCTAATAGTCTAATTATCTAATAGTCTAAAATCTAATCATCTATTGTCTAATTGTCAATCCAACCATTTCTTCTCACAAAAACAACTGCTTTCCCGTAAAATGATTACTTTTGTTTATTGAAAAATTAAGGCCAATGACAAAGTCATTAAAATTAAAAATACTCGTAAGCATTCTTCTCTTGATTATGCTGCTGGTTGTTGCCGGTGGAATGTCGATTGTGGAATTCCGAAAAATGGCCGATTCCGTGGAAAAAGTAATGGATCGGAATTACCAAAGCATTGAGTCGGCGAAGAAAATGCTGGAAGCGTTGGAACGACAAGACAGCGGCGTGCTGATGTGGTTGCTGGGAAACAAACAAAGTGGCGAAACCACCATTGCCAATTCCCACGACACCATTCGCGTTGCGTTGCAGGAAATTGAAAACAACATCACCGAGTCCAACGAAGAGGAATATATTCATCACATTCAGCACACTTACGCACAATACCACGCATATGTAAAAGAGGTGCTGTCCAACAGCAATCCAGCCTACACCAACGCGTTGGAAACAAAATTCATAGAAGCTAAAAACGCCATCAACAATTTGATGATGCTCAACCAGAATGAAATGTATGAACAAGCGGCCGTTCTAAAAGCAAATTCAAAAAGGGCGATGATGCCCAGCCTCGTGGCTATTGGCGGCGCCATTGTTTTTGTGCTTTTGCTCAACTTGTTTCTGCTCATCTATTTCATACAACCGCTGAGGCGTGTTATTGACGAGGTTAAGCACTTTTATCCCGAAAAAGGTAGAATAAACGCCAATATTTACTCAAAGGATGAATTGAAATCGTTGGAAGATGAAGTTAACCATTTGATTATACGAATGGAACAAAAACACAATCCCAATAGTTAAAGCAATGAGAACAAAAGCGGTTGTAAAATTTTTGGCGTTCGTGTTGCTGTTCAATGCGTTGTTCCTGTACATTTCGGCTACCATCTCGCTGTTTTTGCACGAAACCTCGTTCACGCCGCTTCTCTACAGCGCCGTGGTTTGCACCATTTTGGGCGTTTTTCCACACGTTTTTATCGAGAGAATAGACGAATTAAATTTCCACGAAGGGCTCGCCATCAGCGTTTTAGGATGGATTATCACCTGTTTCGCGGGCACCATCCCTTATTTTATGTGGGGCGGCGAATTCACCTTTGTGAACGCGCTTTTTGAAAGCGTAGCCGGATATACCACCACCGGTTCCACCATTTTAACCGATATTGAAAGTTTACCCAAAGGATTGTTGTTTTGGCGCGCATCCACCCATTTTATCGGTGGAATGGGAATTATTTTGTTCGTATTGCTTATTTTGCCTCACGCGCAAGGAACCCGTTCGAGCATCTACAGAGCGGAAGTTTCGGGACTTTCCATGCTCAACTTTCAAATGCAAACCCGGCAAATAGCGAAAATAATCGCCATGGTGTACATCGGGCTCACCTTGTTGGAAACCATTTTATTATGGATATTGGGGATGACGTTTTTCGATGCCGTTTGTCACTCTTTCGCCACCTTGGCAACTGGCGGATTCTCCACCAAGAACTCCAGCATAGCCTATTACGATAGCGTGTGGATTGAAATCACATTGTCTGTGTTTATGTTGTTGGGCGGAATGCATTTCGGGTTGATTTACGCAACCATCACTAGAAAAAAGAACAATTTGTTTAGATCCAAAGTGGTGCGCTCGTATCTCGCCATTGTTTTCATCGGTATTCTGTTGGTAGCCGCGAAACTCGCTTCCGATAACGTGTTCGGTTGGTGGGAAGCGTTGCGCCAAGCATCTTTTCAAGTTATTTCTCTGGTTACCACCACAGGTTTCGCCACGGTTGACACCACCGTGTGGCCCACTTTCACCATCATCATTCTTATTTACTTTTCCATTCAATGCGCCATGGTGGGTTCTACAACCGGCGGCATAAAATTCGACAGGGTTTATCTGTTTTTCAAAACTTTCCGAAAGCAAATAAAAAAAGCCCAACACCCCAGCGGCGTTTATATCACCCGAATGGACGGCGTTACCATCACCAACGACATGGAAGTGAAAACACTGGTGTTTATTGTGGTGTACATCCTTTTGTTGCTTATTAGCACCCTGTTGCTTTCGGCAATGAATATCGACGGGATGACTTCTTTCTCCGCATCGTTCGCCACGCTTGGCACCGTTGGGCCGGGTTTCGGTAGCGTGGGCTCCATGGACAATTACAATGCTATTCCCACCACTGCAAAATACATTCTTTCGGCCAATATGTTGTTTGGCCGCTTGGAAATAATGAATATTTTCGCGCTATTTTTGATGATTGTAAGAAGGAAATAAACAGTTTCTAAGAAACATTTCTCGCTTTTAGCCGTTTAGTAAACACCGATACCCGCCGCACGCGCACTTTTGTAAAGTGTGCGTTTCAAAGACAAAAATTGTAATCTCTATTTGCTCATTATTATGCGTAAACTGCTTTTTTCTTTTTCTCTCTTTTTTATTTTCTCCGCTACTGCCTGCACGCAGGACAAGAACAATCAAACACACATTGCTTGGGACACTTGGGGCGTACCGCACATTACCGCAAGCACAACAGAAGAAATTTTCTATGCGCAAGGCTGGGCGCAAATGCACAACCACGCCAACCTCATCCTGAAGCTTTACGGCACCTCGCGAGGAAAAGCGGCCGAGTATTGGGGAGAAGACTTCGTGGACAACGATGTGCTCATCCACACCCTCGGTTTTGAAGAACTGGCCGACGAATGGGAACAGGAACAAGACCCGCAAGTAAAAGCCATCTTCAAAGCCTTTGTAGATGGAATGAACGCATATGCCCAATCTCATCCCGAAGCCATCGAGAAAGAAAACCGCGCGCTCTTGCCCATCACCACCAAAGATGTAAATATGCACAGTATGTTTGTGGTTTTCACCCGATTTATTGCCAGTGGCGATTTAAGACAATCCCAACAATGGGATTCTATGGGTTCCAACGCTTACGCCATCGCGCCAAGCCGTTCGGCTTCGGGAAATGCTATGTTGGTACAAAACCCGCACTTGCCGTGGTTTGGAGAATTTATCTTTTTTGAGTCTCACTTAACGCTCAACGATAAAAACATGTACGGCTCCACGCTGGTGGGCTTGCCGGGCATTTCCATCGGTTTTAACAATCATTTGGGTTGGACGCACACAAACAACACCATTGACAATTCCGATGTGTACGAAATTACCCTTCAAAACGGCGGATATCTTTTGGATGGGAAGCGACACGAATTTGACGAAATTACCAAAATCATTCACGTGAAACAGCCCGATGGAACATTTTTGGCGACCGAAGTTTCGGTACTGAAAACAGTGCACGGGCCCATCATTAGCAAAAAAATCGATAAAGCTTTGGCTTTGCGGATGGTGGGGTTAGACAAGCCCAATATGTTGCTTCAATGGTGGCGCATGGCCAATAGCAGCAGTTTTGAAGAGTTTGAGGCGGCGTTAAAAATGGCGCAAATCGGTTTTTGGAATGTTATTTATGCCGATAAAAAAGGGAATATTTTTTACTTGTTCAATGGCTTGGTGCCCAAACGAGAATCAGGCGACTGGAACTATTGGAATTCCATTGTTCCCGGCGATAAATCGGAAAACTTGTGGACGGAAACGCATCCGTATGAAGATTTGCCCCGATTAAAAAACCCCGAAACGGGTTGGGTGCAAAACGCGAACGATCCACCGTGGACAAGCACCGTGCCCATCGCGTTGCATCCCAGCGATTTTCCCGCCTATATGTCGCCCACGCACGCGTCGTTCCGTCCGCAGCGCGCCATCAGGATGATGCTTGAAGACAGCCTTATCACCTTCGACAAACTTATTGATTACAAACACGATACCCGCTTAGAATTTGCCGACCGCGTGTTGGATGATTTATTTGAAGCCATCGATAAATCGGGATCATCAAAAGCAAAAGAAGCCAAATCCATTCTGGAAAAATGGGACCGTGAAGCAAACGCTAACAGCAGAGGCACATTGCTGTTTTATCTGTGGGCGTCAAAATTCAACACAAGAAATACGGAAAATTACACGAGACCATTCAGTTTGGAAAATCCGCACACCACACCCGCCGGATTGGCCAATCCAACAAGAGCTGTAACATTGCTCGAAGAAGCCGTGGACGAAATGAAATCGAGATTCGGCGCGTTGGATGTCCCTTGGGGCGATTTTTATCGGTTAAAGCAAAACAACATCAACCTGCCGGCCAACGGCGCTTTTGAGTGGCTGGGCGTGTTTCGGGTAGCCGGAGCTTACCAAAGCGGGAACAATGAAATGACTGTTAGCAGCGGCGATTCTTGGGTGGGCGTTATTGAATTTGGCGACGAAATTAGAGCGAAAGTATTGCTCAGCTACGGCAACGCCTCACAAAAAAACTCGCCACACAATGGCGACCAATTGGAATTGTTTTCAAAAAAGCAACTTCGCGACGCGTGGTTCACGCCGGAGCAAGTAAAAGCCAACACAAAAAAACTGGAAATTCGCTCCGAAAACGGATTTACGGAAAAGAAATAAGTTGTATCACCCTATAAAACTTACCATCCATTATGAAATTACATTCAACCAACTATTACGACACGTTCATTGAAGTGGCCGAAGACACCAAAGCAACGGCGGGCACACGCCCTCCATCCAAAGGAGATAAAAAAACCATTGCGGAAATGCAATATGAAATGATTTCGGAAAATCCGTACAAGTACACTTCCGATGACGTTCTTTTCAACGTGTTTGCACACAGAAACGGCATCAAAAACGAAGAGCATCAAAAAGCGCGAGAACAGTTTTTCTCCAAAGGCCAACCCTGTTTTCGGGCCTCGCCATTGACCAAAACCTACGGTTACGGCCTCCATTGCAACAGCGAAGGAAAAATTGCTCTTTACGGCGTGGAAAGCAACAATTATCAACGTTTGGTGGCAGATGACAAAACAAAAAAAGTAAAGGCAATGAAATCAAAGAAATAGAACAAAACAACAACCGTTGCTGTTATAAATTTTGAGATAAACATATCAAATTAATTTACAAATCACGCGTTATGAATAAAGTTGTTGGAATTTCAAGCTATATAGTTACTACTCTGTCGTTGCTGTTCTACGTTTTTGCTTGCACCGCACAAGAGAAACCTACGGAAAGTAAATTTTTCTCCGATGTAACGGCCACACATCTTCCCATTGACGAAAAAACGCACGCGTTGGGCGTGGCGTTAGCCGATGTGAACAGAGACGGGCACCCGGATATTGTGTTGGCGCTGGAAATGCAGCCCAACCGATTATACCTCAACGATGGAACCGGAAAATTCACGTGGGTAAAAAACACCTTTGCCGACAAAAATCACGATACGGAACACGTTCGTGTAGTGGACTTTGATGGCGACGGACTGCTGGATGTTATTTTTGTGGCGGAAGACGATCAAAACCACGAGTTTTATTTGGGAAATGGCAACGGAACGTTCCGCGACGAAAGCGCCCGCCTCCTCTCGAAAAGTGAGGGCAACGCGCTCGATGTGGCCGATGTGAACGGCGACGGCTTGCCCGACATTGTGATTGGCAACACGGGCGAAAAACCGGAAAACTTTTTATGGTTGAACAACAAAGAAAATCCGGGCCATTTTATTGATTATTCCGCAACCGGCCTTCCGCGGCACAACGACCAAACGCAATCTGTAAAACTGGCGGATTTAGATGGCGATGGCACATTGGATATGGTGGTTGGCAACGAAGTACCTCCCAACCGATTGTATTTTAACGATGGGAAAGGCAATTTTTCGGAACGCGAAGGTGCCTTCATTGAAATTGTTCCGTTGCACACGCGAGAAGTGATTGTGTTTGACGCCAACAACGATGGCCTACCCGATATTTTATTTGCAAACCTCACAAGCAATGCCGGACAAAAAGAACGAGACCCGCGAAGCCGCTTGTTTATAAACCAAGGCAACGGAATATTCAAAGACGAAACCGAAAACCGCATCCCGGAATTCACATTTTCAACGTACGCTGCCAACGTAGTGGATTTCAATCGCGATGGGCACCTGGATATTATTTTAAGCGCGGTTGAAATACCGCCTTTTAGCCCAATGCAAGCACAAGCGTTGCAAAACGACGGCACCGGAAAGTTCACTTTCGTAACCGAGAATGTCATCCCGCAAACCACCGTGGGCCGAAGCTGGGAAATTGCTGTTGGCGATGTAAATGGCGATGGCATAGACGACTTGGTCATCGGTGGCTGGAATTCTCAAGTGAGGTTGCTTTTGGGGAAATAGTTGGCGGTTGGCTCAATGCTCAATGCTCAACGCTCAATGCTCAACGCTCTTTGCCCAACGCCCAACGCCCAACGCTCTTTGCCCAGCGCTCAACGCTCTTCGCCCAGCGCCCACTCTTTTTCACATATGTTAAAAGCAATTTCCACAAAAACATTCTATCTTTGCGTTTGTTTATCAGATTAACGATAGCTATATGCAAACAAAAAAGATAAATATTGCCGTCGATGGCTTTTCGTCTTGCGGCAAAAGCACCATAGCCAAAGGGTTGGCAAAACAATTAGGGTACACATACATCGATAGCGGCGCCATGTATCGTGCCGTGGCGCTGCACGCTATCAGAAACGGATGGATAACCGATGCAGGAATGGATGAAAGCGCGCTTCGGGAACATATTTCCGATATCGATATTTCTTTCAAAATCAATTCCTCAGGACAACAGGAGACTTATCTGAACGGCGAAAACGTGGAAAAGGAAATCCGCACGTTGGAAGTTGCCAACGGCGCAAGCCGCGTGAGCACATTGGGTTTTGTGCGAAAGGAATTGGTGCGCCAGCAGCAGAAAATGGGCAAAGAAAAAGGCATTGTCATGGACGGGCGCGATATTGGCACGGTGGTTTTCCCCGATGCCGAATTGAAAATATTTCTCACCGCTTCGCCCGAAGTGCGTGCGCAGCGCCGTTTCGATGAAATGAAAGCAAAGGGCGAAAACCCAATTTACGAGGAGGTGCTTGCCAACGTGCGCGAACGCGACCAAAGAGACACCACGCGCGCCGAAAGCCCCCTCAGAAAAGCCGATGACGCCATTGAACTAGATAATTCACAGATTACAATAGAAGAGCAATTGCAATGGGCAATTGAAATGTTTAACAAAACAACACAGCAAGAAAATGAATAAAATTGAAATCGATAAGCAGTCGGGATGCTGCTTCGGGGTGGAAAAAGCCATCAAGAAAGCGGAAGAAGAACTGCAAAAAGGAGGTACACTCTACTGTTTGGGCGATATTGTGCACAACAACGTAGAAGTGGAGCGCCTCGCCAAAATGGGGTTGGTAACCATCAACCACGAGGAATTTAAAGAATTGAAAAACGTGCGCGTTTTGCTGCGTGCTCACGGCGAGCCGCCAAGTACATACGAAATAGCAAAACAAAACAATATAGAACTAATTGACGCGTCGTGCCCCGTGGTATTGGGCCTGCAGAAACGCATTAAGAAAAAATACCTGAAACGTTCCGATGAAACGGCCCAAATTGTTATTTACGGTAAAAAAGGGCACGCCGAAGTAAACGGATTGCTGGGACAAACCGATGAGTCGGCCATCATTATTGAAAACAAAGATGATGTGGAAAAACTCGATTTCACACGCGACATTACCCTGTTTTCGCAAACCACAAAGCCGCTCGACGGTTTTCACGAAATAGCGCAGTTGATTGAATCGAAAATGCAGGGCGACGCCCATTTTGAGTTTTACGACACCATCTGCCGCGAAGTATCGAACCGCGTTCCCGATATCAAAGAATTTGCCGCCTCGCACGATCTTATCTTCTTTATCGCGGGCGAAAAAAGCTCCAACGGGAAGGTTCTTTTTGCCGAATGTAAAAAGCAGAATCCCAACTCGCACTTCATCCACGCGCCGGACGAAATTGACCCCGCTCTTGTAAAGGAAAACATCAGCATCGGTATTTGTGGCGCAACCTCCACGCCCATGTGGCAAATGGAAGCCGTGTCCGAAAATCTGAAACGGTTGAGGAACCAAACAACCATAGAAAAAGCTGCTTTTTAAAGCAGCTTTTTTTGTGGCATCTTTAAATTAAATTATCTTTGTGAGAACTTTTCACAACAGTGAATTTGTGACGATCAATTACGATAATTATACACTCAAACAATGGATTCAGACATAAAAAGCATCGGCGTACTCACATCGGGCGGCGATGCCCCCGGTATGAACGCGGCCGTGAGAGCTGTTACGCGCGCGGCAATATGTAACAACATCAAAGTTTTTGGCATCTACAGAGGATTTAAAGGACTGATAAGCAACGAAATAGCAGAATTCAAAACCAACAGCGTGAGCAACATCATTCAGCAAGGCGGCACTATGTTGAAAACCGCCCGCTGCGATGAGTTCTTAACGGCCGAAGGACGACGAATAGCTTACGAAAACATGCAAAAATTTGGTATTGAGGCGTTGGTTGTTATCGGTGGAGATGGCTCTTTAACCGGAGCCGGCATTTTTGCCAACGAATACAACATCCCCATTGTGGGGCTGCCGGGAACCATTGACAACGATCTCAACGGAACCGACACCACCATTGGCTACGACACGGCCTTGAACACCATTATGGAGTCGATGGACAAAATACGCGACACGGCCACCTCGCACGAGCGCCTTTTCATTGTGGAAGTAATGGGGCGCAACTGCGGTTACCTCGCGCTTAACAGCGCCATTGCATCGGGTGCCGAAGCGGCCATAATCCCCGAAATTAGTATGGAAAAAGACCAATTGGGCGAATTGATTGAGCAAGGTTTCCGTAAATCCAAAAGCAGCAGCATGGTGCTTGTGGCCGAAAGCGAAATTACCGGTGGCGCCCTGAAATTGAGCCAACGCGTAAAGGAACAATACCCGCAATACGATGTGCGCGTTTCCATTTTAGGACACCTTCAACGTGGCGGTTCGCCCACAGCGCAAGACCGCATTTTGGCCACCCGCATGGGCATCGCGGCCATACAGGCGCTCCTTGAAAATCAGCGAAACGTGATGATTGGCATTCGTGAAAACGAAATAGATTATGTGCCCTTTAAACGCGCCATCAAAAAAGAAAGAGAAATAAGCAAAGAACTGCTTGAAGCACTTCGTATTTCCTCCATTTAAAGAAATTTTAAATTAATTTTCATCTCCGATTTAAAAGTTGTACATTTGTTACTTTTAAATCATAAATTCATCCCAATTATGGAATTAACACACATAGAACACATTGGAATTGCCGTAAAAAGCATTGAAGAGCAACTCCCCTATTACGAAGGAGTGCTCGGGTTGAAATGTTATAACATTGAAACTGTTGAAGATCAAAAAGTAAAGACCGCTTTCTTTAAAATCGGACAAACTAAAATTGAACTGCTCGAGCCCACCAGCGAAGAAAGCACGGTTGCCAAGTTCATTGAAAAACGCGGCGAAGGTATTCACCACATCGCGTACGCCACCAAAAACGTGAACGAAGCGTTAAAAGAAATGGAAGCCAAAGGCGTGAGGTTAATAGACACGCAAGCCCGCCCGGGCGCGGAGGGGCTCAATATCGCGTTTCTTCACCCGAAATCAACTGGAAGCGTTCTCACAGAAATTTGTGAACATCCCGAGTAAAAACACACGCCGAACCATCGGCAGCAAAACAAGTAATTTTCATCAAACAATAAATATTTTATGAGCAACCAACTCGAAAAAATTCAAAAGCTTATTCAGTTACGTGAAAAAGCACGATTAGGCGGCGGCGAGAGACGAATTGAATCGCAGCACCTTAAAGGAAAATATACAGCGCGTGAACGTATCGCTATGCTTCTGGACGAAGGAAGTTTTGAAGAATTCGATATGTTTGTGGAACACCGTTCAACCAACTTTGGCATGGACAAAAACAAGTTTCTTGGCGACGGGGTGGTTACCGGCTTCGGAACCATTGAAGGAAGGCTGGTATATATTTTCGCGCAAGATTTCACCGTTTTTGGCGGTTCCTTGTCGGAAATGATGTCGCAAAAAATATGCAAAGTAATGGACCAAGCCATGAAAATGGGCGCCCCCGTTATTGGAATCAACGACTCGGGTGGCGCGCGCATTCAAGAAGGCATTAACGCGTTGGCCGGCTATGCCGAAATTTTCCAACGCAACATTCTTGCATCGGGCGTAGTGCCGCAAATTTCCGGAATCTTCGGCCCGTGTGCCGGAGGCGCCGTTTACTCACCCGCCCTCACCGACTTCACCATTATGACGCAAGGAACTTCCTATATGTTCCTCACCGGCCCCAAAGTGGTGAAAACCGTTACCGGAGAAGATGTAACGCAGGAACAATTGGGTGGCGCGTCGGTTCACGCCAGCAAATCGGGCGTTTCTCATTTCGCGGTGCAAAACGAAGAAGAAGGATTGCAACTCATCCGTAAACTGCTGAGCTTCATTCCGCAAAACAACCTGGAGGAAGCCCCTCTGGTGAAAAACAATGACCCCATCGACCGTTTGGAAGACGCGTTGAACGAAATCATTCCCGACAGCGCCACAAGGCCATACGATATGTACGAAGTAATTGGCGCCGTAATCGATAATGGCGAGTTCTTGGAAGTGCACGCCGATTATGCCAAAAACATCATCGTGGGCTTCGCCCGTTTCAACGGACAATCTGTGGGAATTGTGGCCAACCAACCCAAATTCTTGGCAGGTGTGCTGGACATTAACGCGTCACGCAAAGCAGCGCGCTTTGTACGCTTCTGCGACGCCTTCAATATTCCCATTGTTACGCTGGTTGACGTTCCCGGATTCCTTCCCGGCACAGGACAAGAATACGGCGGCGTAATTGTGCACGGAGCCAAATTGCTCTACGCATACGGCGAAGCAACCGTTCCAAAAATTACCGTTACCTTGCGCAAATCTTACGGTGGCGCGCACATTGTGATGAGCTGCAAACAACTTCGTGGCGACATCAACTACGCGTGGCCAAGCGCCGAAATCGCCGTAATGGGTGCCGATGGAGCAGTGGAAGTATTGTACAGCAAAGAAATTCGCGATGAAAGCGATCCGGAAAAACGTGCCGTTTTGGTGGAAGAAAAGAAAAACGAATACAACGAACTTTTCGCCAATCCATACAACGCCGCCCGTTACGGATACATTGACGATGTAATTGAGCCGCGCAATACCCGTTTCCGCATTATTCGCGCGCTGCAGCAATTGCAGATGAAAAAATTGATCAATCCGGCTAAAAAGCACGACAATTTACCCTTATAATTTCAGCAACATGGTAAAAAAAAGAATAAAACAAAGTTTTCTGCTGTTATGTGCATTGATGCTGTTGGGGGCTTGTGCAAAAAAAACCAAAAATCCCAATTGGCTCATCAATGAGGTAATGGTCATAAACGAGAACAATTTCACAGATAATTTTGGAGACCGCAGTGGATGGATTGAGATTTACAACAACACATCCGCCACGCAGGATTTGGCAGGGATGTTCTTAACCACCGACAAGAACAATCCAAAAATGTATGCCATTCCGCTGGGCGATGTGCTCACCAAAATTAAGCCTCAGCAACACGCGCTTTTCATGGCCGATGCTAAGCCTTATCACGGTACATTTCACACCAACTTTACATTAGACCCCACAAAAGAAAACTACATTGCGTTGTATGATGTGGACGGCAAAACATTGTTGGATGAAATTACCGTTCCCGCGGGAATGAAGCCCGACCAAACGTACGGCTACGAAAACGATGGCTATAAATACGATGCTGCGGGAAACTACTCGGGCACCATATTGAACAGAGTAACGCCAAGCAGCAACAACAAAGTGGTGGGCGAAAACCCAAAACTGGTTGAGCTAAAAACAAGCGACTCCAGAGGCTTCACCCTCACGCTCACTTCTATGTTTGTTGTGTTTCTTGGGTTGTTGCTACTGTACTTCATCTTTAAACTTTCGGGCAATACCGCCAAGTCTTTATCCCAACGAAAAGCCGCTAAAGCCGGCAGCGTTGGCGCCTTGCGTTCTCACACCCAGCTTTCGGGCGAAATGTTAGCAGCCATTTCCGCTGCCATATACGATTTAGGGCAAGTTCAACACGATATTGAATACACCATCCTCACCATTGATCAGGTGAAACGCAACTATTCGCCCTGGAATTCTAAAAGACAATCGTTAAGACAATTACCCCAGAGATAAAAAGTTAATTAATAAACGAAATCATAATCATTATTTCACATGAAAGAATTCAAATATAAAATAAACGGCGCCCCTTACAGGGTGGTTGTAAAAAACTCTGACAACGGCATCGTAGAGCTTGAAGTAAACGGCACACCGTTTGTTGTGGAAGTGGAAGAGAAATCTAAAAAACCGTTGGTAGGCATAAAGCGCCCAAGCAGGGAAGCGGCCCCGGCGCCCACCCCAAAAGGTGCCACCACACCTTTGGTTACAAAACCATCATCGGCCAAAGGAGCCAACGCCGTTCAATCACCGCTTCCCGGAGTTATCTTGGAATTGAAGTGCAAAGAAGGAGATGCGGTTAAAAAAGGAGATACCCTTATGATCTTAGAGGCAATGAAAATGGAGAACAACATTTTGGCCAACGCAAGCGGCACCATTTCTAAAGTATTGGTAAATAAAGGCGATTCGGTTCTTGAAGGGGCTGATTTGGTAATCATTGATTAAAAACCGGAAAAAGCATGAATACATTATTATCAATTGGAGAAAACCTGCAAACATTTTGGGGATATACCGGTTTTGCCAACGCAGAATTCGGGCATATTGTCATGATTGTTGTGGGTTTGATATTTATTTTTCTTGCCATTCGATATGAATTTGAACCTCTTTTACTTATTCCCATCGGGTTTGGTATGCTCATCGGAAACATTCCGTTTGATGAAGCCGCCAATCTCAGAATAGGAATATACGAGGAGGGTTCCGTACTCAACATCTTATATCAGGGGGTGGTGCAAGGGTGGTATCCGCCACTCATCTTTCTGGGCATTGGCGCCATGACCGACTTTCAGGCGCTCATTGCCAACCCCAAGTTGATGTTGATTGGCGCGGCGGCGCAATTCGGTATTTTTGGAGCATATATTATCGCGCTAAACTCCGGGTTCGAACCCAATCAGGCAGGTGCGATAGGCATCATCGGCGGGGCAGACGGCCCAACCGCCATTTTCCTTTCCTCAAAATTAGCGCCCAATTTAATGGGGGCCATTGCCGTATCGGCCTATTCCTACATGGCGCTGGTGCCAATTATTCAACCGCCATTTATGCGGTTATTTACCACGCCCAAAGAACGGGTGATCAGAATGCAGACGCCACGCGTTGTTTCGCAAACCGAAAAAATTATGTTCCCCATCATCGGGTTGTTGCTCACCACATTTCTTGTGCCGTCGGGCTTGCCACTGTTAGGGATGCTTTTCTTCGGTAACCTGCTCAAAGAATCGGGCGTTACCCGCCGCTTGGCCGAAACCGCCCGCGGCCCGCTGGTTGACACCATCACCATTTTGCTGGGCTTAACCGTGGGCGCATCCACACAGGCAACCACGTTCCTCACCAAACAATCCGTTTTGGTATTCGGTATTGGGGCGCTGTCGTTTATCATTGCCACTTGCACGGGAATTCTTTTCGTGAAATTCCTCAACCTGTTCCTCAAAGAAGGCAATAAGATAAACCCGCTTATCGGTAACTCAGGCGTTTCCGCCGTACCCGACTCAGCGCGTATCTCGCAAGTGCTGGGCTTGGAATACGATCCCGGCAACTACTTGCTCACGCACGCTATGGGCCCCAACGTGGCCGGCGTAATCGGCTCCGCAGTAGCAGCCGGTATTATGCTCGGATTCTTAGGATAAAAGTCTCAACAAGAATTTGATAAGAACTTGAATAAAAGGCGCTTTCCAAACTGGGAGGCGCTTTTTTTTGCGGGGTTGGTGATGTTGATAGATAAATGGAGTGGAGAACATCTGACGGCTCCAAGTCCGTCTGGTGCCTGTTTATATATCAAATCTACATAGTTCCCTAAACAGGCTGAAAGCCTAACTTATTTCAGCCCTACCTAACAGGTAGGGTTAAGAATCGAGGTCTTCGTAAACGGACTGAAAGTCCAGCTTAATTTTTAAGTTGCTCTTCCAGAGCGCATATCGGAGATAACGCTATAACCCAACGCGCCGCTTCGCTCTGCATTGGGCTAAATTAAATTGCCACACTGTGGCGTTAGGTAATAATGCGGATAATCATATAAATCAATTACTCACTCATTGGAGGAATTGATGGTACTTTCAAGCCATTTGGCAAAAATCCAACATCACTACTGCCTCACATCCGCTCCCCACATCAATTTATCGCGCAGCGTTTCGAAGAAAGTGTGGCCGATGCGTTTTACCACTTTCAGTGTGTAATCGGCTTTAAGTATTTCAATGCCTACGTTTTGATGAAACACTTGCGATTGTCCGTCGAGTGAGAGAAGAAAAGTTTTGCTTCGGCTTTCTACTTTCAGCGAAATCACGCTGTTATTGTCAACCACCAGTGGGCGTGAAGTCAAGTTGTGCGGTGCAATGGCCGACAAGATTAAGCTGGGCGTGGTGGGTGTGAGAATGGAGCCGCCAACGCTCAGCGAGTAAGCCGTGGAGCCGGTGGGCGTGGCAATGATTAAGCCATCGGCTTGATAGGTGGTGAGGTATTCGTTGTTTATGTATGCGTGGATGGCCAACATAGAAGCCGTATCTTGCTTGAGAACAGCCACTTCGTTAAGCGCGTACACGGGATAGCCAAAAGGTTCATCGCTCTCGGTTGTGTGCAGTTTTAGCAATGTACGCTCTTCAATATTATAGGCGTTTTCCATAATTTCCCGCAACGTTTCTTCCACATCGGCATAATGAATGTCTGCCAGAAAACCCAATCGGCCTGCGTTAATTCCCAGCACGGGAATGTTGGTATCGCCCACCGCGGTGGCGGTACGCAAAAAAGTGCCGTCGCCGCCCACGCTTACGGCCATATCCACATCGGGAAGCTCGGTGAAGAGTTCGCAAAGCGGTTCCAGCTTCTTCTGAAGATGCGCCGGCAACGAATGGAACAAATTTTCGGGCAGATAAAGCTCGGTGGGATGCTTTTTAATGGCTTCGCACACGCCGTAAAGTTGTTCTTCCATCTTTTGCGGACGGTCGGGAAATATACTTCCGAATAAGGCAAACTTCATGTTACATCACATTTCCAGGTAATACATCAACTCATCGAGGCGGTCTTTATGCGTATCGGTTATTTCGCCTTCGCGCATAGAATAGTACACCACGTTATAATCGAACCGTTCAAAACTACGCAACACGGAGGTAGCATCCATCACGTTTAGTTTTATCGATATCAACAACACCGATCCACCCGAAATGGGCAACACCGAAAGGCTCATTACCTGCACATTATTGCTTTCCACAATACGCGCAATTTCCGTGAGCGTGTAATCTTTCAGCGGCACTTCCAAAACAATCAGCGAATTTTCCCAAGCGGAAAGTTCGGCAAATTGTTCATACACGTGCTGAGCCCCGGCGTTTTCCAACTGCTCTTTGATAAATTCTTTTGTTGACATTACGTAAAACGGTTATTTCGTATTACTTTTGTATTTGTTTACAAAGATGGCAAAATTTTGCTTACGTAAACGGCTATAAAAAAATATTATTCCTTTTATCGCGGCAAGAAGCGATAAATTTCACTATTTTTGATACGTTTTTTGAAAGATTACAACTTATTATGACAAGGCTTAGTGTGAATATCAATAAAGTAGCCACCATTCGCAATTCGCGCGGCGGAAATATCCCCGATGTGGTGCAAGTGGCTATCGATTGTCAACTTTTTGGGGCTGAAGGAATTACCGTACACCCCCGCCCCGACCAACGGCATATACGATATTCAGATGTATATGAACTGCAACCAAAAATCACCACCGAATTTAATATCGAGGGAAATCCCACGCCGGAATTTGTGTCCCTTATTAAAAAAATTCGCCCCACGCAGGTAACGTTGGTTCCCGATGCGCACGACGTGCTCACGTCCGATGAAGGATGGAACACAGTAGAGCACAAGGATTTTCTCACGGATATTGTTTCCGATTTTCAAGCAATGGGAATTCGCACCTCTATTTTTGTGAATCCCGATTTGGACATGGTTCAAGGGGCATCTGAAATTGGCGCGGACAGAATTGAACTTTATACCGGCCCTTACGCCGCTGAATACAACACCGACAGAGAAAAGGCCATCGCCCCTTTTGTGGAAGCGGCCTCGTTGGCAAAGAAATTGGGCTTGGGCGTGAATGCCGGACACGATTTAAACCTCGAGAACCTGAATTTTCTTTACACGCAAATTCCGTGGCTAAAAGAAGTTTCCATCGGGCACTCCCTCATTAGCGACGCGCTGTATTTAGGTTTGGAAAAAACGATAAAAGCATATAAAAATTGTTTAAAGCAACCCGAAAATCAGGTTTAACACGTCAAATTATCTATCTTTATCCATCAAAAAAATAAAACCCTAAAAAAAATTATACAATCGGAATGAATCTTTTACAAATTACTCCACCCGATACGGCGCAAGCCATTTACAACACCATGCAGCAAACGGCTGCCACCGCCGAAACGGAAATTGCCACAATGAACGCTTTTGACTTGGCTCTGAAAGGTGGTTGGATAATGGTTATCCTGCTCATTCTTTTGTTGATGACCATTTACGTGCTCATTGAACGAACACTGGTGATAAACAAGGCGGGCAAAGAAGACAAATCGTTTATGAACCGCATCAAGGATTACATTCACGATGGGAAAATTGAATCGGCCATCGCCTTGTGCCGCAATACCGACACGCCATCGGCGCGAATGGTTGAAAAAGGCATCTCACGTCTGGGACGCCCCACGGCGGATGTAATGTCGGCCATTGAAAACCAAGGGAATATCGAAGTCTCCAAGCTCGAAAAAGGATTGCCCGTAATGGCAACCACCGCATCGGGTGCTCCCATGATTGGTTTCCTTGGAACCGTTACGGGAATGGTGAAAGCATTTATGAGCATGGCCAGCGCGGGCGCCAACGTGGATGTGAACATTCTCTCTACCGGAATTTACGAAGCACTGGTAACTACCGTGGGCGGGCTCATTGTGGGAATTATCGCGCTCTTTGCCTACAACTACCTCACCACTCGCATTAAAGGAATTGTGCATAAATTGGAACTGCGCATTATGGAATTTATGGATATATTGAACGAACCGGTTGCGTAAGCTGTTCGCTGCTTGTTCCATATTCTAACGACAAAAAACTATGGCTCTTAAACAACGATTTAATGTAGAAGCGAATTTCAGCATGGCCTCCATGACCGACGTGATATTTCTGTTGCTTATTTTCTTTATGATTACGTCCACCATTGTGGTGCCCAATTCCATCAAAGTGTTGCTGCCGAAATCGCAACAACAGGCTCAGGCAAAACCCATTACGCGGGTAACCATTGACAAGGATATGAATTATTACGTGGCAAATGCAAACGAAACGGAGCGTTTGGTAACGTTTGAGCAAATTACGCCTTTCTTGCAATCGGTTTACTCCGCGGAACCCGATATTTTCGTAGCGTTGTATGCCGATGAATCGGTGCCTTATCGAGAAATTGTAAAGATTCTGGATATCGCCAATCAAAACCAGTTTAAAATGGTGCTGATGACAAGGCCTAATTAAACGGTGCATATGTAACGTAGTCTAACTATTTTACATTAAAACTGATTAAATATACAGGTGACAGATGTCTGAAAAGATCAACATTGAAAATATCGAAAAAATTGTAACCCATTGGATTGAATCTTCCGATGAGGACTTTAAATCGATGTGTTCAATGCTTGAAAGCAAACATTACGATTGGGCATTATTTGTCGGGCATCTCGCAATAGAAAAGCTTCTTAAAGGACTATATGTAAAAAAACATCATAAACATGCCCCTTTCATCCATGATTTGTTAAGACTGGCAGCGTTAAATAATCTGGATGTTACTGAAGAGCAAGAAGAATGGTTAGACGAAATAACATCGTTCAATCTCAATACAAGATATGTAGATTCCAAAAAACAATTCTATTTCAAATGTACCCCTGAATTTGCTACGCAATGGGCGAATAAAATCAAAAACCTGCGGATATGGTTAAAAACGAAATTCTAAATATTGCACGTAAATATGCTACAGCCGTTTACGACAAATACAGTCCGTTGCAAATGGTTTTATTCGGTTCTTGTGCAAAAGGAAAGAACACGGAGCATAGTGACATTGATATAGCCGTTATCTTTCAGGATTATCCCGATTTTTTCGACATGCAAATGAATTTGATGCGAATTAGAAGAAATATAGACCTACGCATTGAACCACATCCGGTTAAATTGGAAGATTATAATCACAACAATCCATTCGCTCACGAAGTATTGCAGCACGGCATTGAATTAAACATTCATCAACAAACAAAAAACGCGGATATGGTTGCTGAAAATCCGGCACCTTATACAACAAAATAATATGGCCATTACAAGAGAAAAAATAAGCGGAGCAATTGGAACAGCCATCTTTATGGTGCTGCTGCTGCTTATCTTGTTGTTTTCATATTTTACCATCGCCTCTCCTCCCCAAGAACTGGAAGGCATTCCCGTAATGTTTGGCAGTGTGGAAGACGCGTTCGGCAACATTGAGTCGCCAATGACGGAAGTTACCCCCACTCCCATCCAATCGCCGGCCATTCCCGAATATGCTCCCGATGAACCGTTGATCACGCAAAACACAGAGCCAACAATCGATGTGGCCGCGCAAAGAGAAGAAGAACGCCGCAAAGCGCAAGCCGAGGAGCAGCGTCGCGCGCAGGAAGAAGCCGCTCGTCGTCAACGTGAAGAAGAGGCGCGCAAAAGAGAAATCAACCAGCAAATGTCGGGTTTATTTGGCGAAAACGCTCAAAGCCGTGGCAATACCGAAGGCAGCGGCACACAAGGCGTATCCACGGGTAACGCTTCGCAAGGGGCGCCATCGGGTTCGGGCGGCATTGGCTCTTATGATTTGGGTGGACGCAGCCTGGGAAGCGGCGGATTGGTACAACCCCGTTACACGGTGAACGATTATGGCACGGTGGTTATTAATATAACAGTGGATCCGGCGGGAAATGTCATTCACACCGAAATCGGACGCGGTACAAACACGCCCAGCACAACATTGCGCAACGAGGCTTTAAGAGCGGCCCGAAACACCAAATTCAACGCCATCAACTCGGCCAATAACCAACAAGGCACTATCACGTACCGCTTCAACCTCAACTGATTTACCCTTCTATAAATCAGGAAATTTCCCCATCGGGTGCAGACACATTCAACTAATCTAAAAAAGAAAGAAATTATGAAAAGAGTAGCCCTATTTTTAGCCAACGGATTCGAAGAAATTGAAGCGTTGGGAACAGTGGACATCTTGCGCAGAGCAAAAATTGCAGTGGAAACCGTTTCCATTACATCCGATAATAATGTGCAAGGCGCGCACGGCATAAACGTAGTAGCCGATAAAACATTCGATGAATTTAACGCCAACGACATAGACGTGCTTGTGCTACCAGGCGGCATGCCTGGCGCGAAAAACCTGAATGAGCACGAAGCACTTAAAAAATTAGTAACGGAATTTGCCGGCAACCCCGACAAAAACGTGGCCGCCATTTGCGCCGCGCCCATGGTTTTGGGTGGATTGGGATTGCTTGATGGCAAAGAAGCCACCTGTTACCCCGGTTTCGAAGCCGAACTTATTGGCGCTAAGGTAACCGAAGAAAAAGTAGTGGAAAGCGACAATATCATCACCGGAAAAGGCCCGGGCCTAGTTTTCGATTTCGGTTTGCAACTGGTAGAAACAATTGCCGGAGTGGCAACCCGAAAAGAAGTGCAGGAAGGATTGTTGCTGTAACTCGGCAAAAGGAACGAAGAATTTACATCCTTTTTACATAAAATTTACGGTGCAAATAATTGGTTATTAACAAAAAACCAATTACCTTTGCACCGCTTTTTTTACGACAACATAAAGTCTAACTTATTTAATTACAAAATTTTTATTAACAACAAATGACCGACAACTTAAAAACTGTAGCTCCCGTAGAAGATTTCGATTGGGATGCGTACGCTGAGGGCGATGCCTACAGCAAAGAAAAAAGAGAACAACTTACCGAAAGCTACGATAACACGTTGAGCAAAATCAACGACAAAGAAGTGGTAACAGGTACGGTAACCTCCATGAACAAACGCGAAGCAGTAGTGAATATCGGCTTCAAATCAGACGGTGTGGTATCGATGAACGAATTCCGCTACAACCCCGATCTGAAAATTGGTGACGAAGTAGAGGTTTACATCGAAAGCCAAGAAGACAGAAACGGACAGTTGATCCTTTCTCACAAAAAAGCACGCGCATCGCGCTCCTGGGATCGCGTAAACGCAGCGCTTGAAAACAACGAAGTAATTAAAGGATACATCAAATGCCGCACAAAAGGTGGTATGATTGTGGACGTATTCGGCATTGAGGCATTCCTTCCGGGATCTCAAATTGATGTGCGCCCCATCCGCGATTACGACATGTTTGTTGACAAAACAATGGAATTCAAGGTAGTGAAAATCAATCCTGAATTCAAAAACGTGGTTGTTTCACATAAAGCCCTCATTGAAGAGGAATTGGAACAACAAAAGAAAGAAATTATTTCTCACCTCGAAAAAGGACAAGTGCTTGAAGGTGTGGTTAAAAACATCACATCGTATGGCGTGTTCGTTGACCTTGGCGGCGTGGACGGATTGGTGCACATTACCGATCTTTCTTGGGGACGCATTCAACATCCCGAAGAAGTGGTTCAACTGGACGACAAAATCAACGTGGTTATCCTCGATTTCGATAATGAGAAAAAACGTATTGCTCTCGGTTTGAAACAACTCACGCCACATCCTTGGGATGCGTTGAGCGAAGAAATGAAAGTGGGCGATATCATTAAAGGTAAAGTGGTGGTGATTGCCGATTACGGCGCGTTTGTTGAAATCGCACCGGGTGTGGAAGGATTGATCCACGTATCGGAAATGAGCTGGACACAGCACTTGCACAGCGCGCAAGACTTCATGAACGTGGGCGACGAAGTGGAAGCCGTTATTCTTACACTCGACCGCGAAGAACGTAAAATGTCTTTGGGCGTGAAACAACTCAAACCCGATCCATGGGACAACATCGAAGAAAAATATCCTGTTGGAAGCACCCACACGGCAAAAGTTCGCAACTTCACCAATTTTGGCGCGTTTGTTGAAATTGAAGAAGGCGTGGAAGGCTTAATTCACATTTCGGACCTCTCTTGGACGAAAAAAATTAAACACCCCAGCGAAGTAACCGAAATTAACGCTCCCATTGAAGTTCAGGTATTGGACATCGACAAAGAAAACCGTCGTTTGAGCCTCGGCCACAAACAATTGGAAGAAAATCCGTGGGATGTATTTGAAACCATCTTCACCGTTGGTTCGGTACACGAAGGAACCATTACCGAGCTTTTGGACAAAGGCGCCATCATTTCCTTGCCCTACGGCGTGGAAGGCTTCGCTACTCCAAAACACTTGGTGAAAGAAGACAACTCGCAAGCGCAAGTGGATGAAAAATTGGATTTCCGTGTAATTGAGTTCAACAAAGATGCAAAACGCATTATTGTTTCGCACAGCCGCACACACGAAGAAGGCCCCGCCGAAGACTCGAAAAGAAGAGGAAGACGCGGCAAAAAAGAAGACGGTGGCGACAACATTACACCTGTGGCAACTCCAATGGAAAGAACCACGTTAGGCGATATCGAAGAATTGGCTGCTTTGAAAGAAAAACTGGAAAACCAGAAAGCAAAAGCAACGAAAAAAGAAGAGCCTAAAGCCGAAGCGAAAAAAGAAGTGAAAGCGGAAGAACCCAAAGCCAAAGAAGAACCTAAGGCAAAAGAAGAAACCGCCGACGCGGAGGTAAAAGAAGAAGTGAAAGAAGAGAAAAAAGCTCCTAAAGCAAAAGCGAAAGAAGAGGAAACTCCTAAAAAAGAAGAGGTTGCCGAAGAACCAACCCAATCGAAAGAAGAGCCCGAAGCAGAAGCAGAAACGGATAAAGAAGCATAAAAACTCTTCAACCAATGATAATTACGAGGGCATCACGCGTTGTGATGCCCTCGTTTTTTGTTTTCATTGAAATTTGTTTGAAGATTCTGTAGTTTTTTCCACAACTTTGCGTCTAACAATAAAAGACAAACTGTTGCAACAAATTTAAAACGTACGTATGCTCGAAAAAGAGTTTGAAAAAGTCGTACATCAATACAAAGCGAACCTGTATATGATTTGCTATATGTACGCCAAAGACAAAGACGAAGCCGCCGATTTTTTCCAAGAAACGCTAATCCGTTTGTGGCAAGGTTTTTCGCAATTTCGCGGCGAAAGCAATTTCCATACGTGGTTGTCCCGCATTTGCATCAACACGTGCATATCAAGCCTCCGGAAGAAGAAAAAACACGCCCAAACCATTCCGCTCAGCATTGATTTGGAACTGCTGGAAGAGAACAACGAAAACGGCAAACAACTGGCACAAATGTATCGGCTCATCGGCAAACTGGGTGTATTGGAAAAAGCGCTGGTAATGCTTTGGCTCGACAATATGAGCTATGCCGAAATCGCGGAAATTATGGGTATTTCCGTTTCCAACGTATCGGTAAAATTGATGCGGATAAAGGAGAAACTGAAAAATATGGCGAAAGCGTCTGACGGATTAGCCGTCTGACGCAAAGAACGAAGAACAAAGACAGACAACAAAAGACTCATAGACTTTTATACTTGAACGTTAAACATTGAACATTAAACTTTTAAACTTTCTTATTATGGAACTCGAACAACTAAAGCAACAATGGGATATTCTACATAAAAAATTGGATGAACAGCAAATTATCAATAAAAAGTTGATGGAGAATGCGGTAACACAGAAAATAGATTTTATATCAAATTATAACTGGTTTGGTGTAACACTCTTCATTATAACAATTCCATTTGCATGGATAATGCAATCAAGACACACTCCTTTGGATTGGAATTATTTTTACTTTATGATGACAGTTCTGATATTCTATTTTATATGGGATACTTATCTCACTTTACTATTCGATAGAACGAAAAAAAATAAAATTGATGTAATATCTAACGAAAAGTCAGTACTAAAATTCAGCAAACAAAGACATTTAAACTCTTTGACTCAGTTTATTGTAGCAATTATTATCGCAATTTGGGGAATATTACAAATATGGGATAAACTGATTAAATTTAATACATTAGAATCAACCATTTTTATTATAGTAATAATATTCATTATTGGTGGATGGTTAAACTTTAACTACTTCCGAAAGTTAAACCAACTCAAACAAAGCATTTCCGACCTTAAAGAGTTTGAAAAAGAATAATATTCTCTCTTATTTTTAATTACTCAAAAGCATCAGTCGATTTTGAATCAGTTGATGCTTTTTTTATTACTTTTGTTTCTCGGGACAAGCGATTTCCAAATCGCTACCCAAAGAAGTACTTTGTATCACTCATCAGGCCGGCAATCGGCCTGACGGGTTCGATAAAAAACTTCTTCTCCGCGCAACTCTGTGTAACAATACTTTGCGTCCTCTGTGTTACAAAAAACAAAATATGCAAAAACCATATCGCGATTTCTCAGAATTCCTATCACAGCATTTTCCTTACAAAGTGCAAAAAATATCCATTAACGCCGGTTTCACGTGCCCCAACCGCGATGGCACAAAAGGCCGCGGCGGCTGCACCTATTGCAATAACCAAAGTTTTAGCCCGGGTTATGGAAAGCCCACAAAAACCGTTTCGGAACAGTTGGCAGACGGCATCGCGTTTTTTTCGCACAAATATCCCGAAATGAAATATTTGGCGTATTTCCAGTCCTACACCAATACATACGACGAAATGGAGCGATTAATTGCGCTTTACGACGAGGCGCTCTCCTACCCCAACGTGGTGGGAATAATCATCGGCACGCGCCCCGATTGTATGCCCGATGAGTTGTTGGATTATTTCGCGGAACTGAACAAAAAAACGTTCGTTTTAATTGAGTATGGCGTGGAGAGCACGCTCAACAAAACGCTGGAACGGATAAACCGTCAACACACGTGGGAGGAATCGGTGGAAGCCATTGTCAGAACCGCCGAACGGGGAATTCCCGTAGGCGCACACCTTATTTTGGGCTTGCCGGGCGAAACAGACGATGATATTTTGAATCACGCCCAAAAAATTTCGAAATTGCCGCTCACAACCATTAAGTTGCACCAACTGCAAATTATTAAGGGAACGGCTATGGCAAGGGAATATAAGTTGCTTCCGGAATCGTTTTACTTGTATGAATTAGACGAGTACGTGAACTTGTGTGTGGATTTTGCCGAACGCCTAAATCCGGATTTCTATATTGAGCGCTTCGTTTCTCAATCGCCACCTTCATTGCTTATCGCACCCGATTGGGGCGTAAAAAACTACATTATGACAGAGAAAATTGTGAAGCGATTCAAAGAAAGAGACACGTGGCAGGGAAAACGTTTTCCATCAACTGCCAATTGAAACTTTCAGCACCTTATTTCACGTTGAAAGCCACGCGAAGTTCTTCAATCTCCTTATCTCCAATTGGTTTCAACGGGCCAATGGCGGACGCCATTACAAGCGAATTGGCAGAAAACTCGGCCACTTCCAAATAATCAAACGTGTTGAGCAATTTGTCGCCGGTGACAAAAACGCTGTCGTTTTCTACCATAATGACCCGATGTTGGTTAAACATTTTCGCCACGTTGTCAATCTCATTGTAAATCAACCCGAAAGGGATGGAGGGAACATCTTGCAAAAAAATCCAACTTTCGGGAATGGTGCGCACATCAAACTTTGTTCCACTCACCGCATGCGCCATCAGGTTCACCGGTTGCGTACAAATAATGGAGTGAATGTGCGGATTCAGTTGATAAATTCGCTGGTGCAACGCCACGGAGCGGCTGGGCGTTTTTCCCGCTTCGGCCATTCCACTTTTAATCTGCACAATATCGGAAGGGGTGATATCCCATCGCGCTACATTGCTGGGTGTGATTAAAAAATCATTATCGCGCCACCTCACCGACACCGTTCCGTAGGTAGAAATCATCAATCCCTGGTCGCACGCGCGACGAATGATGTTGACCATTTCGGTACGCAGCGCGCGCTCATCCGACGGATAATCCACATCCATATAATGTGAAATATTTTTGGGAATGTGATTTACGTAACTTGCTATCTGACTGTCGGTAAGATAATTCACCTTTCCAAGTTTTCCCGCGTTTACAATGGTGCGACAACAGAACTCCAACGTTTCAAACCGTTGATAGGCATCCATCATATCGGTTCCGCCAAGCACCACACCGTGATTTTCCATAATCACCGCTTTGTGTTTTTTGTTGCGAAACTCATTGGCGATTTTTTCACCAAGGTCTTCGCTGCCGGGTGTTCCGTAAGGCGCGAAACCGATATCGCCGCAAATATTGTGCGCTTGCGGAACAATCTTTGTATCGGGCACTTTTCGCGCGATGCTGAAAGCCACCAATGCCGGCGGATGCGCGTGAATGATGGCCGTAAGTTCGGGGCGCGCTTCGTAAATTGCCCGGTGAAACGGATATTCGGACGACGGTTTGTGCGGCCCGATAATTTTGCCATCGTTTTTCACGCACATAATATCGCGGGTGGTTAAATTGCCTTTGTCAACGCCCGATGGCGTAATCCAAATATCGCCGTTCGTATCTTTGATAGAGATGTTTCCTCCCGATGTAGTGGTCATCCCGCTTTGATAAATCCGGCGGATGATGATGTTAATTTGCTCCACCGGATGCATTAATTGAGTGTCTAATTGTTTCATATTCATCTGGCCACGAAGGCACAAAGGCACAACGTGGCATTTATGTTTTTTGAGTTAAAGTTATAACAGGCTGTTTTGAATTTTTCGGCAAATTCAATCGTAAATCGTAAATCAAAAATCGTAAATTATTTATTTACAATCCTTTTTCTTTCAACAAATACGTCTCCGCTTCCACGCTCCACAACCCATTGTGGCGGTCACAAATTTCGGCCAGTTCTTTGAAAAAATCATCGGTTTCACCTAATTCGGCAAAATCGGAAATGGCGGTAAGCGGCATCTCCAAATGAGTGTATATCAACTTTTTGCCACCGGGAATATTCGGCAGATTATTGGTTGCGTCAGCCACCGCGTTTAACCCACCAATATGCGTTACCAATCCGGCGGGGTCCAGGCCTTTGCTCATAATGTCGAGCGCTTCTTTTATGTCATCTGTGTTTCCGCCACTTGTTCCCACAATATGCGTGTAAGCATAATGCACGTTGTAGAAGTTAAGACTGGCGCTGAAATCGGGATTATCGGGCCCGGCAAAAAAGTTGAGGCAGCCATCGAATCCGAGAATGGCATCGCCTTGTTCCACAACAGCACGCACAGGCGCGAATACAAACACATCGTTATATCCTGTTCCGCCGGTGAGGGCTTTTAATTCTTCCACAGGATTCTCCATTTTTCCGGTGTTAATGTAGCGCAAATCGATACCGCGTGAAGCCGCGAATTCCACGGTGTAAATGGACGCGGCGCGATCGAGACGAGTTTGGTCAATATCCGTCACCACCAACAACGATGGTTTTATATCTTCGCGATGCAACACAAAATTAATCGCGGCCAGCCCCATCGGGCCCACGCCGGCAAGAATCGCCATTTTCCCGCCATCCACAATTTCCATTTTATGCTTGTAGCTTCCCGGCGTGGTGTGATAGTTGGCGTGCATAGCGCCGATAACGCACGAGAGCGGCTCGGCCAGCGACGCGGGATAATATCCTTCGCCGTGATAAGGAAGCAGGCAATCCATCTCCATTACTTCATTGGGGATGATCACATACGTAGCGTCTCCGCCAATATATTTATAGCTGTAACCCGGCGCGCTCAGAATTCCTACCGGCCCGTTTTCGTAATACAAAGCGGGTTGAATGGAAAACTTATCGCCCGCTTTAAATTTGTGTGCCCACTTGCTACCAACTTCCAAGAGTTCGCCCGCAAATTCGTGTCCGATAATTATCGGATTTTCAGCCACATCGTCGGGTATCCGTTTATGATCGGCTCCTTGCGACGATGCTTTATAGGATGACATACACAGCGAATCGGAAACCACTTTGGCCAATATTTCATTGTCCTTAATTTTGGGTAACTCAAACTCTTCTAAGCGAAGGTCTTTTTTGCCGTAGAGGCGAACTGCTTTTGTTTTCATATTTTTGCATATTCTTCATTAATAAACTGTATAAGTTGCTTTTTGTCGGGCAATTCAACTAAATATTTCGACACAAATAATTCGTGGTCAATATCGGCGGTCGCATATTCAACCAAAGCGTCGTTTTTATTTGTTACCAACAATATACCAACCGGCGGATTATCGTCTTTCCGCATGACTTCTTTGCGATAATAGTTCACATACGTTTTGAGCTGCCCGATATGTTCGTGCGAAAAACTGTCTACTTTGAGCTCAACCAAAACGTGACATTTTAATATTCGGTGGTAAAAAACCAAATCGCAGAAATAATACTCACCACCAATGATCATCCGTTTTTGACGAGCTTCAAAACAAAATCCGTTTCCGAGTTCCATCAAAAACTCCTCTAAATGCTCAATAAGCGCTTTTTCTAAATCCGTTTCATACACAACGTCTTTGGCTTTCAATCCAAGAAACTCAAACGTAAAGGGCGATTTAATAATATCTAGAATTTTGTCCGAAGTTCTATTTTCGTGAATGGTTTGGCTCAACAATTCGGGCTTTCTACTCATACCACTCCGTTCAAAATAGAGAGTATCAATCTGACGTTTAAGTTCACGAACACTCCACGCTCCCTTGACGCATTCGATTTCATAGAAACGACGCTTTGTTTCATTATCAATAGGTAACAACAAACTGAAATGTGAAAATGAAAGAGAGTGAACTAATTGAACAACCTGCGGTAATTCGAATTGGGCAGACAGTGTCTGCCTGTTTAATTCAATATTTTTTTCAAATAGTTTCAATTGGGCAGTCAGTGATTGCCTAATTACAACACCCTCTCTGTCTGATAATTGAAATTTATTACGCGATTTATCCCTTATTTCTCCAAAAAATTTTTCAAAGAAAAAAGGAATATAAACACTTATCTGTGGATAAGCCTGATAAAATTGTCGAAAAAGTTTTAGGTTGCGATATGACAAACCGTCTTCAGCAAGTGTGTCAGCAAGGTTTTGTAGTAGTTTGGCGCCGTATTTAGCCCTATCGTCACCATTCTGCTCAAACTCTACGATGTAAAACCCAATCAACCAATTTCTAACTGTCAGATGTGCATTTACCGCCGATACAGCGTTTTGTCGCAAAGTATCGGATACTTGTCGGATATTTTCACTTAATTCACTAAATTTCATAATTTTATCTTTCATTTTGCATCTACGAAAGCATCACCTGCCCACCCGTAATCGGCAGCGCTTGTCCGGTTTCGCCGCATTGCTCCATCAGATACAAAACGCCTTTTACCACGTCTTCGGGTGTACATCCTTTGCGCATAGGAACTTGTGCCAAGTAAAACGCTTTCACATCATCAATGGTTTTGGCGCCGGGCACCTTCCCCGCATTGAGGTACTGAACGAACAGCCCGTTTTCGGGGTCGCTCCACAGCGGGCCTTCGTAATAGTTGCCCGGACAAACGGAATTCACTTTAATCCGATACGGCGCTAGCTCCAACGCGAACGACTGCGTAAGTCCGATACCGCCAAATTTGCCGCCGGCGTAGGCGAAATTGGCTTTGCTGCCACGCAAGCCCGATTTGGAATTTATTTGTATGATATCGGCAAAATAATCGTCCGAAGCGTATTTAGTTTGCAGTTTCATTATTTTTGAAACCACTTTCGTGCAATAAAAATAGGCATTGTAATTAATTTTGGTTACAAAATCGAAGTTTTCGGGTGTCATATCGTCCAATCCGCCGGCGCGTAAAACGCCCGCGTTGCTGATAAAGCAATCGATTCCGCCGAAATGACAAACCGTTTCGTGAATTAAATTCTCTAAACTCGAAATATCAGCCACGTTGGTTTTTACGAAAACCGCGCGGTTGCTTTGCGTCAACTTATTGAACCTTTCGGTGGTGGCTTTGCCTGCTTCTTCATTTAAATCGGCCACCACAATGTTGGCGCCTTCGTGAAGCAACCCTTCGGCAATTCCTTCGCCAAAGCCTTGCGCGGCGCCTGTAACCACAATGATTTTATTTTCGGCACGCCCTTTTGATGCTCCCGCCGCCACGCTGCGACGGTAATTTTCCACTTCCCAGTTATCGATGAAATCAATCTGCGCTTGCGTCATCGGATGCGCGCCGCCAAACGATTGCGACAAATAGGCCGTTTTCATGGCATCTTCAAAAACATCTAGAATGATATCGCATTGTTTGGCATTGTCACCAACTGCCACCAACCCAATACCCTTTATCAGCAAAACTTTGGGAAGGTATCCGAATTTTTTCACAAAATCGGGGATGCTTTTTTTTACGTCAGCAATAATTTGCTCGGGCACATTGTTGTTGAAAAACAGATAGTTTGATTTGCAATAGACAATGGCATCGGGAGTGAATGGTTTCGCGATGGCTGCTTGATTTTCCGGGCTGTCGTAGAAATATTTGATCAGTTCGTTCTTTCGAACCTTCAACGTTTTACCTCCTTGCGCCGACACCATCATTCGGATGGCGGGCAAAACCTCTTCCGTGCAACGGCAGGTTTCTCTGTCGCCTTGCGGAATGGTTTTTTTTATCGCTTTTTCTAAGGTGGAGAAGATGTTGTCGTATATTTTTTTTATTTCTTCCGTTGTGTTTGCCGCCACAAAAATTCCGTGGTTTTGCAACCAAATAACGTTTGGTTCTTCGTTGAACTTTGCTCGATATTCCTTAATTTTATCGTCCACTTTTTTAAAAAGCACGTAACCGGGATCGGTATATTCTACGTACAATATCTTTTCGCCGAAAAGACGCTTCAACTCGCTCTCAGCGTTTTGCGCGCACATTAAACCGTTTACCAGTGTGGGGTGAAGATGCACAACAAAGGCGTAACCGATGGCATTGTGCATGGATGTTTCTACCGATGGGCGGCGCCCTTTGGTAATGGTCGCGGCGGCTAAATCGTTTTTCACCTGCTCTTCGCGTTCAGCGGAATTGGCGCCGTACGTTTTTTCGGACATTGGGTTGAGCTTTGCGCGATCGAGGATGGCGAAACCGTCTTCGGTAATTGTAGCGAGTGAGGAGCCGCTTGCTTTTACCCAAATTTTTTCGGCGTTTTTATAAGATGTATTTCCACCTCCGGCGATAACGAAACGGGTGTCGTTGCCGTAGAATTGCGATATTTCTATTAGTTGTTTAATCTTTTCCATGTTTTATTTCTCGCAGATTTATGCAGATTTTCTTCGCAGATAAACGCAAATTTTCTGCGAAAGTCTGCGTTTTAATTTGCGATTATCAGCGTGAAAACTATTTATTTCGAATTAACTCATCCCCCAGCTCCACAAACTCCTCCCGCTTACTTCTATCGGCATTGCAGTTTTCATCCACATAGCCGGTTAATCCTTGCGCCACTAAGTGCTGATGCGCGGCAATTACGCAGGCGCCTTCGTAATTTATTTGCAATAGTTTTTCCGATAACGGCGCATTGTTTCGGGCGAAGAGTTCAATCGGCTCCATCGCAGGCGAATTGTGCTCACTGCCAAGCGTTACAATAAAACCTTGTTCGTGCAAATACGAAGCATATTTTTCCAATAGTTTCACATCGTTTCGGGTAGAAATAAATTCTACGGAATGAAAACCGCGCTCCGTTAATTGTTGAGCGACACGCTCCAAATCACCCTCAAAATCGGTGTAGTTTCCATTGGCATCGTCCGCCAAAAAAGGATAGGTTGGAATTCCGCCTGCTGCTAAAATGATTTGACAAACCGTTTCTACAGGCAGAAAAGCTTCTGCCGTCTCAGGTACGAACGCCGCGCCACCCGCTTTCAGTAGGTTTGCCCGAATTTCATTTTCCACGCCGGCAAAGTTTTTTGTGTCCGATTTTAATTCTTTTCCGTCAAAAAGCTCCTGCAATGTTTTTTTAATGCAGGCGCTATCTTCGTTGCACGTTTCGTACACTTTCATTCGCAACGCTTTCGCCAAATGGCGTTCACGTATGGAACCTTTGGTTAGATTTTTCTTTATCCAATCAATGTCGAGCGAAAAGCCGATGTTTTTACTTTCCAGTATTTGGTTCAGTTTCACGCACATTGCTTCTACCTGCTTGTTCGCTTCATTTCGCACATTTGCCAATTGCGAAGCAAACGGTTCTGCCAACCGAAAGGGATATGCCAACCCTTTGCCGCTGATGTAGGTGCGACCGGGATTTCCGGGGTCGTTTACCCGCAATCCGGCTTGTTGGTCGGCTGCGTTCAGGCTGATTAGTTCGATATTGAACAGCGGATATAAATTTCGTTTTTTACATCCCTCCGCCCATTCCTTATACCCTTCGGCAGTGTAAAAGTCATTAATTCCCACTACTTTTACATTCTCTGCAAAGGCTCTGTCTAACGCGTCGTCAATATCGCGAAACGCGCTGAAGGAATAGGGGGAGTGAAGATGTGCGTTAACTAAAATTTTCATTATATCGTTTCAATTAAATTCAATTCAAGGATTTCTCCGGGTAATCCATCAAAATCTCTGAATTCTTTTGAGTAAAACCCGTTATTAATCAGCACCTTTCTTGATGGTACATTTTTAGGGTCAATGATGGCAAAAATTCGCTTAATTGATTGCTGATTTCTTGCCGTTTCAATTAATTTTTCTGTTACAGTGCTTGCAATCCCTTTTCCCCAATGTTCGGGTAAAATCATATATCCAAGTTCCGCTTCTACCCTATTCGTTTCGGTTATCTCCAATTTTGCCAATCCTAAAAATTCCTTTGTCTCTTCATTCAGAATTTTGAAGTTTCCGAAATTTAATTCAAGTTCATTATTTTCAAGTATCTTGTTAAAATCCTTTTGAGCTTCCTCTAATCCGATTGCTCTTTCGGTAATCATTTCCATTACCTTTTCATTATTTACCAATCGGAAATAATAGGCAAAATCTGATTTGGTAAATTTTCTCAATAATATTTTCATTTGATGCTTGTATTGTAAAAAAGAGAGAATTCCCCTTTTTAACTTGTTCCGTTCCGATAACTACCGGGATTTGGGAAACTTGTTTCAGAGTTTTATAATATTCTCTTTAATAAATGTCTCAAACGTATTTATTGCTCCGCTATGTTCCACAATCTTTCCTCTTTTAACTTTATCAATATCAACACCTGTGAAAGTTAATTTCTTATGGGTCGGTTTTATGCCGAGAAATTCACCGCTATGAGTTCCCTCTGCCACTATTTCTGAAATAACATATTCATTTTCAGAGAATTGTCTTATAACTTGAATGCTAAAATCAGGATACGTATTTCGCACTTCCGCGATATGTTTTTTCATACCGTCCACACCCATTGGAACTATTTCTTTTCCTACTCTCAACGTACATTCAGCATCCACATAATTTTCAATTTCATTGATCAGGTTCTTTGAGAAAATCTGTTCATAAAAATATTTTACCACTTCTTTTGAATTCATAAGGTGTGTTTTTATAGTTTATGCGAACGTGCAGGATTGGCGATGTGGCGGATTTTATCACAAAAGTTCAATAGAATTCCTGCTGCTGAACCTTGCCCAAATGTTTCATAGAAGCCCTTCAGCCGCCTTATTGCCAAACCGATGTTGCCTGCTGGCGTTTCCGTCCAATGATATTGTTCTTACTTAATTCCGCCAAATGCACCAAAGCACATATTCTTATGAAGAATTTCTACTTTACTAAAACCAACTTGTTTCATAAGATCCAACTGATAATTCATTGACCTTGGCGAATCTTCTTTCGCTACATAGTCCAAAACTTTTTGACGATATTCTTTTCCGCTTAGCTCTTCCAAATATTCGCCATATCTTTCCCAAGTATATTCGTTTAATAATTCTGTCTCCTGTGTAATTAAGTCAGAAATCATTAAACAACCACCTGGTTTGAGTAATTTAAAAAGTTTTTCAAAAGTTGTTTCCCAGTCATTGTCATCTCTTAAATGATGTAAAACTGCACCAGCTAAAATAATGTCAAAGTGATTTTCATTTAGCTCAACATCTCTAATGTCACCTTGCAAAATAACAACGCTACCTTTTGTCTTTTCCGATACTCTTTCAATTGCTTTGTCAAGCATAGGTTTGCTCAAATCTACCAATGTGCAATTCAGGTCGGGTATTTTTGTAAGCATCATTAACGAATAGTTTCCTGCACCACATCCAACATCTAATAAGTGTTTAGCCTCCGGAACAATTCTTTTTGATGCCTCTGTAATAAGTTCTAATGATATTTTTGCATCTATTGTAGAAATTTGTCCTGTGTCAAGGTTTGAAAACCTTTCTACGTCATTGTCAAACCTTTCTTTAATTTCTTGTACTGTTGATTTGCTCATTTTCTTCCTTAAATTGTTATTTGTTAAAGTCGTCTGCTACGCTTGCAGGCAACTCAGAAATATGCGCAATTTGCTTATATAATAAATCAATTAATTCTCAATCTAAAATCGTAATTCTAAAATCGACAATCTAAAATTTTATTTTTAATCTACACTCCCAATCTCCCCCTTCTCACCATCTCCGCATCCGTAAAGTTCTCGCCCGGAATGTATCCGCTAAGCGGTTGGATGCGTTCGTGAACCATATTCAAGAATCACGACGGCTGTGAATCCAAACTCCTAGTTCACAGCCTTTTAAAAAAACCTTCGCTTCGAGATTCTTCATCCAATTTTACTACAATTTAATCCTCATAAACAAATGAGAATAAGCGTTACGCTGCGCATAGCGACCAATCACCTCGTTTGCATTATTTACAAGAGTAATGTCATCAATTTTTAAAAGCGAGACTCCTCCTTTTATGCCTATATCGAAGTGTTTTTTAACAGTATAATAAGCCCCAATCTGTAGTCCTAAATCAAACTTTTTGTCTGTGTATGTATTCAATATATCGGTATTCGCACCGTTAAATTTTTGATTTGCATTTAGCAAGAAAGCAAGTTCGGGACCCGCGCTGAAAGTAATATTTTCATCTTTCAGATAAAACTCTGCTAAAATGGGTATATGCAAATAATCTAAATATGAACTTTTGCGTAAAATCCGATCATTATCCGATACTTTTTTTGCAAAACCTTTTCTTATGAAACCGGGTTCAACAGCTATTCCCCAATTTTCATTGATAGAATATCCTGTGTACAGATTAAAACCATACGAAAAAACCGGATAATTTTTTGAAATTCCCAAATAAGCGTTTTCAACATCCTTAAAATCTTCATTATCGGTCGTGATGGTAGCTATCCCCGCCCCTCCCTGAATACCAAAATGAATTTTTTGAGCATATCCGTTCGTAAAAATGCTTGCAAGAAAAATAAGAAGTGAAATATATTTTGTCATTTTTTTACAGTTTAAAAAATAGAGATTATCCGCTAATAGCCATATCTACACTCCCAATCTCCCTCTCCTTACCATCTCCGCATCCGTAAAATTTTCTCCGGGAATATATCCATTAAGCGGTTGAATGCGTTCGTGAACCATATCGATAAACCACGACGGCTGTGGGAAGAACGAACCTTCGAGTTCGTGAGCGGGTGTAATCCAATTGCGGGAACCGAGTACGCACACGGGCGCGTCGAGATAATCGAAGCAGAGCGAACCGATGTTGGCTGCCAAATCGTTCAGGAACGAGCCGCGAGCGGTGGCATCGCCGGCAACAATGATTTTTCCGGTTTTCTTTACCGACGCGATTACTTTTTCGTAATTGAACGGAACCAACGAGCGAGCGTCAATCACTTCGGCGCTTATGCCGTATTTTTCTTCCAACTCTTTCGCGGCTTGCAATGCGGGATAAAGCGTGTGTCCAATTGTGAGGAACGTAATGTCTTTTCCTTCTTTTTTCACATCGGGTTCGCCGATGGGGGTTTCGTAATATCCTGTAGGTACGCCTCCTTCGTGGAACTGTTCGCCAATATCGTAAATGCGTTGGCTTTCAAAGAAAATAACCGGATCGGTGCCTTGTAACGCAGCGTTCATTAATCCTTTGGCATCGTAAGGCGTTACGGGGAAACAGACTTTCAGTCCGGGAATGTGCGCTACGAGCGAAGTCCAATCCTGCGAGTGTTGCGCACCGTATTTCGATCCAACCGATACACGCAAAACAACCGGCATTTTCAGCACGTTACCGCTCATCGCCTGCCATTTGGGAAGTTGGTTAAACACTTCGTCGCCGCAACGTCCCAGGAAATCGCAGTACATAATTTCGGGAATCACCCGTCCGCCGCACATAGCGTAACCGATGGCAGTTCCCACGATAGCGGCTTCCGAAATAGGCGAGTTGAACAAACGATGATACGGTAACGCTTCGGTCATACCGCCGTAAACGGCAAATGCACCGCCCCAATCGCGGTTTTCTTCGCCGTAGGCAATCAGCGAAGCATCTTTGTAAAACCGATCCATAATAGCTTCAAAAATAGCATCACGAAGTTGGAATTGCTTCATTTTGCTGAACGGTTTGCCTTCGGCATCAAAAGCGAAACGCTCTTTGGCAGCGATTTTCTTTACGCGCGAATTTTCTTCCAACGGCATCAGCACATCGGGTTGGGCATCGGAAAAACTATCCACCGAACCGTTTGAAAACATCATATCGCCGATTACATCGGGATTTTTCATCAACGGCGAAATTTCATCGTCAATCGCTTTTACAAACATCTCGTGGATAACCCGTTTGATGTCGTCCCACGTGTTATCCAACTCTTCTTGAACAGCCACACCGGCTTCGATGAGCTGTTTGCCAAACGTGACAATGCAATCCTGCGCTTCCCACGCCTCCACCTCTTCTTTGGTGCGATACGACGACGCATCGGAAGGAGAATGTCCACTGTATCTGTATGTTAGCACATCCAACAAAACCGGGCCGTTATTATCTTCAAGCACTTTTCGTTTCCGTTTGTAGGCATCGATTACCGCCAACGGATTGTAGCCGTCCACCCGTTCTGCGTGCATTTGCTCTTCGTTCACGCCGGCACCAATGCGCGCGGCAATGCCGTAGCCCATGGTTTCGCCGCAGGTTTGACCGCCCATTCCGTATTGATTATTCATAATATTGATAATCACGGGCAATCCGCCTTGCATATCGCCTTCCCACAGTTCTTTAAACTGATCCATAGCGGCAAACGCGATGCCTTCCCAAACGGGGCCGCACGCCATGGACGCGTCGCCGATGTTGGCGACCACCAATCCCGGTTTGCGGTTGACTTTTTTATACAGCGCGGCGCCCACGGCAATATCGCCCGAACCGCCCACAATAGCGTTGTTGGGATAGACGCCAAATGGGGTAAAAAAAGCGTGCATCGATCCGCCAAGCCCTTTATTAAAACCGGTTTCACGGGCAAAAATCTCCGCCAATGTGCCATAAACCAAAAACCGTCGGGCGAGCTGTTTTACCGTTCCGTTGAAATCTTTTTGAACGATTTTGAGTACCGTGCCATCGAAAAAATCTTGCATGATTTTCATCAGTTCCTCATCCGATAATTTGTGGATGGCCGACATTCCCTTGGCAAGAATTTCGCCGTGCGAACGGTGGCTCCCGAAAATGAAATCGTCCACAGTGAGCGTCCACGCCATTCCCACCGCTGCGCTCTCCTGCCCGATGGACAAATGCGCCGGCCCGGGATGGTTATACGCCACACCGTTGTACTCGCCTTTGGTTTTGATGGTGTTGAGCATGGTCTCAAACTCGCGAATGAGCGCCATATCGTGATAAATGGCTTTCAACTCCTCATCCGTAAAGTTCTCGCGCTCTTCGGCAACGGTTTTTTGATACTGATTAACGGGTATGGGTTGAAATTCTATAAAGCCCGGTTTACGGGATTCAACGGGATCGATAAATTGGATTTTTGGCATAACTTTTTATTTACGATGTACGATTGTAGATGTACGATTTGGTTGAAGAATCATTGTTTGAGAACTGCACAGAAGACAATCGTAAATCGTAACTCTAAAATCGCAAATTAACAAAATTAAAACTCGAATATCACTTCTTTAAATATCTCACTCACGGTTGGGTGCGGGAAAACAACTTCTTTCATTTCTTCCAGCGTCATTTCTTGCTCTATGGCCATGCAGGCGCCGTAAATCATTTCGCTGCTGGGGTTTCCAAGCATATGTACACCAATTACTTCGCCGTATTTTTCGCCAACAAGCACTTTGCACAACCCTACGCCGCCTTCGTTTTCGGCAACGAAACGGCCGGCATACGCCATGGGAAGCTTCGCTACTTTATACGCAATATTTTTCGCTTTGGCGCTTTCTTCCGTTTCGCCTACGGCCGCGATTTCGGGGTTGATATACACCACCCCGGGGATGGCGTTGTAGCGCATTATATCGTTTTTGCCCGTGAGGTTGTTCACCACCACCTCGCCTTCGCGGCTGGCTGTGTGTGCCAACAATGAAAACCCGGTAACGTCGCCGGCGGCAAACACATTGGGAACATTGGTGCGCATTTTTTCATCCACTTTAATGCCGCCTTTGTGAAGTTCCACACCAATATTTTCCAAGCCCAGGCCTTGCGTATTGGCGCGACGGCCTACGCTTAGCAATATTTTATCGCCTTCAACAGAGTGTGTTTCACCATCTTTTTCAAACACAACTTTATTGCCATCTACTTGTACCACTTTGGCACTGAGATGGAATTCGATACCTTTTTTCTTGAAAATATCGCGCGACATGGCACAAATTTCCGAATCGTTGTTGCCCAAAATTTCCGGAAGCATTTCAATGACCGTAACTTTTGAACCCAAACTGTTATAAAAACCGGCAAACTCCATACCGATAACACCACCGCCAATTACCACCAGATTTTCGGGCTTCTCTTTTAAGGCGAGGATTTCACGGTTGGTTAAAATCACATCGCCGGCTTCTTTCAGTCCCGGAATGGGCGGAACCGATGCTTCCGAACCGGTGCAAATAAGCAGGTTTTTGCCAACGTATGTTTCGCCGTTACACGACACTTCAATGCCTTTGTCGCTACGGTTTACAATGGTGGCTTCGCCCTCAATAACCTCTACCTTGTTGGTTTTCATTTTGGATTTGATGCCGGCCGCCAACTTGCGAACCACTTTGTTTTTTCTGGAAACAATTTTATCGTATTCAAAACGAACGTTTTCGGCAAAAATGCCGTATTTATCGCCGTGTAGCGCATTTTCGTATGTTTTTGCACTGTAGAGCATTGTTTTAGTGGGGATGCAGCCTTCGTTGAGGCAAACTCCGCCCAGTGCTTTTTTTTCAAATAAGGTTACTTTCAGTCCTTTATGTCCGGCGCGTTCTGCGGCTACATAGCCGGCGGGGCCGCCGCCGATGATTAATAAGTCGATCATAATGATTTGGGATTTACGTTTTTGTGATTTTGGATTTTTAAAATTTTAGATTTGTGATTTATTTGACAGAAAAACCCTACATTTCTCCCATTTCGAGAGTCAAGGGATTTTCCAGGTTTTCAATTTCTATGGCTATTTGCTTGAGGAAACGGGTGGCTTCTCCGCCATCAAGCGCGCGATGATCGTATGTGAGGCTTAAGCCGAGATACGGAACAAAAGCATACACGCCATCGCCCAAGTCTTTAGGACGAGGCACAATGGTGTTCACGCCCAAAATGGCCGATTGCGGCAGATTAATTACGGGCGTAAACATTTCAACGCCATAATTTCCAAGGTTTGAAACCGTGAATGTACCGGCTTCGGCCGACAAAATATCGGGATTCACACTGCCAGTTTTGCAGGCGTTGGCTATTTCTTTGAATTGATTGGACAGTCCCAAGATGGATAAATCGTCGGCATTTTTCACTACCGGCACCATTAATCCCCGCTCTGTATCAACCGCCAGGCCGAGGTGCACTTTATTGAAAAGGCGCATGCTATCGCCCAAAAAGTGAGAATTTACGTTGGGATATTTTTTCAGCGCTTTTATAACGGCAAAGCAAATCATATCGTTCAACGTGATGTTTGCATCGAGTTGGCCGTTTTCGTTAGCGGCTTTCACTTGTTTGCGCAATGCGAGAAGGCGCCGCGCGTCTGCACCGAGATGATGGGTGAGCTGGGCCGAATTTTGCAACGAAGCGTGCATCGCGTTGGCGATGAGTTTGCGCATGTTGCTGAGTTTTTTGTCCTCGAAATCGGCCCCGTATATAGCGTTTGCCGATGGGCGCAAATCGGTTGACTTTGCCGTTCCCGCCAATCCTGAGCCGCCTTGCGGCTGCAAGTTTTGCGCCGATGCCACTTTTTTTGCCAACGGCGTCATTTTGGGGCGGCCTTGCAATACGGCCTGAATGTCGCGCTCAATAATTCTTCCGTGCGGGCCACTGCCTAACAGGCCTGTGGTGTCCACCACATTTTTAGACGCGAGTTTTTTGGCGCGAGGCGAAATGGATGAACCGGCAGAGCGGCCGCTTTCGTGTGTTTCATTTATTAGTTGTTGAGGTATCTTTTCGGCTTCTTCTTTCTCGTTGTTTTCGGTTTCTTCTACTATTTCACGCTTTTCGTCCTCTTTGTCTTCCGATGCTTGAAGCAGCTGCGAATAATCTTCATCGGGCGAGCCGATAATCATCACATTTTTTAAAACGGGCACCTCATCGCCTTCTTTGTAGAAGCATTTCAAAACGGTGCCATCTTCGGGCGATTCTTCTTCAAACGAGGCTTTATCAGTTTCGTAAGAAAACAAGATATCGCCTTTTTTAACGGTATCGCCTTTTTTCTTTATTTCTCCGATGATACAACTTTCTACCGACTGGCCCTGTTTGGGCATGATAATTAATGTTGCCATATGTGATTTAAGTGGTGTTTAAACTGCTTCGCGAACTGTACCGAACCATACTGATGCAAAGATACCTATTTCTGATAACATTGCATTGTGAAACATTACTTTTTTCCATTGAAAACATTTCAGTTCTTGCAATCAAGATAAATTAGCGCCTTCACGCACAAATTTACACTTTTTTGACGGAAGGTTTCATCTTATATCTGATTTTTCAACTGTAATTTTTGACATTGTATTGCGCGTGGACTAAAACACGACCTCGTTCTTCTTCCTATTATATCAAAAAACACAGTTATAAAATCATTTTCTTTATTGTGTTATCCAATGTTAATCCATATTTTTGTCATTCAAACAAAAAAACGCGCAGTTTTATCTTCCATCATGAAAGAAAAAAAATCAACCTCTTTTTTAGCCATAGATTTAGGCGCAACAAGCGGTAGAGCCATTTTAGGAACCATAAAAAACGATCAGTTGGAGCTACAGGAAATCAACCGGTTTCCCAACCCTATTATTGATGTGCATGGATTTTTGTACTGGAATTTATTTCATCTCTATAACGAAATATTAAAATCATTAAGAATAGTACATTCACAAAATATCCGCATCGGTTCGCTTGGAATTGACAGCTGGGGTGTGGATTTTGTACCCTTCGGGCGAGATGGCGAAGTACTGCGCATGCCTTACAGCTACAGAGACACGCATACCTTTGGAGCGCCCGAGAAATTCTTCGAAAACGCATTGTCGCGCAAAGAAACCTATCTAAAAACGGGCATTCAGATTATGAATTTCAATTCCCTTTTTCAACTTTACACACAAAAAGAGGCGAATAACTCCATTTATTCCATCACGGATAAATTTCTGTTTATGCCCGATGCGCTTTCGTATTTACTTACCGAAAAAATGGTAACTGAATACACCATCGCTTCCACTTCGCAATTGCTGAACCCATTTACACGGAGTTTCGATGTAGAATTGCTCTCAAAACTCAACCTATCACTTCATCATTTTGCTCCGATGGTACACCCGGGCGAAACCATCGGCACGCTCACTCCTTCCATTCAAAAACAAACCGGCATGGGCAACATTCCCGTTATTGCCGTGGCGGGACACGATACCGCTTCCGCGGTGTTGGCAACTCCGGCCGAAAATAAGAACTTTGCTTATTTAAGCTCGGGAACCTGGTCGCTGATGGGCATTGAATCGGACGAGCCGGTGGTAACGGAAGAAACCTATTCGCTAAATTTCACCAACGAGGGAGGCGCGGACGGCAAAATAAGGCTGTTGAAAAATATTTGCGGTATGTGGCTGATTGAAAGATGCCGCGCCGAATGGAAAAAAGAAGGCGACATCTCTTATCCGCAATTGCTACAAGCGGCCGAGGAAGCAAAACCCTTCGCTTGCTTTATTAATCCCGACGCGCTTTGTTTTGCCAATCCCGAATCAATGACGGATGCCATACGGAATTACTGCAAAGAAACCGGCCAACACATCCCCCAATCGATGGGCGAAATCGTGCGCTGCATCTACGAAAGCCTGGCGTTCAGATACAAACAAGTATTAGCTGACCTTCAAACACTGGCCAATTTTCCGATAGAAAAACTTCATATTATTGGCGGCGGCTCTCAAAACAATTTGTTAAACCAATACACTGCCAACGCCATTGGGAAGCCGGTAATAGCAGGCCCATCGGAAGCTACAGCTATGGGAAATATTATGATGCAGGCAAAGGCGGCGGGGTTGGTGAACGATATTTCATCGGCACGAAAAATCATTCGCAATTCGGTGGAATTAACCACTTTTTTACCCGAAAATGAAGAGCAATGGCAATTACATTACAATAAATACCTGAATGTTTTTAGATAAAATAGCACACACAAGCCCTATGAAAGAAGATCAAATTAAAAAAGCCTATGAAAGCGCAAAAGAGCAATATGCCGCGCTTGGAGTGAATGTGGAAAAAGCGCTGGAGAAATTGAATGATATCTCCATTTCAATACACTGCTGGCAAGCCGATGACGTGCTGGGTTTTGAAAACCCTGAAGGCGGCCTTTCGGGAGGAATTCAAACAACCGGAAATTATCCCGGCAAAGCACGCACCATTGAAGAATTGCAGAAAGACATTGAAAAAGTTCTAACACTGGTTCCCGGAAGCCATCGGTTGAGCTTGCACGCCATATATGGCGATTTTGGCGGCGAATTTGTTGACAGAGACCAGATTGAGCCGAAACATTTCCAATCTTGGATGGATTGGGCCAAAGAAACCGGCGTGAAATTAGATTTTAATTCCACGTTTTTCTCTCACCCCAAGAGCGGAGAGTACTCCTTATCGAGTTTCGACCCCGAAATACGAAACTTTTGGAAAGAACACTTGCGCCGTTGTCGCACAATTGCCGCAGAAATGGGTCGTCAGCAAGGCGATGCCTGTATTCACAACATTTGGGTGCACGATGGCGAAAAAGACAAAACCGTTTCGCGTATTCAACATCGTCAGTTGCTAAAAGAATCGCTGGATGAAGTGTTGGCTGAAAAAATCAGCAATGAATACCTGAAAGATTGCATTGAATGTAAACTTTTCGGTATCGGAAGCGAAAGTTATGTGGTTGGCTCCCACGAATTTTATATGGGCTACGCCGTAAAAAACAATATGTTGCTCACGCTGGACGCCGGCCATTTTCATCCCACCGAAAGCATTGCCGACAAAATCTCCTCCATGCTGCTGTTCGTACCCGAAATAGCGCTGCACGTGAGCCGTCCCGAACGCTGGGACAGCGACCACGTGGTGATTTTAAACGACGCGTTGCTGGAATTATCTCAGGAAATTGTCCGCTCGGGGCAAATGGACAAAATACATATCGGCTTAGATTATTTCGATGCATCCATCAATCGCCTCGGCGCCTATACCGTTGGAATTCGCTCTACACAAAAAGCGTTGTTACAAGCGCTGCTGGAGCCCACGGAAACGTTACGCGATTTTGAAAAAGAAGACAAAAGATTCCAACGCATGGCGTATCTCGAAGAATTAAAAGCGATGCCGTGGAATGCCGTGTATAACTATTATTGTCAACAAAAAGGCGTACCTGTTGGCGATGAGTTTATAAAAGAAATAGAAGGTTACGAGACAGAAACAACCTCCAAAAGAAATTAGCCATGAACAATCTGATAGGGCTGTTAATCATTGCCGTGGGGAGTATGGGACAATCCAGTTCATACGTTCCCATAAACAAGGTGAAGGATTGGTCGTGGGAGAATTTTTGGTTAATGCAAGGCGTGTTCGCGTGGCTTGTATTCCCCATTTTGGGCGCTTTTTTCGCTAATTCTTTTTCGGAACTAATGGAGATTTACACCTCTCATTCAACCGCCTCGCTTCAAGCCGTAGGCTACGGAGCGTTGTGGGGGATTGGCGGGCTAACCTTCGGATTGAGTATGCGTTACTTGGGCATTGCCTTGGGTCAATCGGTGGCGTTGGGAACTTGTGCCGCGTTTGGCACACTCATTCCCGCCGTTTTAGCGGGCGACCATCTTTTCTCGCCCAAAGGGTTGATATTGCTGCTGGCCGTAGCGGTTACCTTAATCGGCATAGCGCTTGTGGGATATGCCGGAAGTTTACGCTCGAAAAACATGTCGGAAGAAGAACGCAAAAAAGCCATAAAGGATTTTGCCCTTAAAAAAGGACTACTCATCGCTCTTGGCGCAGGCGTTATGAGTGCCTGCTTCAGCCTTGGTCTAAGCGCCGGAATTCCGGTAAAGGAAGCGAGCATCGCAATGGGCGCCAAAGAAATTTTCGCGCAAAACCCTGTAACGCTTTTGGTTACTATTGGAGGTTTTTTCACAAACCTTGTTTATTGCCTCTATATGAACGCCAAAAACAAAACCGGAGGCGAAATCGCGCGAACATCCGGTTCCATACTGGTGAACAACCTTCTTTTTTGCGCGCTGGCAGGCTTGCTGTGGTATTCGCAATTTTTCGGACTGGGAATGGGTCAAAGTTTTTTTGATGCCAATAGCGTAATGATGGCCTTTTCGTGGAGTATTTTAATGTCGTTAAACGTAGTTTTCAGCAATGTTTGGGGCATTATTTTAAAAGAATGGAAAGGAGCCGGCAAGAAAGCCATTCTCTTTTTGGCTTTGGGTATGGCAATATTGATTTTTTCTCTCATCGTGCCAAATTTATTTTGATGAATTTTGATACTCTCTCTTTGTTTTTAGTATTTATGGCAATCAATTATTTTTAACAATAAAAAATCTTATTAATATGTTTTTTACAAAAACACATACACAACACTCTTATTTTAAAAAAAATATATATCTTTGACTTTTATTTAACAAATCAAACGATTTAGCATAGATTTTTTAAAATAAAAATCCATATAATTAACTAAAATATCACATTTAAAAACTGAAAATATGAAAAACGAAAAATTGATAGGAGTTGCTCTTTGTGTGTTTTTCTGTATGTTTTTGGGTTCATGCAGTAAGAACGACGCCGAAGGTAACAAGCCTAAATCCGATTATGATCCCAAAAAACCCATCACTCTCACAACTTTTTACCCCGATTCAGGCATATACTTGGAAAAAGTTATGTTAAATGGCTCTAACTTTGGAACAGATCCTGAAAAAATAAGAGTTTACTTCAATCAAAAAAAAGCAGCTGTAGTGGGATCTACAGGCGAACGAATGTATGTTTTAGCTCCGCGGCTACCCGGAGATACCGTTGTTATTTCTGTTGCAATTGGAACAGACTCTGTTGTCTATGATAAAACATTTCGTTATTTTTCATCAACAACGGTAAATACTATTGCAGGAAATGGCAATCATGCAGATTATCAAGATGGAGACCTCACTCAATCTATCATTCAGCCTTGGTTTATTTGTGTGGACAAGGAAGACAATATATTTGTTATGACACGGAGTAGAGGACCTGATGGTAACACAGCAAGCGCCAATATGCACATCACTAGAATTGATGAAGAAGCAAATGAGCTAGTTACCATAGCACGTGATGTTATTGCAAACGCGCCTGCAGCTGACCCTGTAACAGGTGTTATTTCTTTCCCTACTGAAACAACCGTAGGCTCATTTTGCACTCTGGATCCAAAAGAGATGTGGGGTGTTCGTTACAGAGAAATGAAATGGCCTCCTGAAGGAGATAGGCCTGCTCAAGGATATAAGCACTCAATGGTGGTTAACCCCAGTGACGGTTATATATACACCCGTTATTATCATGGACACATTGTAAAAATAGATCCACGTACTTATGAAGTGGAAACTATATTTAAAACTCCGCAAGGAGATAGCTTCGGTCTGACCTTTACACCGGATAAACCAAACATCCTTTACATATCTTTCATCCACAACGCAGGCGTTAACTCCCACAGTATATGCACAATAGATGTAACCAACCCTGAAAACACTTTTCAAAAAATCTCCGGCCCAACCAATGGAGGCCATAGAGACGGGCCAATATCTGTAGCTCAATTTAGAAATCCGGCCCAAATTTTTAGTGACGCCGATGGCAATATCTACGTCGCAGATACAGATAATCATTGTATCCGAAGAATTACTCCCGATCATTTCGTAGAAACGGTATTGGGAATGCCCGGAACTTCAGGTTGGAAAGATGGTGGAAAAGAGGAAGCCTTATTCAACAGGCCTATGGGTTTAGGAATTAGCAAAGATGGGGCAATTTATGTTGCAGATAATGGCAATGCTCGTGTGAGAAAACTCTCCATCAATTAAATACCAATAAAAATAATAACGAATGAAACGCATTGTATTTACATTATGGATACTATTATCCACAAGTTTTTTACTACCGGCCCAGCAAAGTAGAACGTTTTTAATTGAGGGTATTGTTTATGATGAAACAAAAACCCCTTTGCCGGGTGCCACAGTATATATAAGAGATAAAGTTGGAATTGGCACTAGCACCAATATTGATGGTGAATTTAGCATAAGAGTTAGCCGAGGTGATATGCTTGTTTTCACATTTGTAGGCTATGATAAAATTGAATACTTAGTAACGGAAGAAAAAAAGGATTTGGAGATTACTTTCACCAATGTAGCTCAGGAATTAGAAGAATTAGTTGTTGTGGGACACGGAACTCAAAGAAGAATATCAACTGTAGCAGCCGTAACAAGTGTTGATGTTAAAGAACTGCAAACTCCTGCTGCATCAATTTCCAACTTACTTGGCGGCCGAGTTGCGGGTGTTATTTCCATGCAAACGAGTGGCGAGCCGGGCAGAAATATTTCCGAATTTTGGGTGCGTGGTATTGGTACATTCGGCGCCAATGCGAGTGCCTTAGTATTAATAGACGGATTAGAAGGGAATATCAATTCAATTGACCCTGCGGATATTGAAAGTTTTTCCGTTTTAAAAGATGCGTCCGCTACTGCAGTATACGGAGTTAGAGGAGCGAATGGAGTAGTATTAATAACCACCAAGAAAGGAGAAGTTGGAAAACTTAGTATAACCGGACGTATTAACCATACGATTTCGCATCTAAAAAGAACACCAGACTATCTCAGAGCGTATGATTATGCACTTTTAGCTAACGAAGCGAGAGAAGTAAGAAATGAAAATCCTATTTACTCAAAAGTAGAACTTGATATCATAAATGATGGTTCGGATCCTGATCTTTATCCTGACGTAGATTGGCAAGATGAAGTTTTAAGAAATTTTGCCCTAAGACAGTCTTACTATATAAGTGCCAGGGGAGGTGCTCAAGCAGCCAGATATTTCTTAAGTTTAGGAATCAGCAACGAGTCTGCTGCATACAATGTGGATAAAAATAGTGTATATGCCGCTAATGTTGGCTACAATACTTATAATTATCGAGCTAACATTGATTTGGAGCTATCACCCTCCACAACACTTTATTTTGGTACAGATGGATTTCTTTCTGCTCAAAAAGATCCCGGAGTTGCCAGCACCAATTATATTTGGTTTGCTCAATCTAATTTAAATCCGCTACTTCTTCCTAAAAAATACTCAAATGGAGAATTTCCCGCGGCCGGCACAGGTTCATTGACATCGCCTTTAGTTCAAATAAACCACATGGGTAGCAGAGCACATCAGGCATTTAGCGGAAAATTCACTCTTGCTTTAGAACAAGATTTTTCTATGTTATTAGATGGCTTAAAACTTAAAGCGCAAGGAGCTTACGATATTAACAGTTATTTCTGGGAGAACAGACTGCTTAATCCAGCTCTTTATCAAGCTGTAGGCCGCGACCAACATGGTAAGTTGATAACAATTCAAAGAGTACAGGAAGGAGCAATATCGTATTCTAATAATACAGATCAATACAGAAAATATCATTTCGAAACCACGTTGAATTATGACAAAGTTTTTGCGGTTGATCATCGAGTTTCAGGATTGATTTATTATTATTTAAGCGATGAAAAAAGAGCTAGTCAGGGGAATAACAACCTTAGCGCAATACCACTGAGGTATCAAGGAGTTTCTAGCAGATTAACCTATGGTTTCAGGGATACATATATGGTTGACTTCAACTTCGGATATACCGGATCTGAAAACTTTCAACCTGGCAGACAATACGGTTTCTTCCCATCCGTAGCATTGGGCTGGGTGCCATCACAATATGACTTTTTCAAGCAAGCCCTTCCTTGGTTTAACTTTTTAAAACTAAGAGGATCATATGGTACCGTTGGTAATGATCGTATTAGTCATACTCGGTTCCCCTATCTAACCATGGTTAATCTCGGCATCTCTTCTCCTTGGGGCTCAACCGGGGTTGAAAGTGTAAGTGAGGCAAGAATTGGGGCCGACAACCTTAGGTGGGAGAAAGCCATAAAAGCAAACATTGGCGTTGAAGCACGTCTTCTCAATGAAAAAGTGTCGCTCGTAGTGGACTTTTTTGATGATCAACGCGATGGTATATTTATGCAACGTGTACAAGTACCAGCATATGCCGGACTCATTACAACCCCGTTTAGCAATATAGGAAAAATGAGCAGTTATGGTTCTGATGGTAACATTGCTTTTACCCATGAGATAAGTAAAGATATGGGATTTGCCATTAGAGGAAACTATACCTACTCAAAAAACAATGTGAAACACTGGGAAGAGTCTAATCCTCCTTATCCGTATCAAGAAGCATCGGGTTATCCATATGGCACCATACGTGGGTATCACGCAATAGGTTTATTTAAAGATTGGGATGATGTTAGAAACAGTCCTCCGCAATTTGGAAATGTAATGCCTGGAGATATTAAATATCGGGATGTAAATGGAGATGGTGTAATTGACTCTAATGATATGACTCCCCTCTCTTATAGTACCTATCCTCTATTAATGTACGGATTTGGTGGAGAATTTAGATACAAGAATCTCACTTTAGGAGTTCTTTTTAAAGGAACGGGTAAAACGGACTACTTCCACGTAGGGCAAAGCAATGGAACAGGTTATGTGCCCTTCTATAATGGCGAGTATGGCAATGTTTTGTCTATTGCTAAAGATCCGGTTAACAGATGGATACCAAAGGAATATGCTGTAAAAAACGGCATCGATGTTAGTTTAGCTGAGAATCCTAATGCTCGTTATCCTAGATTAACTTACGGACATAATGAAAACAACTCTCAATTATCGGATTTCTGGAAGGGAGATGCCCGATACCTTCGATTACAAGAGGTAACAATCAATTATAATTTAAGACACGATTTTTTGAGAAAAATAAAAATATCATCTATTGACCTTCAATTAGTAGGAAACAATTTATTATTGTGGGATAAAGTGAAACTTTTTGATCCGGAACAAGCACGATTTAATGGAGAAAGATATCCTATTCCTACAACATATGCCATCCAAATGTATATCAACCTATAATAAAGATTGTAACATGAATATTTTAAACTTCAACATAAGAGAAAAAATAAAATCACTAAAAAGTGTGTTAATACTCTTTTTCATATTATCATTTACCTTAATGTTTTCTTGTAAAGACTATTTAAGTGTTGATAATTATTTTAGTGATGAAATGAAATTGGACTCCATCTTCGCTGAAACACGTTTTATTGAAGCGTATATGTGGGGAGCAGCGGCAAGATTTCCTGATGAAGGAAATATATTACAGAATAATCACACGCCAGGCCCCTTAGCGACAGATGAAGCTTTTACCAGTTTCTTTACTATCCACGGATATAACGGAATTCGGTATATTTTAGGAGAGATTACCGCCAGCTCTATGCATCATTTAAATACGTGGGGCAATCTTTATCAAATTATTAGGAAATGCAACACGATTATAATGCGTATTGACGAAGCCTCCGACATGGCCTCCATTCAAAGGTCTGAAATTCTGGGTATTACCAGATTCATAAGAGCCTATGCCTATTATAACATTTTGATAGATTATGGGCCTCCAATTTTATTAGGAGATGAAATTATGGCTTCTAATGAAGGCATGGAATATTATGATCGCCCAAGAAGCACATATGATGAGGCTGTGGAATACATTTGCAACGAATTAGAAGAGTGTGCAGTATTTTTGCCCACTACACTCCCTCTAATGGAATTTGGAAGGCCAACTAAAGGAGCAGCTTACGGTTTAATTGCACGCATAAGATTAAATCATGCGAGCCCTTTATATAATGGAGGTTTAGCAGCGCGACAAGCTTTTGGCAACTGGAAAAGAAGCACAGATGGCGTTCACTACGTTTCTCAAACTTATGACGAAAAACGTTGGGCTATTGCCGCGGCCGCAGCAAAAAGAGTAATGGAACTTCAAGGCCCGGGCGGATCGTTATTCAGACTACACACCATACAGGCAGATTCAGATACTCCAGAACTCCCCACGGGAGTTACATCCGATCCTAATTATTACAAAGAATGGCCTGAAGGAGCTGCCGGTATTGACCATTTTAAATCATATTCAGACATGTTTACCGGTGAATCTGTTATTCCAACAAATCCTGAATATGTGTGGGGAAGAAGAAGTGCGAGCGTAGTCTCGAACACACGAATGTCTTTTCCTCAAAAACTAGACGGATGGAACGGCATGAGTATAACGCAAAAAGTGATTGATACGTATTCAATGGTAGATGGACGCACCATAAATAACTCAAGTGCAGAATATCCTTATCGAGAAACAGAATTCACTAGTTCTGCTAAAAGCTTTTCAGGATATAGGCTTAATGCGGGTGTAAGCAATATGTATGCCAACCGTGAAATGCGATTTTATGCTAGTGTGGGATTCAGCGAAGCTTTTTGGCCTATGTCTTCATCCACTTCTTCGGGCTATTACAATCAAACTATTACTTACTATTATGACTCTCCTAACGGCAAAGGAGGTGTGAGCGCTCCTCAGGATTGTCCCATAACCGGTTATGTAATAAAAAAATTCATTCATCCCAACGATGCTTGGGGAGGCACAAATGCAAGAAGAATGGAAAAGGGCTTTCCTATCATTCGATATGCAGAGATACTTCTTTCATATGCCGAAGCTCTCAATAATTTGACAGGAAGCCATACAGTAAAATTAGGTGAAAAAGAATTTTCCGTTTCTAGAGACATGGAAGAGATTAAGAGTGCATTTAATCTTGTAAGATATCGCGCAGGCCTACCGGGTTTAAGTGGTTCGGAAGATGCAACATCTGTTCAACAAATGATTGAGAACGAACGAATGGTCGAATTTCTTTTTGAAAACAGACGCTATTACGATGTAAGAAGGTGGGGTATTTATGAAAAAACCGAAAGTGAACCAATAAGAGGAATGAACATCGAAGGTCCAAAAGAAGTTTTTTACACAAAAGTGATACCCAATACTGCTAGAATTGGAGCTAGAATTGTTAATAGAAGACTAATTTTATTGCCGATTCCTCTTAACGAGGTAAGAATATTACCATCGGTAGATCAAAATCCGGGATGGGAAAAATAAAGAAATAATCATTACAAACCACTTTATACAATGTATATGAAAAAGATAAATAAAATACAGTCTTTGTCTAAATATTTACATAGATTTATAGTCACACTTTGTATGGTTACTTTCATAACATTATCATCCTGCAATAGAGATGAGGTGTTTGAAAAAGAACAATACAAGAACGTACTAGCGCTTATCAGCGAAAGTGATAATGTTGCTAGAAAATTTCATTCTTTAGGCAAAGAATCCATAGGATATGTAGCTGCGTCTGTGGGAGGGACAAACCCAACAACAAAGCCTATTGTAGTAAACTTAGTGGAAGATCCTTCATTTATTGATGCTTTTAATAAAATGAATTATGACTTAGACAAAACTAAATATGCTCGTCCACTGCCCAAAGAAAAGTATGATATCGACAGCTATCAGTTCACAGTTCAGCCTGGCGAAATTGGAGGTAGATTACCCATACGAATCAGGCCTGACGGCCTTTCTCCTGACACTGCTTATTTAATCTCACTAAGAATAGAGAATGCTTCCGCTTATGAAGTAAATCCTAATAAGAGTTACGTATTATACAGGGTACGCACGAAGAATTGGTGGGCGATAGGCGATGGAACAACCTCGTATAATATGAGTTTGAGGCAGAGGCAAGCAGGCTCCACTACTGAAATTCAAATGCCCGGAAGAAAAGTTATGCAGCCATTAACAAAAAATCAAGTGCGCATTTTAGCCGGGAACGAAATATACGAATCAGACATCAATGTTTTCAACAAATTCGCTTTAATTCTTAAGATAAATGATGATAACAAAGTCGAAATTTCTCCATATAAAGACGTAGAGGTAACTCAGATTGACGGAGATGAAGAATATCCAAATATTTTTAAATTAGAAAACGATGGATTTAAAACGTATAAAACATTTCTTCTCAGATATGATTATAAGTCCGGAAATAATATTTTAGAAATAAAAGAGGAACTTAGACTTGAATATAACGAAGCCGAGGAGACAGAGGATGAGTAAATCCTATATTCAAAAATAATTTCATGGAAAATTTTAACTTAGATGAAAATGAAAAATAAATATATAAAATATGGTTTTCTGTTATCATTATTTACATTTTTGATAATAGGTTGCGACGAGTACATACGAACTGAAGTTGAAAAAGACATATATGTAAACAAGCTCTCCATCACGGCTTTTGTGGGAGAGGAAGTTCAACTTGAAGCAAGCCCTACTGATGGAACGTATCAATATAACTGGACAAGTGAAGACGCAACCATTGCCACAGTTAACGCGAATGGCTTAGTTACTATTATAAGTGAAGGCAATACCAACATCATAGTTAGCAGTGGAGATGTATCTAGAATCATTCCTGTTACAGCTGTAACTAGAATTCCGCTTACAGATGTTGTATTGAGCGAAACGTCTCTTGAACTTTTGCCAGGAGCTAGAAAAGCCATTTTGGTAACAAACGTGCCGGATAACGCAAATGATCTTCCATCTTATTCTTGGCATTCAGAAAACCCGGAGATTGTCACTGTAAATGAAATTGGAGAACTCACTGTGGTTAGTGAAGGAATTACTAATATTGTTTATAGAATAGGCAATATAGAAAAGAAAGTTCTTGTTGATGTAGCCTATACTCGCCCCTTCAAAGGGCCTCATATTCTTTCTGCAGAGTCTACTTATGAGCTTATGGCAGCACATTTTGACCTAGGAGGTCAAGGCTATGCTTTTCATGATTCTGATGCTCACAGTCATACGGGCAACAATTATCGTGCAAACAATGGTGACCCCAACAGCTTTGCGGTTGAAATTGAAGGAAATGGAGCAAACATTGGCTATACCAATCCCGGAGAATGGTTATTATATACGGTTGAAGTGGTAGATGCAGGCGATTATTTAATTGAAGCACAAGTAGCCGTTCCGGGTTCGGGGAGTTTCCATATAGAAGTTAACGGAGTTAATGTTTCCGGCACTATCGAAGTACCCAATACCGGCGGCTGGGGAAGCTATCAGTGGCTTTCTACTCCCGAGGATAAATTAACCGTTAATTTAACAGAGGGAAGGCATAAAATTAAATATTATTTTGAAGGTGGCCACAACTTCAGGTCGCTCAGATTCACAAAAAAGTAAGGTAAAAGGATAAAGATTGTTTCAAGATACAAACAATCTCTGCTTGAATGTTTCTCTGCTATTTAGCGGAGAAACATCTTTTACTCAAAACAATCCAACAACACCACATCGCAAAACACTGATTTAAAGCAGGCTGGCAAAAGCTCTTTGTTTTTAACCACAATTTTAAAAAACAAAATAAATGACATATCGCTACAAAATTATTTTATTGCTTGCTTTCTCCCTTTTAACAGGTAGAGTTATCTTGTGTCAGGAGCGCCCTCATAAGAAAAAAGGGGAGGAGGTTATAATGGATTGTTCGTTTGAAAACGGTATTTTCATACAAGGTGCATCTTCGGCAAGCCCCGAACCTTATGCCCGTATACATCCATTTACAAAAAACAAAGAAACGCCTAATTGGTATCTACCCCAATGGGGCAGCCGACACCTTCTTAGTAACACCAATCCTCAAATTCACAACGATACGGTAATCTTTGAAAATAATGCTAAAAGAGTTTATTTTCATCGAAAAGAAAACGCCTCAACCCTTATCGGATTAGACGTTTTTTCATCAAAAGAATATGATGAGGCTCGAAATTTACACGAAGACTGGGTGCATTTACTTTTAGAGCAAAAATATTCCGATTTTGTGTGGTTAAAAAATGCAAGTCAATTGCAGTATAAAATAAAAGCCAAGATGAAGTTTTGTATAAATAGGATGGGAACCAGTTTTGATCCAGGTTTACATACTGCTCAAATAACACAATTTTTCACCATTCAAAACCGGAACGAAAACTCTCCGCATTTTGGTGATTTTTTTTGGTTTGGACTCCCTCTTTATGATTACAGACATCCAAAAATAGAGCAATACGCGGCAAGAGACATAGGCAAAGATGATGCTTCTAAAAAATTCATTTTTTCTGTAGCGAGCAAAGAGTTATATGAAGGTACTATGCACGACTATGATTGGATAACAATTGACAAAGACATTTTTCCGCTCATTAAGAAGGCTTTTTCTGTTGCTCAAAAAAGAGGCTATATGCAAGGAACAGATCTTAACGAATTAGGTATTACAAGTATGAATATTGGATGGGAGGTTCCAGGTACATTCGATTGTGGAATTATATTTGAATGTCCACAATTAATAAAATATTAATTTATCTTTAAAAGAATGGAAAGGAGCAGGCAAGAAAGCCATTCTCTTTTTGGCGTTGGGTATGGCAGTATTAATTTTCTCTCTCATGGTGCCAAATTTATTTTGATGATTTTTGATACTCTCTCTTTGTTTTTAGTTAGAAACAATGCGGTGCTCAACCAAAGGCGGATTAAACCGCATTGTTTCTTTAAAAAACTGATGTATATTTGTGGGATAACCACCTAAAACAAAAAACATGAGGTACAACGATTTCCCCATCGACTTTAAATATCTTTTAGTCAATGAAAAAGACAAAGCTTTTGGCCTCACGGTAAACACGGTTGGTTTTCAACCTATTGCGCCTCACACGTTATATCCATCCACAGACCATCCAAAAAGTTATTATTTTAATCCCGAGAAAGGACGTATTCTTTCTGAATATCAACTCGTTTATATCAGTAAAGGGAAAGGTATTTTTGCTTCCGACAGCACTAAAAACACCACTATTGGCAAAGGACAGGTATTGATTCTTTTTCCCGGACAATGGCATACGTATCGCCCATTGAAAGAAACCGGATGGAATGAATACTACATAGGTTTTGAAGGAAGTTTTGTTGACGCGTTAATGAAAAACAATTTTATTTCTTATCAACATCAAATTCTCCATGTCGGTTCAAATGAAGAACTGGTTAATTTGTTTTCAAGAGCCATAAAAGTGGCGAAAGAAGATAAAAAATCATCACAGCAATATTTAGCCGGCATTGTGCTGCATATTTTGGGAATGATGCTCTTTTTCGCAGAAAATAAAAATTTAGATTCTCGCGAATCCTCTCAAATCATTGAAAGGGCAAAGATTATCATGCACGAAAACGCAAACAAGGACATTGATATAAAAGGGATTGCATCAAATTTGGGAACAAGTTATTCATGGTTTAGAAAAGTTTTCAAAGAATATACGGGATTCGCTCCTGCGCAATATTTTCAAGAAATAAAATTACAAAAAGCGAAAAAACTTTTACGAGAATCAAATTTATCCATTAAAGAAATAGCCTACGAATTAAATTTCAGTTCGTACGAATATTTTTTGTCGTTTTTCAAAAAAAGAGTTGGAACCACACCGTTGAAATATAGAGAACTCAGATAAGTCTCACAAATTTAAGATTATGAACAAAAAAATATTCATTTTTTGCTTTACACTTTTTATCATTCAATTCTCAGCATATTCTCAAATCAGCGTCAAAAACTTAAAGTGCGAGTATTTGAAGAACCCCATTGGGTTAGACGAACCTCATCCTCGTTTTACGTGGCAAATGGAATCGCAAAAACCGGGAAACTCGCAAACAGCGTATGAGTTGGTGGTGGGAACTGTTGAGGCGGAAGTGGCGCTGGGAAAAGGCGATGTATGGCAATCCGGGCCGACGGAGGGCTCTGTAATCCCTGTCGTTTACGAGGGAGAAGCGCTGAACCCGTTTACACGATACTACTGGAGTGTGCGTGTACAAGGAGAAAACAAAGAGTGGTCGGCTTGGTCGCAACCGCAGTATTTCGAAACCGGAATGATGGGACAAATGAATTGGAAAGGAAAATGGATTACAGACACATATGATTTCAACCTAAAACCAGCAGCCTACTTTCGCAGGGCATTTAAAACAGACAAAACCATAAAATCGGCACGCGCTTATATTGTCGTTGCCGGACTGTATGAATTGTCTATCAACGGACAACGCGTTGGCGACCATCGACTCGACCCCACCTACACTCGTTTCGACAGGCGTAACTTATACGTTACCTATGACATTACCAACAATCTGCGGCAGGGCGACAATGCTATTGGCGTACTGCTCGGAAACGGCTGGTACAACCACCAATCTACCGCTGTGTGGTACTTCGATAAAGCGCCGTGGCGCGCACGTCCCAAATTCTGCATGGACGTGCACATAACCTATTCCGATGGAACCAAAGAAATAATCGCCACGGATGAAAGATGGCAAACATCGGAAAGCCCGGTCATCTTCAACAGCATTTACACCGCCGAGCATTACGACGCCCGAAAAGAACAGCCCGGCTGGGACACTCCAAATTTCGACGCGAAAGAATGGCGCGGAATTTACACCACCGGAGCACCTTCTCAAAACATTGTGGCTCAAGCGATTCACCCCATTCGGAATGTTAAAGAATATCAAGCGGTGAGCATAAAAAAGATAGATGAACGTGCGTGGCTTTATGATTTCGGACAAAATATGTCGGGCGTCACGCGGATGAAAATCAACGGGCCCGAAGGTACCACCATCCGTTTGAAGCATGTGGAACGATTGGACTCCACGGGCAGAGCGGATATGTCGAACATTGATGTGCATTATCGCCCGACAGATGATTCCGACCCTTTTCAAACCGATATTTTCATTTTGAGCGGGAAAAAAGAAGATGAATTTATGCCCCGTTTCAACTACAAAGGGTTTCAGTACGTTGAAGTTACATCGGACAAGCCGCTGAACTTATCTAAAGAAAACCTCACGGCATATTTTATGCACAGCGATGTGCCGCCAATTGGTAAAATCAACTCATCGAGCAGCACGTTAAATAAAATTTGGCATGCAGCCAACGCTTCGTATCTCGCTAATTTATTCGGATACCCCACCGACTGTCCTCAACGAGAAAAAAACGGTTGGACGGGCGACGCGCACATTGCTATTGAAGTGGGTTTGTATAATTTTGAAGGAATTACCGTGTACGAAAAATGGCTTGCCGACCATCGCGACGAACAACAACCCAACGGCGTGCTTCCGGCCATCATTCCGTCCAGCGGATGGGGTTATCAGTGGGCAAACGGCCCCGATTGGACAAGCACCATTGCCATTATTCCTTGGAATATTTATCTTTTTTATGGGGATGCAAGGCTGCTGAAATTGTGTTACGACAACATTAAGCGATATGTGGATTATATTGCTGAACAATATCCTTCCGGATTAACCGACTGGGGGCTTGGCGATTGGGTTCCGGTAAAATCGGTGACTCCAAAAGAATACACATCCAGCACTTACTACTATATTGACGCCCTAATTCTTGCCAAAACTGCCAAATTATTCGGCAAAACAGACGATTTTACTAAATATTCAGCACTCGCCGAGAAAATAAAAGCCGAAATCAATAAAAAATACTTGAATCGTGAAACCGGAATTTACGGCACCGGCTTACAAACCGAATTAAGCGTAGCTTTGTATTGGGGATTGGTACCCGATGAGCTAAGAACCAAAGTAGCTGCCAACCTAGCACACAGAGTGGAACAAGACAATAGACACATCGATGTGGGGCTATTGGGTACAAAAACCATCCTCAACGCGCTAAGCGAAAACGGATACGCTGAACTGGCATACGAAGTGGCTTCACAGGAAACCTTCCCATCGTGGGGATGGTGGATTGTAAACGGCGCCACCACCTTCTACGAAAACTGGCCATTGGATGCCGAGAGCGATATTTCCATGAATCACATTATGTTCGGCGAAATAAACGCGTGGTATTACAAAGCGTTGGGCGGAATTTTTCCCGACGAGAGTCAGCCGGGTTTTAAAAATATCGTCCTCAAACCCAATTTCGTTTCGGGATTATCCCATTTCCAAGCCTCGCACGAAGGCCCTTACGGGAGTATAATCTCCTCGTGGCAACGAAAAGGAAAAACCATCGAATACAATGTTACAATACCCGCAAACAGTACGGCAACGTTATTTTTAAATGGGAATAGTATTACGGAAAACAATGCTTCGCTTGAGAAAAATCCATTGATTGAGGTTAAAGAAAAAGAAAATCGACAGCACATAATTAGCTTGAAATCCGGAAAATATAAATTCACTGTAAAATAACGTAACAATGCACAAGAAACTATTCAATGTAAATAGAACTCAACTTTTATTTCTCGCAATTTTGGTAACGTCATTTCATGTTACCTTTGCTCAAAAAAAATCACCAAGCAGTTTACAATTTGTCAAGCTCACTTGCGAATACCAAGAATCTCCACTTTTAATTGAGGAACAAGCGCCTCGTTTTGGTTGGCAGATGACGTCGGCGGAAAATGACGTGAAACAAACAGCCTATGAATTAGAGATTTTTGACAATACAAATAAAAAGATTTGGAATTCAGGAAAAACCGTATCCGATAAAAGCCAACATGTGCCATATTCAGGAAAAACCGTTCTAATTCCCGGTGAAAAATATCAATGGCGAGTTCGAGTTTGGAATAATAAAAACAAACGCACTCCTTGGAGCAAGAAAGCTGAATTTCGCTTAGCTCCTGATTTAAAACAACTTGACGCACAGTGGATAGGTGCTATAAAAAGAGAAGACTCCAATCTTCCCGAAGGAAGAAATTATCATCTCATATCCGAATCTTCCAAAGAGGCTCAACTCTGGCGTGAAACAAATCCATTGTCGAAAAGAAGTATCTATCTACGGAAATCGTTTTCTGTACACAAAGAAATAAAAGATGCTATTGTCTATATTAGCGGATTGGGGCATTATGAACTTTCATTGAATGGGAATAAAGTAGGCAACGACCAATTCAGTCCATCTTGGAGTGATTACGATAAAACAGTTTATTATAACGCTTACGATCTCACAAACAAGCTAAAAAAAGGAGACAATGCCATAGGAGTACTCCTCGGAAACGGATTTTATAACGAACAAGGTGGACGGTATCGAAAAATGCAAGTCAGTTTTGGGCCTCCCACTTTATTTTTGCAACTCAACATTACATACACCGACGGTGCAAAAGAGACAATAACATCAAATCGTGGTTGGAAATATTCTCCAAGCCCTATCGTTTTTAATAGCATGTATGGCGGCGAGGATTACGACGCGCGCCTTGAGCAACCGGGATGGGACACCTCCGGTTTTGATGATTCCCATTGGCTCCCCGTTGTTGTGGACAAAGCTCCTAACGGGAAATTGAAACCGCAAACTTCAACTCCGGTAAGAGAAATGGAATATTTTACTATTCAGGAGAGTAAAAAAATAGGCGAATCGTATGTATTAGACATGGGACAAAATCTTTCCGGATATCCCGTATTTACTGTGAAAGGGAAAAAAGGTGATAAGATTCGATTAACAGTTGCCGAACGAATTAACGATGACGGCAGCATAAATCAAACGCAATCGGGCAGTCCTTATTATTACGAATACACCTTAAAAGGAGAAAATAGCGAAACCTGGCAGCCTCGATTTTCGTATTACGGATTTCGATATATTCAAGTTGAAGGGGCCAAGTTAACTGCACTACCCGACGAGAGAGACATCCCCATTATAGAAGACATTAAATCGTGTTTTGTATACAATTCAGCGGAACCTACAGGGAATTTTCGGTCTTCAAACGATATTTTTAACAGAGCTCATAACTTGATTGTTAATGCCATAAAAAGCAATATGCAAGCCGTATTCACCGATTGTCCGCATCGTGAAAAATTAGGATGGTTGGAACAAAACCACTTAAACGGGCCTGGATTATTCTACAATTTTAATTTAACCACTTTACTGCCCAAAATAATGCAGGATATTCACGACGCTCAATTGCCAAACGGCTTAGTGCCCGATATTGCTCCTGAATACGTGGTTTTTGAGGACGGGTTCAGAGATTCTCCCGAATGGGGCAGTGCCTCTGTTATTTTGCCCATGATGTATTATGAATATTATGGGGATAAATCACTGATTGTTAAATACTATGATGTTATGAAGCGGTATGTGGACTACTTATCAACCACGGCAAATAATCATATTGTATCTCACGGACTAGGCGATTGGTGCGACTATAATATCGATCAACCGTATGGTGTATCTCAAAACACACCTATTCCCCTGTCTGCATCCGCACATTATTATATGGCCATAGATAATCTGGCTAAGGCAGCTGAAATTATGGGCAATTCTGAAGACTTCAATTTTTACTCGGCCTTAAAAGAAAAAGTAGGAGAAACTTTTAACAAAGAATTTTTTAACGCAGAGTCAAAGCAATACGGTACCGGTAGCCAAGCATCAAACTCCATGCCACTGTTTGCCGGACTGGTTGATCCTCAACACAAAGAAGCTGTATTAAATAATTTATTAGAAGACATAAAAACACGTGGATACAGATTGTCCACAGGAAATCCCGGTAACAGGTATTTATTTCAAACCTTGGCACAGAACGGGTTAAATGAAGTGATGTATAAAATGCACAATCACTCAGAAGTTCCCGGATATGGATTTCAACTTCAATTTGGCGCCACCACTTTAACCGAATTATGGGATCCAAGAGAAGGCGCCTCGTGGAATCATTTTATGATGGGGCAAATTGAAGAATGGTTTTATAAGTCACTGGCAGGAATTGATGTGGAAGAAAACACATACTCCGGATTCAAGAACTTCAAAATAGCGCCGCAAGTTGTGGGTGATTTAAATTATGTAAAGGCTTCTTACAACACCTTATACGGGACAATTAAGGTGGATTGGAGGGTGAATAACGGCCAGTTTGAAATGGATATTGAGGTTCCGTTTAATTGCGAAGCAAAAGTCTATCTGCCTAAAGAGGCTGAGTATATTATCGCAAAAAGCGGAAAACATAATTTCAAAAAAAGACTGTAAAAAACAGATATGAACAAATATACCATTTTTAATAAAAAAACATCTCTGTAAAGCATCACTATTATCCAACAGCTTAAAAATGGTTTGTATTTTCCGATGCTTCTGTTTTTAACTTCGTAGAAGTTTTCTGTAAAAAATATAATTTATTTCATATGAACTTTAAAAAACACATAATATTAATAAGCTGCTCTTTTTTACTTCCGTATTTTTTCGGGTGTTCAAAAAGTAAGATTTCAGAAGTAAATAATCTCAAGTGTGAGAACTTACAGAATCCACTCGGGGTTAACACACTACACCCCCGATTTAGTTGGAAAAACAACTCAAACAAAAATGGAACTAATCAGACTTTTTATCAAATACTTGTTGCGGGTAATATTAATAATCTGAATGAAAAAAAAGCTGACTATTGGAATTCCGGGAAAGTAAATTCCTCTTCAAATATTCTAATTGATTATCAAGGAAAACCAATAAATTCTAGGAAACCTCTATATTGGAAAGTACGCACTTGGGATGAAGAGGGAAATGTTTCAAAATGGAGTGATTATGCAACTTTCAGCATTGGCATAACTAATCAAGATGATTGGAAGGCCTCGTATATCGGTTACCCTTCTGAGAACGGGTTCCAACATTGTCCTCAATTGCGGAAAAGTTTTTCAATAAAAAATATCAAAAAAGACGACAGCTATCTGTTACATATCAATAGCTTAGGATACCACGAAGTATTTATTAACGGACAAAAGGTTGATGAGGATGTTCTTTCACCTGCTGTTTCCCAATTCAATAAACGCTCACTTATTAATACTTATGACGTTACGCCTTACATAAACACAGGAGAAAACAGCCTAATCATTTGGTTAGGCAGTGGTTGGTACTCCGAAGGATTACCCGGAGTAGTCGGAAAAGGACCATTGGTAAAAGCTCAACTCGAAAAATTCTCGGGAGAGCTAGCTGAGATGATTGTTGTAACAGACAATACATGGCAAGCACGAAATAGTGAATATACCCGAATCAGCGACTGGATGTCAGGAAGGTACGGTGGAGAAGAGGTTTCAGGAAATTTAGAAACACAAAATCTCCCGTTCACTGAACCCGAAAATCTCAAGTGGGATAAAGCTGCGGTCATTGAAGTGCCAAAGCACATTATAAGCCCGCAAATGGTCGAACCAAATAGAATTACAAAAGAGATTATTCCTATAGCAATAGATAAAGTAAACGACAGTACGTTTTTAGTGGATATAGGAACAACTCTTGCCGGATGGTTCGAAATAACTTTCCCAAGATTGAAAAACAAGCAACAAGTTGTTTTAGAGTATTCTGACCATCTGGATGAAAATGGACAAATAGTCAATCAGGGACAAACAGATCGTTACATCGCGTCTGGCAGCGGTACTGAATTCTTCAGAAATAGATTTAATTACCACGGATTTAGATTTGTAAAAATATCGAACCTTTACGAAGAACCTAAGCTAGATTCCATAAAAGCATATCTCATTCATACCGACTTTGAGCCTACCTCCAGTTTTGAATGCTCAGATACTGATCTTAATCGCATTCATGATATGGTTTTTTACACATTGCAATGTGTAGGCTTAGGAGGTTATTTTGTAGATTGCCCTCAAATTGAAAGATTAGGCTACGGAGGCGACGGCAACGCATCCACAGCTACAGCACAAACGATGTTTAATCTTGCTCCTCTGTATAGTAATTGGTTAGATGCTTGGGCAGACGTAATTCGTGAGAACGGGAGTATGCCACACACAGCACCTAATCCTTATTCTGCCGGAGGGGGGCCATATTGGTGTGGATTTATCATATCTGCATCTTGGCATACTTACCGGAATTACGAGGGCGCTGAGCGCTTTATCCACTTGTTACAGATATATCCCTAATTATGAGAAGCTTCATGAGTCAATGACGCTTGCCGGCGATGAGTGGGTGGGAAGACTGGATGCCGACCACGCGGAAAACCGGGGATTGCTTAGAGGCATGCACTTGATGCAAGGATGGAACAACTCCAACGACCCCATTTTAAACTATTGGAGCGGCGGAGGCGGAGCAGCCTCTTTGTATCAAGGAATCCGCCTGTGCAATATATTTTTCGAAAACATTGACAATGTGCCCGATATTACACCGGCAGAACGCACCGATTGGATTGCGCAAGTGAAAGTTTTAAAGGCGTACTATCATTTCTATCTTACCCGATTATACGGCCCGATTATTATTGCCGATGAAAATTTGGAGCCGTTTGCCACGGTAGAAGAAGTACGTCAGGAAAGACAAACAGTTGACTCTTGCTTTAATTACATTGTTAATTTAATTGACGAGGTGTTATATGACGCCAACGGCAACCCCAAGAGCGACTTGAACATTGAAAGAGAAAGCGCTTTTTTCGGACAAATTGATCAAATAAACGCGCGCGCTATTAAAGCGCAGGTGCTTTTAACAAGAGCAAGCCCTCTGTTCAACGGCAACTCGGAGTACTTTAGCAATTTTAGAAACAAAGCCGGACAAACCTATTTCTCTATGGAGTACAAGCCCGAGAAATGGAAAGACGCGTTAGACGCTATCAAAGAAGCCATAGATTTTGCTGAAAATCGTGGCAAACAATTGTACGAATTTACCGCTCAACCCAAATTCTGGGACGTGGACAACTTTGAAAGTTCAGACATCATTCAGTATGCTTATAACAAACGCTTTTCCATTGTACATCCTTGGAACGACGAAATAATTTGGGGTTACTCCGGATTGGATTACGAAGGCCAAGGAGGTTTCGCGCACGCTACCAATATGCGCTCGGTTGCCGACCCTACACAAGCAGCATATGCTTGGCAGTGGCTGGGCGCCGACTACCGGATGAGCGAACTTTATTACTCCAAGAACGGTGTTCCCATTGAAGATGATAAAACATTCGATTATGAAAACCGTCTTCAAATAGCCACCATCCCTAGCGATACGTATCACAAAGGGTATATGCAAGCAGGAGAAAAAACAGTGAAGTTGTACCTCGACAGAGAACCTCGGTTTTACGCATGGTTGGTTACAGACAGAAGCGTATGGCGCACACATGACATTGCCAACGACGTGAAAATGCGTTACAACGAGTTTCCGGGAGGAAGAGGATCGCAACACACCACCGACTTCTATTGGACCGGGCTCGGCATTAAAAAACTTGTTCATCCCGAGTCGGGAACAGGCCACTGGGCACGTGTGATAAAATTCCCCTATCCCATTATTCGCTTAGCAGACTTGTATTTGATGTATGCCGAAGCATATAACGAGTTTAACGGCCCCGGCCAACCTGTGTATGACTACCTGAACAAAGTACGTACCGTTGCGGGCTTAAAACCCATTGAGCAAGTGTGGAGCGATGCCAACATTGTGAAAACACCCGGAAAACATCAAACTAAAGAAGGGCTTCGCGACATTATCCAGCGTGAACGCTTAATTGAACTGTCGTTTGAAGGACACCGCTATTTCGATATTCTCCGATGGAAGCAAGCCGACCGCTATTTCCTTTCGCCAATGAGAGGATGGAACACCACCGGCGTTGACCCTGAGCAGTTTTATGTATTAATGACATTGCAGCCACGCAGATGGCAAACACCACGCGATTATTTAATGCCTATCCCAATTTGGGATATTAACAGAAATCCCAATTTAGCACAAAATCCGGGATGGTAACAACTATTAAAACATTGAAAGTTATGAAATACATATATTTATCTATGCTTTTGTGTGTTGCAGCCCTCACTACTTTAAGCAGCTGCAACAATGAAACTATAGGAGACACCACTCCTCCGGGACAGGTGAAAGATGTGGTTTTCACCCCTCAATATGGTGGTGGATATTTCACCTACACCATTCCCAGCGACAATGATTTTCTGTATGCAAGAGCAGAATACATTATCGATACCGGTGAGAAGGTTTCCAAAACAAGTAGCGTTTATTCCGACACGTTGTTCATCGAAGGATTTGGACAGGAAAAAGAATACGAAGTGAGAATCTTTTCGGTTGACAGAAACGCCAATGAATCGCAACCCGTGGTAACCACAGTTAAACCCAAGGCCCCATCAACATTGGCGGTACTTGAAACGGTAACGGTACAACCCGGATTCTCCTCCATAGTATTGGACTGGGAAAACGAATTGCGTCAAACCATTTTTATTTACGCAAACGTGAAAGTGGGCGAAACGCAGGCTACAAAAATTTACTCATCCAATTTGGCGAAAGACCGCTTTACCATAGATAACTTAGATGGAAAGCCGCACGAGGTGAACATATTTATCAAGGACACCTATGAAAACCAAACAGCAACAAAAAACTATGGTGCGATCACGCCCTTAATAGACGGTGCCATTTCCAAAAAACAATGGTCTTTCTTACGCGACGACTTGCTGTATGGGAACAGATGGGACTACAGCAGCAGTCCCAATCCCTTTGAGCAAGAGCCTTTTGAAGAGTTCAGAGGCACCTATCGAAAAGACAGTATGATGAACGCCCCCATGTCGCACGTTGAGGGACGTATTGAAAAATTCTGGGACAACGAATATGATTACCAACCGAAACTGAATCTGAATTATTTCAATACAGGACAAGTAAGTTATCCCTTCTCTTATTTCATTGACTTGGGACGAGAAATAAAAGGAAGCCGTTTTAAAGTATGGCAGCGTGATGCTTGGGGGATGTTGTATGGAGGAGAAAACGTAGAAATTTGGGAAATATGGATTAGCGACGACAAGGATCCAACCGATGGAATTTTCGATGGCTGGGAATTGGTTGGCAGGTATAGGTTAATACAACCTTCCAATGTAATTGAAGCCCGAAACGAGGCTAGAAACGGGCATGAATATATGTTCTACCCGGAAAATCCACGTTTTACCAAACCATTCCGGTATTTGCGATACAAAGGGATCAAACAATTCGGCGGAGGTAACTCGGGCTGTACGTCAGAAATCACCGTTTTTGGCACCGAAGCCGATGGCAGCATTATTGAAGACCCGGAAACAATTACCGGCGTTATTGAAGGATGGGAATAAACACTATAAAATACTTTCAAAATGAATCGTATAAACAACATAAAATCAATAGTAATAGTGGGCATGCTGTTTGCGTTATTCGGGTATTACGGATGCGACAGCATGGAAGATAACTTTAAGGAGTATCTTGAAGAATATAACTATTCAGGTAAAATTGACAGTTTACGGGTTTACCCCGGGCTGGAGCGCGTGGTTTTGGCGTGGGATAATCCCAAAGACCAAAAGTCGAAATCCATCAAAATTGTGTACGGTCCCGATAGCACCGAAGTGTTCTATGACACGATGGTGGATTCCGTAAGCATAGAGGGCTTAAGCGGTGGCACAGGATATGAATTTATCGTTTACACGATGGACGAACACAAGAATTTGTCGGTACCAACGTCAATCACGGCTTTTCCGGTTTCACAATCGTTTGTAGAAACATTAACGCCCCCAACGCTGGTAGTTCAAACCATTGGCGCAGATCAATACATCTCCATGGTTGGAACATCCAATGTGGTGATGACGTTTACCGGCAACATAGAATATAGCGTTAAGGGGCCGGATGGATTTACAAAAACCGACAAAGTATTCCTACCCGAATTGGTGGGAAGTACGCAAGTTGACATTCCCGTTACTTCGGTAATCCCGTTGCCATTTTTGCCCGTGGGCCAATATACGTTTGATTATAAAGCGTCTGTTCTGCCCATCATCGGGAACCTCACCACCATAGACGAGGTTTGGCTGGAAAACACAACAACGTTGAATGTTGAACCCGTTGTGATTAACTTAATGAATACTCCCGGACGGGTTTCAGACAGGTTCAACACCGGTGGGCATGAAGGTATTGACAAGGTGGTGGACAACAACCCTAATACGAAGTATTTATGCGGCAGCCAGCAAACGTGGATGTTGTGGGAAATGGATCGTGCGTTTATCGCTACCAAGTACACTATGACATCGGCGAACGATGCAGAGTCCAGAGACCCCAAAGATTGGATATTAGAAGGTTCCAACGACGGATCGAACTGGACTGAACTCGACAGGCAAACCGACTACAGATTTACAAGTAGGTTCCAAAGAGCTACATTCAACATTAGCAACACAACCGCATACACTCATTACAGGGTGAACGTTACCATGAACCACGGAAGCAATTTATTCCAGCTAGCGGATTGGATACTTTATTATGATAGCGGACAATAAGATGATCGCTTTATATAAGCTATAATAATTTAGAGAAAAGCGGTTGCCTTGTTATATGGCAGCCGCTTTCTTTATTTTCTAAACTTGGGTCAAGTGAATTCCAATTCGCTTGCAAATAACCCACGAATGACACGAATCTGCACGAATTTATTTTGTCCATTTTTCGTGTTTCTTAGCGTCTTTGTGTCTTAGTGGCGACTATTTTTGCCACAAAGGCACTAAAACCCAAAACTTATTACCAAATGTACACCGATGGCACAGATAAGACTGATTTTCACAGTTAAAAAGAGAACAGACAACCGATAGCACACTGATAACTAAACATATAAAATCTTTTAAACCGGCTATCCGTGTACTATATTCTTTTGAACCAGCCTTATGGCTTAATAAGAGAATATTGTTTTTGCATATAGGCTGAAAGCCTATCATAACATAGCGTAGGGCAACGCCCTACGGGTTAAGCAGCATCCGAAAAGCAGCTCTGTAAGAGCGTAAGAAAACCTTTCCCGTTACAAGTTCTCAATTGCTTTTGAAAATTTTTGGTTTCCCATCTTTATGTTCTTAGAGCCTTTGTGCCTTAGTGGCGACTATTTCACCCACCGAGAAAGAAAACGAAATCGGAAGAGTTAAACCCGCAATAAAATACTTTCACTATCTTTGTATTCTCAAAAAGAAAAAATATGAACAAGAAAGTACGCGTTCGTTTCGCTCCGAGCCCCACGGGGCCTTTGCACATTGGTGGCGTGCGCACGGCATTATACAATTACCTTTTTGCCAAACAACACGGCGGCGACTTTGTGCTTCGGATTGAAGATACGGACTCTACCCGCTTTGTGCCCGGCGCGGAGCAATATATTCAGGAAGCATTTGATTGGCTGGGACTAGATTACGATGAAAGCCCCAAAAAAGGTGGAAAATACGGCCCCTACCGACAATCGCAACGAAGAGAAATTTACAAGCAACACGTACATCAACTGCTGGAGAAAGGAGCGGCTTACATCGCCTTTGATACGCCGGAAGAGTTGGATGCCAAACGCAAGGAAATCCCTAACTTTCAATACGATGCTTCCACACGCGGACAAATGCGCAATTCATTAACTTTGCCCAAGGACAAAGTGCAAACGTTGATTGAAAGGCACCAACAGTACGTTATCCGCATAAAAATTGAACCGAACGTGAATATCGTGGTAAACGATTTAATTCGCGGCGAAGTAACTATCAATTCATCGGTTTTAGACGATAAAGTAATCTACAAATCGTCTGACCAACTGCCCACCTACCACCTCGCCAACGTGGTGGACGACCACCTAATGGCCATTTCGCACGTTATTCGAGGAGAGGAATGGTTGCCTTCGGCGCCGTTGCACGTGTGGCTTTACAGAAGTTTCGGGTGGGAGAAAACCATGCCCCAATTCGCGCACCTCCCGTTGTTGCTCAAACCCGAAGGCAACGGCAAACTCAGCAAACGCGATGGCGACCGCCTTGGGTTTCCCGTATTTCCGTTGCAATGGAAAGACCCGAAATCGGGCGAGACATCGTCGGGCTACCGCGAAAGCGGCTACCTGCCAGAAGCCGTCATCAACTTTTTGGCGTTTTTAGGGTGGAATCCGGGAACGGAGCAAGAGATTTTCTCGCTCAACGAGTTGGTTCACGCTTTTTCGTTTGACCGATGCAGCAAAAGTGGCTCGAAATTCGATTTTGAAAAAGCCAAATGGTTCAACCACAAATATATTCAGGAAACCGATAACGATAAATTGGCCGAGCTCTTTAAACCGGTTTTGAAAGAAAAAAACATCGCGTACGATAAGAATTATACCGCAAAAGTGATTAGCCTGGTGAAAGGGCGCATAAACTTTGTGAAAGAATTATGGGATCAGGCATCGTTTTTCTATGAAGCGCCCACTTCGTATGACGAGAAAACGGTGAAGAAAAGATGGAAAGCCGACACACCCGAGAAAATACAGGAACTAATCGATTTATTGGAAACTATTGATAACTTTTCTTCTCAAAACCAAGAAAAAGTGGTCAAACAATGGATTGCCGATAAAGAGTACCACCTCGGCAACATTATGAACGCTTTCCGATTGGCAGTGGTGGGCGAAAGCAAAGGCCCACATATGTTCGATATTACGGAAGCTATTGGCAAAAAAGAAACCGTTTCACGGTTGAAAAAGGCAATAAAAACCATTCCAACGCCCTGAAATGTACGACATAGGAATTTCTTTGATGGCATTTTTTATCCGGATGGTTTCGTCGTTTCACAGGAAGGCGAAACTCATGGTAAACGGGCACAAAAAAACGTTTGACATACTCAAGCAAAAGATTGACCCACAGGCGAAGTACGTGTGGTTTCACGCCGCCTCGTTGGGCGAGTTTGAGCAAGCGCGGCCATTAATTGAAACGATAAAAAAAGAATATCCGCAGTACAAGATATTGCTTACGTTTTTTTCGCCGTCGGGCTACGAGATCAGAAAAGATTATGAGCCGGCCGATGTGGTGTGTTATTTGCCGTTTGACACGAAAAAAAACGTGAAAAAATTCCTCGATTTGGCCAATCCCCACATCGCCATTTTCGTGAAGTACGAATTTTGGTACAATTACATTCACGAAAGTTATCGTCGCAAAATTCCCGTGTATCTTATCTCCTCCATTTTCCGACCCGAGCAACGTTTTTTCAAGAAAAACAAAGGAAAATTGGGCAGTATGTTGCAATTTTACAAACACATTTTTGTACAAGATGAAGCATCTCAACAATTGCTTGCCGAGCACGGCATTCACAACGTTTCGGTAACGGGCGACACGCGCATGGACAGGGTAATTGAAATCCAAAAGCAAGCGAAATCGCTCCCTATTATAGAGGAATTCACAAAAAACAGCAAACACGTTTTTATCGCGGGAAGTTCGTGGCCGGCGGATGAAGATATTTTTATCGATTATTTTAACGCCCGCGATGAGTTGAAACTCATTATCGCCCCGCACGAAATTCACGAATCGCACCTCGTTGAAATTGAGCGTAAGCTGAAACGTCCGAACATCAGGTACTCGCAAATAGATGAGCAAGATATGGAAAACATCGATAGCATTCTTATCGATTCGTTTGGATTGCTCTCTTCCATTTATCGGTACGGAAACATAGCATATATTGGAGGCGGTTTTGGCGCAGGAATTCACAACTTGCCGGAAGCGGCTGTGTATGGTATTCCGGTGATTTTCGGGCCCAATCATCAAAAGTTTCGCGAAGCGCACGGCCTGTTGGCAGAAGGTGGCGGTTTTGCGATCAAATCAAAAGAGGCGTTTTTCACCTTAATGGATTCCTTTTTAGCGGATGCCGAAAAGGTGAAAACAGCGGGACAAAAATCGTCACACTATATTTTCAATAACGCGGGCGCCACCCAAAAGATTTTCGAACAACTCTCTTTGTGATTCATTTAGAGCGCCGTTTAAAGCGATAATCGGCAAACAATTAAGCCGTTCAATTGTTTCATAAAAACAACAAAAGTATGAACAAGCCAAAAAAAAGAAAATTCAGATTACGGACACGGTATTTTGTGCCCCTCGTCTTCATTACGGCCATACTTCTCATCACTTATATTTTCCCCCGGCAAGGGAAATTTAAATACTCGTTCAGAGAGGGTACGCCGTGGCAGCACACGCTACTGACGGCCCCATTCGATTTTCCCATTTATAAACCTGCCGATGTGCTGAAACAGGAGCAGGACAGCATTCTGCAATATTATGAGCCTTATTTCACCATTGATGAACAGGTAAAAGTGAACGCCTTGGCCGATTTTGATGCCGATGTAAACCTCAACGCCAAGTTACAGGAATTGCCCACAACGTACAAATTATATATTCGCGACAAACTCAACCAGATTTACGAAAAGGGGATTATGCAATCGGATGATTATCATCGGATCAATGAGTCGCGAACCCAATCGCTTCGTTTAAAAACGGGGAACTCGGCTCACCCTCAACCCATTAACTCTTTCTTAACTATTAGAAGTGCGTATGAAGCCATGCTCAACGATATTCCATCGAGTATGGATGTGGAGTTGTTAAGGTCGGCCGATTTAAACGAGTACATCCGGGAAAATATTGTGTACGACGCCGCCACATCGGAAAAAGCGCAAGAAGAATTTATTCAGCAAGTGGAAATCAGCCGCGGAATGGTGCAGCAGGGACAGCGCATCATCGATCATGGCGAAATTGTGGATCCGTCCACGTACAATATATTAACGTCGCTCAAACGCGTTACCGAAGAAAGAACCGGTGCCACCGGGCGCAACCATTGGATGATTTTGGGCCAATTTCTTCTGGTAGCTTCCATGTTCGCCGCGTTTTATATGTATTTGCTGTTTTTCCGCCCGTTGGAATACCGCAACCGCAAGCACGTAATGTTTATGGTTACGCTCATCGCGTCGTTTGTGCTGCTCACCGCCATCACCGTCAGGTTTAACCTTTTCAGCGTGTACATTATCCCGTATGCCATTGTCACCATTCTTATTCGCACGTTTATCGATTCGCGCACAGCACTGTTTGCCAGCCTTGTAACCATCGTGCTGAGTTCGTTAATGGTGCCGTTTCCGTTTGAATTTATTGTAACGCAAGTTGCCGTGGCCATGATTTGCGTGTTTATGCTGAAAGAACTCAGTGAGCGCTCGCAGCTTATTCAAAGTTCATTCTTTATTTTGCTCACGTATTTGCTTATGTACGTGGGAATTTCGTTGTATCAGGAAGGCAATATCAATCAGATTGATTGGCGTGTGTTGCTGTATTTTTTCATCAACTTCATTTTCATCATGTTTACCTATTCATTGGTGTATGTGGTGGAAAAAATGTTCGGTTTCATATCGGGCGTGAGTTTGGTGGAGTTATCCAATATCAACAAGCCGCTGCTCAAAGAACTTTCCGAAAAAGCGCCTGGAACTTTTCAACACTCGCTGCAAGTCTCTAATTTGGGAATGGCTGCCGCGATGAAACTGGGTGCCAACGCCTCTTTAATCAGAACCGGAGCACTTTATCACGATATCGGGAAGATGGTGAACCCCGCGTTTTTCACCGAAAACCAAGCACCGGGAATGAATCCGCACTTGGGGCTTCCGTTTGAGGAGAGCGCGCGCATTATCATCAACCACGTGAAAGATGGCGTGAAAATCGCCCACAAATACAACTTGCCGCAGCAGCTCATCGATTTTATCGTAACGCACCACGGAACCAGCATGCCCAAGTATTTTTATATTTCGTGGAAAAATGCCAACCCCGGCAAAGAAGCCAACGAAGCCGATTTCAGGTATCCGGGCCCAAACCCGTTCACCAAAGAAACCGCTATTATGATGATGGCCGATGCCGTGGAAGCTTCTTCGCGCAGCTTGCCGGAATATACCGAAGAATCCATTCGCAATCAGGTGGAAAAAATAATTGATTCACAACTGAATGAGGGCTATTTCAAGAACGCGCCCATCACGTTCCGCGATATTCAAACCGTGAAAGATGTGTTTGTGGAAAAATTGATCACGGTGTATCACTCACGCATTGCTTATCCAGAGTTAAAAAATGCGCCTCAACAAGTGCCGGCAGCGGAAGATAAAAAATTGTTGGAGCAGACCGCGCCGCCGACAGAGGGTTTGAAACAAGATAAGCCGTTGAATGAAGTGTGATGGGGTTTTAGATTGTAGATTGTAGATTGTAGATTTTAGATATTAGATTTTTAGACGGAAGGCGAGTGACGAGGTTTGGAACAAATGCCACGAAGTGGCTATCCAATAATAACCCCGTACAAAGTGCGGGGAAAAGCAACTCCAGCAATACACAGCCCCGGATGGGGCTGAACTATTTTGGAAACGATGCATATCGTACCTTTAACACCCAATCATCTGTCTTCCGTCATCGGAAGTCGGAACTATTTCACTTCAGCACTTCTCTTACCTTATCAATGGTGTTTTGTGTGTAAATACTTTTTGAGACGATAACTCCATCGGGATCAATGAGGAAACTTGTGGGAACCCATTTCAGGGCGTATGTTTTCGCTACCTCGCTGTTCCAGCCATTTTCAGTAATTACGTGATGCCAGTTGAGGCCGTCTTTCTCAATGGCAGCCAACCATCGCTCTCGGTCTTCATCTATGGAAACGCTTAAAATGGTGAAGTTCTTGGCCTTATACTCGTCGTGCAACTCCACCAACAGCGGGCTTGCTTTGCGGCAATCGGGGCACCACGACGCCCAAAAATCAAGCAAAACGTACTGTCCGCGAAGCGATTCCAGACTCAACATATCTCCCTCCGGCGTGGGAAGCGAGAAGTTGGGGGCGGTTTTTCCGGGTTGCACGTTTTCCAAGCTTTTTAGGTTTTCTTCTATTTCTTTCACGTACGAGTGTCCGTTCAAATCGTCTGAGAGGCTTTCTCGAATAATTTTAAGTTCATCATAATCATACCGATAAATATTTCGGGTTAAGAAATACACCGCCGCGGGCGATGCCGGATTCAACCTTAGCAAACTATCGGGATTTAAGGTTCCCTTGGTGCTTTGTGGCAATGTGTTGTAAAACAATTCCGCGTCGGGCGAGCCCGTGAGGTTAGCAATTTCCCAATCGGGCGTTAAATCAAGATGCATAGGGTAATTATCGAGGAAAACCTGCGCTCTTTGCCGGCTCCGTGTTATAGCATATACCTTGGGCTCAGGAACCGAACCGGTAAACGTGAATTTCCCATTCACTATTTCGGCAGAATCCACATTCAGGTATTTTCGGTCTTTGTATTCCTGCAGATAAACCATTCCGTTCACATCGGCCGGAACCGTACCCGAAATTGTGTATCCATCCTTGCCTTTTTGTTGTTGGCACACCATCATTATCAGAGCGATAAGCACGAAAGAAACTATTCTCATATTTTTATCTGTTTAAAAAGTATCGTCAATCAACAAGCGCAAATATACACAACTTTCAGATAAATTTTTCAAGTTGATGAAAAAAGCCAAAAGTTTCTATCAAAATACACGGCGCAAACTGCAAAAACGCTGCTCAATTTTAGTTTTACAAACACTCTTTCAATTGAAAAAAAACACGTATATTTGTTTTTTAATCGATAAAAACACGCTATTATGCAAACAAAAGAAATCCCTCAAAGAGTAAAAGCCATAAGAAAATTTATGGAAGAAAATAAACTGGATGCCTTCATCATTCCAAGTACCGACGCGCATTTGAGCGAATATCCCCCTAAGTATTGGGAATCGCGCAAATGGATTAGCGGATTCACCGGCTCGGCCGGTACGGCTGCGATAACCAAAGACAAAGCCGGCGTGTGGACTGATTCGCGCTACTTCCTGCAAGGTGCAACCGAATTGAAAGGAACCGGTGTTGACTTGTTCAAAATGGGACAACCCGATACGCCCGATATGACCGACTGGCTTATTGGCGAGGTGGGCAAAGGCGGAACAGTGGGGATTGACGGATTGGTGTATGCGGCGTCGGATGCTAAAACCCTGAAAAACAAATTAGAAGCAAAAGGAATTAAACTCAATACGGAACACGACCCGTTTGAGACGGTTTGGGAAGGCCGCCCCGAAATCCCCAAAAACAAAGCCTTCTTACTTGCCGATGAAGTGGCGGGCGAATCGGTTGAAAGCAAAATTGGCCGAATAAATGCCGAGTTAGAAAAAATTGGCGCCAAAGGCTTGATTATTGTCACCCTTGATGCTGTTGCGTGGACGTTTAATTTGCGCGGCAACGACGTGGATTACAACCCAGTAGCGGTGGCATACGCCTATGTATCGCCCAAAGAAACCGTGTTGTTTATCGACCCCGACAAGCTAAACGAAGAAACAAGCGCCGAACTTAAAAAACAAAAAATAAAAATTGCCGATTACAACAGCGTTTTCGATTATGTTTCCAAACTTCCAAAAACAGCGAGCATCTGTGTAACAGGCAGCAAAATAAATTACAGGCTCTTGCAAACCATTCCCGAAACGTGCGAAATAATCGATATTCCTTCGCCCGTTGATTTGATGAAGAGCATGAAAAACGAAACCGAATTGGCCGGCTTCCGCAACGCTATGGTAAAAGACGGCGTAGCGTTGGTGAAGTTTTATATGTGGCTGGAGAAAGCGGTTCCCGCCGGCGGCGTGATGGAAACAACCATTGAAGAGAAGTTGCGCGAGTTTCGTTCGCAACAAGACCTCTTTGTGGGCGACAGTTTTGCTACCATCGCGGGATATGCGGGCAACGGTGCCATCATCCACTACCACGCGACGCCCGAAAGTGCTGTGGAGGTGAAGCCCGAAGGCTTATTGCTCATCGATTCCGGCGGACAATACAAAGACGGCACCACCGATATTACCCGCACGTTGGCAGTTGGGAAACTCACCAAGCAAATGAAAACCGATTACACCAACGTGCTCAAAGGGCACATTGCCATTGCCACCGCCATTTATCCCGAAGGAACGCGCGGAGCGCAACTGGATGTATTGGCACGCAAGGCGTTGTGGGATAATTGCACCACTTATTGGCACGGCACGGGGCACGGCATCGGGCATTTCCTGAACGTGCACGAGGGGCCGCAAAACATTCGTTTGGAAGAAAACCCCACCTTGCTGAAACCCGGCATGGTTACCTCCAACGAACCCGGCGTTTATCGCGCGAACCAATACGGCATTAGAATTGAGAACCTGATTGTGACAAGAGAGTACAAAAAAACCGAAGAGTTCGGCACGTTTTACGATTTTGAAACCATCACGTTGTGTTATATCGACACCAAGCCTATTCTAAAAAAACTGCTGACCAAAGAAGAAAAAAAATGGCTCAACAACTACCACAAAATGGTGTATAAAAGTTTAAAACCACACCTGAACAAAGACGAAAAAGAGTGGTTGAAAGAGAAAACCAAATCACTGTAACCCTCGAAACGAACTTATGGCACTTGTAAAATCTGTTCGCGGATTCACTCCTGAAATCGGCGAGAATACTTATTTGGCCGATACGGCCGTGGTGATTGGCGACGTGATAATCGGCCGCGATTGCAGCATTTGGTTCAACGCCGTCCTGCGTGGCGATGTGAACTCCATCCGCATCGGAAACCGTGTGAACGTGCAAGACGGAACGGTGATTCACACGCTGTATCAAAAATCCGTTTCGGTGATTGGCGATGATGTTTCCATCGGCCACAACGTGGTCATTCACGGCGCGGAAATCAAAAACGGGGCGCTCATCGGGATGGGCGCCGTTGTGCTAGACCACGCCGTGATTGGCGAAGGAGCCATTGTGGCCGCCGGATCGGTGGTTTTGAGCGGCACGCAAGTGGAACCGGGCAGCATTTACGCCGGTGTTCCCGCTAAATTCGTTAAAAAAGTGGACCCGGAACAATCAAAAGAAATGAACCAGAAAATTGCCCGCAATTACCTCATGTACTCGGGATGGTTTAAAGAAGAAGACATTAGAAACGCCAAAAACCCGTAATTCAAAAACAAAACATTAAAAAATGAATGACCGTATATTTATCTGCGTCCTCTTGCATGGATAACCAAAGGAAGATATTCTTTTTCAAACCACATAGAAACATAGAAATATAGGTTATAGAGAGTGAGTCAAAGAGCAACAGTAAGTTATTACATAGAAAACTTGTTTTACACATAGTAGCGCCGCTACTATACCTATTGTGCTTCTATTATTGATTCTTTACCTAAAAAAATACTATGTGTCTATGTGGTTATAAATCGAATTAGGTATTTATGCGGATATTCGTTAATAAAACTACTTATCGATTAAATGGCTTGGTCAAGAAAACAGTTTTCCACCCTTTTTGTTGTTTCCATTACCGCGTTTATGGGCACGTTTTTGGTTTCGGCCATTAACATCGCGCTGCCTTCTATTGAAAAAAGTTTTTCGCTTACCGCTATTGAATTAAGCTGGATTGTAACGGCTTACCTACTTGCTACAGCTATGTTTTTACTCCCCGTGGGAAAATGGGGCGATATGAAAGGCAATACCCGGTTATTTAAAATCGGGTTGGTTATTTTCACCATCGCGTCGGCAGTTTGCGCTTTTGCTCCAAACGGCACGTGGCTGATTGCCGCGCGCTTTTTGCAGGGCGTGGGTTCGGCATTTTCCAACACCACCGGAAACGCCATACTGGTATCTTCTTTTCCACCCCGAAATCGTGGGCAAGTCATCGGCATATCCGTTTCTTCGGTGTACGCGGGGTTGGCGTTGGGGCCATTTATCGGAGGAATTATCATTCAACAATTTGGTTGGCAAACGCTTTTTTACATTGCCGTTGTGCTGGGCGTAGCGTGTATTGCGGTAGCAACTATGTTTTTACGAGGCGAACAAGCCATTGCACACGAAACCGGCAAGTTGAGTATGGGCGGCACTTTCGTTTTTATGATTGGATTGGCGGCGCTGGTTTACGGCTCGTCGCTTATCCCATCGTGGAGCGGATGGGCGCTGATGTTTCTCGGGATTGTGTGTTTAGTTGCTTTTTGGATGATGGAAACACGCTCTTCCAACCCCGTTTTCGACACAAAACTCTTCACACGAAACAAGCTTTTTGCCTACTCAAACGTCGCGGCGCTCATCAACTATACCGCCACGTTTGCCATTGTGTTTTTCTTGAGCCTGTTTTTGCAGAAAATAAAAGGATTGTCGCCGCGTGAAGCGGGTGGCATTATTATCGCGCAACCTGTAATGATGGCGTTCTTCTCGCCCATGGTAGGCAAACTTTCCGACAGGGTGCAACCGCGCTACTTGGCAACAATCGGCATGAGCATGTGTGCCATTGGGTTGGCCGCTTTGGGGTTGGTGAATAGTGAAACGCCCATCGCCATCATTGTAGCGATTCTTGTGTGGGAAGGCCTGGGTTTCGCGTTTTTCTCATCGCCCAATATGAATACCATTATGAGCTCCGTGGAAAGGACGCAATACGGACAAGCATCGGGCATTGCCGCGTCTATGCGGGTGTTCGGACAAATTGTGAGTATGATTATTGTCACCTTGTTTATCGCCGCGCTATTTCAGGGCAAATCGGTAAACGCCGTTTCCGATACCGTTTTTATGAACGTGATGAAATGGGGCTTTTTAACCTTCGCGATGATTAATCTTGTGGGAATTTACTTTTCGTTTACGAGGGGGAATGTGAAGAGGGGGTGAAATGTTAGATGCGTGATGGATGAGTTGCGGATGCGCATGAAGGGCGTCCCCACATCGAACCCACATCGGACACCGGACACCACGCCGTACAAATCATCGTTCGTGCGCCGTTCCTCTCCGATTTGCGGTTACCATTTTATACAACTGATCGTTGGGACGAATTTTCTCGGGTGTTTTTATCGAAAAATAATCGCCTTTTACCGCTTCATCCACGGTGTTTAACTCCACGCGAATGTCTTCCGCCGTTAAGAAAACGGCACCGGTAGTTGGGCCGGTAATGAGCAATTCGTCGCCTGTTTTCACGGATTGCGTTTCCACCAAAAACTCCGTAACGCCAATGTTTCCGAAATGTTTAATGGCTTTGCCAACATATACTTTTCGTTTTGTGGCGCCCGAACCGTAACGGTGTGTCCACTCGCCAAGGCGTTGACCAAGATAGTAGCCATCCCAAAACCCGCGATTAAAAACGGTGGCTAATTTTTCGTTCCAAACATTAATTTTTTCCTGGGTGAAGGTGCCATCGCAATAGGCCTGCACGGCTTCCTTATAGCACGATGTAACAATGCGCACATATTCCGGCCCGCGCGCGCGCCCTTCAATTTTGAATACCCGCACACCGGCATCCATCATCTTATTCATAAAATGAATGGTTTTGAGGTCTTTGGGCGACATGATGTATTCGTTATCAATTTCCAACTCAATCTCGCTGTCTTTGTCTTTCACAATGTAGCCACGACGACAAATTTGGTTACAAGCGCCCCGGTTGGCCGAGAGGTCTTTTTCGTGCAAACTCAGGTAGCATTTTCCCGAAACGGCCATACACAAGGCGCCGTGGGCAAACATCTCAATCCTGATTAATTCACCCGAAGGGCCTTTGATTTGCTGATCTACAATATCTTTATGAATGGCTGCTACCTGGTCTAAGTTGAGTTCACGCGCAAGTACCACCACATCGGCAAATTGCGCGTAAAATCGCAACGCTTCGGTATTGGTAATATTCAATTGGGTGGACAAATGCACTTCAACGCCTATGCTTCGCGCATACATCAACACCGCCACATCGGCCGCGATAATAGCCGAGAGCTTGGCTTCGCGGGCGGCGTTCACCACTTTCTTCATCAACTCCAAATCGTTGTCGTAAATAATGGTGTTAACGGTTAAGTAGCTTTTGATGTTGTTTTCTTGGCAAATCTGCACAATGTTGTGCAAATCTTCAATGGTGAAGTTATTGGAAGACCTGGCGCGCATATTCAAGCCTTCAATGCCGAAGTAAACAGAGTCTGCCCCACCCTGTATCGCCGCCATCAACGATTCGTATGAACCAACGGGCGACATTATTTCGTAATCTTTCCTATTTTTCATTGCTGTGATTTTAAACTACAAAAGTACATTTTTTTAGGATTATGTGAAAGTGAACTCCGCGGGTAAACATTTTTATTGCACACTTGTTTAAATAGGAAAACAATAAAAACAAATTGTATGAAGAAAGAATTATATTTTGTGGCCGCTATGTGCCTTGCTTTAACAGCTATTTCTTGTGGAAAAAAGAGAACGGCACCGGCAACCGATGTGTATAGTCAGGAGCAGCTGGCTATGTTAGAGAAATACCCTAAACTCAACGGTTATACGCCTCGCCTTGTCACTTTGCCTGCTAAGGGAAACGAATCTAATTACAAACTGGAGGTAGTTCCGGGAAAAACAATGGAAATTGATTGCAATAAACACGGGCTACAAGGAGAGTTCGAAGAAAACGCATTAAATACCGGCGAAAATTATCTGGTTTTCAAGTCAAATGGTGAAGTGTTTTCCACGATGATGGGCTGCCCCGACAACACCAAACGCAAATCGTTTGTCTCCGGCTCCTCTTTTCTTACAGACTACAACAGTAACAGGACGTTGGTGGTATATACCCCCGATGATGTGGAATTGAAACATCGGGTGTGGGAGGCCAAAGGATTACACGATGTTAGCAAAACAATCGACAAATCCATTCAAACCGAAGCCACAAAGAATTTAGCGCAATTTCCTGAGAAATTAGACGGATACGAACGCTATGTGCTTTTGCTACCGTCAGTTCCCGCTACACACCCCACAGAACAAAAAGTTGAAATTATTCCCGGCATCACCCGCGAAGCCGATTGCAACATCCACTCGCTCAACGGCACGTTTTCAAAAGAAACAATCGAAGGTTTTGGATATGAATATCTGGTATTTAAATCGGACGGCAATTATGCTTCCACTCGCATGGCTTGTCCCGATAACAGCTTGACTTCACAATTTATTTCCGGTGAAACGGAGTTGGTTCCTTACAATAGCCAGTTGCCCATTGTGATATTCGCGCCCAAAGGCTTTGAAGTGAAATACCGCGTGTGGGAAAGTGAGAAGATGGGGTTGTGATTTTTCACTGTAAAACACATTTGGGTTATTGCTTTGAAGCAGCCTGTATTGATAAAGTTTGTTTTGAGAAGAAGATTTAGATATAAAAAAGGGTGTAAATCTCGTGACTACTTGATTTACACCCTTCATTGCGGTATGGACGGGACTCGAACCCGCGACCCCCTGCGTGACAGGCAGGTATTCTAACCAACTGAACTACCACACCGTATTTTTTGGTCTGTGTGATTGAACTCGAACCGGCGACTCTCCCGACACTTCGGGATATTCTAACCAACTGAACTACCACACCGTATTTTTTGGTCTGTGTGAGTGAACTCGAATCGGCGACTCTCCCGACACTTCGGGATATTCTAACCAACTGAACTACCACACCGTATTTTTTGGTCTGTGTGATTGAACTCGAACCGGCGACTCTCCCGACACTTCGGGATATTCTAACCAACTGAGTCAACACAAAGTGCTATCATTTTCTAATAGCGAGTGCAAAGATATATCATATTTTTAGAACTAAAAAATATTTTTGCAAAAAATGCAGATTTTTCATCCTGTTTTGCACTCGCTATCGAAAAAATGAAGTAAAAAATTACATCATTTCAACCACTCATCAAACCAGCGGAAGAATTCACGTTGAAAGAGAACCCCGTTTTGTGGTTGAAAAATCCAATGGTTTTCATCAGGAAAAATGAGCATACGTGAAGGGATACCTTGCAATTGCGCCGCGTTAAACGCCATCATTCCCTGCGATGCCAAAATGCGATAATCCAGTTCGCCGTGGGTAATCATAATGGGCGTATCCCATTTATCTACAAACCGATGGGGCGATGTAGCGTACGTTTTTTGCGCCACTTCATTGGATTTATCCCAATACGCGCCGCCCATATCCCAATTGGCGAAAAACATTTCTTCGGTTTCGAGGTATTGCGCTTCAAGATTGAAAATTCCGGCGTGCGCCAAGAATGCTTTAAAGCGTTTGTCGTGGTTGCCTGCTAGCCAAAAAACCGAGAACCCGCCGTAACTGGCTCCCGTACATCCCAATCTGTTTTCGTCAATGAAAGGTTCTTTGGCCAACGCATCAATGGCAGAGAGGTAATCGCGCATATTTTGTCCGCCGTAATCGCCACTAATTTGTTCGTTCCACTCCTGTCCGAAACCGGGAAGCCCACGGCGGTTTGGTGCCACCACAATGTAACCATTTGCCGCCATCATTTGCAAATTCCAGCGGTACGACCAAAACTGACTGACCATACTTTGTGGGCCACCTTGGCAATAGAGCAAAGCGGGATATTTTTTGTTTCGGTCGAAATTAGGCGGATAAACAACCCACGTGAGCATTTCTTTGTCGTCGGTAGTGGCAATCCATCTTTCCTCCACTTCGCCCATAGTGAGCTGATCCAAGATTTCTTTGTTTTCAAAAGAGATTTCTGTGGCTTGTCCCGAAGCAATGTCAACACTATAAATTTCAGCGGGTTGTGAAAGCGATTGGCGGGTGGCGATGAGTTTTCCGTTGCCCAGCGTAAGCGATGTATAATCGTGATACCCTTTGGTGATGGGTTTAATTTCCTTTGTATCTATATTTAATGAGTAAAGTTGCACAGTGCCACGCGATGGCGCGGTAAAGTAAAACGTTTTGTTATCGGTATTCCACACAAAAGCGTCCACATTATTATCGAAATTTTCGGTTAAATCGGTCTTTGCGCCGGTAGCTAAATTCATGATAAACAGCCGATTTTTATCCGCTTCATACCCATCTCTTTCCATGCTTTGCCACGCAAGATATTTTCCGTCGGGCGAGAATTGCGGATTCACATCGTACCCCATCATCCCTTCCGTCATATTTCGGGTTTCGCCGGTTTCAACATCGTAAAAATAGATATCGGAATTGGTAGAAACGGCATAATCTTTGCCCGTTTTTTTTCGCGATGTATAAGCAATGGTTCTGCCATCGGGGCTCCAAGCCAATTGCTCTATTCCGCCAAATGGCAACATGGGCGCTTCGTAAGGCTCGCCTTCAAGCAAATCTTTTATGTTGGTGAGTTTATTTCCGCTAACATCGGCAACAAAGGTGTGCGGGGCGGTATCAATCCACGAATCCCAATGTTTGTACATTAAATCATCCACAATGCGCCCCGATGCCTTCGCAAGATCGGAATAGCGGTCTTGTGTGCTTTGCCCCACTTTCACACTTTTATAAAACATCAGTTTTTTGCCGTCGGGCGAAAATTTAAATCCATCAATGCCGCCTTCCACGTTAGAAATTTGCGTCATCCCTCCCCCATCGGGATTGATGGTCCATATTTGCGATGTGCCCGTTTCATTGTTCAGGAAAGCAATTTTTTTGCCGTTGTTTATCCATTGCGGATTACTCTCGCGGGTGTTAGTGATGGTGAGCTGCTTCTTTTCAGAACCATCGGTTTTCATAACAAACAGTTCGGGGTTGGTTTTATTTTGCGCAATACTCACATAGGTAACCTGATAGACGATGTGCGATTTATCGGGCGATATAACCACATTGCCCACCCTGCCAAAACTGTGAAGCACTTCGGGCGTCATAATTCCGTTTTGGATGGTAGGTTTTGCCTTGCCGATGATCTCGGAAAGCTCTTTTCCGCGGTTTTTTCTATTTTGTTGATGGGCAGCATCTGAATTCTGCGAAGCGTTGTTGCACGAAAGCAGAGCCGCTGAGGTGACAATTGCCATAAATAGTAATTTTCTTTTCATTTGTTTTTGAATGTTGATGTTAGGGTAAAAGATTTTTATTCGGGATGGATGATGAGTCCATCTTTCATATGAATGGTTCTGTCGGTGATGGATGCCAGTTGCTCATCGTGCGTAACAATAATGAATGTTTGATTCAATTTATCGCGCAGTTCGAAAAACAACGCGTGCAATTCTTCTTTGTTATCGGTATCGAGGCTTCCGGATGGCTCATCGGCAAAAACAACCAACGGACTGTTAACCAACGCTCTTGCCACGGCAACACGTTGCTTTTCTCCACCCGATAATTCGGCCGGCTTATGCTCCATTCTTTCTGACAGGCCCATCATATCGAGCAATTCTTTGGCACGCTTTTCGGCCGCGCCGTGCTTGGCGTTTCCTATGAGTGCTGGAATCATCACATTTTCCAACGCCGTAAATTCCGGTAAAAGTTGATGAAATTGAAAAACAAACCCGATGTTTTTGTTGCGGAAATCGGCCAGTTTCTTTTCGCTTAGTTTGCTCAAATCATTATTATCGATAAAAACTCTGCCCGAATCGGCCTTCTCCAGCGTGCCCATAATCATCAGCAACGTGGTTTTGCCGGCGCCGCTGGGGCCTACAACGGATACAATTTCGCCCTGCTTCACTTCCAAGTCAATGCCTTTTAAAACCTGAAGAGAACCGAAGCTTTTAACTATTTTCTCAACTTTAATCATAAATTACTGAACATATTTGCAACTAAAACACGAAGATAAGAAAAAACCGAAAAAGATAAACCAAATGCATGGGAAAATGGTTATTACTTTATGAAACTGTTTTGAAAAAGATATGAAAGAACTTGCTGATTTTAGACGAGAATATAGTGCCGACGCGTTGTCGGAAACCGATATGCCGCAAAACCCCATGGATTTGTTCATCCGCTGGATGGAGAAAACCATTAAATCGGAAATTTGCGAACCTAACGCTATGGTGGTTGCTACGGCCACACCCGAGGGAAGGCCATCGGCACGCGTGGTGCTTTTGAAAGAAGCCAACGCGAACGGCTTTGTGTTTTACACCAATTACTTGAGTAGAAAAGGACGTGAGTTGATGACAAACCCGTTTGCGTCCGTTGTGTTCGACTGGCATCAAATTGAACGTCAAATCCGCATTGAAGGCCGGGTAGAAAGGTTATCGCCTGAAGATTCGGACAGCTACTTCAACTCACGCCCCGAAGCAAGCAAGCTTGGCGCATGGACATCTCCCCAAAGCAAGATAATCAAAAACCGCGATGAGTTAAACACGTTGCAAACCGAAGTGGAAAAACGTTTTTCTGAGAATCCCATTCCTCGGCCCGATTTTTGGGGTGGTTTTTTAATTCGCCCCACCACCATGGAGTTCTGGCAAGGGCGCCCCAGCCGCCTGCACGACCGGCTTGTATATCATAAAACCGAAGAAGGCTGGACTTTGCACAGGCTGGCGCCGTGAGAAAACAAGAACACAAAAAAGCATAACACAATGAAAACCAGCTACAAAAATATTATTATCGGATTTGGCAAAGCCGGAAAAACACTGGCCGCCTTTCTTGCCAAGCAAGGAGAAACGGTGGCGCTGGTGGAGCGTTCATCAAAAATGTACGGGGGAACCTGCATCAATGTTGCCTGCATTCCCACAAAATCGCTCATCACACAATCGGAACAAAAAACACCTTATTCTGAAGCACATAAAGTCAAAGACAAACTCACGTCAACGCTTCGCGAGAAAAATTACAACAAGCTGGATGGGTTAAAAAACGTGACAATCATAGACGGAGAAGCTTCTTTTATATCGAAATCGGAATTGTCGATAAAAACAGCCAACGGCGATTACAAGGTCAAAACGAAGCGCATTTTCATCAACACCGGCACGGCACCAAATATGCCACCAATTAAAGGAATTGACGGAAGCCGAATTTACAATAGCGAAACATTTATGGAATTGAAGGGAATTCCCAAGCATGTGGCCATTGTGGGAGGCGGATTTATCGGACTGGAATTTGCCGGAATGTTGTTGAACTTTGGAAGCAAAGTAACATTGATTGATAAATCGGAAGAATTTTTGCCCAAGGAAGACCGGGATATCGCAGAAGCAATTTTGAAAACACTCTCTGAAAAAGGCCTGCAAATCATTTCAAATGCGGAAGTATCGGAATTTGTGTCCGAAAAAGAGAAAGTGAACGTACATTATACGTCAAACAATAAAAAGAGCATTGTCAGTGCCGACGCCGTACTTATGGCTACCGGGCGCACACCACAGACCGAAAACCTGAAACTGAAAGCCGCCGGCATTACTACCAACAAACGTGGTTTTATCAAGGTAAACAGCAAGTTGCAAACCTCGGCTCTCAATGTATGGGCACTGGGAGATGTTAACGGCGGGCCACAATTTACGTATATTTCACTGGACGATTTTCGCATCATACAAAATCAACTGACCAACGGCAAATACAATTCCCGAGCCAAACGAAAACCCTTCGCCACAGCCGTTTTTCTTACGCCCCCTTATGCTCGGATTGGATTGAACGAAATGGAAGCGAAAGAGAAAAAGATAACATACAAACTTTTCTCCATGCCTGCCGCTGCAATACCAAAAGCCGCTGTGTTAAAGCAAAAGGAGGGGCTGTTGAAAGCGTTGGTAAATGAATCAAATGGAAAAATTATTGGGTGCATGCTGTATTGCGCCGAAGCCCACGAACTCATCAACATTGTGAAACTCGCAATGGATCAGGGCATAACTTACGACAAACTGCGCGACCAAATCTACACACACCCAACTATGGCCGAGGCATTTAATGAGCTTTTACAGGAGTCTTAAAGGACTCGTACCCTGAGTACGCCGTCAATATCATTGATTCGTTTTACGTTTTCATCGGTGATTTCTTGCTCCAAATCCACCATGGTGTAAGCGTAATCGCCACGGCTGCGGTTAATCATATTGGCGATGTTGGTGCCTTGCTCCGAAAGAACCGCGGAAATTTGCCCCAACATGGTAGGAATGTTTTTGTGCGCGATGGTCAAGCGGTGCTTCACCGTGCTAACACCCATATCGCAGGGCGGAAAATTTACCGAGTTTTTGATGTTTCCGTTTTCCAGGAAATCCTTTGTTTGCAACACCGCCATCACGGCGCAATTGTTTTCGCTTTCGGGCGTTGAGGCCCCCAAGTGTGGCACGGGAATAATGCCGGGAACGCCAATGAGTTTTTCATTGGGGAAATCGGTTACATATTCGCTCACTTCTCCGTTGTGTAACGCGGCGATGATATCGTCATCGTTCACCAATTCACCTCTGGAAAGGTTGATGATGCGCACTTCGTTCTTCATTTGTTCAAACGCGTCCTTGTTGAGCATCCCTTTTGTTTCATTTGTTAACGGAATGTGCAGGGTGATATAATCGCAATGTTTAAACAGTTTTTTCAAATCGTTGGCTTTTTTCACCGCGCGCGATAAGCCCCAAGCGTGATCCACAGAAATATAGGGATCGTATCCATACACTTCCATTTCCATGTTTACCGCCGCGTTGGCCACCATCACGCCAATAGCGCCCAAACCAATAACGCCCAACTTTTTACCCCTGATTTCGGGGCCAACAAATTGCGCTTTTCCTTTTTCAACCTGCTTAGCTATATCGTTTCCCGACAAACTGCTCGCCCAATTAATGCCTTCCACAATTCGGCGCGACGAAAAAAGCAGTGCCGCAATGGCTAATTCTTTCACCGCGTTGGCGTTCGCGCCGGGTGTATTAAACACCACAATGCCCTTTTCGGTGCATTTTTCCGTAGGAATATTGTTTACACCCGCGCCGGCTCGGGCAATGCAGTGCAAAGTTTCGGGAAATTCCATTTCGTGAAGCGAAGCACTGCGCACAATAATGCCATCGGGCGTCTCCACATTTTCATCTATGTCATACGCCGGCCCGAACTTCTCCAAACCCATCCTTGAAATTCCATTCAAGGTTTTAATTTTGTATTTGCTCATTTCTTATCCATTTGTTAAAAAAATGCATGGCTACCACAATAAAGCAACCTCATCAAACATAAAGGCACAAAATTACTAAAAATAGAACATAAAACGCAATTTGACAGAAATAATTGCCATTCAAAATCAATTTGATTTACAGCAGAGATATTTACAAATAAATTGTGAGCAAAAGTTGCTTTCAAAACTTCGAAAGGTTGCATTGGAGTTAATTTTAAGTTTCCCCATTTTCAAAAAACAGTTACCTTTACTTCGATATAATTCTAATACGTTAAACGAATATTTTAGCCTTATGGATAGAGCTACTTTTCTGAAAATTATGGGCGCAGGAGCCGGAAGTTTCTTATTCTCCGGCGTAGACTCCAAAATGGAAAGCCTGAGATACGACTTAAAAAAAATAAAAATCTACGACAACTATGTGCGAGGTGTTAACTTCAGAAAAAAAGATTTATTAACAGTCGGCTTAAAAGTGAACGACCCGCTGGAGTTGATTCGCGAAGAAGAAAATAAATACGATCGGTTTGCCATAAAAGTATTGAAAAACGGCCATTTCTTGGGTTACATTGCAGCTTATGAAAACATCACATTGGCATTACTAATGGACCATGGCGTACAATTAGAGGCAAGCGTGAGCAACGTAATTCCGGTAATTGACGAAAAGAAATACCTCGATAAAGTATTCTCTGTTCAAGTTTTCACAAAACTTTTAGTGCCTTTCTCTCACCTAGAAACTTCCAACTTAAAAACAAAAAGAGCAGACGATGTGGAGGATGTTTATAGAAAAGAGGGGGTGATGGTATAAATGTTGCAGTTAACTTAATCAACTACTGCCAAATAATAAAAATGCCCCGCAGATAGGCGAGGCGCTAAATGTTTTCACAACGGAATAATCCTTATTGTGAATTGCTTTCAAAAGTTGATGCAAATATAACTAAAACTTTAAAATGTAAAAAACATTTTTAATTTAAAAACTTTTTTTTAACTTTGGAGTTTAATCATAACACCAACATATTTGTCAATCCATAATGGCTCCAAATCTAATTATCCACAGAAAAACCTTTCCTTTTCTAAACATCTCGCTATTTATCAACAATATTTCCCCGATAAGTGATTTAGCGATAGAAAACACCTCGGAAACCGATTCGGGAAGTATTGAAATTAAAATTAATTCCGACTTATCCGTTTTTGAGGAATTTAGCTATACTCTCGACGGCATTCCGGCAGGGAAAAGCATAAAAGTTCCGTTGAATAATCTGAAAGTGAATAGAACTTTCCTTACATCGGTTACCGAAACGATGAAAGCGGTAATTGAAGTGGAAGTTTTTGAGAATAATGAGAAAAAGAATTCCGTACGCGATGAAATATTGATACATCCGTTGGAATATTTTGGCGGATTTAATGTTTTGCCCGAACTAATCGCCTCTTACATTACGCCTAATCATCCTTATGTTTACCATATCAAGCGGAAAGCCATTGAAATTATGGAAAAGCAGAAGTTGAGAACGGCATTCGAAGGATATCAGAGTAACGACCCGGAAAGGGTGCTGCAAATGATGTCCGCTATTTATTCCGCGATTCAAAACGAAGAAATAATTTATAGTGCTCTTCCACCCGGATACGAGCAAATCGGACAACGACTAAGACTATTAAACACCATTCGCGACGAGCGATTTGGCAACTGTGTGGATTTAAGTTTGTTATTTGCCGCGTGCTTGGAAGCCGTTGATTTAAACCCGATTATTGTTATCGTCTTAGGACACGCTTTCGTAGGATGCTGGCTCTACGACAACAAATTTGCCGAAGCCGTAAACGACGACAAATCCGCCATAACCAAACGCGCCGCCAAAGGAATACGCGATATAGCCTTGTTCGAAGCAACCGCCGCATGCAAGGGAAACAACATCAACTTTCTTCACGCGTTAAACGCGGGCGAATCTCAATTAATTGAGAAAGAAGATTTTATTTTGTCGGTCGATATCAAACGAGCAAGGTCGATGGGCATTCGTCCGTTGCCGCTCATTTCTGAGAAGAACAACATTCAATTGGATGAAACGACAATTGACGAAGAGGTTAAATCTTCGATGATTGATAAATTTGAAATTGGCGAGATTATTACAGAAGATACCGAAGGCAAAACGGATAAAAACGACAAACTTAAAATTTGGGAACGCAAACTGCTCGATTTATCCCTTCGCAACAACCTGCTCAATATACGAATGACGCGAAATATGCTCCAATTGGTAGATATCGATATCAATCAGCTGGAAGACGCGCTTGCCGACGGAAAGGCGTTTTCAATTCAACCCAATCCCAACGCCGAAATCATAAAAAAATACAATCTTTTTGCTCAAACGCTGCATCCTTCATCGCCACTTTTTCAGATGGCAAATGAGGATTTGAAATACAAGCGGCTTCATTCCTATTACCACCAAACGGATTTGGACGCTATCTTAACGTTTATGCATAAAAATGCTAAATTGGCAATTGAAGAAAATGGTTCGAGTACGCTCTATCTGGCAGTTGGATTGTTGAAGTGGTTCGACAGTAAAACTCCTGACAGGACGCGTTATGCTCCCATATTGCTGCTTCCTGTAGAAATTAGCCGACGTTCGGTAAATAGTAAATTTACGTTGAGAAGCCGCGAAGAAGACACGCTGCTCAATATTACGCTAATCGAGTTTCTGAGACAAGAATATCAGCTCAACATTAAAGGATTAGACCCGCTTCCGAGCGACGAAAGTGGTGTTGACGTTGCGAAGGTGATGGCTGTAATTCGTCGGGCAGTAATGCAGCAACGAGGTTGGGATGTAGAAGAACAGCTGATTTTAGGCAATTTTTCTTTCAGCAAATTGATACTGTGGAAAGATATTGTAATGCATCACGAAGAACTTCAGAAAAATCCCATTGTCAAAAGTTTAATCGACGGAAAATTGGTTAATGATGAAGCGTATAAAACACAAGAACAAAAAGATTTAGAAGACATTCATCCACTACAGATAACCTTGCCCATTCCTACCGATGTTTCGCAGATGGACGCGGTGCTTGCGGCTCAAAACAACACGAGCTTTATTTTGCACGGACCTCCCGGAACGGGGAAGTCGCAAACCATTACCAACATCATTGCCGACGCGCTGTATCGCGATAAGCGGGTTCTTTTTGTAGCCGCCAAGAAAGCCGCGCTCGATGTGGTTTATAACCGCATAGAGCAAATAGGCTTGGCTCCATTCTCGCTGGAATTACATTCCAATAAATCGAAAAAATCGGATGTTTTGCGCCAACTTTCTCGCTCGCTAGAGCTTGTTAGAAAGGCAAGCAAACTGAATTTTGACGCCGAAGCAGAACGATTAAACAACGCCAAACAAGTTATCAGCAATTATGTTGAGACTCTGCACGAAAAGGGGAAAACAGGATTTAGTCTTTACGACCACATAAACGCCATTGAAGAATACAAGCAACACAACTTTCCGGAACACACAATTTCCGAAACGGTTCTCAATGAATTGGATGCGGCATTATGGCAGAAGTGGCAAGATTGGTTGGAAAATTTCAAAGCGGTTTCGGGCGAAATCGCGCATCCTTCGAAAAATCCATTTCGGATATTCACAATTAAATCGTACAGTTTTTCTGATTTCAGTGATATAGAAAGTCAAACTAAACAATTGGATGATTTGCTGAATAATGTCGAAGTTTACGCAAAGGAATTTTCCGAAGCCTTAAATTTTTCTTTTGATATCAACACATTTGAAAAATGGAAAGCCTTATCAGAATTTGCCCAAAAGTTGCTCTCGTTGCCCGACACCGAAATTTCATTTGTCAATTTCTTTTCGCAGCAAAACCATCGCGAGCTTTACAACGAATGGTTTCAGCACTTTTCGGCTTATCAATCAGCGATAAAAAGAGTGTTGGTGGAATTCAATCGAAATGTTTTGAAGGAAGATGCCGCATCTCTTGAAATTCAATGGAAAAAAGCTAAACAAAATTGGTTTCTAGCTCGTTGGATGGGGAAAAATCGAGTCAAAAAGCAGCTTTCAATTTACAGAAACAACAAAATTAAGAGCGACGATGAAGTGGACGATTTTTTTGCCAAATGCCACATTATTGATGAAGAAAATCGAGTTTTATCGCAAAATCGTTTCAACGAATTAAAGCGAGCACTTAACAACTCTTACAAAGAGGAAGATACGGACTTGAATTACATCCGGATTCGTGCCGAAAACATTATCGCAATAACGGAGCAATTGTCGATATTCGGATATTCCACATTTGCAACTTGGGTGGAGGGCTTTGTCAAAAAAGGTGTTCAATCCACTCAGGAACTCACGGATAGAAACAGGAAAAAGATTGAGATTTTTGCCAATCAATCAGCAGAATTAAACGCAAAACTAACTGAATATGAAACGCTAACCGGCAGCAACCTTTCACAAACCGAGAGTGCCAATTGGCTGCGTGGTGTAACAGATAGTTTGGATGAACTTTGTCAACATTTACCAAACCTGAAAAATTGGGCAAATTATGTACATATCATAACCGAAGGTGAAAAACTACATTTAAACTGGTTTATTTCGGATTTTGAAAGGCTCGTTTTCCCAATCGAAAAAACCGCAGAATATTTTAATTTTGTCTCTCATTCTTCTTTGGCAAAAAGCGTCATTGCCCACAACGAAAGTCTTCATCTTTTCAATTCCTCGCTATTCGAAAATAAAATTGAACAATACAAGAAAATAGCGACCGATTTCAGAGAACTTACAAAGCACGAATTGCTTCTAAAACTAATGTCGCGCCTGCCCAACATCACGCAAGAAGCGATGCAAAGTTCAGAAATTGGGATTCTGCAGCGTGCCATCAGAAACAACGGACGAGGAATGAGTATTCGCCGATTATTCGATCAAATTCCGATGCTTTTACCCCGTATCGCACCCTGTATGCTAATGAGCCCCATTTCTGCCGCTCAATATTTTGATGCCAATACCGAGCATTTCGATTTAGTAATTTTCGACGAAGCGTCTCAACTTCCCACGTGCGAAGCCGTTAGCGCCTTGGCGAGAGCAAAACAAGCTATTATTGTGGGCGACCCCAAACAAATGCCGCCTACCGCATTTTTTACGACTTCAAAAATTGATGAAGAAAACATCGACATCGAAGATTTGGAAAGCATTTTAGACGATTGTCTGGCACTGTCCATACCTTCGCGCTATTTGCAAAAGCACTACCGAAGCAAGCACGAGAGCTTAATCGCTTTCAGCAATGTCAATTATTACGACAGCAAATTGCTTACTTTCCCATCAGCAGACGATATCAGCAAAAAAGTAATTCATCACGCTGTCGGTGGATATTACGACAAAGGCAAGTCTCGCCAAAACAGACAAGAGGCGGAAGCCATTGTGGCATTTATTGAGAAACACTTTTCCGATAAAAATCGTCGGAAGCGAAGCGTTGGCGTAGTAACTTTCAGTCAAACTCAACAAAATCTGGTGGAAGAATTGCTGAATCAGCTTTTCGCTAAAAATCCCGAAATAGAAACGCTTGCAAATGAATGTGAAGAACCAATTTTTGTGAAAAATCTTGAAAACGTACAGGGCGATGAGCGCGATATTATTCTGTTTTCCATTTGTTACGCGCCGGACAAGGACGGCAAAATGAGTATGAATTTCGGTCCAATCAATCGCGAAGGTGGCTGGCGAAGATTAAATGTAGCCGTTACGCGTGCTCGTTACGAGATGCACGTTTTTGCCACGCTCAAATCCGATTTGATAGATTTAAGCAGAACGTCATCTAAAGGTGTTGCCGGATTGAAATCCTTCCTTCACTATACCGAAACGGGCAAACTTCCGGCTCAATCCGAAACTGCCGAGGTTATAGCGGGAAAAGAACAAATTGCCAAATCGATGCGCGACAAACTGCGACAAAGCGGCTTTGAAGTCAGAGCCAATATCGGCACATCTGGCTTTAGAATTGATGTGGGCGTGGTGCATCCCGACAATCCACATCAATACATTTTAGGAATAATCCTGGACGGCAAATACTACTACAACGCGCAAACGACCAACGACAGGGAAATGGTTATGCCAAGTATTCTCAAGATGTTGGGATGGAATATTTTCAGGGTTTGGACATTGGATTGGCACGAAAATGCCGACAATGTTATCGAAAAAATTGTGACGCACATAGAACATCTTCAGAAGAATAATCCTAAAGAAGAAATCAAAGAAGTTCAACAGGATGAAGGAATATCCCTTCCCGACGAAGCAAGCAATGTACAAACAGATGAGGACGAAATAATCATTCCTACATCCAAACAACGGGACTACGAAAGCCACTATTTGCTTCCTGTTTCTACAGGTTCATCCGAAGTTATTTATGAATTTGGAAGCAAATCTGTAATAGGGCGGCAAATTTCCGAAATAGTTGATAAAGAAGCGCCTATCAGCAAAAATTTACTTTTCCGAAAAATTATACAGGCTTGGAACATCTCTCGCATTGGTTCTCGTTTGGATGGCTTTCTGACGGACATTGTGAACGAAAAGAATTTCACCACAACCCACCATCATCAGCCTTTTTATTGGTCGCGACACCTCAATCCCGACACATTGGACTTCTATCGGAGCAACGAGTACGAGAAACGAAATATGGAAGACATTGCACCCGAGGAAATTAAAGTTGCCATAGCAGAAGCCGTGCAGCAAAATTTAAGCATTGAAGAGAGTGAACTTATGCGCTACATCGTCAATAAATTTGGTTTTGCGAAAATTGGCAAACAAATAGATACATTGCTTCGCTACGCCATCAATTTGGCTATAAAAAACAATGAAGTGGAACGGGAGAATGGGAGGATAAGGTTTAAGGGAGAGTGAGTGAAAAAAGGAGAAACAGAAGTTTCCCCTTTTAAATAATGAAGCAATTCACAACATCTATCTTACTTATTGAGCTTTTAATAGATGAGTTGATAAAAATATGAGTATAGAAGTTTGGACCTTCTATAAGTATGAATTGGTGCTCATACAAATGAGTGTCGTCACACACATTCTCATATACGTTGCAAAGATAAAACAAATATTCGTAATTATGTAAGATAGATGAATACATTTTATAAAAATAATACATTATCTTTGTAGAAAAAAATAAACCCTACGGAGTACGCAGGGCTTTAGAGACAAAATATCCTACGGCTTATAGCCTTGTTGTGAATTGTCTTTCAGAGCAAAGTTAAGGAATTAAATCGAAATAGCAATAAAAAACAAATAAAATTTACGAAATATGAAGAAGATTGGAATAGACGCAGGTAGTTCTTCCCTTGGTTATGTAATAACTGAAGATGGAAAAATCATTAAGAAAGGTGTTGTCCGATTTGATACCGGAATGACTAAAGGACAATCCGGAGGTTACGTTTCACCCACAAGAGAACGTAGGGAAGCTCGCTCGAAACGCAATTTAATTAGAGCAAGAAAATATCGTAAATGGGAATTATTAAAAATTCTCGTCGAAAACGATTTTGTTCCGTTAAGCAAAGACGAACTTGAAGTTTGGAGTAAATACAGAAAAGGACAAGTTCGCAAATTTCCTGAAAATATATTATTCCAAAAATGGCTTGCTTGCGATTTTACTTACGAAGGAGGCATAAATTATAAAAATCCGTATGAATTAAGAGCAAAGGCTTTGGACACAAAAGTAAGTAAACATGAATTTGGGAGGGCATTGTATCATATAATACAAAGAAGAGGCTATAAAGATATTGGAGAAACCGATAGCGAAACAGAAAAACAAAAAGAACGCAGAGGAGAGAGTGGATTCCAAAAAGCATTGGATGAAAACAACAATATTATTTCAAAAGCACTATTAAACAACTTTTTAGACAAAAACAAAAGAGCCAGAAATCAATACCCCTACAGAGAAGAATATCAATTTGAGCTTGAAGAGTTGTGCAAAGCGCAAAATTTTGACACTTCTAAAAATCAAAACGGAAGGTATAATAATGAGTTTGTTGAAAAACTTTGGAAATCCATTATTTGGCAAAGAGATTTAAGAACTCAAAAAGGAAATATCGGCAAATGCACGTTAGAACCTAAAAAATTAAGATGTCCTGTTTCTCATCCGATATTTGAGGTTTTTAGAGCATGGAGTTTTATAAACACCATAATGACAGTTGATGAAAATAATCAAAAACAACCTATTCCTATTCCCATAAAGAGAAAGTTATTTGAGTTCTTTCTAAAAAAAGACAAAAATTTTAAGTTCGAAGAAATAAGAGTTTTTCTTGACAAGCAATTTCAATCACCAAAAACATATAACTATCCTATTAATAAAAACGAGAGGAACAAAAAAGAAATTTATACAGACGGTACTTATGATAGTTCCGTCTCAGGAATGCCTGTTTGTAAAGGATTAATTGATGTTTTCGGGGAAACAGCAAGAAATGCAATTAACGAAATTGAAACTCAGAACATAATTAAACAAGAAAAAGATGGTGGTTTTGGCAATGCGCTTTGTATTATAAACAAATACTCAATCAACGACTTGTGGCACATCTTATTTGCTTTTGATAAACGGGCAGCAAATGAGAAAAACTTTTTGGAGATATTTGCCAAAGAAAAACTTAACATCGTCGATGAAAAACAAATCGACAAGTTTGTAAAACTCAGAGACAAATTTTCGCAAGGATATGCCGATCTTAGCATAAACGCAATGTGCAGAATTATCCCATTTTTAAAAGAGGGATACATCTATAATGAAGCTGTGGTTTTAGCAAAATTACCTGAAATTTTGGGAGAAAATTGGTTTGAATGCAAAGAAACAATTCTTGCAACTTTAAAAGAAGCTAATAAGAGTTATGCGCAGAATAAAATAATCATTGGAATAACAAATAACTTAATTGATAAATATAAAGGTGAGCCTTATTTTGCATACAAAGACTTTTCATATCGTTTAAGTGCGAATGATATTGATGAAATTAAAAAAACTTGTGAAGGATATTTCGGTGAAAAAACTTGGCACAAACGGAGTGATAAAAATGATATCATTGAAAATGTAAAACAAAAGTATCAAGAGTTTTTCTTTGATGAAAAACGCGCTTATCGAGAATATCCCACCTTTATCGATATTTTTCAAGAAAATTTAAAATCACAAGATATAAATATAGATGCTGATAAGCTTTATCATCATTCAAACATCGATAATATTTATTTAAAAAAATGTGAAATAGATCCTAACACAGGAAAATATATTCTTCCTAAAGCAAAGAACATTTATGGAAATGAGGTAGATATTTTACCCGGAGTACAAATCGACAGCATTAAAAATCCAATGTTCAACAAGTCGATGAATATACTTCGTAAATTAATTAATGAGTTTATAAAAGAAGATGTTATTGACGCGGACACCGAAGTTATATTAGAAATTGCTCGCGAACTAAACGACAATAATAAGCGTGCAGCCATTGAGCGCTATCAAAACGAACGTAGAAATAACAGAGAAAAGTACCGTGAGTTTTTGGCAGAGTATAATAAACGAAAAAATGCAAATTTAAATATTGAAGAAAACATCCCTAAATTTGAGATATGGACTGAGCAAATTTTTGAAGAAACAATAGATGAAGAGGGAAATAAACATTTAAACAAAAACAGACTTGAAATTTTAAGAGAAAAGGATGCCATAAAACGCTACGAACTTTGGATGGAGCAAAAAGGGCAATGCCTATACACAGGAAAGATGATACCGATTGGTAAACTTTTTTCCAATGAAGTTGAAATTGAACACACAATACCTCGTAGCTTACTTCCGGATAACACTTTAGCAAATCAAACTATTTGTTATACGTGGTACAACAACGATAAAAAAAACAAACAAATACCTACTCAATGTGCTAATTATTACGATGATGTTGAGGGCTGGGGAACAAGAATTGAGCCAAGGTTAAACAATTGGAAAAGTATCAGAGACAATTGGAAATATCGTTACGATAGGAACTCTAAGCCGCAAGGCAATGAAGATGAAATTGCAAAAAACAAACGTATTCAAGAAAAGCATTATTGCAAACTGCATTTGGACTATTGGAATGATAAAATTGGACGATTTGAGGCAGTTGAAATAAAAGACAGTTGGGCACGCAGGCAATTGGTGGACACTCAAATGGTAAGTAAATATGCAAGAGAGTTCTTAAAAACGTATTTTAAAAAAGTTGCAGTACAAAAAGGAATGGTTACCGCAATTTTCAGACAACTCTATGGTTTTCAAGACGAACATGAGATTAAAAGTCGCAACAAACACACTCATCACGCTATTGATGCTTTGGTGCTCACTCTTATTCCAATAAATAGCAGTCTTCGAGAACGAATTGTAAAAGAATACTTCAAGGCTATTGAAGATGACAACAAGAGTAAAATCAAAGAAATCAAAAAGAGGGAAATTCCTGAAAACTTCAACGTCCAAAAATATATTTCTGAAATAGAGAAATCAACTTTAATATACAATTTTGAAAAAAAATCAATTACTAAGCAAACAAGTAAAATTGTAAGAAAAAGAGGTAAACGTCAATATCTCAGAGACAAAAACGGCAATTATATTCTCGATGAACAAGGAAATAAAATTCTTTTAATTTCACGTGGAAGTACGGTAAGAAGTGATTTATTTGCTCAAACATATTTAGGGAAAATAAAAAATGTAGAAAGGGATGCAGGAGGAAAGCCTTTAAGACAAGGAAGTGATTGGAAGTATAAAACAGGTAAAGATGAATTTAGTTTTGTAAAACGAGAGAATATCGAAAAGGTAAAGTCGTCAGAAAAACTGATTAATTCTGTAGTTGATCCAAAAATCAGAGAGCTAATAAGAAGTCAAAGGAATAATTCTGAAATCAAAGATTTTCAAGGCAATACCATTCGACATGTACGAATACAAACAAATGCGGGCAAGGAAGTGAAAGAACGTGTAAATTATCGCTCAAAACATGATTATAAAAACAAATTTTATTCTGAAGCCGGTTCGATACCTTACGCAATTCTACTTCAACAAGTTGAAAACAATAGGATTAAACGAGAAATGCTTCCCATTGCTTCTTTCGAAATTGCAAAAATGAGGAAAAATATCGGAACGTTTGATATTGAAAAATACATCCAAAATTTTTATTCTGAGTATAAAGATTGGGATAAACAGCTTTTGAAGGTTGGACAAAAAGTATTCATTCTAAAAGAAGATAGCGAATACGAAAAGCTAAATGACAGAACCTTTCAAACAAACAGATTGTATGTTATCACTCAATTTTCGGAAGGAAGTATTTGGTTGAAATATCATTTGAGTGCTTTATCGAAAGATGAGGTAAAGAATGCAATAAGTTTAGCTAAAGATGAGCTACTGTCTAAGTATGAACAAAAATATGATATAGACCCTGTGGTTGAAGACTTAAGCATTGAAGACAACAATAAAAGACGAGAAGACTTTCTAAATAGAAAATTCAGATTTGACACCATTAATAATAGTTTCAGGTTAAAACAACTTGTTAAAATTATAGGGATAGATAAAACTAAGGAGATAAAAAAAGAGCTAGATCAATATAAAGCAATACCTTCAAAAATTGAAATAGAAGGGCATACTCACTTACTGAAAATGTCCAAAGAAAATTGGAACTTTATTACAGAAGGAAAAGATTTTGAAATGAAAATAGACGGAAGTGTTACTTTTAAACTGTAGTGTTATGATTAAAAAAACACTCTACTTCGGCAATCCTTCATATTTAAGTTTACGCAACAAACAGTTGCTAATTCAGGTTCCCGAAGTGGTTAAAAACGAAACGTTGCCGGAAACTTTTAAAGCCGACGCGGTAAAAACCATTCCGATAGAAGACATTGGCGTGGTGGTTCTCGACAATAAACAAATAACCATTACGCACGGATTGTTGGAAGCTTTGCTCGAAAATAATTCCGCAGTAATCACCTGCAACAGCTGCAGAATTCCTGTTGGGCTGATGCTTCCGTTGGATGGAAATACTACGCAAACCGAACGTTTTCGGGAACAAATTGACGCTTCAGTTCCACTTAAAAAGCAACTTTGGCAACAAACCGTGCAAGCAAAAATTGAAAATCAGGCTTACGTTTTGTCCGAAAATACCAATGCCGTTGTCAAAAATATGAAAGTTTGGGCAGCGGATGTAAAAAGCGGCGATCCTGACAATTATGAAGCGCGGGCGGCAGTTTATTATTGGGCAAATCTTTTTCCGGAAATAGATGGTTTTACCCGTCATCGCGAAGGTATTCCACCCAACAATTTGTTGAATTACGGATATGCCATTTTGCGGGCGGTAGTGGCTCGAGCATTAGTTGCCAGCGGATTACTTCCAACTCTCGGCATCCATCATCGAAGCAAATACAACGCTTACTGCCTTGCCGACGATATTATGGAACCCTACCGTCCGTTTGTGGATAAATTGGTAGTGGATATGGTGAAAAGCGGAGAAAAATTGGATGAGTTAACGCAGGAAATCAAAGTAAAGTTGCTTAATATTCCTGTTTTGGACGTTGTTATCAACAATCAACGCAGTCCGCTGATGATAGCTGTTGGGCAAACAACCGCCTCATTGTATAAGTGTTTTTCGGGAGAGCTTAGAAAAATCAAATATCCTTCATTCAAATAAAAGTGGAACGATTTAGTGAATATCGAGTTATGTGGATTTTAGTTTTGTTCGATTTGCCAACTGAAACAAAAAAAGACCGTAAAATCTATTCCGATTTTCGCAAGAAACTTATTCAGGATGGTTTTACCATGTTTCAATTTTCCATTTACCTACGCCATTGTGCCAGTCGCGAAAACGCGGAGGTACATATAAAACGGGTAAAAAGTTTTTTACCCCCGGCAGGGCAGGTCGGCATCCTCTGCATTACCGATAAGCAGTTTGGAAATATGGAGCTGTTTATCGGAAAAAAAGAGAAGGAAGTCCACACACCTTATCAGCAGTTGGAACTTTTTTAGCACAAAAAATCCTGCCTTACCGGCAGGATTTTTTATTTGGAACAACCATTTTTTAAAATCGTAATTCGCGACGTATTCATTTGATATTCATTGGAAATACACATATCCTGTTGTTCCGAATATCAAAGATACTAACTTCTGAAAGCAATTCACAACCTGTATGCTTCCGATACGATCATGAACAAGTTGTTCCGAATATCAAAGATACTAACTTCTGAAAGCAATTCACAACAATCCGAGCGGGCGATCATCGTGCCCATTGGTTGTTCCGAATATCAAAGATACTAACTTCTGAAAGCAATTCACAACCTCACATCTACGGCCATCGACACGCTCGATGTTGTTCCGAATATCAAAGATACTAACTTCTGAAAGCAATTCACAACTGGGTTCGTGTTTCGGACATTAAACACCATGTTGTTCCGAATATCAAAGATACTAACTTCTGAAAGCAATTCACAACATCGGCAAAGTACGGATTGTAATGGTTATAGTTGTTCCGAATATCAAAGATACTAACTTCTGAAAGCAATTCACAACGTTCACTTGCCACTTTGTAATGCCGTCTATGTTGTTCCGAATATCAAAGATACTAACTTCTGAAAGCAATTCACAACTTATATTATTAATGTGTAGTTCCTGCGCTCGTTGTTCCGAATATCAAAGATACTAACTTCTGAAAGCAATTCACAACCTACGTGAGGGGAGTCAAATATTCCATACAGTTGTTCCGAATATCAAAGATACTAACTTCTGAAAGCAATTCACAACTTATATTCCTCTCCGTCGACGGCTCTCCTGGTTGTTCCGAATATCAAAGATACTAACTTCTGAAAGCAATTCACAACGAAATGTTGTGGTTGACACGACAAAATCACGTTGTTCCGAATATCAAAGATACTAACTTCTGAAAGCAATTCACAACGATTGATGATACATAATTTAATAACAATTAGTTGTTCCGAATATCAAAGATACTAACTTCTGAAAGCAATTCACAACAAAAAAGCTTTTCGCTCGAAATTGCGATCAGTTGTTCCGAATATCAAAGATACTAACTTCTGAAAGCAATTCACAACAGCCAGCTTGTAACAGAGTAGTAATCATACTGTTGTTCCGAATATCAAAGATACTAACTTCTGAAAGCAATTCACAACTGTAGAATTCTTTTTTGCTTTGGACTTCTTGTTGTTCCGAATATCAAAGATACTAACTTCTGAAAGCAATTCACAACCATAACCAGTTATCGGCGGTACCGGTATTGTTGTTCCGAATATCAAAGATACTAACTTCTGAAAGCAATTCACAACAGCGGCGTCAGATTTCAGGAAGAACGGAAGTTGTTCCGAATATCAAAGATACTAACTTCTGAAAGCAATTCACAACTGCGTTCTTAATATCCAATGCCAAAAACGGGTTGTTCCGAATATCAAAGATACTAACTTCTGAAAGCAATTCACAACCAAAATATAGCGGCAAGGGTGTTTTCAACCGTTGTTCCGAATATCAAAGATACTAACTTCTGAAAGCAATTCACAACTCCACCGCAAAAAACGCCTTGGAATATCTGTTGTTCCGAATATCAAAGATACTAACTTCTGAAAGCAATTCACAACATATTGGAGAAAGGAAAAACAAGGTATTTAGTTGTTCCGAATATCAAAGATACTAACTTCTGAAAGCAATTCACAACAAATTACAAGTACCGCCGTCTTCGCTGTTCGTTGTTCCGAATATCAAAGATACTAACTTCTGAAAGCAATTCACAACTTATCAATGTAATAGTTTTTATTATCTCGCGTTGTTCCGAATATCAAAGATACTAACTTCTGAAAGCAATTCACAACGAACAACCCCGAATCCTTCCCTATCTGCTGGTTGTTCCGAATATCAAAGATACTAACTTCTGAAAGCAATTCACAACTAACCCTCAATAATTCTCATTTCATTCAATGTTGTTCCGAATATCAAAGATACTAACTTCTGAAAGCAATTCACAACAAACCTGTATAAGTGTGTATTAACTTTCTGTTGTTCCGAATATCAAAGATACTAACTTCTGAAAGCAATTCACAACATGGTAACGGCAAGCATTCTGACGGTTACAGTTGTTCCGAATATCAAAGATACTAACTTCTGAAAGCAATTCACAACGTAACGTAAACAATTGTACTGTCCGTTAACGTTGTTCCGAATATCAAAGATACTAACTTCTGAAAGCAATTCACAACTTATTTTTAGCAGTGCCGATATTGTACATTGTTGTTCCGAATATCAAAGATACTAACTTCTGAAAGCAATTCACAACCGAGCAGCATCTTTGCCGTTAAGTGCAAGCGTTGTTCCGAATATCAAAGATACTAACTTCTGAAAGCAATTCACAACGAAGATACAATAATTAATGCAGATAGATTTGTTGTTCCGAATATCAAAGATACTAACTTCTGAAAGCAATTCACAACCCATTGAGGATTTGACTAATATCCGCTTTAGTTGTTCCGAATATCAAAGATACTAACTTCTGAAAGCAATTCACAACAATAACTCATTATTATCAGTTCTCCTAAAGTTGTTCCGAATATCAAAGATACTAACTTCTGAAAGCAATTCACAACGTAGAAAAAAGTGCCATTTTCGGGTGTTTTGTTGTTCCGAATATCAAAGATACTAACTTCTGAAAGCAATTCACAACAAGAGATAATTGTACTCCAGCCCCAAATCTGTTGTTCCGAATATCAAAGATACTAACTTCTGAAAGCAATTCACAACAGATGGAAAATATAAACATATTGGATATTTGTTGTTCCGAATATCAAAGATACTAACTTCTGAAAGCAATTCACAACGTTCCAATCATAATACCACTATCCAGTCGGTTGTTCCGAATATCAAAGATACTAACTTCTGAAAGCAATTCACAACTTATTGATGGACATACATTTTCTGCGCATTGTTGTTCCGAATATCAAAGATACTAACTTCTGAAAGCAATTCACAACCGGCTCGCCTGCTTCGAGTATTATAGAGTTGTTGTTCCGAATATCAAAGATACTAACTTCTGAAAGCAATTCACAACTGCATCAAAAGCACTTCGGTGCACCTTTCCGTTGTTCCGAATATCAAAGATACTAACTTCTGAAAGCAATTCACAACGTTCCGCCTTATCTACTGTCGACTGATAAAGTTGTTCCGAATATCAAAGATACTAACTTCTGAAAGCAATTCACAACAAAGAATTTTAATGTATGATAATTCTATAAGTTGTTCCGAATATCAAAGATACTAACTTCTGAAAGCAATTCACAACGAATGGTGAGCGTGAAAATATCCTCCCCCAGTTGTTCCGAATATCAAAGATACTAACTTCTGAAAGCAATTCACAACTATTCCACGGATGTCATGGTTATGCCCTCCGTTGTTCCGAATATCAAAGATACTAACTTCTGAAAGCAATTCACAACAAGTAATCTTCATCAACTTCAGCCAAATCGGTTGTTCCGAATATCAAAGATACTAACTTCTGAAAGCAATTCACAACGATTGTTTTTTGGTGTTTCCTTTGCTTTAAGTTGTTCCGAATATCAAAGATACTAACTTCTGAAAGCAATTCACAACTATTAAAAGATGGTAGTTATACTAAATTTGGTTGTTCCGAATATCAAAGATACTAACTTCTGAAAGCAATTCACAACAAATTGCCTTAATGTGTGTTTTTCTACTCGTTGTTCCGAATATCAAAGATACTAACTTCTGAAAGCAATTCACAACGGTAATGCCATAATTATTCCCCTCCCTCTAGTTGTTCCGAATATCAAAGATACTAACTTCTGAAAGCAATTCACAACGGTACGTAAACAGGTGCCACCCAATCTCTCGTTGTTCCGAATATCAAAGATACTAACTTCTGAAAGCAATTCACAACGTTGTAAAGGCGTGGAGGAACAAGGATGTGGTTGTTCCGAATATCAAAGATACTAACTTCTGAAAGCAATTCACAACCTGTCACTTTTGACAATAACTATCTCATAGTTGTTCCGAATATCAAAGATACTAACTTCTGAAAGCAATTCACAACTGATGTTTATGTCAGCCGTGGCACTTGATGTTGTTCCGAATATCAAAGATACTAACTTCTGAAAGCAATTCACAACAATACACTTATAAGCTTACTAAAAGGCGATGTTGTTCCGAATATCAAAGATACTAACTTCTGAAAGCAATTCACAACACTTGCAAATCGGTTGTTTTGTTGGTTTCTGTTGTTCCGAATATCAAAGATACTAACTTCTGAAAGCAATTCACAACGCTGCTCGTGCTCTAACTTATTGTAGACCTGTTGTTCCGAATATCAAAGATACTAACTTCTGAAAGCAATTCACAACGTATTTATTTGAGAATTGCTCCCTCGATTTGTTGTTCCGAATATCAAAGATACTAACTTCTGAAAGCAATTCACAACCATATGCTCTTGAGACATTATTTCGGTAAGTTGTTCCGAATATCAAAGATACTAACTTCTGAAAGCAATTCACAACGGGTACAAATCCAATATAATTCCCATTTTTGTTGTTCCGAATATCAAAGATACTAACTTCTGAAAGCAATTCACAACTGCAAGGTGGTAAGTAAGATTTTTTTTAATGTTGTTCCGAATATCAAAGATACTAACTTCTGAAAGCAATTCACAACAATTAACCGCAACTAATCATAGACTTTGCCGTTGTTCCGAATATCAAAGATACTAACTTCTGAAAGCAATTCACAACATTAAGGTAAAATCGCTCTCCAACACTCATGTTGTTCCGAATATCAAAGATACTAACTTCTGAAAGCAATTCACAACCGTATTCGGTTGTCAACTTCAGTTTCAATAGTTGTTCCGAATATCAAAGATACTAACTTCTGAAAGCAATTCACAACGGTCGCCAATATGGGAAAACAATCCCCATTGTTGTTCCGAATATCAAAGATACTAACTTCTGAAAGCAATTCACAACTGTCAACTTTAATATTTCCATCAACTACAGGTTGTTCCGAATATCAAAGATACTAACTTCTGAAAGCAATTCACAACAATACACCACTAACAATGTTAATCGCTGTTGTTGTTCCGAATATCAAAGATACTAACTTCTGAAAGCAATTCACAACCAGTTTCTTTTTTTGCTTTTATGTCTTCATGTTGTTCCGAATATCAAAGATACTAACTTCTGAAAGCAATTCACAACTGATAAGAGCCAAGTAAGAGACGAATGTTAGTTGTTCCGAATATCAAAGATACTAACTTCTGAAAGCAATTCACAACAAAAGAGCCAACACTCGAAGAACTACCAACGTTGTTCCGAATATCAAAGATACTAACTTCTGAAAGCAATTCACAACAGCAAATAAAAGCACCTAATTTCTCAATCGGTTGTTCCGAATATCAAAGATACTAACTTCTGAAAGCAATTCACAACTTAGATTCAACCTTCATGTTTGTACCATTCGTTGTTCCGAATATCAAAGATACTAACTTCTGAAAGCAATTCACAACGAGTAAGCAATACAGGAGAATTAATTTTTGGTTGTTCCGAATATCAAAGATACTAACTTCTGAAAGCAATTCACAACAATCCATGTTTTTGAATATCTTTGTCACTTGTTGTTCCGAATATCAAAGATACTAACTTCTGAAAGCAATTCACAACCCATTTATAGTGGTTACTGGTAAATCCATCGTTGTTCCGAATATCAAAGATACTAACTTCTGAAAGCAATTCACAACGGTAATGCCATAGTTATTTATTTTTATTTTGTTGTTCCGAATATCAAAGATACTAACTTCTGAAAGCAATTCACAACACTTACAAAAATGATTTATATTTAACAAACGTTGTTCCGAATATCAAAGATACTAACTTCTGAAAGCAATTCACAACTAAACGTTGCAAGTTACAGCAAGACTGAAAGTTGTTCCGAATATCAAAGATACTAACTTCTGAAAGCAATTCACAACTGATTATATTTTGCTCCTGTTTTCACAGCTGTTGTTCCGAATATCAAAGATACTAACTTCTGAAAGCAATTCACAACTGTCGATGTACTCTATGTTGAACATACTTTGTTGTTCCGAATATCAAAGATACTAACTTCTGAAAGCAATTCACAACTGCATAAACTTTTCAAACAAAAAACACATTGTTGTTCCGAATATCAAAGATACTAACTTCTGAAAGCAATTCACAACCAATTCACACCGGTTTAGATACTGTTTGTGGTTGTTCCGAATATCAAAGATACTAACTTCTGAAAGCAATTCACAACGGTGATGGCACCGGAAATATCGATAATGGCGTTGTTCCGAATATCAAAGATACTAACTTCTGAAAGCAATTCACAACATTGATATGGTCAATCCATTGAGCCGTATAGTTGTTCCGAATATCAAAGATACTAACTTCTGAAAGCAATTCACAACCCTGAAGAGTATGAGGCTATAGCGAGGTATGTTGTTCCGAATATCAAAGATACTAACTTCTGAAAGCAATTCACAACAAGAAGTAGGAATGCAAGTTCTGCTTTTAGGTTGTTCCGAATATCAAAGATACTAACTTCTGAAAGCAATTCACAACTTAGCACACGCAGTAATATTTAAGAAAAATGTTGTTCCGAATATCAAAGATACTAACTTCTGAAAGCAATTCACAACCGATAAAAAGTAATATCGTTATGTTTATAGGTTGTTCCGAATATCAAAGATACTAACTTCTGAAAGCAATTCACAACACAAAGACTATTACGTGCAAATTGGCGGCGGTTGTTCCGAATATCAAAGATACTAACTTCTGAAAGCAATTCACAACGTTTTGGTAAGTCTGATGTTCTGCTCTATAGTTGTTCCGAATATCAAAGATACTAACTTCTGAAAGCAATTCACAACTAATGGCACGTTCGAGCCTTTTCGAAAGAGTTGTTCCGAATATCAAAGATACTAACTTCTGAAAGCAATTCACAACTGGCGGGTGTAACGCTCCACAAACAGCGATTGTTGTTCCGAATATCAAAGATACTAACTTCTGAAAGCAATTCACAACTTAAAAGAGAATATGAATGCTGGCGTAACCGTTGTTCCGAATATCAAAGATACTAACTTCTGAAAGCAATTCACAACCAAGGCGTTTATTCAAATCGCCGTAAACAAGTTGTTCCGAATATCAAAGATACTAACTTCTGAAAGCAATTCACAACTACCATGGTTTCATTTATGGATTTGCAACCGTTGTTCCGAATATCAAAGATACTAACTTCTGAAAGCAATTCACAACGTCTTTATGTTTTATGACATACGATATCGCGTTGTTCCGAATATCAAAGATACTAACTTCTGAAAGCAATTCACAACCAAAGAATTGCTGATAATGTCGGTTATCGCGTTGTTCCGAATATCAAAGATACTAACTTCTGAAAGCAATTCACAACGTCAATCCAGCGGCCACCAATGTAGCCACCGTTGTTCCGAATATCAAAGATACTAACTTCTGAAAGCAATTCACAACGGAATTACTAAAGCTATGGTAGGTTTAGGAGTTGTTCCGAATATCAAAGATACTAACTTCTGAAAGCAATTCACAACACGTAATCGATTCGGAAGAGAAAAGAATTAGTTGTTCCGAATATCAAAGATACTAACTTCTGAAAGCAATTCACAACTGAACGGTATTTGCGACCTTGATGCGGTTGTTGTTCCGAATATCAAAGATACTAACTTCTGAAAGCAATTCACAACGGGGAAGTTAAACCACCTAACTTAGCAGTTGTTGTTCCGAATATCAAAGATACTAACTTCTGAAAGCAATTCACAACGGTGAAGTTAAACCACCTAACTTAGCAGTTGTTGTTCCGAATATCAAAGATACTAACTTCTGAAAGCAATTCACAACTCAAACGAGTTTGTTGCCGGATTAAACCGTGTTGTTCCGAATATCAAAGATACTAACTTCTGAAAGCAATTCACAACTGGTATTTATGGCTTGGCGTAACGCTCCATGTTGTTCCGAATATCAAAGATACTAACTTCTGAAAGCAATTCACAACGAATACGCTGGTGTGTACACAATTGAACAAGTTGTTCCGAATATCAAAGATACTAACTTCTGAAAGCAATTCACAACGGTTGAATTTATCACCATTCCTTTGATTTTGTTGTTCCGAATATCAAAGATACTAACTTCTGAAAGCAATTCACAACTGCAGTATTGTTTTTCATTCTGACAAAACGGTTGTTCCGAATATCAAAGATACTAACTTCTGAAAGCAATTCACAACGATTTAGGCGATTTAAAACAGCACGTTCATGTTGTTCCGAATATCAAAGATACTAACTTCTGAAAGCAATTCACAACCCAAACCTGCTCCATTGGAATTTAAATAGGTTGTTCCGAATATCAAAGATACTAACTTCTGAAAGCAATTCACAACAAATGGGGGATGTTGCTTTCCAAATCCAACGTTGTTCCGAATATCAAAGATACTAACTTCTGAAAGCAATTCACAACATGCAACGTGGCGTTGGGATATTTTTCTTTGTTGTTCCGAATATCAAAGATACTAACTTCTGAAAGCAATTCACAACCGGCGCTTCTTCTAATCCGGAAGTAATAGCGTTGTTCCGAATATCAAAGATACTAACTTCTGAAAGCAATTCACAACAGCTATCACGAACAAATATGTTAGTATCTAGTTGTTCCGAATATCAAAGATACTAACTTCTGAAAGCAATTCACAACCCACTCCCGCGGGCCGATACACTTACAATGAGTTGTTCCGAATATCAAAGATACTAACTTCTGAAAGCAATTCACAACGTTGTAGAATTTCACCTGCGAAACACGTGTGTTGTTCCGAATATCAAAGATACTAAATTCCCCCCCCTACTTCTTTAAAAACTCCGTAAGGATAAAAATGGTTTGCCCGTCCACACGGCCTTGCACGTGCGTGGGGTCTTCTGCTGAGAGGCGGATGCCGCGAACTCGCGTTCCTCGTTTCACCACCATTGACGAGCCTTTCACCTTTAAGTCTTTTATCACGGTAACATCATCGCCATCAAACAATTCGTTTCCGTTGCTATCCACCACTTTATCGGCTTGTTGCAGGTTGTCTATATCTTCTTGTGTCCACTCGTGAAAGCATTCTGTGCAATGAAACAATGAGCCGTCGAAATAAGTAACAGCGCTGTTGCATTTTATACAATTGGGTGTAGTTGTCATTTTATAATATTTTATGTCTTGGCATTGAAACAGCACAAATATACAAAAATAAACATCGATGCCCTACTCCATCATTTTCTCAAGTGAGAGGAAAAGAGAAAAACACAACCTTTGGGGCTGTGCTTTCTCTATGTAACAGATAGTTTGCAAGGCGATTAATACTCGTCCTTCGTCTGGTTTAACTTCATCAACTTCATCAATTCCACCACCACGATGGGCACCAATGAAAACAGCGCCACATACAGCCAATGCGTGGCATCCATCGCTACCACGCCGAAAATGTTCATTATGGGCGGAATAAGTAAAACGACTGCCAGCAGCAATGCCGAAACGAAAATGGCGCCAAGCAACATTTTGTTGCTCAGAATACTGGTTTTGAAGGATGATTTTTTGTTGGAATGCAAGTTTCGGATGTGCAGCAATTGAGAGAAACCCAGCACGGCAAACGCCATGGTTTGTCCCAGCGGTTGGCCGCCATCGCGATAGCCGATGATGTAGGCTGCCAAGGAGATCAAGCCAATGGTTACGCCCTGATACACAATACGCCAAATCATTCCTTTGGAGAAGAATCCTTTTTTGGGGTCGCGCGGTTTACGTGTCATAATATCGTCTTCGGCAGGATCCATGCTCAGCGCCAAGGCGGGAAAGCTGTCCGTTACCAAATTAATCCACAAAATAAGAATGGGCGACAACGGATTCCCGATATTAAACAACGAAGCGATGAAAATAAGCAACACTTCGCCCACGTTGGCCGAAAGCAAAAACTGAATGGCTTTGAGAATATTGTCGTAAATGCGACGGCCTTCTTCCACCGCGTCCACAATGGTGGCGAAGTTGTCATCGGTGAGCACCACGTCCGACGCTTCTTTTGCCACTTCGGTGCCCACAATGCCCATAGACACGCCAATATCGGCTTGTTTGAGGGCGGGCGCGTCGTTTACTCCGTCGCCTGTCATCGCCACAATATCGCTTTGCGATTGCCACGCTTTCACGATGCGCACTTTGTGTTCGGGCGCCACGCGCGCGTAAACGGTATATTTTTCCACATCGCGCTTGAGCTCGTCCTCCGATATGGCCACCAATTCGTTGCCTGTAATGGCTTTGTCGCCCTCGCTGTAAATACCTATTTCATCGGCAATAGCCACAGCGGTGGTTTTATGGTCGCCCGTAATCATTACGGGGCGGATGCCGGCGGTTTTACATTTCTTCACCGCTTCAATCACTTCGGGGCGAGCGGGATCAATCATTCCCAGCAGCCCGATGAAAACCAGGCTATTCTCCACACTTTCGGCGGTGACTTCTTGAGGCACGGAGTCTATATCTTTGTGCGCAATAGCGAGTACGCGCAAGGCGGATTGTGCCATACGGTCGTTCGCCGCCATAATGTCTTGTTTGTCTTCTTCGGTAATCGCACGCACATTGCCATCTATGAGGAGATGCGTTGTTACACCCAACACCTCATCTAATCCGCCTTTTACGTTCACTCGCAATTGACTGCCTTCCATCTTGTTGATGGTTGACATGCGTTTTCTTTCCGAATCAAAAGGCACTTCTTCCATTCGGGGGAATTGCGCTTCCAATTCGTTTTTATTTATATTCAAATCCAGCCCCACATCCACAATGGCGGTTTCCGTTGGATCACCGGCATTTTCATGTGTGCCGTCGGGGAGTATTTTCAGATGCGCGTCGGTGCAAAGCAAAGAGGATGTGAACAATTTCTTTTCGTCCTCGCCTAATTCTTCGGGAAGGGCTTCGTTCCGAAAATCGATGATGTTATCTCCGGGCATCCAAGCCTCTACCACCGTCATTTTATTTTGAGTAAGCGTGCCGGTTTTATCGGAGCAAATAACCGTGGTGCTACCCAGCGTTTCCACCGACGGCAGCGTGCGCACAATGGCGTTGAGTTTCACCAGCCGCTGCACACCAATTGCCAGCACAATGGTAGAAACAATTTGCAAGCCTTCGGGAATGGCTGCCACGGCAAGGCTCACGGCCATCATAAACATTTCCAGCCAATTGTTTCCGTAGAGGATGCCTACCGCAAAAATAAGGGCGCAAATACCGAGCGCTACAAAACCAAGAATCTTCCCCAATTGCTGCAAACGTTTCCCCATTGGGGTTTCGGTCTCCGATGTATCTTGAAGCATATGGGCAATTTTTCCCACTTCGGTGTTCATACCGGTTCCCACAATCACGCCTTTGCCGCGGCCGTAGGTGACCACGCTAGTTGAGAAACCCATATTGGCGCGGTCGCCCAAGGCAACGTCGGTTCCTTCCAACACATCGTGATGTTTTTCCACCGGCACCGATTCGCCCGTGAGGGCCGATTCCTGAATTTTAAGGTTTACGGCCTCAATAAACCGCATATCGGCCGGAACAATGTCGCCGGTGTCCAGCACCACAATATCGCCGGGAACCACATCGGTGGAAACGATTTCGGTTACCTCGCCATCGCGCACCACTTTGGTGTGGGGCGAACTCATTTTGTTGAGCGCATCCAGCGACGATTGCGCCTTCAACTCTTGCACCATTCCAATGATGGCGTTAATGATGAGAATGGCAAGAATCACATACGTTTCTACCAGACCTTCCCCTTCCATCACGCCAATAACGCCCGAAACACCGGCGGCAATCAGCAAAATAATTACCATGCTGCTTTTGAATTGCTCCAAGAAAATAGCGATGGCCGATTTTTGTTTTTTAGATGCGAGTTGGTTATGTCCATGCTCTTGGAGCCTTTTTTGAACCTCCTCATTTGAAAGGCCTTGATCGGAAGTAACGCCGTAGTGCTCAAGGACAGCGTCGATGGGTTGATTGTAATATTGTTCCATTTATGATGCGATATGATTATTCAATGATTGAAATAAAAACAATCCTACAAAGCGAATTGTTTTGAAACTTGGAGCAAGAAGCATAAATGATTATCTTTATCGGAGATGCAACAACTCCATTTTATGTTATAAAACATATATTCCCTCAATCAACATATCGCAAAAAATGGCTACCTTGCATCGCTATTTTTGATAGTGAGGCTTTGCTGTTCCATAAAAGCAAAGTTTTTTAGTATAATATACTTATTATTAAATATTTTCTAATCATGAAAGTTTACAAAACCAACGAAATTAAAAACATTGCGCTTATTGGCAATGCTGGCTCAGGTAAGACCACTCTCGCAGAAGCGATGCTCTTCGAGTGTGGTCTTATAAAACGACGCGGAACGGTGGAAGGAAAAAACACCGTGAGTGACTATTTTCCGGTGGAAAAAGAATACGGCTACTCCGTTTTCTCCACTTTGCTGTCTTACGAATGGAAAGATAAGATGATGAATTTCATCGATTGCCCCGGCTCCGACGACTTTGTGGGGAACGTTGTTTCGGCCCTCAACGTAGCGGATATGGCGCTGATGGTTGTGGACGCGACCAACGGCGTGGAAGTGGGCACCGTAAACCAGTTCCGTTATACCGATGAGCTGAATAAACCCGTGGTTGTCTTGATTAACCAACTTGACCATGAAAAAGCCGATTACGATAACACTCTAAACAGCCTAAGAGAATTGTATGGCAACAAAATTGTACCCGTGCAATATCCCGTGGGAACCGGCGCTTCTTTTGACGGTATTATTGATGTATTGAAACAAAAACTATACAAATGGAAACCGGGCGCCACAGCTCCCGATGTTCTTGAAATACCTGAAAGCGAACAAGAAAGAGCCGAAGAATACTACAAAGTATTGCTTGAAGCCGCCGCCGAAAACGATGAAGAGTTAATGGAGAAGTATTTCGACCAAGGAACTCTCTCGGAAGAAGAAATGCGCGAAGGCATTCACAAAGGAATGATTGATCGCAGCCTGTTTCCCGTTTTTTGCGCCTCAGCCGAAAAAAATATGGCGGTGCACCGCATAATGAACTTCTTGAGCATGGTGGCTCCCTCACCAAACGATGTGGCAGCACCGGTAAACAGCCAAGGCGAAGAAGTAAAACCCGATGCAAACGCCCCAACCAGCCTTTTCTTCTTTAAAACAACCATTGAACCACACATCGGCGAAGTATCTTACTTTAAAGTGATGAGCGGAAAAGTAAAAGAAGGCGAAGACCTCAACAACACCAACCGTAACTCCAGAGAGCGCCTCGCGCAGCTGTACAGCGTTTCGGGACAAATCCGCAACAAAGTGGAAGAATTGCAAGCCGGCGACATTGGCGCGGCCGTAAAACTCAAAGATGTACGCACCGGAAACACCCTGAACGCGAAAGGCGTGGAGCACACGTTCGATTTCATAAAATATCCCGAACCTCGCTACCGCCGAGCCATTAAAGCGGTAAACGAGTCTAACTCGGAAAAGATGAGCGAAGCACTTACCCGTATGAAAGAAGAAGATCCAACTTGGTTGGTTGAAGTGTCGAAAGAATTAAAACAGACCATCGTTTCGGGACAAGGCGAATTCCACCTTAAAACGCTCAAATGGCGTTTGGAAAACAACGATAAAATTGAGGTTGAATTCATTGAACCGAGAATCCCCTATCGCGAAACCATTACCAAGCAATCGCGTGCCGATTATCGTCACAAAAAACAATCGGGCGGCGCCGGACAATTCGGCGAAGTGCACCTCATCGTGGAGCCTTATAACGAAGATATGCCAATGCCGGAAGTTTACCGATTTAACGGACAAGAGTTTAAAGTGCAAAACCGCGACACGCAAGTGGTTGAACTCGACTGGGGCGGAAAACTGGTTTTTGTTAACAGTATTGTGGGCGGCGCCATCGATGCGCGCTTCTTGCCCGCCATCCTCAAAGGCATTATGGGCCGAATGGAGCAAGGGCCACTCACCGGCTCCTACGCTCGCGATGTTCGCGTAATTGTGTACGACGGCAAAATGCACCCCGTTGACTCCAACGAGATTTCGTTTATGCTTGCCGGGCGCAACGCCTTTAGTTCTGCCTTTAAAAACGCCGGGCCAAAAATCCTGGAACCCATTTACGATGTGGTTGTTTCGGTTCCCGGAGAATATATGGGTGATGTAATGAGCGATTTGCAAGGCCGCCGCGCCATGATTATGGGAATGGAAAGCGAAAAAGGTTTTGAGAAACTAAAAGCGCGCGTTCCGTTGAAAGAAATGAGCAGCTACTCCACATCGCTAAGTTCCATTACCGGAGGAAGAGCATCGTTCTCTATGAAGTTTGCCGGTTACGAACTGGTTCCTTCCGATGTGCAAGATAGGCTTCTCAAAGAATACGAAGCACAAGAGAAAGAAGACTAAATTTCACTTGCCGCGAGGCAACTGCTTTGAATTTTTAATTGTCAAAGGGCAGCTTTTTATGAAGGCTGCCCTTTTATTTTGGCTTTTATCAAAACACGCCACTTTCCGGATTTTCGGGAGAAAAGCATCAAATTAAAAGTACATTATTAAATTTTATACTTTGAAACAACCAAATTTAACGGCAAGAATAAGTCTTAAAAGACCCTTTCATTGCATGTTTTAATATTTTTGAAAATAAAAACCCCACTCGTCAAAAAAGACAATATACACCTGATACACAAAATCATAATCATAAAACACATGCAGTAGTAATTCCCATAAAAGCCATTTTATCACACGCCAACAAAATTGAACACTCTCCGGATTTCTTTAGTGTAATTTTGCGGAACCAAAACAATGAACTAAAAATTATGGAAACTATTAAATTTTATCTAAATTATCTGGATTCTCATTTTACCGGATATGCCCCAGTCATCCGCATTACTTTGTTCGTCGTTATGTTTCTGCTTATTTTATATCTCTCATCACTCATCCGATTACTGATTATAAATAGACAAAACAAAAAACGCGACAAAAGATGGAAAGAAATTAACAGAAAGTATCACGATCAATTAAAAGACATCCTCTTCTCTCAAAAGGACCTGTCGCAAATAGAAATAGAAAACAAACTGTCATTGCAAGAGAGAGACATCAAAAAGAGGTGGCAAAAAGAAATGTTTACCAATCTTTTATTGTCAATAAAAGGCAACGGTACCTCAACAGGAGATACTAAAACAAAATTCAATATAGACAATTTTAATGAAGTGTTAACTATGCTGAAGATAGAGGCTTTTTGGATAAATGAGATATCTTCGGGCGGAACAGGCCGAAAAAAACGTGGCTTGCGCAAACTTGAGGAACTGACAAATGACGTTAGCAGCAGTATTGTTGCGTCTTTATTGCATCACCGCAACCACAATTTACGTAAACTTTCACGTAGCGAATACATTAAATTTGTGAGCGACGACGCGTTTAAATTTATGGAAAAAGATTTCGACCATAAATTCAATCGCCTCGATGAAATAAGAATTCACGATGCTTTGAAAAGAAAATCAATAGAAAATGAGTTGCCTCTTTTTACGCGGTGGATTAAGCACACGAAAAACGAAGACTACAAATGCTTTTTAATCGGAGAAGTAGCTTATTTTAAACAGCATAATAGTGTCCCTTTCCTGTTGCAGCTTTTTAAAGAAACAGACCGCGCTAATGTAAGAGCCGAGATTGCCAAGACATTGGGTATTCTTCAATGCGAAGAAGCGTTGCCTGTATTTATAGAAGAATACGCATTTTCTAAGTTATTCGTACAAAACAACATTATTGTAGCCATTGGGAATATTGGGAAAAAAGAAAGCCTGCCTTTTCTACATCAGCTTCACGACGTGGCTTACAACGAAGAAATGAGGATAAAAATTAAAGAAGCCTTGCAAAAATGCGGCGAACAAAACAATATTTATCTGAAAGAACTGCAAACTGCACAATAAGATAAAACCCATTTATCCTCAATAAAGCGTGAGTTTTATTGAAGATAATCACCAGACTAAACCCAAAAATCAATGGATTCACTTGTCTATTTTTATCAATATGCCATATATTTTTATGCCATATCGATAACAACCATATACATTATATTAGCTGTTTTAGGTTACATAAATATTCAGCGAAAAAAGTTCAGGTATTCAAAAAAAGAGGAAGAGTTATTTAACCTTCATCCGGAAGCCGCGCCCGGCATTTCAATTGTGGCGCCGGCCTTCAACGAAGAAGTGATTATTATAGATAATGTAAACTCTTTGCTGAATTTGGATTATCCAAACTTCGAAGTAGTAGTTGTAAATGACGGAAGTAAAGACAAAACACTCGAGCTTCTAATAGAGAAATTTGAACTGGAAGAAATTCCGCTTAATTACTCGTACAAAGTGCGTTGCCAACCCGTAAGGCGAATTTTCAAATCAAAAAACACGGAATTTCATCGCTTAACTGTAATTGACAAGCAAAATGGCGGAACCAAAGCCGATGCAATGAATGCGGGGGTTAATTATATTAAGTACGATTATTTTGTTAACACAGATGTGGACTGCCTTTTGTCGCGCGACACGCTCAAAAAGATAATCCTTCCCGTCTTAGACTCTGATGTGCCAGTGATAGCTGTAGGCGCCACGATGCGTATGTCAAACGGTTGCGATGTGGAAGACGGTATTATCACCCGCGTTAGGCCGCCTCAAGGATTTATTCCCACCTTTCAGGAAACGGAATACCTGCGTTCATATCTTATAGCCAAAATGGGATGGGCGACACTTAATGCCATACCAAACGTATCCGGCGGATTTGGATTGTTCAATACTGAAGTTGTTATCAATACGGGAGGTTTCGACCCGCTTTCTCACGCTGAAGATATGGATATGACCATCAGAATGCGCGCTTATATGTTTGAGCGGGGCGAAAAACATAAAATAGATCAGATACCCGACTCCTGTTGCTGGACGCAAGGTCCCCCAAACGTTGAAGTACTGAGGCGGCAACGTACACGCTGGGGACGCGGTTTGATGCAAATTTTTATTGTGCACCGTCGTTTTCTGTTTAACCGCAAATACGGAAAATTGGGACTTATGGTTATGCCTTACGCCTTGCTTTTTGAATTTGTTGCACCTATTTTAGAAACTACGGGATTGCTTTTCCTGATTTTCTTGCTTTATACCCAGCAAATTAATTTCGCCACTTTCTGGCTCATGTTGCTCTTCGTATATCTCATAGGTATTACAGTGTCTATGCTTACCATAACATACGATATGAGTGTAAAAAAACAATACAAGACTTTTAGAGAATATTTACGATTGGTGTTTTTTTCTTCTTTTGAAGCGATACTGTATCATCCCTTTATCGTCATCTTCAGCCTTATGGGGTACTGGCAGTTTTTTACCCGCAGAAATTTCAAATGGGGAGCTATGACACGACAAGGTTTCTCTACCAAAAAGGCAAAAATATAAATTCAACAATTCTATGCAAAATAAAATAAAACCACAACAACTGAAAACCTTGTTTTTAAGAACGTTTTTTGTACTGCTTCTCATTGCGTTTTCCGCCAATCACTTGTCGGCGCAAGTAAAGATACGGCCAGACGATAGGCAAGACTACGCCTTAGAAGCAAATACCGAGTTTAACCACGGAAATTGGGAAGCTGGAAAAAAAATTGTGGACGATGGACTGAAAAAGTATCCCAAAGATTCCGATTTAAGAATGTTGTTAGGAAAATACTATTTTCAGCACCAACAACAACTTGATAAAGCACGCTATGAACTGGTAAAAGCACTCGAACAAAACCCCGATAATGTTGATGCAAAGCAAATACTGGTGAATGTGGAAACCGAAGCAAAACGATATTCAAGCGCAATCTGCTATGTGAATGAACTTCTGGAGGTTAATCCCTACTGGAGAGGGCTCTGGCGCAAGAAGATAGAACTTTATCGTCTGCAGGGAAACACCATTGAGGCAAACCGCCTGTTAAAGCGTATCAATCAGATTTATCCGGAAGATACCGTTTTGCAACGCGACTACGTATATGAAACCGAAATGAGCGCGCTCGCACTGCAAAAAGCCGGGAAGATTGACGAATCCATCGCTCTGCGTTCTGAGTTGATAAATCAGGAACCTACCAACATAGAACATTACATCGGTTTGGTAAACGATTATATAAAAGCGGGTGACATATACAACGCCTTGGCATATATTGACCGCGCACTTGTGCAAGACCCCAATAACATTGACCTTATCGGAAAAAAAACAAGTTTGCTCAGCGAACAAAAAAGACACGGCGAGCTGTTGGCTTTTCTGCAACAAAAAATGCGTACAAATGCTTCACCCTCATTGCGTAATCAATACAATTATTATTTACTCGAAGCGGCGCGTGATGCCAAAGACAGCGACCCAGGAACACTTTACGCTAAAATTCTGGAAGGCAGCCCCGGCAACGACGAAGCCTTCAATTATGTTTTCACCGATTTAATTGCACGCCAGCAATACGAAGAAGCGCTACGCGCGGTAAATCGTTACAAAGCGGCGCGTGGTGAATCAAAAACGCTTTTGCTCAGAGAACTGAACCTACACAAAAGAATGGGAAACACCGGTCGCGCCTCAACGCTTACCCGGCAGCTTTTCGGCCAATATTCCAACGATACCGACCTACGCGACGAGTATGTGAAAATTGTGTTTGAGGAGGCAAAAAACAAAATGGCAGAAGAGCGCTACAGGGATGCTATTGAGGATTTTAGAGAAATATTGCAGTATGGCGATGCCGATATGGTACTTGTGGCGCAACATTCCATTTACAACGCCACTATGGCGCAGAACGATTACAATGGCGCATTGGACAGGCTCAACGATATTATTTCGGAGGATCCCAACAATCCCGAACTCTACGTAAAGAGAGCCGAGGTTTACCAAAAACAAAAACGGTATCCCAACGCGTTTAGCGCTTACGAGCAAGCTATAAGTTTAACAACCGGAGAAGAAAAACTGCGTTTTCTGGGTGGATATGCCGATATGGCAACCCTTGTAATAAAGGAAATGAACGATGAATCCCGTTACGACGAGTCGTTGAGATACGTAAAAAGATGGCTTGAACAAGACCCTGACAATAAAGATGCTTTACGCTACGCCGTTAATCTTTCCAACGGGGTTAATAACAAAGCACAGATGTACGCTTATGCCAAACGCGGAAGCGAAGCTCATCCCGAAGATATATTTTTCAAAGTAAAAATGGCTGAGTATGATGGAGTAAACCCCGAAAACTACGAGCGAATTTACGTGCAACTGCACGACGAGGTTATGGCAAAACCCTATCACACAGATCTCATCAACACGTTTGCGCAAGTGAGTGAAGATTACGCTAACCACCTCATAAAAGAGAAAATGAGCCACCTAAGTATTGAGGTGTTGGATACCGCGCTGGTTTACGCCCCAAACAGCAAATCGCTAAAATACACCAAAGGGTTGGCGTATGAAAAAACACACCAATACGATTCGGCTTATTATTATCAATCGTTTTATGAGCCGTCGCCCTTAGAATTGCAGGAGTTTAAACATTGGTTAAACTATTTGAAATACAAGGGGTATAAAAATGAAGTTGGCATAACACATTTGCGTAGCCGCCACGGGCACGATTACAAAATCAGCAGCATTTCATCCATAGAATACAGCCGCTACGAAGGGGTAAACACTTACATTGGCCGCATGAATTATGCCGGTCGCGAAACAGGGAAAGGTTATCAATTGCAAGGTGAATGGGGAAGGGTTTGGAACGAAAAAACGCACACCAGAATAGACGCCGCGTGGGCAAACAAGTTTTTCCCAAAAATATCCGTAAACGCCTCGGTTTTCAGAGAGCTGGATGTGCTGAACGGATTGGAAGGCGAAGCCGGATTAGGTTTCAGGTGGCCACCCGACAACGAAAAGTTGAGTAATTTGGTTTTAGGTGCTACCAAAGAATTGGAACTGTGGCGCCTGAACGTCAGATTTCATAATTATATGCTTAGCTATGATAACAATCAATCAAACGAAAGCGGAGCCACGTGGCTTTTTAACCTCTCGGGGCAAGCGCGCTATTATCTAACTTCACCCAAAAACTACATTATGGCTATGGCGAGCGTAGGAACCGCCCCCGATGTGGAATTAATCGATTATCAACTCTATGGAGGTTTTTCCGGGCTGAATACAATGGTAGGCGCAGGAGCCGGACATATGATCAGCAAAACCGTATCGGCCGGAATTATGGGAACGTGGTACAACTATTATCAAAATGTTGACAGTTATCGAAACCTTCACAATATTTATTTGAATCTAAATGTGGTTTTTTAAGCAAAATAGTATAGTAATATTCATTGTGCTGGTTAAAGCTCTTATGAGCTGCACGGCACAGAATACGGAGTTGAAAGCCGACAAATATTTGATTACGGCGGAAGAAGATGCCAAGAGTGAACATTGGGCTACATATTTGCACACGCATCTGGAAAAACGTTCTGACGATCAGTCGGTGATATTGATTCAACTAGGAAATCCTGATGTGAAGCCTGACAAAGATGTGCTGAACATTCATTTTGAGTTTATTCCCGACTTAAAAGATGATTACGCCATTGAGCATAAAGGCAGGCGGTTACGGATTAGTGTGCGGGACGACAAAACGGCCGTATGGATAATTTATCAATTGATTGAAAATATCGGAATGGCTGACAATCATTTCGATACCAACGACTTACCTCCGGATATGATACGTTTCGATTCTCACGCTCATTCTTTCGATTTTGAATATCGAGAGCCACATTTCGCACCCAACTTACAACCGGATTATGCGCCGCTTATCGGCACCAATAACGTAGAAACCGACTGGGGAATTTGGGGGCACAACCTCACGAAAATAATCGAAGATTGGGGCGATGAGTCTATCTATGCCTTGGTGGACAACAAACATACAAAAGAACAATTTTGCTTTTCATCGGAAAACGTTTTTGAACAGATTAATGAATACATTATCGATAATTTTGGTGATGGTAGCGACGGATACAGCGTGCGTATGATGATTATGCCGACCGACAACAAGTTGGTTTGCACCTGTCCCGATTGCGAGGAAGTCGGTAATACACCCGACAGTGCCACACCCGCGGTTCAAAAATTGATAACGCGTTTGGCAGAAAAATTTCCCGCCCATTGGTTTTTTACTTCAGCCTATCTCACAACGTTTCAGCCACCAAAATTTCAACTGCCAACGAATAGCGGCGTGCTTTTCAGCACAATCAACCTGCCTCAGGGAGTGAAACTTGGGCAACAGGATGTTGTAAAGGAATTTGTGGAGCAATTGAATTTATGGCGCGAGAAAACGCCCAACATTTATCTATGGGATTATGCGTCCAATTTTGATGATTATCTCACGCCATTGCCTATGTTATTGAGCTTGCAGAAGAAACTGCAATTTTTCAAAAAACAAGGTGTTAAAGGTATTTTCCTTAATGCCGGCGGATACGACTATTCGCCTTTTGATGATGTAAAAACTTTTGTGTCGGCTGCTTTGATGATGGATGTAGATGCCAATGTAGAATCTCTGATAACTGCTTTTCTAAAGAAAAAGTATCCCGAAAGCCACCGCTTCCTCACGGATTATTATTTGGGACTGGAAAAGCAGTTTTCTGAAAAAAACGTACCCTACAATATGTATGGCGGAATGGAGGATAACCTGCAAACCTATTTCAATGCAGAGCAATTCACCTCGTTTTACGACGCTCTGCCGACCCTCATTCCAACAACAAAAGACGCTGAACGGAAGCATTTGGAAAAGCTGTTTACCACCCTCACATATACCCGTTTACAACTGGCTTACACACAGGGTGCAGATAAATGGGGATATGCCCGTGCAGAAAACAACACAATGGTTGTTAAACCCGAAATAAAGGAGATGTTGACCAATTTACAGGAGTATGTCCATTTCCCCGATTTGCAAAACTACAAAGAGTTTGACGGAAGCCTGTCGGAATACATAGAACAGTGGCAGGAGCTGATAAAACAAGGCGTTTACGAAAATGCACTACTGAATGTGCCTATTGAATTGCTTTCAGAACCCGATGAGGGTTACGAGCAAACGGAGTTGCTCAGCGACGGTACGCCGGGATTCACGCAAGACTATCATCAGGGGTGGTATTTGAGCACCAACAACGATTTGCATATTCGTTTTTCGACCGATAAATTGCAGGGTCAAAAAGTGATAAAACTTCGTTTTCTGCAAATGGAATTACACGGAATTTATCCGCCCGAAGCAATTGAAATGTGGCTTGATGGCAATATTGTGAAAGGATTGTCGATGGACAAGATGGAGGAACGTAGAGAAAATAAAGTTACTGCTATCACATATTCATTCCCCTTGCAAATTGATGGACAACACACTATAGAACTGAAATTTAAACGCCACAAAGCGGATAAAAGCATAATAGCAATAGATGAAATACAAATTTTAAAGAAATAAAACGAATGAAGAAAACAGCATATTTTGTCTTTTTTGTTCTCACTCTCACATTATTAGGTTGTAATGCAAGAGACAAAAAAACGACGATTGAAATTGTAGATAACCACCGGCACTACTATCCCATACGTACAGGGCAAGAACTTGATATTAAGATTGAAATTAAAAATACCGGCGAAAAAACCTTTGTTTTAGACGATTTAATTATCTCGTGCGGATGTATTAAGCTCAAGAAATCTTCGGTTGACTATATTCCATCCGGAAAAACCGGACATTTGTTATTGACCTACGATAGCCGGAAGAACATCGGATATGTTAAACATTACATCACACTTTACGGCAATTTTACCACTACGGACAAACAGGAAATCGTTTTTGACGTAAACGTTGTTCCCGATGCCCTCTATACAAAAGATTACGAAGAACTGTATTACGAAAAAATAGAAAAAGAGGGAGGGTTGAAACGCTTCGTTGACGGTGATGAACACACCAAAGGGTATTACATGACCATTGAAAAAGATATTATTCTGGAGTAAACCTAAAGCGAAATAAATACAAAAAACAGTTACTAAACGAAAAAAAGATTGTAATTTTACAGACGGCCAACTAAATTCTAATCGATGAATAAGTTATGGATTCTTCTGCATAAAAATCTATCCTTCAGAGAAGTTACTCTTTGTTTTTTCATTATAGGAGGAGTAGAAATCATTTTCCGTTTAATTTGGCATCTTACACCGCTGACGTTTTTATTCGCCGGGTTTACCGTATTTATGTATCTGAATCTGAAAACCGGAGACAAACCTGTAAGTGTGAAGAAGTGGTGGTTTTTGTTCCTGCCTTTTTTGTTTTTTGTTGGCGTTTTTTTCGCCATAATGTCATCAGGCTGGGGTTCATTAGACAACATCAACAGGTGGATGAATTGGGCCACTATCGGCTATATAATTATTACACCTGCCTATCTGTTGCCTGTTTTAATTGGTATTCAAAAATCGCACTATTTTGGCGAAATTCAGTTAAAGATACTTTTGCTTCATTTTGTTTCTATTCTCCAACTTATTAGCTTATTGGTAAGGTTTTACTTATTTCTTTACAGTAGGCCATCGGGTATTTTCGATATAAACTTGTTAGATTCGTACAGTTTAAACACCTTTTTAGCAATCATTGTACTGTTGAATTTATATTACTTTGTTTCAAACCGGAGGAAGGACGAAAGTTCAATGACGGCAAAAATGGAAGAATACAAAACAGATATTATCGACTTGTTTGAAAATAAAAAAATATATTTAATTAAAGATCTGACTATAAACCTCTTGTCTCTGGAAGCCAAGATAGATAAAAAAGAGTTGGAGGTTTTCTTTAATCAATACATCGGTCAAGATTTTCAAACTTTTGTTGCGCAATATCGTATTTCTCATGCCCTGGAATTAATTAACGATAAAGGCAGTCAATACACGCTTGAATATATTGCCACACAAAGTGGTTATAGAAATAGGACATCGTTTACCAAATATTTCAAAGAACTGGTAGGCGTTTTGCCTTCTGAGTATATCAACAGAATAAAAAATCAACAGACATGCTCTTCGCCATTCGAATCTTGATGGTTTTAACACTGCTTTCGGCATTTCACCTGCATCTTAACACCAAAAACAAAATGTTAACAGATAAAATATATGGTGTAGCAATCTTTAGTTTTCTCCTTCACGTTTGTATGATATTTCCGGTTTATTTTTTTGCAAAAGACTCTTTATATATAGAGGGTGCGGCACCTTTTAACTTGGCATATGGCCCCTTCTTTTATCTCTATCAGCGTGCTGAGCTATACGGCCGTTTGCGTTTGCGAGAGATTGTATGGCATACATTGCCCATTGTTCCGTATTGGGTGCTGTATTTTGTGTATGTTCTCAATTCTGAGTTTCGAGAAGCAATTGGCATGAAATACTTTATGTTTGTTTTTGGTAGTATTGCCGTATCGTTGATCGGGTATAGCGTTTATATGATTTATATTTATCACACCAAACACATTAAATCTTCGCTGGCACTGCTTTTGTTTTATCTCTATTTAACAATTTTCGGTATTTTAATGGCGCTTGTCGTGATGCAATTATTTGAAGTCAGTACAAGTACCCGCACTATTGTGAGCGTGTCAATTTTTATGCTTTTAGGCACATTGCTTGTTTTTTCCGATACTTTTCATCGGTTTAGGCAGCAATATAATTTTGTTAGAGAAAAAACGCTGACGAGATCAAAAAGCAATTCATCACAAATTTTTGCTAAGTCGGTTCAATTGCTTAAATATAGCAGAGAGGAATTGGAGGCGGTAGATTCATTTTTTGCTTCGGATGCTGTGCGAGATATAAATCTCACACTCAAATCCGCGGCTCTACAACTGAACATGACCCAAAAAATGCTCACCGAAATAATAGCGGAACAGTATAACACCACATTCTCAAAACTACTTGCCATAAAACGGATAGAACTTGCCTGCGACACCCTATTGATGCCCGATTTTGACGGTTCCTACGATAAGGTAATTTCCACAAGTGGGTTTGGTTCTGCAGCTTCGTTTTACCGAAATTTCAGGCAGCTAAAGAACTGTTCGCCTATGGAATTTCGAAGCAATATATTAAGTGAAACTCTATGATTTGTTTTTTTATTATTCCTCCCTGAAATGTTATATTTACTTGATATTATCACTATTTTCGTTTCAATTCTCATCATCGCTTATTGTCTGTTTTCAGGTAATAGAAAAAAAAAGGGCGTCCGATTTATCATTCCCGGATTGTTGGTGTTGGTTGGCGACTCCGTTATTAATTCACTGGGCTTATTTATTGATATGCCGACACATAATCTCAACATTTACTTTCCTTGGCTCCTGATGTGGGCGATGATATTTAACTTCCTGTTTATCTATGAATTGCTTGCACAAAAAAAAATATCAACCCGAGCCGTCTCATTCAATTTATTGCTACCGCTTATTTTACCCATCCATTCATTCATGTTGGCTTTTTTCGGCATAGTAAATTCAAAGGAAGGACAAAGTCACTTCATAGTGAACCATATAGTAACGTTATTAATCATTCTCTTTTATTATGTGTTCATAGTTTTAAAAAAAAGATCGAAGGAAAACACTTATAATTCGCTGAACAAACGGATGGTAAATGCCTTATTATTGCAAATGCATATTGTTTTTATTTTTCAACTTTTATGGATTTTACAAATCATTTTTTTCAATAATGAATTTTACACTCCTCTAATTGTGATTCGAAAAGTGATTATCATAGCCTCCACGCTTATTTTCTATTTTTATGTATTTGAGCTATATAAACATAAATTGAAACACGAAAAAAAAATCCGGCATAAAAACTTCTTTTCTACGGAGCGGTTTGAGTTTTTGGTTCCCGAATCTTTTTCAAAAGAAAACATTCGGATAGAAAAAGAAGAACGTTATGAAAAATCGATGCTTGATGATAAAAAAGCGAATGAATACAAAGACATTATCCTTGATTTTTTTGAGCAAAACCCTCAAATATACCTTAACCCACAATTTAATTTGGCCTATCTTTCTGCTGAAACAAATATCCCCCGCTATTATCTTTCTCAAGTATTTAATGTTTTGTTGAAAACTTCTTTCTCAACCTTTCTCAATACAAAACGAATTCAATACGCGTGCGAAAAGCTAAAAAAAAGCGAGGATAAACCGCAAAATTTAAATTTAAGCCAATTATCGGAAGAGTGCGGGTATAGGTCGCGCACTTCGTTTTATCAAAATTTTAAGGAAGTTAACGGATATACACCCAACGAATACATTCAATTGCACAAATAAACCGGACATTCTTCACTATCTTTCGGGGAAAAATCTCAATTTACGTTCTTATCGCAAACAAAACCATCCCACAGGTGTTTGTTGAAGATAAAAAATGGTAAAATGCAAAAGTCGCTATTCCATATTAAGCAAATGGATTGCCCGTCGGAAGAGAACCTGATTCGTATGAAGCTACAGGCCGTGTCTTCCGTTCATCATTTGGATTTCAACATCGCTGAAAGAAAATTAACGGTTTATCATCACAATGGTGGCGCAGATGAAATTGAACGGTTATTGAGTGAGTTGAAACTCGGTTCGGAAAAAATCTTAACGGAAACATCCACTGCCACTCCCCTGCACGATAATTCTCATAGGCAGCGAAAAGTGCTTATCGCCGTGCTGGCAATAAACGCCGCGTTTTTTGTGGTGGAAATCGTTACCGGCTTTATTTCGCGCTCAATGGGGTTGGTGGCAGACAGCCTGGATATGCTTGCCGACGCGCTGGTGTATGCCATTAGTTTATATGCCGTAGGCAAAACCGCCGTCACAAAGAAAAATGTGGCTAAATTGGCCGGATATTTTCAAATGATATTGGCGGCCATTGGTTTTGTGGAGGTGGTGAGGCGTTTTCTATCGGCTCAAACAATTCCCGATTCAAAAACTATGATCATCGTTTCCATCTTCGCGCTCATCGCCAACAGCATTTGCTTATACCTGCTGCAACGCTCCAAAGACAAAGAAGCGCATATGCAGGCCAGTATGATTTTCACATCAAACGACATTATCATTAATTCCGGTGTCATTGTTAGCGGAATTCTAGTGTGGTCGCTACAATCGGGCATTCCCGATTTAGTTATCGGCAGCATTGTATTTCTAATTGTCATGCGCGGCGCATTTCGCATTTTGGCTTTGGCAAAATAAACGCGGCTATTCTTTCACGACATGAAAAATAATGCTATTTTTGTCACATCTTTTAACGAACTACCCAAAATATGCACAAAATACTTTTTTTCGCTTGTTTTTTCATCGCATTTTCCATTCAGTCATCCGCTCAATTAAACGGAACGTATAAAGACGGTACCGATTCTCTTTCTTTCTCCAACGAGAACGTCATCTTCAGCGTTAGCGGGTTTAGCGGACTGTCAACCGTGCAAGTTGGCGAAGGAAAATACGAGGTGGTGGAAGACTTCCTATTGATAGAAACGGGAGATTATTCGGGTGAGAAAACCACATTTCAGGCATTGGAAAAATCAAAAAGAAACACCACAACCGTAAAAGTGGTATCTAAACAAAATTATCCCGTTCAAGGAATGTTAATTGAGTGGCTAAACCAATCGGGTAAAGTGATAAAAGGGCAAGTGAGCGGCGACGACGGCAAAGTATTGTTTATCCCCGATCCCAAAACACGTCAAATAAGGGTATCGCAATTGGGGTTCCATAACATTGTTTTTGATTTCGACACGTCAAAAGATTTTCTGATACAAGCGGCTAAAAACGATGTGATTGAGCATAAAACCGTAGTTTTCAGACTCAATCAAGTGGATGATGAAACGCTTTCTGTTTTGCTGCTATCGGATGATTTTAACCCCGGAAAAAATCGGGATAAAGAGTTGGAAAAACTCCAAAAAAGAGCCAAGAAAAACAACAAATTGGATAAACGGTTGAAAAAGGTGTATGTGCCGATTTATTCCAGATAAAGTTCTACAAAGATTCAGGGCGCGTTGCGCCTCGGAAATTTAGCTTTCCGCTTTAGGGTGAATCGGCAAAACGGTTTAGCTTCGCGGCAATGCTGATTTTATCCCAACAGTTTTCTCACCATTTCCGATACGGCCCTGCCTTCGGCTTTTCCGGCGAGTTGTTTGGTGGCAACGCCCATTACTTTTCCCATATCTTTCATGGAGGTGGCGCCAGTGTCGGCAATAATTTGCTTTATGGCGGCTTCTAATTCTTCAGCCGAAAGTTGAGCCGGCAAGTACTCCTGAATCACTTTCAATTGCTCCAACTCGGTATTGGCCAAATCGTCGCGAGATTGGGAAAGATAAATATCGGCGCTGTCTTTGCGCTGTTTCACCATTTTTTGAAGAATGGCCGTGGTTTTCTCTTCCGACAATTCGCTTTCGGCGCCTTTGGCGGTTTTGGCCTCCAAGAATTCTTTTTTAATGGCGCGCAATGCTTCCAGCCGGGTTTTATCTTTGGCGAGCATCGCTTTTTTTATATCGTTGTTGATGGTTTCAAATAAGGACATGAAATAGTAGGTGTTAGAAATTAGAAATTAGCCCCGAATCGCTTCGCTAATCGGGATGTCGGCAAGATGCTTAGGCATTGCCACCAAAGTTAGAAATTAGAATGCGGGCAGTTAATCAAACAGCGAGGTGGCTTGTTGTTGCGTATCGGAATGAAATGCCCGCGGATTAAAATCGCGATCTCGTTGAAACACGGCGGTTTCTTCCAACGCTTCCAGCACTTTATCGTCGTCCAATTCTTCCATTGTCAAAATAAAAGGCTCCAGCCTGTAATTGGTTGTGGATAACGACTTAAGTCCTTCCTTTCCGTAATACTTTTCGATAAGATGCTGATTTTGACGTTCTCTTTCACGCTCGGCATCTTCGCGAATTTTGCGCTCGAGTTCTTCGGCTTTGGTTTCCATGCGACGTTGCTCTTCGATGCCCGGAACGCTGGTGATGGAAAAGCCGGTGGCAAGCAATGTTACTTTCACGTCTTCGCCCAATTCGTCTTCCACGGCGGTACCCCAAATCACTTCGATGTCGTTGCTGAATTTCGCCATAAAATCGTGTAAGGCGTTCATCTCTTCCATCATAAGCGGATGCTCCTCACCAAATGAGAGGTTGAGCAGTATTTTCTTGGCGCTAAACACATCGTTGTTGTTGAGCAATGGCGAGTGCAGCGCGTCTCTAATAGCGTCGTTTACACGATCTTTGCCTTGCCCCATTCCTCGGCTCATAATGGCCACGCCACCATCTTTAAGGGTGGTTTCCACATCGGCAAAGTCGAGGTTCACGTGCCCGTGAATCGTGATGATTTCGGCGATGCTTTTCGCGGCAGTGGCAAGCGTATCATCGGCTTTGGCAAACGCGTTGAGGATGGTTAAGTCGTGGTAAATATCGCGTAGGCGCTCGTTATTGATTACCAACAGCGCGTCCACATTTTTAGCGATTTCCTCCACGCCTTTCAGTGCTTGAACAATTTTTCTGGGGCCTTCAAACATGAATGGAATGGTCACGATTCCCACCGTGAGAATTCCCATATCCTTGGCCACTTTTGCTACTACGGGCGCCGCGCCGGTTCCGGTTCCTCCGCCCATTCCAGCGGTGATGAACACCATGCGGGTGCCATCGCTGAGCAGGTCTTGAATTAAATCGATGCTTTCTTCGGCCGCTCTATGCGCCACTTGGGGTTTGTTCCCGGCGCCAAGCCCACCGGTTGTATGCTCGCCCAATTGCACTTTTATGGGCACGGGCGATTTCATCAGCGCTTGGTTATCGGTGTTGCAAAGCGCGAAAGAAACATCGTGAATGCCTTCTTGAAACATGTGGTTTACCGCGTTTCCGCCACCACCGCCAACGCCAATAACCTTAATAATGGCATTGGTTTTGCTTTTCAACTGAAAGTCCAATATATTGTCGTCCATATAGGTTTGCTTTTTTATTCGTTATCGTCATCGGAAAACATATTTCCAAACATATCTTCCACTTTAGAGAAAAACCCGCCACCTTGGCGTTCTTTTTTATCGTCTTTCTCTTTTTTCACTCTTTTCTTTTTATCTTTCACTTTGTTTCGAAGTTCGCCAATGCGTTTCGACGAAACCGACGTTTTGCCGTCGCCAAGATCATCGTATTCCGGCTGCTCTACAATAATCAGCTCGCAATCTTCGTTGCCGAAAAGCAGCATTCCCAACGCTTGCGTTAGCGCGGGGTCGTTGGTGAGTTCCGGAAAATTGTTCACGTGCGTTTTTTTAGCCGACGCTTTGCGAACGGACATATTTAGTTTTTTATTGAGATAAATATCCAGGTTTTTCAGTTGCGAAGCGCCGCCGGTAATCACCAAGCCAGCGCCCAATTGCCCCTCGTAGCCCGAGAGTTTGATTTGTTGTTGCAAATTGGCGACTATTTCATCCAATCGCAAGATAATCACCTTGTTGAGTTCTGTTAAATCCACATCGGGTTTAGAAGAAAACGGCGACGAGAAAAACGAAGAGTCTTGGCCTTCCGTTGCTTTTCCGAACTTAATTTTCAACTGCTCGGCCTCGCTCTCAATAAAATTCAATTTGCAAATATCTTTGGTAATGGTTCTTCCGCCAAAAGGAATAACCACCATTCGCCGCAGGATGCCGCCTTTATAAACGGACAATGTGGTGGTGCCCGCGCCAAAATCAACAAAGGCGCAGCCTAGCTCTTTTTCTTCTTCGTTGAGCGCGATGGCGGCCGATGCCAGCGCCCCCACAACATAATCGGCTATTTCCAGTTCGGCTTTCGCCTTGATGCTTTTTTCAATGTTGCCTCCAAGGTTGGGGCGTCCTACAATTACCTCAAAATCAGCCTCAATTTGAGAACAGGTTACGCCTACGGGATTGCGCTCGGGTTTGTCGTCGATAAAATATTCCACATCGGCAATGGCGTACTTGCGTTTCATGTCGGGATTAAATTTCTCGGCTGCTTGGCGCAGTTGCTTCACCACGGTATCGGTCACGATTCCCGACGAGGACAATTGCTTCATCTCCCGCACCTCCACCGTCTGCAACGATTGCCCGGCTAAGGAAACGTACACACGGCCTATTTTTCTTCCTAGTTTATTTTCGAGCAAGCTCACCAATTTTCGCACTTTAGCGCCGGTTTCCTCTATGTTATAAACCGTTCCGCGCCGTATGCAGTTGTTTGAAGGAATGGTTTCGCACGCCATAATGGAGATGACGTTGCTCTCATTTTTGCGGCCCACAACTCCGGTTATTTTGGAAGTACCCAAATCGATGGCCGCTATAAATCCTGATTGCATCATATGTTATTTTATCGAGATAGTCTGTTTTTGGTTATATAGTTGTTTATCAAACATCTTTCCGATGCTTTTTGTTTGCCTGTTTAACATCATTTTTTATCGTGACGCGTGGCAAAATACATTCTTTTTGTCGGCAATGAATATTTCCCTCTTATTTTCGGGTGCAAACCACCTGATTATCGTACTTCAAATTGATTTCGGAGTACCGGTTCCAACCCACTACATTGAGTCCTTTCTCGATGAAAAGGGTGAATTTGGCCAATTTTTCGCTATAGTTTTCCAAATCTCCAAGCACCACCCTAAAATCACCAACGCGTGGGATAATCTCCACATCGTTATTTTTGCGAACCACAATTTGCTCCACCCATGCATCCCAATCGGGATTTTCTCTGAGGAACATGGCGAAATCATACAACTCGTTTTGCGCGAATTCTTCGTCAATGGCGCCGGTGGCAATGGGAACATACACGGCAAAGTTCGGCGACACGGGCATTACTTCGCGTTCGTTATCGATATAAAAACCGCCTTTGGTATCGGATATAACGCGCAAAACCGGCTGCCGTTGCGATACCGTTGCCACAATACCGCCTTTGGAAGTGGTGTACACCTCGGCCTTCTCAATTAATCGGTTGGTGAGGATGGTATCACGAATGGCCAGCGTGTTTATCTCCGAAAAAGTTTTTCCCACCGGATAAACATTTTTATTCTTGATGAAGTTTACGATGTCCTGCGTCATCACAAACTGCGTTTGATTGCTGTCTTCAATTACCACATCGAATGTTTTGCACACCTGATGGCGCGATGTATCGTTAAAATAAACCGCCGAAAAAATCAGGTAACCGATAACGAGAACCGAAACCAATATAATGAAAAACTTTTTCATTGCCGCAAGAGAATCAAATGCATTCGTTGTTACAAAGATACAAATTGTATCGGATTTATTTTAAGCAAAACCGCATTTCTAACATTTCTTTTATTTCGGGCAACAAACGGTCTATATCGCCCGCGCCCAGCGTAACCAAAACTTCCAACTCTTTGTCCTTTAAAAAGGGCAGCAATTCGGCTTTTTTCAAGAGTGTTTTTTCTTTTGATGCGATGTTATCGAAGAGGATTTGCGATGTAACGCCCTCTATGGGTTCTTCGCGCGCGGGATAAATATCCAGCAATACCACATCTTCCAATAGCGAGAGGCTTTCGGAAAACTCTTCCGCGAAATCGCGCGTGCGGGTGTACAGATGTGGCTGAAAAACACCCGTTACTTTTTTGTCGGGATAGAGGGCCCGGATGGAACGGATGGAAGCCGCCAATTCTTGCGGATGATGGGCATAGTCATCGATGAACACGATGTTTTTGGTTTTTATCAAAAAATCGAATCGCCGTTTAGCGCCTCCAAAAGTGTGCATAGCGTGACGAATTTCATCAGGTTTCACGCCGCACAACTGCGCCGCTGCAATAGCCGCTACCGCGTTCTCAATGTTCACTTTTATGGGAACACCGAGGTTGATATCCGCTATTTTTCCTTCGGGAGAAACAAAATCGAACACAATTTCGCCGTCGCCGATGCGGATGTTTTCGGCATGGTAATCGCCTTCGGTTTCTGAATAGGTGAAAATTTTCACATCCGGGTTTAGGCGTGGCGTAACGGGTGCGTCTTTTTTCAAAATCAAATATCCACCGGGGCGAATAAGCGACGTAAAATGCTCAAAACTTTCGCGATAAGCCTCCGCCGTGCCGTAAATATCCAAGTGGTCGGGATCGGCGGAAGTGATAACGGCAATCCACGGGCGCAGCCAATGGAAAGAACGGTCGTATTCATCGGCTTCGGCAACGGTGATGTTGCTTTTGTCTGACAGCAACAGGTTGGTGCCGTAATTCTTGAGAATGCCTCCTAAAAAAGCGTTGCAATCTACCGCCGATTGCCGCAGCAAATGCGCCACCATGCTGGAAACGGTTGTTTTGGCGTGCGTGCCGGCAATGCAAACGGCATCGCTGGTTTTGGTGATCTCGCCCAACACTTGCGCGCGCTTCATCAACGTAAAACCGTTTTCGCGAAAATAGCGCAACTCGCTGTGCGACGCGGGCACGGCCGGCGTGTACACCACCAACGTGTGTTGTTTATTCAAAAAATCGGTGGGGATTAATTGCAAATTGTCTTCGTAGTGCACGTGCGCGCCTTCGTGGGAGAGCGCTTTGGTTAGCGGCGTTTCCACTCGGTCGTAACCCGCGACTTGTTTGCCTTGCGATAAAAAATATCGGGCCAAGTTGCTCATGCCAATGCCCCCAATTCCGATAAAGTAAATTGATGTATAATTCATACTATATAATTGAACTTGCTCCGTAAACCTCTGTTTTGTCACAAAGGCACGAAAGCACAAAGTTTCAAATCGATTTTTTTTATTTTTAAAAATAATGCATTCACAACAAAACGTTCACTGCGCGAACAGCTAATAGCCAACAGCCAATAGCTAAAAGCTAAACACTAATTGACAACAACTTCTCAATTTCATCTACAATTCGCTTGGCCGAGTCGTGTTGCGCCAATTTTAGGATATTTTTGCTCAAAGATGTTAGTTTTTTGTCATCGTTTACCAAAGAGAGCGCCGTTTCAAACAGCAGGCTCGGCGCGTTCGCGTCTGACACCATCACGGCGGCATCGTGGCGCACAAGCGATTGAGCGTTGTGCGTTTGGTGGTCTTCAGCAACGTTGGGCGACGGCACCAAAATCACCGGCTTGCCCAGCAAACAAAACTCCGAGATGGAACCGGCGCCGGCGCGCGAAATCACCAAATCGGCCACGGAATAGGCGTAGTCCATTCGCGACACGAAATCGTATAGGTGCACATTGGACGGGATCTCGCCTTTTGCCTGCAAATCAGACATTTCTTTGAAATAATATTTGCCACACTGCCAAATCACTTGCACATCAGGCACGGTTTTCAACTTAGGAAAAGCCGCCACGATGCTTTCGTTGAGCGTGCGCGCACCCAAACTTCCACCCACCATCAAAATGGTTTTCTTATCGGGGTCGAGGTTGAAAAAGGCGTAGCCTTCTTGTCTTTTTTTGTCGGAAACAAGCAAATCCTGGCGGCACGGATTGCCTGTGAGCACGATTTTATCTTTCGGGAAAAACCGCTCCATGCCTTCATACGCGACACAAATTTTCGCCGCTTTTTGCGCCAGCAATTTATTGGTTACGCCGGCAAACGAATTTTGTTCCTGCAACACGGTGGGGATACCTTCGGCTGCCGCCGCGCGTAGCGTTGGCCCGCTGGCATAACCGCCTACACCAATGGCTACATCGGGTTTGAAGTTTTTAATCACTTGTCGTGCTTTGCGCAGGCTTTTCATCAGTTTCATTGCCACGGAAACGTTTTTCAACAGGTTTTTCCGATCGAACCCGGCAACGGGCAGGCCGATGATTTTGTATCCGGCCGCCGGCACACGGTCCATTTCCATGCGGTTTTCCGCGCCAACAAAAAGTATTTCGGCTTCGGGCCATCGCTCTTTAATGGCGTTGGCAATGGAAATGGCGGGAAAAATATGTCCGCCGGTGCCTCCTCCGCTAATGATGAAGCGAGGTGTGGAATGTGGAGTGTGGGAAGTGGGATGAGTCATATTGATTGGGGATTTAGGATTGGCCATTACAAACTACAAACTAATTACTTTTCTCTTCTTTTTCTTTTTTCTTCTCCAACTCAATGCGTTCTTTTTCGGCGGCGGCACGCTCTCGTTCTGCGGCAGCCCGTTCACGTTCGGCATCAATGCTTTCTTGAATCAATCGTCTTTCTCTCGCTTTTTCCAGTTGAAACTGGTATTCTTGGTCATCTTCCTGAAACTGGCTTTCCAGCCTTCCGTTTCTGAAAAGAAAAATACTGTTTATGGCACGAAGTTCGCCTTGTACAAACGTTCCTCCATCGTGGTCAATCCTTTCCCGGTAAATAAGTTCTTCGCAATACACATTGTTTTCATCGTAAAAAGTGTTTTGCCTGAGAGGGGTTCCATACATCGCCACAAAATCAGCTTTTGCCATGCCCAATTGAGGGGCATTTTCCACAAAGCGGCTCGAATAAGTACTTCTGAAAACGCCACAAGCGGTTATCATCATCAACAAGAAAACAAATAAAAAGTGGGTTGGTTTCATAAAGTTAGGTGTTGTAAAGATAGCTGTTTCAATATCGATTGATTTTTCAGGCTATGAGCCGTTATTTTTCACATTACAAAATTACAAAAAAAGCACACATTGTTCACACTTTTTTTGGATATTGTGACGGCGTATAAAAGTATTTTCTACCTTTGCAGAAGGCTTTTAAAAAGATGCCGATGAATAAAACTACAACCACAACACACATTATGAAACACAACACAATCCTGCTGTCACTGATGGCGATGCTTTGCTTGTTTTTCTCAAGCTGTGATGATGAAACCGGAAAAAATCTGCTAAAATTAAACAAAGAAAAAATCACCCTCAACCACGAAAAGGCAACGGAAAAGATCACCGTTACCGCAGGCGCGGCGTGGCAGGTAAGCGGCGTGCCGGAATGGATGCACGTTACGCCTTCCGAAAGCGAAGAAATGAACCAAGAAATTGTTATTGAACTTCGGTCTTCCGACTTCGGACTTAGAGCATGCTACACGAAAGGATGCGCGCGACCATGAAGAGTAAAAAAGCCACAACGTGGCATAAGTGAAAAGCATAGGGCAACGCCCTATGTTTCAGCACACCCCAAATGCCCTGAGCCCTGAAAGGGGCGAACATTTCTTTCTCAGATAATAATGATCCGTAATATATCCTGAGAGCATTTATCAGACACCCATGGCAATTGATTAAGCGTTTTGCAGAAAAGCCGTCTGACGGATTACCGGTCTGACGGGTTAAAAGACAAACTTTAAAATGCATCAAACGGACTTTGAGCCGTCAGATGCTGTCAAGTATGCTCGTCAATCCCCCTTAATCCCCTTCGCCAAGGGGGAAATTGGTACATCAGGCCCAAAGCATCCAACTTCGGACTTCGGTCTTCAAACTTCCGACTCCAAACACACTCTGCCCAAAATTATTTAGAATTTGGCTAAAACCGATTGAATCTCTAACCATTATCCACGCCCTGAAGAGACATGGCAATTGATTAGAAATTTTGCAGAAAAGTCGTCTGACCGATTACCGGTCTGACGGGTTAAAAGAAAAATGTTAAAAATGCATCAGACGGACTTTAAGCCGTCAGATGCTGACAAGTATGTTCGTCAATCCCCCTTAATCCCCTTCGCCAAGGGGGAAATTGGCACATTAGGACCAAAGCATCCAACTTGGAACATCAAACTTCGGACTTCGGACTTCCGACTTCCAGCATCCAGCATCAGCATCCAACACCCCACATCTCCCCTCACACCTGAATAATCTCAAACTCCACTTTATCTTCCAGTTTATCGATTATTTCAGAAGCGGGTTTTTCGTTTTTGGGAGCGACTTTTTCAATATCTTCACCTGTTATCGCTGTTGTGGCGTCCATCTTTTTCTTTCCGATTCCGAACCTGTCGGCGCTGAGAATAAGCCCAAAATAAGCGCAAGTGATGAGTGTGGATGTTCCACCGCGGCTAATAAGCGGCAAGGGCTGCCCCGTTACAGGAATAAGGTTGACCGCCACCGCCATATTGATGAATGCCTGTGTGCACAACATCAACGCGGAACCGAGGACAAGGTATTTTGGGAAAAGTTTTTCGGTTTTTCGGGCAATCATTCCGGATCGAATCAACAGAATAATATATAAGAGCAGCACAAAAATTCCACCAATAAGCCCCATTTCTTCGATGATAATGGCGTAAATAAAATCAGAATAGGCTTGTGGCAAGAAATCGCGGCTGGTGCTGTTTCCGGGGATAACACCAAACACGCCGCCGTTGGCAATGGCAATTTTAGCATGCGCCACTTGGTAATTATCGTCGGTGATGGCGTAGTAAGATTCTTCGGGTTGCTCCTTGGCGCCACCAAAATTGGCGATGCGGTTTTGCCACGTTCCCAAACGGCTGAGCGCGCCGGATTCGGTCATTTTATCGGGAAGCACGTTCAGCAACAACACAAAAAGCAACACAAACGACACGCCCACGCCAACCACTTTCATTAAGCGGGTGAGCCTCACGTTACCGATAAACATCAGCAAAAAGCACACACCGAAAAGTAATACGGCCGTGGAAAGGTTGTCCATCGCTATGATGGCGCAGACCACCACCATCAACCCAATCATCCATTTGAAAAGCAGGCCATCGTTCATTCCGTTTTGCTTGCTGAGCAAAAAAGCGACCGTTCCCATCAACGATATTTTGGCAATTTCAGAGGGTTGAATGGTGAAACCCATGATGGAAATCCACCGCTCGGCGCCATTGATGGTTGTGCCGATAAACGGCGTGAGAATGAGCAACACGATGGAACCGATGAGAATAAAAATAAGTGACGAAAAATAGCGATACGGGATATTGTGAATGAGCAAGATAACCCCTACTCCGCCTATTAAAAACATAGCATGCCGCAAAATGGGGCCCCATTGGTTTTGCTGACGATAAACAATGGTGCTGGTAGCGCTGAATATTTCGATCAATGAAATAATGCATAAAGCAATAAATACGGACCATATGACTTTATCGCCTTTGAAGATGGACGCAATTTTTGCCGTTCCCGCCTCCAGATGCAAATCTTCGCCGTTTACCTTCCCCTCTAACGAACTGAGGTTTGTTTTTATGTTTTTAAATGCTTTTGATATCATTGTTTTTGTTGGTTTTTGATTTGAAAGATACAATCCCAATTCCGCCGCCGAAAGCGGCGTTTAAAGCCTTCTCACACACTCCTTAAACTGATCGCCGCGGTCTTCGTAGTTCTTGAACAAATCGAAGCTGGCACAGCAGGGCGAGAGCAATACCGTGTCGCCTTTTTCGGCTAATTGATATGCCGCGTTCACGGCTTCCTCCATCGATTCCGCATCGGTGATGGAATCTACTTTTCCATCGAAAAAAGCGTGCAACGCGCTGTTGTCTTTGCCGAGAAAAATGAGCGCGCGCGCTTTCTGTCTCACTAAGTTTTCTATTTCGGAATAATCGTTCCCTTTATCGGTTCCGCCCAAAATAAGCACGGTTTTGGTGCGCATACTTTGCAGCGCATACCAGCACGAGTTTACGTTGGTTGCTTTGCTGTCGTTGATGTATTGCACGCCGCGCACCATCGCCACTTTTTCCAAGCGGTGCGGCACTCCCTTAAAATCGGTGAGCGAGGCCCGCAATTTATCATCAGAAATATCGAGCAACTTTGCCACGATTCCCGAAGCCAACGAGTTATATACATTGTGCGTTCCTTGAAGAGCGAGTAATTCCAATTCCATATCAAATGTCTGTTCTTTTGTTTCAATAAATAGCTTTCCGTTGTGGGTGTATCCGCACACGCTCTCTTTTTTTGTTTCTCCGAAAGAATAGAGCGTGACTTGAGGATTGAGTTTGGCAATTTGCTTTGTAATTACCGGGTCGTCAACCCAATAAATGAGCGCGTCGTTTACTTTTTGGTTGCGGATGATGCGCATTTTGGCATCCGCGTAATTTTCCAACGAATAATTGTATCGGTCCAGATGGTCGGGGGTGATGTTGAGCAACACCGCGATATCGGCTTTGAAATCGTAGACGCCCTCCAATTGAAAACTGCTCAATTCCAGCACGTAATAATCGAAATTTTCTTCCGCCACTTGGCGGGCAAAACTTTTGCCGATGTTGCCGCCCAACCCCACATTGAGGCCGGCCGATTTTAAAATGTGATAAATAAGGCTCGTGGTGGTGGTTTTGCCGTTACTTCCGGTAACGCAAATCATTTTAGATCGAGTGTATCGGCCGGCAAATTCAATTTCGGAAATCACGTGAATGCCTTTGGCAATGATTTTCTGCATAATGGGCGCCGTGTCGGGGATTCCCGGGCTTTTCACCACTTCCGTTGCTTGAAGAATTTTTTCTTCGCTATGCCCGCCTTCTTCAAAGGGTATATGATAATCGATAAGTGTTTGTTTGTGTTCGTCTTTGAGCATTCCGCCATCGGAAAGAAATACATTGAATCCTTTCTTTTGTGCCAAAATTGCGGAACCCACTCCGCTTTCGCCGCCACCGAGTATGATTAATTCATAATTCATAATGTGTAATTCATAATGCAGAATGCACAATTATCTATTTTTCACTTTATTTACGAATGAGCTAATAAGGTTTCCGATTCGATTTTGAACCACATAGATACATAGTTTTTTAGGTAAAGAACAGTACCACAATAGTAATAGCAGACGTGGCTGCTATGTGTAAAACAAAGTTTTCTATGTACAAACTTATTCTTGTTGTTCTTCTTTCCATAAGCTATAATTCCTATGTATCTATGTGGTTTTAAAAATATATGGTCATCCATATTTTCATTTTAACCTTAGTAGAGAGGAAAACACAAACAAAAACCTCATTACCTTATTATTTTTTGTTATTAAAATCTTAACGCATTTTCAGTGTTGCCAACGCCAATACCGCTAAAATCATTCCTACGAGCCAAAACCGATTTACAATTTTCGGTTCCGTGAGCGGGATGAACGGCTTTTGAATGAGCGCGTCAATACTGCCGTCACCCGGTTTTTGATAATGATGATGCAAAGGCGTCATCTTAAAAATTCGTTTGCCGGCGCCGTATTTCTTTTTCGTGAATTTAAAATACGCCACCTGCGCCATCACCGATAACGCTTCCACAAAAAACACACCGCAAAGAATGGGCAGCAACAACTCTTTATGAATCAACACGGCAAAAACGCCAATAATACCGCCCAACGTGAGGCTGCCGGTATCGCCCATAAACACTTGCGCGGGATATGAATTATACCAAAGAAAACCCACCGTGGCACCCACAAACGCCGCGGCAAAAACCATCAACTCATCGCCACCGGGAATGTGCATAATGTTGAGATAAGACGCGAAATCGACACGCCCCGAAACATACGCCAGAATTCCCAGCGCCACACCGATAATGGCCGAGGTACCGGACGCCAGTCCATCTAAACCATCGGTGAGGTTGGCGCTATTTGAAACGGCTGTTACAATGAGAATCACCACAATAACGATAATTACCCATACCGCTTTATCGGCCGCGTCGCCCATCCACGAAACCAAGTTTTTGTAATCGAAATTGTTGTTTTTTACAAAAGGAATGGTGGTACTGGTAGATTTTACATCTTCTTGCTTATAAGTTACTTCCTCAATTACATTGTTGACACGTACCTCGGTATTTTCGCGTATCACAATTTCGGGGCTGAGGTACATGGTGAGCCCGATTATCAACCCCAAACCCACTTGCGCCACAATTTTGAACTTCCCTTTCAGCCCTTCTTTATCTTTTTTGAAAACCTTGATGTAATCATCGGCAAAGCCTAAGGCGCCCAGCCAAACAGTGCTTACCATCATGAGAATGACATAGATGTTTTCGAGTTTTCCGAAAAGCAGAATCGATACCATGATGGACAAAATGATGATGATGCCGCCCATGGTTGGCGTTCCACGCTTACTGTATTGGCCTTCCAAATCGAGGTTGCGGATGGTTTCGCCAATTTGCTTTTTCTGAAGCCTGCGAATAATCTTTTTTCCCACAAAAATACCGATCAGCAGCGCGAAAACAGCCGCCATTGCCGAGCGGAACATCACATATTGAAACATTCCGGCTCCGGGAAAATCCAATGTATCTAAATATTCAAAAAGATAATACAGCATATATAGTTTCTAGTTATAAACTTGGGTTGCCACTTAAATGGCAAATATTTTTTCTATTTCCTCCTTGTCGTCAAAATGATGTTTTACTCCTTTAATTTCCTGATAATCTTCGTGCCCCTTTCCGGCTACCAACACCACATCGCCGGGTTGCGCCAAGGCGCAAGCGGTTTTTATGGCTTCGCGACGATCCACAATGGTAATTGCCGCGGCTTTTTCTTCTTCCGATAAACCGGCAATCATATCGTCTAAAATGGCTTGCGGCTCTTCAAAACGGGGGTTATCTGATGTGAGAATCACTTTGTTGCTCGCTTGCGCCGCTTCACGCGCCATAATGGGGCGTTTTGTTTTGTCGCGATTGCCGCCACAACCCACCACGGTAATAATGCTTCCTTTGTTGTTGAGCACTTCGCGAATGGCGTTGAGCACGTTGGTGAGCGCGTCGGGCGTGTGGGCATAATCCACAATGGCGGTGATTTTTTTGGTGGAACGAATGGTTTGAAACCGCCCCGCCACGGGTTTTAACAACGTAAGCACACGAAGCACTTCATCGCTCTCCAAGCCGAGTAAAACGGCAGCGCCGTAAACCGCCAATAAATTATACACATTGAATACGCCCACAAATTGAACAACCAATTCTTTGCCGTTGATTTCAATATCGGTGCCATCGAGGTGTTTCTCGAAAATGCGCGCTTTAAAATCGGCCATGCTTCGCAGCGAATACGTGTGCTTGGCAGCACGTGTGTTTTGCAGCATAATGGGGCCGTTTTTGTCATCTATGTTGGTGAGCGCGAACGCCGAAGCGGGCAATTGATCGAAAAACGCTTTTTTCACATTCCGGTACTCCAACATGTTTTTGTGGTAGTCCAAATGGTCTTGCGTGAGGTTGGTGAAAACGCCGCCGGCGAACTTCAATCCGTGCACCCGTTTTTGATGGATGGCGTGCGAGCTTACTTCCATAAACGCGTATTCACAGCCGGCGTCCACCATTTCGCGAAGCAATGAGTTGAGCGAAATAGGGTCGAGTGTGGTGTGCGTGGTGGGATAAGAAGTATCGTTTACGAAATTTGCTACGGTTGAAAGCAATCCCGCCTTTACGCCCACCTCGCGAAACATTTGGTGAAGTAAGGTGGCAATGGTGGTCTTTCCGTTTGTTCCGGTGATGCCCACCAAACTCAGCTGATCCGATGGGTTGCCAAACCACTCCGAAGCAATCATCGCCAGCGCCACAGCGCTATCCTCCACTTGCACGTAAGTTACACGAGAGAAATATTCTTCAATCATCGGCTTGTCGTACACCACCACGGCGGCATCTTGCTCTATGGCTTTGCCAATGTAGGCGTGTCCATCGGTGCAAATTCCTTCTACCGCGATAAACAAAGAACCCGATTGCACCGTGCGCGAATCGGATGTGATGGATGCAACCTCCCTGTTTTTGTCGCCTTTAATGGCTACGACCTTGCATTTTTCAATGAGTTGCGTTAATTTCATAATCTTCTTTGTTTTTATTGCAATGTGATGCTTATGGTTGTACCTTTTACCAGCTTGTCTCCCGGCCTGAACGATTGAGAAACCACCCTACCCGCTCCTATGAGATTGACGCGAAGACCCGATTTTTCGAGCAAGTAAACCGCGTCGCGCGCGCCCATTCCCAGCACATCGGGAATGGACTCTTTACTGAGAGCCAGCGCTTTGGGCTGATATTGCAAACTATCATATTCCACTTTCACCCAATCGGCCGCCTGCTCCATCATCTTCATAGGGAAATTCAACGATGCAAGCACGGCATGGTTATTGCCCCAGTTTCCGTTTTTCACCGGCGGATTCACCTGCAATGTGGAATCTATTTGACAATCTTGCGCCGTGAGATGCACTTTGCGCACATAGGTTTGTTCGGCAATATTTTTAAAAACCATTCCCGCCTGCCCACCTCCGGAAGGAACACCTTGCGGGCGCCTAACACCCACAAAAATGGTATACATGGGGTCTTCCGCGGGAAAATAACCGCAAAACGATACGAAGTGCCCACTGTTGTAGGCTCCACCCGCGGCAATTTGCGCCGTTCCGGTTTTCCCGGCAATGGTGAAATAATCAGATTTCACTTGTTTAGCCGTTCCGTTTTCAATCACACCCACCAGCATTTGCTGTATCTGCGACAACGTGGTGTCGGAACAAATTTTGGGGTTAACCACTTCGGCTTCAAATTCTTTTACCACTTGTCCGTTTTTCAGGAACCGCTTAGCGATAAACGGTTTTATCATTTTCCCGCCATTGGCTATTCCATTGTAAAACATCAACATATAAATGGGCGGTACTTTCGATTCGTACCCGTATGACATCCACGGCAAAGTGGTTTTCGACCAATAATTTACTTTATCGTCGGGCATTCTAATGGATGAAGTGCCCTCAATTCCTCTGAGCGGAACGTCCCATTTAAGGCTTTTTCGCAACCCGATGCGATCGATGCCTTTCACAAAATTTTCGGGGTTGCGCTCATACCCTTTCAGCACAATTTTTGCCATCACCACGTTGGAAGAAATTTCAATGCCTTCGGCAACGGTGAGATAGCCACGGTCTTGGCCGCGACGCCAGTAGTGGTCGCGCACCCATCTTTTGTTGTATTGAAACAGGCCGTTGCCCACGTGAAACGAATCGGTGGGCGTAATAACGCCGTCTTCCAGCGCCACCATCACCGTTACGGTTTTAAAGGTGGAGCCGGGCTCGTTCATATATGAAAATGCGTTGGGGTTGCCCTCCGCGTATTTGCCGTTGCTCATGCGGTCGAGGTTGGCAATGCCTTTTATCTCGCCCGTTTTGGTTTCCATAATAATGGCCGTTCCCGACTCGGCGGACGTTTCTTCCAGTTTCGCACGCAACGCGCGCTCGGTAATATCTTGAATATCGGCATCGATGGTGGTGATGATATCGTACCCTTCCTGAGCGGGTTCTTCCACCACATCCATCCATTTGCCTTGTATTTTTTGGCGAAATTTCACACCGGGCACACCGCGCAAAAGCGAATCGTACTTCAACTCGAGGCCGCTAGCACCGCCTTTTTCCAAATCCTTATACACGCTGCCCACGGTGCGCGTAGCCAGATTGCCGAATGGTTTTTTGCGGGCGTTTTTTTCTTCGGCAATCAGCCCACTTCGGTTAGAACGCTGGTTCCAAAAGGGGTACGTGCGAATTTCTTTTAACTCGACATACGAAATATCGCGTGGAAGAATTTTCACATATCGTGAGCGAATGGTTACTTTTTTGTCGATTCCCTGTGCTTGGTTTTCCCTGATTTGGCGCTCCTCTTTTTCGCGTAGTTTCCACCCGTCCATGATGGTTTTTTTATACTGCGAAGCAGTGCGTTGTGGGAATTTTTTCGCTAACAGCACGGTGAGGTCGTCCACGTATTGCACTAGGGTGTCTTTCTGCATGCCATCGGCCCAAAAATCCATGTAAATACTGTATAGCGGCTCGCTCGTGGCAAGCAATTTGCCATCGTGGGTATAAATGTTTCCGCGTTTGGGTAAAATAACACGATTTTTTATCACGGTCTCTTTTTCGCCTACTTCGCGCCATTTTTTGCCTTCGGATGTAAAGACTACTTTTCCGGCAGAAAAAATAATCATTACAGCAAAAAGCAATAGCACGGTAACAATGAGCCCGTATCTGCCAAGAATCTTTTTTTTGTTGCTTTCCCGCGTTTGTTTTTTCATCTCCTTAAAAATAGATACGCTTTATTTTTGAATTCGATACACAGGCTCGTTTGTCACCTGCAATTCCAATCCGGCTTCCTGCACCCGTTTCTCTATTTGCCCTTGTCGGCTTGCCTCGGTGAGGCTCGATGAGAACGTGAGCGATTCGTATTTCGCGTCTTTCAATTCGCGTTGCAAGCGCTCCACGTCCGACATTTTTTGCAATACCGTGTAGCGATGGCTGATAAAAATGAAAATGATAACGACAACAACAACAATGAATTTCATGTTTTTGAGGAAGAAATTCTCAGTGAGAACACTTCCTCCAAAAACATGTACAAACGATTTTCTTATGTTATCGAATCTTATTTTCATTTCCGTTTATTTCTTCTCCGCCACGCGCAACTTGGCGCTGCGTGAGCGAGGATTTCTTTGCTGTTCTTCTTCTGAAGCGACAATCACTTTGCGATTCACCAATTCGAACGGCGTTTCCACGTTTCCGAAAAAATCTTTCACAAGTTCGCCCTCAAAATTTCCTGTACGGAAAAAGTTTTTCACCAACCGGTCTTCGAGCGAGTGATACGATATTACGCTCAAACGGCCGCCGGGCGTAAGCACTTCCAATGCTTGCGTGAGCATATCCGTTAGTGCCGACATTTCGTTGTTCACCTCTATGCGAAGCGCTTGAAAAGCTTGTGCCAACGTTTTCTTTTCTCGGTCTTTTCGGGTGAACGGCTCCAAAACTTGCAGCAATTGGGCGGTGTTTTGTATCGGTTCTGATTGCCGAAAGGCAACAACCTCTGATGCAATTTTGCGCGCGTTTTTCAGCTCGCCGTAGTGAAAAAACAGGTCGGAAAGTTTTTCTTCCGAATATTCATTCAGAATTTGGGCCGCCGTTTTTTTCGCGTCGCGGTTCATTCGCATATCCAAATCGCCCGAAAACCGGAACGAAAAGCCACGCTCGGCATCGTCGAAATGATGCGAGGAAACGCCCAAGTCGGCCAACACGCCATCCACTTTTTCAATATCGTGATACCGCAGAAAATTCTTTAAAAACCTAAAATTGCTTCGCACAAACGTAAAACGAGAATCGGCAATGGCGTTTTCAGCCGCCTTTTCATCTTGGTCGAAAGCCAACAATCGGCCCTCATTGCCCAGCAAGCGCAAAATTTCACGCGAATGGCCGCCGCCGCCAAAAGTAACATCCACATACACACCGTTGGTCCGGATATTTAATCCGTTAACACTTTCGCTGAGCAGCGCGGGTGTATGATAGGCGGTTTTCATTTTTTCGACTTTTAATTTTCCATTTACTTATTCCATCAATTCCTGCAGCTTGGCGGCAAACTCATCGGGCTGAACCAACGGCTCCTCCAATTTCTCTTTTGCCCAAACCTCAATGGTTTCATCCACGCCAAGAAAACGCACATCGGTTTCAATGGAAACCATTTGCAAATAACGTTTCGGGATAAGAATTCTTCCGCTGGCGTCCATTTCAATTCTTTCCGCGTCGAGCACAAACTGACGAAAAACCTGTTGCTGTTCTTTGTTCCACTTGTTCAATCGGGAGCGCAAAAGCTCAATTTCTTTCTCCCACACGCTTCCCGGATACAACACAAGGCAATCTTGAAAAATATCTTTGCGAAGCACAAGAAACTCCTCCTCCTCAAATTGAAGACGTTTACGAAAGAGTGCCGGCACAAAAATGCGTCCTTTTGCATCGGCTTTGGCTTCCATATTTCCCAAAAACTGCAACATATTTCTATCTTTTTCAAAAAGAACACAACGTTCAACGCTGTAAAAGTACAAAATTATCCACTTTCCCCCACATTTCTACACAATTATTTTTAAAAAAGTTATCAACAGGCAAACAGAAAGCCACAACACGTTAATTTACTGCAAGTTGACATATGTTAAAAAAGTGGGGCGAATTGCCTCTATTTTCTCGAAATGAAGAAAATGCATCCACTCTTTCATTTAATGCGCATTGTTTTGTATATTTGCGCGAAAGTAGAAGAAATAGAATGAGTGCAAAAAATGCATTTAGAATTGATATTGACGGTGTTCTAAAATCAAAAGCAAAGAAACACTACAATAAGATACCGAAATTCCTCATCCGTTACTTAAAAAAAACGGTGCATCAGGATGACATCAACGGCATATTAGAACGCAACCACGGCCTTGAAGGCGTGGAGTTTATGCGCGCGCTGGTTGATAAAGAATTTAACCTAACCATTAAAACAAGAGGCGAAGAAAATATTCCGGCGGAAGGAAGGTTTGTTTTTGCCGCTAACCATCCGTTGGGCGGGTTAGACGGCATTTGTTTGTCGGCGCTCTTGGGCGAAAAATACGATGGAAAAATAAAATATTTGGTGAACGACGTATTGTATTTTATTGAGCCGCTGAAACCCATTTTTGTCCCCATCAACAAATACGGTGCTCAGGCAAAAGATTCGGCCAAAGCCATCAACGAGGCATACGCGTCGGACAACCAAATCATTACATTCCCCGCCGGACTGTGCTCCAGAAAGCAGAAAGGCGAGATAAAAGATTTGGAATGGATGAAAAATTTCGTAATGAAAGCCGTTGAATATAAACGAGATATTATTCCCGTGCATTTTGAAGGGCGAAACTCCAATTTCTTTTACAATTTCGCTAATATTAGAAAAGCCACGGGAATGAAATTCAATATCGAGCTCATTTATTTGCCCGATGAGATGTACAAAAACATCAATCAAACGTTTACGGTAACCTTTGGCAATCCCATTCCGTTTGAATCGTTGGATAAATCAAAAACGCCCACGCAATGGGCACAACATATCAAAGAAATAGTGTATTCCTTAAAGTGAAGACAATGGAAAAGATTATTGATCCTGTTGACAAAAACCTCATAAAAAGCGAACTCACCGTTCAAAAGCGCGTAAGAGCCACCAATAAAGCCAATAACGAAATTTATGTATTCACCAGTCACGACTCGCCCAACCTGATGAAAGAGGTGGGGCGCTTGCGTGAAATTGCTTTCCGCTATTATGGCGGCGGAACGGGCTTGGAAGCGGATATTGACAAATACGATATTATGCCGGTGCCCTACCGTCAATTGATTGTGTGGGACCCTGAAAACGAAGAAATTTTGGGCGGCTATCGCTTCATCAGCGGATCGGACGTGGAATTTGACGAGAACGGCAAACCGATGCTGGCAACCGCGCACCTGCTGAACTTTTCCGAAGAATTTGTCAACGATTTTCTGCCCTACACGGTGGAATTGGGGCGCTCGTTTGTTTCGCTGGAATACCAATCAACCCTGCTTGGCAGGAAAGGAATTTTCGCGCTCGACAACCTGTGGGACGGGCTGGGCGCGCTCACGGTGATTGACCCCGAAATTAAATATTTCTTTGGAAAAGTGACCATGTATGGCACGTACAACAAAGATGCCCGCAACATGATTTTGTATTTCTTGAGCAAGCATTTTCCCGATAAAGACAAGCTTGTTACGCCCGTTCATCCGTTGGAAACGGAGATAGACACAACAAAAATGAAAAGGCTTTTTACAGGAAAGAACTTCAAGGAAGATTACAAAATATTAAACAAAGAAGTGCGCGCTCTGGGCTACAATATTCCACCGCTCATTAACGCCTATATGAGCCTATCGCCTTACATGCGCTTTTTCGGGACCGCCATAAACGATGAGTTTGGCGATGTGGAAGAATCGGGTATCCTGATTGAAATTGACCAAATCTTGGAAGAAAAGCGTGCCCGTCACATTGAATCTTATCTCAAAAGCAATCCCAGCAAGCGCTTTCTTTTGCGTTTGAAACGCACTATTTCTACCAACAGCACAAGAAAAAGAAAAGTAAAAATGCCGAAGCTGAAACTCAATATAAAGAGAAGAAGGCGGAGACGTTAAAACATTTTTTGCAGACGCGCCCTGTTGTGAATGGTAATTTTTCGCCTTTCCACCGTAATGACGCCTTCGGTGTCCATTTGCATCATCACATTCACCAGCGCTGGGCGAGACACACTAAACAATCGAGCCAACTGTTCTTTGGACATTTTCAGTTCAAAACTACTTTTCCCTTTGGATTCTTTCAGCAAATAATACGCCACCTTGGCACGAATGGAACGCAAGGACACTAAGCGAAGCTTTTCCGACAGAAAAGCCAGTTTATTGGAAATATATGCCAGGAAGGCTTTCATGAATTCTTCGTACTCGGTCATTAAATAATACACATTTTCTTTTGGGATAACCACCACCGTACATTCCGTTTTAGCAATGGCCGTTACGGGCGAAAGGTTGTTTGTGGCAAACAAAAAACCGGTAGCCAGCGGGTTCGGCGCTTTAATGTTTTCAATTTTCATGAAATCGCCCTTCTCATCGGCCATTTCCGTGCTAATCTCCCCTTTTATAAGGATATACAAAAAATCATACACGGCGTCTTGGTGTACAATCACGTCGTTTTTGTCGTATCTTTTCACGGTGTACCGTATATCCGTTAAGAACGCGTCGCGCTTACTTTTGGGAATGGAGTCGCACAAAGGGCATTGAAAAATGGACTTCACATATGAAGGGGGGCCGTAATTCATAAAATCAGAGCTTTAGCAAAAAAGTTCATTTGTTAACTACGAATGTACTATTATTTTGGTTTCCGTCATAATTATTACGGTTTTTTTGTGAATTAATCCGTTTATTTGCAATAGATTTTCTTTGTTACGAAATATATTTTTAAGCATCATGGGAAAATTACAACACATATGGTCCGAAGTAAGGCCCCGGGGAGGATGGAGATATCCCGCCATCATCATAACCGGTGCTTTTGTAGGCCTTTTTATTTACACTTTTTTTGCCTCGCGCGCATACAGTTATCTTTCAGATGACCCGGCAACGTGTGTAAACTGCCACATTATGGCGCCTTATTACGCCACCTGGATGCACAGTTCGCACGGCCGCAACACCAATTGCAACGATTGCCACGTGCCACACAACAACGTACTCAATAAATATTTTTTCAAAGCAAAAGACGGATTGCGGCACTCTGCCGTTTTCACCCTTCGTGGTGAGGCACAGGCGTTGCAAACAATAGACGCGAGTTCAAAAGTAATTATGGACAACTGCATTCGTTGTCACACGCAACTGAACACCGAGTTTGTAAAAACCGGAAGAATGGGATTTAAAGATATAAAGGAAATGAAAGGAAACGCTTGCTGGGATTGTCATCGCGATGTACCCCACACGCGCACCCGCTCACTATCGTCAACGCCGCACGCCCGTGTGCCGTTGCCCAAATCAAATGTGCCGGAATGGCTCGATAAAATGGTAAAATAAAACAAGAATATAAATAACTAACAAATTTATAGCCACTATGAACAGATACAGACATAACGACAAAATGAAGCCGTGGGTTGGCTGGCTTTTATTTTTTGTTACCATGGGAGTTGTGTTTCTCCTTGGGATGCTTGCCGCATCCATCACACAACGGCGCGCTGAAATTGCCAGCGTAATGAACAACAAGAAAATTGAAATTACCGGCATAGAATCCCGCAACGAAATATTCGCGGAAAACTATCCTCGTCAATATGAATCGTGGATAAAAACGGCCGACACAACATTCCAAAGCGAGTTCAACGGAAGCTCCGTGGTGGATGTGCTGGCAGAACGTCCCGAAATGGTTGTTTTGTGGGCAGGATATGCTTTCTCAAAAGACTACGGAACGCCACGAGGCCATATGCACGCCGTGGAAGATGTGCACCACACCTTGCGGGTGGGCGCGCCCATGACGCCCGATGCCGGGCCGCAACCGGCCACGTGCTGGACCTGCAAAAGCCCCGATGTTCCCCGATTAATGGACTCGGTGGGCATTGCCGAATTCTACAATCAAACGTGGGCGCACTGGGGACACGAGGTAGTAAACCCCATTGGCTGTGCCGATTGCCATGAAGCCGAAACAATGGATCTGAAAATTTCCCGCCCCGCGCTCATAGAGGGTTACCAAAGCATGGGATTGGATATTAAAGACGCTACGCACCAAGATATGCGCGCATTGGCTTGCGCACAGTGTCACGTGGAGTATTACTTTACGCCCGAAGGCAAATACCTGATTTTCCCTTGGCACAACGGCTTATCGATGGAAGGAGCGGAGCAATATTACGACAGCATTCAGTTTGCGGACTACACCCACACTCTGAGCCGTGCGCCCATTATTAAAGCGCAACACCCCGATTATGAAATATATATGACCGGCATTCACGCGCAACGCGGCGTAACGTGTGCCGACTGCCATATGCCATACGTTTCGGAAGGCGGCATTAAATACAGCAACCACCACGTACAAAGCCCGCTCGCGAACATCAACAGCACCTGTCAGGTTTGTCACCGCGAAACGGAAGAAGACCTTCGCGAAGCAGTGTATCAACGTCAGCGTAGCGCGATTGAAATTCGCAACTTGGTAGAAAAAGAACTGGCAGCAGCACACATCGAAGCGCAATTCGCGTGGGAAAAAGGCGCCACCGAAGCTCAAATGCAAGAGGCGTTGCAACTTATTCGCCAATCGCAATGGTGTTGGGATTATGCCGTTGCCTCGCACGGCGGCTCGTTCCACTCACCTGTTGAGTTTCAGCGCATTTTATCGCACAGTTTGGACAGGGCGCACAAAGCACGCTTCGCTATCGCGCAAGTGCTGGCTCAAAACGGATACACCGGAAAGGTACCGATGCCTGATATTTCAACCAAAGCCAAAGCGCAACAATACATCGGTTTGGATATGGACAAAGAAAGAAGCGATAAAAAGCAATTTCAAGAAACGGTTGTTCCAAAATGGCTGGAAACGGCAAAAAACAACAATCGGTTGGTAAGCAGAAGATAACAACCGAATAGCCATCGAACATCAACTGAATAACAATTGAAAATCACTGAATGAGTAATGATAAAAAAATTTGGGAGAAACCGTGGGGCTACACCGAAGGTTTTATTGTAGCATCGGGCATTGCCATTGCCGGCTTGATGTTACAGTTCACCTTGGGAAACATTAAAACCGAGTTCTTCGCCAATCCCGTGAACATTATATTAGGAGCCCTCTTTACTGTAGGGCTTCTTTTTGTGTACCTTGTTTTCAAGCGGAAATCGTTTATTCTATGGCTGTCGGGGGTGCGCGCCACCATTCCCGCGTTGGCAATTTGGCTCGCGCTCATTGTCATTTTGGGCTTAACGCCTCAAATGGGCGGACAAACACCCGAAAGCCAGATTCCGGCAACCATTTTAGGCAAATTGGGCTGGCATCAAATGACGTCGTCGTGGGCTTTTGTGCTGGTTTCTTTTTATGTGTTGATTATTTTGGGATTAGCCACCCTGCGCCGCACACAGCAAAAGTTCTCCTTACGCGACATCGGTTTTTACTTGAACCACGCCGGGCTATTCATCGCCTTGTTGGCAGGTATGTTAGGCAGTGCCGATATGGAGCGCTTAACCATGGTGGTGAGCGAAGGAAACGTGGAATGGCGCGCCAACGATAAGACAGGGAATACAAAAGAACTGTCTCTCGCCATTGAATTAGACTCATTTATGATTGAAGAGTATCCACCTAAACTCGTGATAATTGATGCCAACACAGGAAAAATGCTTCCCGAGGGCCGTCCGCAAAGCTATATGTTTGAGGGAGTGGGTAAAACGACCACTCTTGCGGGCAACACTATCGAGATAATCGATTACTTGCCCAACGCGGGCATTGTGCGCGACTCCAACGCCGTGAGCGTTATGCCCATTCTGATGGAAGGCGCCGCTACAGCCATTAAAGTGCGTGTCACATCTCCCGGGCAGGAGAACACGGTTGAAGGCTGGGTAACCAATGGCAGCTATATGTTTCCGCACAATTTGGTGTATTTGGATGATGGAACCGCGGTAGCCATGCCTGTGCAAGAGGTGAAAAAATACACATCCCACGTTACGGTATATACAGAATCGGGACGCTCAAAGAAAGCGGAAATTGAAGTAAACAAGCCGCTTTCAGTGGAAGATTGGATTATTTATCAATATAGCTACGACGAAAGAAAAGGAAAATATTCCGACACCAGCGTTTTTGAACTCGTCCGCGACCCGTGGATCAAGGTGGTGTATGCGGGTATTTTCATGCTGCTTGCCGGCGCGTTGTTTTTGTTTATTGTCGGGCCGAAACGGGTATTGGGCAAGGAGCGTTGAGCATTGAGCATTGGGCGTTGAGCGTTGAGCGTTGGGCATTGGGCGTTGAGCAAGGAGCACTGGGCGTTGAGCGTTGAGTGCGAGAAAATAAAAAAAACGAAACATCGTAAAACTACAATCAAAAATGACTTGGCATTCATTCATATATTTCGCTATCGCGTCCGTTGTTTTGTGGGCGGCAGGCGCGCTGATCGCTTATAAGAGTCGCAGAAAAACGCTTCCCACGTTACTTACCGTGGCCGGACTGCTGGTTTTTTCCGTATTCATCGCCGGCTTATGGATTTCATTGGAGCGTCCGCCACTTCGCACGATGGGCGAAACCCGCTTATGGTATTCTTTCTTCTTGCCCGTTGCAGGATTAATCACCTATCAACGATGGAATTACAAATGGATTTTATCGTTTAGCACCGTGCTTTCGGCCGTTTTCATCATCGTAAATATCGCCAAACCCGATATCCACAACAAAGTGTTGATGCCCGCGCTACAAAGCCCTTGGTTCGCACCGCACGTGATTATTTATATGTTTTCCTACGCCATTTTGGGCGCTGCAACGCTGGTGGCCCTCTTTTACCTCGTTCGTGAAAAGAAAATTGGCGACACCTACCACTTTATGGAAATGACCGATAATTTGGTGTACGTGGGCACTGCTTTCATCACACTTGGGATGTTGATGGGCGCCATTTGGGCTAAAGCGGCGTGGGGGCATTATTGGAGCTGGGACCCGAAAGAAACGTGGGCGGCTGCCACGTGGGTGGGGTACTTGCTTTATATTCATTATCGATTAAAAAGAAGCGCGTCTAACCGAACATCCATGTATCTGTTGATTCTCGCTTTCGTGCTACTGCAAGTTTGTTGGTATGGTGTGAATTATTTGCCATCGGCAAAACAAAGCGTGCATACGTATTCGATGGGAAGCTGAGGATGGAGACTGGGAGACTGGGAGAGAATGACTGGGAGACTGGGAGACTGGGAGACTTGGGAGAGAGGGAGACAAGAAATAAAACATAGAAACATTATATCGTTATGAAAAAGATTTATCTGCTTATTTTCACTGCTTTGCTTCTGATTCCGAATCAGGTGGCAATGGCGCAAGAAGATGGAGAGTTTACCGTAAAAGCGCAAGTGAGGCCGCGTTTTGAGTACAACCACGGCGCGCAATTGCCGCTGGGAGAAAACGACAAGCCCATTTCTTTTATTTCAAACCGGGCACGGTTGAGTTTGGGTTACGATAACGGATTTCTGTCGATGGGCGCCTCGGGGCAAGACATTTCGGTGTGGGGACAAAAACCGCAAATCGATAATATGCCCAACTTCACGCTCAACGAAGCGTGGGTAAAACTCACAAAAAACAATCTGTTCCTGCAACTGGGCCGTCAGGCGTTGGCCTATGACGACGACCGCATTTTGGGAACGCTCGACTGGCATCAGGCAGGCCGCTGGCACGACGCGTTGAAAATGGGGTTCGATAATCAGGAACATCGTGTTCATTTCATACTGGCTTACAACCAAATGCCCAAAGGCCCTCGGCAAGGCACCTTCTACGAAATGGGCGGACAACCTTACAAATTTATGCAAACGGCTCATTATTTATACAATAACCGCGAAAACTTTAGCGCCTCGTTGCTCTTTATGAACCTCGGTTTCCAAGCCGGACATCCGGAAGAGCCGAGCATCAACCATATGCAAACGGCCGGCACGCACCTTACTTACAAAGCCAACGCGCTGAACTTAAGCGGCTCACTCTATTATCAAATGGGGAAAACGGCATCAGGACTGGACCTTAGCGCGTATATGATGGCGCTGAAAGCGCAATACAACGTGGCTCCTTTATTCACCGCGGCGTTGGGCATCGATTATCTTTCGGGCGATAGTAACAGCAACGAGAAATTCACCGCTTTCAACCCGCTATACGGTACTCACCACAAGTTTTATGGCGCGATGGATTATTTCTACGCCTCGGCGTATCCCAACTATGGATTGGTAAATCCGTATGTGTCCCTCATTTTCAAGCCTCTTAATAAATTTACGCTGGATGTAACATATCATCATTTCTCCGCTCAACAACCCATTGACGTTGAGGGCGAAGAGAAAAAAGGACTAGGCTCCGAAATTGATTTAACCGTCACCTACCCCATCCGTCCGTATATTACGCTGCAAGGTGGCTACTCTATGATGTTCGGCACCGAGGCGTTTTTCGTGGCCAAAGGCGGTAGCAAAGAACGGACACAGCATTGGATGTTTGTTTCGTTGAATGTGAATCCTACGATTTTTAAATCAAGGTTTTGAAATCTCCACAATGAGGCAGCCTCAAAAGAATATAGCACACGGATGACACAGATTTAAAAGATTTGAACAGATGTTACATCTTTGTTTATCAGGGAAATAATAAAGACACCTACTTTTGTTCTCTGTGAAAATCAGTCTTATCTGTGTTATCTGTGTACTTATGACACAACCTCCTAAAGCCACGCCTGCACCTCCGCCCGAAGTGGCGAGACTACATCGATATCTGTAAAATCCGTCATATTAGTGTCAGCAGTGTACTCAATAAATTTCTTGTGACACAAAAATCAATCCAATAGCCATAAATATAAAATCAGTTAAGTCGATTTTATTTATGGTTACTTGTGCCATTCCCAGCGCTTTTCTAGTGTCATGTGGAAATATTATTTCACCTTTTCAAGGCTTGTTTTTTGGGTATGTTTTTTACCCAACGTTTCACGTTGGGCTAGAATAGGCGAGCCTTTCAGGCTATTGGCTCCCCGCTACTGCCGCACAGATCCACAAAACAGGCCAATAACTCCGCTTTTTAAAGCGGAGGTTGTTCACAATGAGACTCAAATGGCTTTAGCCATGATTTTCCTGATTATACGTGTCAGCCTTGTACTCAATAAATTGCTTGTGACACAAAGATCAATCCAATAGCCATAAATATAAAATTAGCAAAGTCGATTTTATTCGTGGTTATTTGTGCCATTCGTGGCGTAATTTCTTTATTGCCGTATGGAAATATTATTCCGCCTTTTCAAGGCTTGTTTTTTGGCTATGTTTTTCACCCAACGTTTTACGTTGGGCTGAAATAAGCCAGCCTTTCAGGCTTTGTGTTCTCCCGGTTGCTGCTATGCAAATCCTTTCGTACGTTTGATTAAATAACAACCTGAATTTCGTTTATGCTTTACAATCCCCAATAAAAGCCTTCGTTTTAGAGATATTCCTTATACATCAACCACAACATCTTTCCACAAAATAATCGCGAAAATCTTCTTTTGTTTTATAAAAGCGCAATAAATGAATCAAAATCACTAATTTTGCAGTCTTAATTCTACGAAAGTATAAAACTATGTCTGCATTACGATTCAAAGCGGTAGAAGACGCGTCAAAAAGGGTACCGGTTGAAGTTCCCGCGCCCGAACAACTCCCATCGGAATATTTCGGAAAAAATGTGTTCAACCGAACACAAATGGCTAAATATCTTTCCAAAGATACCATGCGTGTGGTGCTGGAAGCCATTGACCAAGGGGCAACGCTGCAGCGCGAAATTGCTGACCACGTGGCTGCCGGAATGAAAATGTGGGCCATTGAAATGGGCGCTACGCATTACACGCATTGGTTCCAGCCACTTACTGAAGGGACAGCAGAAAAACACGACTCGTTTATCGACTACATCAACGGCCCGGCCGGTGGAATTATTGAACGTTTTTCAGGCAAACTGCTGGCGCAACAAGAACCCGATGCTTCCAGCTTTCCCAGCGGCGGCATTCGCAATACGTTTGAAGCCCGCGGCTACACGGCGTGGGACCCCTCATCGCCTGCTTTCATCATAGACGACACGTTGTGTATTCCCACCGTTTTTATCTCGTACACGGGCGAAGCATTGGATTACAAAACACCGTTGTTGAAATCCATCTCAGCCATTGATAAAGCCGCCGTTGAAGTGTGCAAACTGTTTGACCCGGGTGTAAAAAAAGTGATTTCGTACCTCGGTTGGGAGCAAGAATATTTTTTGGTTGATCAAGCACTTTACGGCGCCCGTCCCGATTTAAACCTCACGGAACGCACGTTGATGGGCCACGAAAGCGCCAAAAACCAACAATTGGAAGACCACTATTTTGGCGCTGTCCCCCCACGCGTGGCAGCGTTTATGCGCGAAGTGGAATACGAAGCATACAAATACGGCATCCCGCTAAAAACACGCCACAACGAAGTGGCACCCAACCAGTTTGAGCTGGCGCCCATTTTTGGCGAAACCAACCTCGCGGTTGACCAAAACCTATTGGTGATGACGCTGATGCACAAAATAGCCGCCAAACACAACTTTAAAGTGCTGATGCACGAAAAACCATTTGCCGGCGTAAACGGATCGGGCAAGCACAACAATTGGTCGCTGGGAACCGACACCGGCGTGGGCCTGCTAACGCCCGGAAAAACGGCATCGGAAAACCTGCTTTTCGTAGTATTTTTGGTGAACACACTTATGGCGGTGTACAAGCACAACGCGTTGCTCAAAGCGTCCATCATGTCGGCCAACAACGCGCACAGGTTGGGTGCAAACGAAGCGCCTCCCGCCATTATTTCGGTATTCCTCGGCACACAAATGTCCGCCGTTTTAGACAAAATTGAATTTAGTTCCGAAGACGATGACATTACCGTTGACGAGCTTAAGAAAATGAAACTGGGCGTAGCCCACATTCCCGAAGTGCTTCTCGACAACACCGACCGCAACCGCACATCCCCCTTTGCCTTTACCGGCAACCGATTCGAGTTTCGCGGCGTGGGGTCATCGGCCAACTGCTCAGCCGCTATGTTTGTGCTGAATTCGGTGGTGGCGGCGCAATTAATCGATTTTAAAAAAGAAATCGATAAAAAGATGAAAAAAGGGATGAAGAAAGAGCAAGCCATTTACGATACACTTCGCCTTTACATCAAAGAATGCAAACCCATTCGGTTTGATGGCAACGGTTACAGCGACGAGTGGCGTGCCGAAGCACTGCAACGCGGCTTGGATTGCGAAACAAACGTACCTTTGATTTACGATGCCTACACGGCGCCACAAACGGTAGAAATGTTCGAAAGCATTCACGTTCTCAACGAAAAAGAGCTGCACGCCCGTAACGAGGTGAAATGGGAAACATACACCAAGAAAATTCAAATTGAAGCACGCGTGCTGGGCGATTTGTGTATGAACCACATCATTCCCGTGGCCACACAATACCAATCAATGCTGCTCGACAACCTCTATAAAATGAAAGTGGTTTTCGATAAAGAAAAAGCCGAACGCTTATCGAAAGAAGACGCCGTGCTTATTGAAGAAATCGCCGAACATATTTCGGCCATCAAAACCAATGTAGATAGAATGGTGGATGCGCGAAAAGCGGCCAACGTTCTTGAAGACGCGCGCGAAAAAGCCGTCGCCTATCACGATAAAGTGGAGGTTTATTTCGATGTTATCCGCTACCACGTGGACAAACTGGAATTGATTGTGGATAACCAAATGTGGCCGCTACCGAAATATAGGGAACTGTTGTTTATCAGTTAATTTTATGACAAATACAACCAAATCGGGCTACAAAACAATTGTCTTGCAGCCCGGTTTCGTCATATACCATACACACAAAAATTACACATATTCATCGCCAAAGCGGAATTTCACATCGGTAACAAAGTGCTTGATGCGTTGCTCTTCGCTTTTCTTGCAGATTAAGAGCACGTTATCTGACTCCGCCACAATATAATCTTCCAATCCCTGCACAACCACCAGTTTATCTTCGCTCATTGTGACAATGTTATCATTGCTTTCAATGTAAAGCGTTTTGCAGTGAAGGGAAGCGTTGTTATTCTCGTCGCGTTTTGATATTTCATGCAACGAGCCCCAGGTTCCCAGATCGCTCCAGCCAAAATCGGAGATATTTACATACACGTTATCGGCTTTCTCCAGCACACCGTAATCGATGGAAATATTGGGGCAAAATGGGAAACTTTCATCGATGAATTTCTTTTCCCCGGGTGTGTTAAATAAATCGGCACCTTCATTAAATTTGTTCGCGATATCGGGCAAATATTTTTTGAAAGCCTGCATAATACTTTCCACATTCCATATAAACAGCCCCGAATTCCAAAAAAACTCGCCACTTTCCACAAATTTTCGGGCAAGTTCCAAATCGGGTTTTTCGGTAAAAGTTTTCACTTTATTAATCCCGTCTATCGTTTCTTCACTTATCTGGATGTAGCCGTAGCCCGTTTCGGGGCGGCTGGGCTTGATGCCAAGTGTTAACAACACGGGGTTCTTATCCACAAAGTTCAATCCTTTCTCAATATCCGCGATAAATTGCTCCTCATTCAGAATTAAATGATCCGATGGTGCCACCACAATGTTGGCTTTCGGATTAATTGATTTAATCCTGTAAACAGCATAAGCAATTGCCGGCGCGGTGTTGCGCCTCATTGGCTCTAAAAGAATTTGTTTATCGGTGAGTTCCGGGAGTTGTTTTTTTGTGGTTCCGGCATATGCGTCGTTTGTGACAACGAAGATATTTTCTGTGGGAAGAATTTTTTTAAACCTGTCGAAGGTGCTTTGCAAAAGCGACCTTCCGGTGCCAAAAAAATCAAGAAATTGTTTGGGCTTCTCCTCTTTACTAAAGGGCCAAAAGCGGCTTCCTACGCCACCACCCATAATTACACAATAATTGTCATTGGTATTCATTATAAGATTTTATGTTATTTAGTTTATAAACGATGCTGATACACGTATTCAATTTCAATGGCTCTTCAAAAATAGCTTTTTCGTACTGTCCTAATAACGTCAAACATGCAATGTTTGTTTTTCGGTTTACCTATTTTATGACAAAAGTAATGCTAATAAGCGAAAAAACAGCCATAACTTTTTTGTAATCTCAAAAATATGTGTACTTTTGCACTCACTTTTCTACAGCACTTGCCCAGATGGCGGAATTGGTAGACGCGCTGGTCTCAAACACCAGTGGATTCACTTCCATGCCGGTTCGATCCCGGCTCTGGGTACTCAGAAAACAAATCCCGGCTGATTGTCAATCAGTTGGGATTTTTTAACGCCAAATTTTCCCCACATTTTTCTCACGAAGTGATAATTTGTTCCCAAACTGATTCTATCAATTGGACTTACTGATAGACAGTTGTTAGAAACTAAAATTCAATATTTAAACTAAACCTACCATCATCATCTCTATGAAAATACTTTGTAGTATATTCTTTGCTGTAATTCATATTCTCACAACTCCTTGTAAGCTCAATTCTTAAAACATTTAAAGGGTTTCTTGCTCCAAAATCATACAGTTTCTTTGAAAGAATTTTATCCAAAATATCTTCAACATACATTGGTTTATTCTGTTCTCTTAAAACAAGAACGGCACAATCTCTAATTGTCATTGTCCTGTTCCTCCAAAATTTTTACAAATACAAATGGATTACGGAATTTTATATTTTCAGTCTCCCACTTTTTTTGTAAATACTCGAAGCCTGCGTTAGCATACCCCTCCATTTGACGAATAAATTCAACAACAAATGCATCTATAGCCTCATCGCTTGCGTCTTCCAGTTCTATCCACTTGAAACCGAAATTATCAGATTCATTGAGAAGTAGCATAACAACAAAGTCTCTGATAGCTTTAGGATTCCATTGTGAGAAAACAAAGAAATCACTTGTTTTTTCGTTTGCTTGAATAAAGTTTTGTCTTCTTAGTTTATATCCAATAATAAAAGCGTACATATAGGTTTGATAAAATGCACCAAAAGAAGAAAACCCTCCCATTCCACTAGCATCACCTTTCTTAGAAATACTTTCTATTAAAGTGCGATATTTTTCTTTGTATCTTGGTCTTTTTTGACCAATTAAATCCCTTAATTCTGATCCGTCCATAATATTATTCTTTATAGCATTTATTTTTTGTAACTAAATTTGTTGGATTGGCTTTTTCTTTGATATAATTCACGTAGAAAGTACCTTGGATGTCACCATTCTTTATTTTTTGTAAAATTTTCTCACCTAATTCGTTTAAATAATTAGCGGAGTTAGGATTATATAACTCTTTAATAAGAATGATACTTTGTGTAAAAACATTGGGGGCAATCTTGAAGAAGTTATTTATAAAATTATCACCAAATTCAGAGAATGGTGCATCTGAGATAAATGGATAATTAAATCGATTATTTCCAATCTTAGAGGAAATAATCGCCATAATTATGGATAGTTGTTTCATTCTTTGAAATCCAGTCCCAAGTCCTGTAAGTTCACCATCATTAATATTTTTAATGGATACCTGAACAGTACCATCATCCTGCTTATTGAAAGCTAATCTTCCTCCAACAGCTAAATTGTCATTGGGTGTTTTTTGGTATTGTATTTTCTTCAGATAATGCGCAATCCAGATCGGCATCAACTTTGATGTCAGTTTGCATATTACGATAATCAATCCAATCTTGTTCGGTGCGTAACCCTAACTTCTTAGATTGTTTGATTACCATTTTAATGGTTCTGGATATGAGAGATTTGTAGAATCGGTTACTATGAGTGTTATTCAATAGTTCTTCACCGCGCTCAACCATATTCTCAAAACTTCTACCGAAATAAAGCCAGGAAAGCATTGCCGGAAGATTGACTTCTTCTTCCCTAAGATTGAGTTGTTCAAGAAATTTATTTCCAATTTGTTCTTCGGATAAAAAGTCTTCGATACTTGAAATGTCATCGCTGTCTTTGCTTTGTATTTTCTTCTCAATGAGTTTTTGGACTTCGGAAAAACAGTTGTGATGGCAAACATAATTTGCTGATAGCCTTCATCGCTTTGTTCGTTCATCAACTTTTCGAAAGCATCGTAAGTGTCGGTATTGGCGAGCATCCATTTTTTCAGATGCTCTTTTAGAATGTCGTGTTTTTGTTGTGTCATAGGATAAAACTATCAAATAACCGTCAAATTATGCTTACACTTCTTTTTTACTCAAACTTTATCATATCTGCCAACTGCAAGAAATAATCGTTAGACCAAATTTCTAGTTCTTCAGTATTTTTGATAAAAGGCAATACATCACGCTTTACCATCTCAATATCTGTACTTGCAAGTCGTTCTTTCAATTTGTCTATGAATTGCTGTCTTTCCATTTCAAGGTCATTGAACTGCTTTATACGTTCTTGCAGATGGTTAAAATTCAGCTTTACTCCATTTCTCACATACCACTCAAAATCATACCAATCACGTCCTTTAACTCTCTGTTTCCATTTACGAAAGACAAGTGCGTGCATCTTTCCGGCATATAAATCCGACAGAACAAAACAACGTGTCATAAACGAATAAGGAAGCAATAGTAATTTTTGCTCCGTATCAAATTTCATAGGTGGATCAATGTCCACTTCTATCTTTATTTTAATGGATTTTTCGGTTTGAAATTTCAAATCGTAAACCGCTGTGTTGTCCTTTAAAAATGCAGATTCAACCCTTCCAAACGTTCTTTTTTCTTTCTTTGAAATAACAACATCTTTGCCCACAGCATTAAATTCGTTGATAATGGTGGGGAAATATTCTTCGAGATGAAAATCCGTATCCGTTTGAACAAGAGAAAAATCCATATCTTCCGAAAAACGTTTCATTCCGTGAAAAATACGCAAACAAGTTCCACCGTAAAACGCCGCTTTATTGAAAAATCCACCACGATAAAGCCCTGCAAGAATAATCTCTTGCATAACTTCATACGTTGCGTTTTTATTTCCTCCTTCTAACACATCGTAACGTGCAAGCATTTGGTCAAATACACTCATCTTCTCAATAATTTTATAAGATTGGTAATCTCCATTTTTTTCTTACTCACTTCCACGCATGCTTCAAATATCGATGCATCCATTTTGTAAAATTCATCCATATCGAACCGAATATCTTCTTCCAAGTATATTTGCACCGATTTCATGGAGCGAAGTTGTAGTTTTGGAGTGTATATAATCTGGTCGCACAGCGCCTTTTCGCGCGATGCAATCAGAAAAGCATAATCATTTTGAATAACTTGCGAAATACCAATTGAATAGTAATCGGCCGGGCACGATATATAATCAAACTGACCGAATTGGTTTTTGAATGTCCGACTTCTTTTCAATGTCATCGAAGCCGTATTGAATACTCTTTCGGGGATTAATCCATAATAACGAAGAGCACTCTCCATCGACACATACGAAGGTCCATAAAGATGATTGGCAATCAACTCCGTAGATATGATTTTCTTTGAAATATGAGGAGAAACAACATACATTCCTCTTTTTAGTCGAATAATTACACCCTGTTTTTCTAAACTGAAAACCTTATCATTCAACGATTTATGAGAAGGATAAATACTTCTCAGCGAGGTGTAATCTATTGGAATATTGCCAAAATTAAGTAGTGATTCCATAAGCCAATCATGTTTCACTTTGCAAATATAGTTATTTATTGCATAGTTAATCGACTTTATATCGATTTTCTATGTAAAATATGGCAATTATTGTCACTCTAAATATTTCACCAATTCTTTTTCATGTCTTCATCACTCTGGTGTAGCTATTTCAATTTCGGCTAGGCTGGGTAAAATTCCATTAAAAAAACTCACAATCTTTTTTGATTGTGAGTTTTTTTAAATTATATTGCTAAGTAAAAAATGAGCAACCAACTGATATCATTCATTAAAGAACCCGAACAACTCTTCTTGAAACTCCTTTTCTACTGCAGCAACCATTTCTTTGTCGTTAACATACTCAGCATAATCGAGCAGTGAAAAAGCACGTCCTACAGGCGTCAATCCCTTCAGGTAGGCCTGTTTATCCGATGTACTAACCAACTGACGAAGAATGGCTGAGTCATCGGTAAAATCAAAAATAGTTTTGTTTCTTAAATCCGTTAATTCCATTTCTGACGAAAATAACTCACCTCACATATTCCCCTAAAAACGATAACGTTCTGGCAATCAAATCATCAACATTGTCATCGCCAATACCGTGGCCGCCATCGTAAACATGTTTTGCTTGAGGTATTTTATATTTATTTAACCCTTGCTCTAACGCCGAATGTTGCGTGGCGGGGATTAAATCATCACTTGAACCATAGAAAGAGATGGTGGGCGGTGCGTTTTTTGTAATCCACGTAACGGGGCTACCGAAAACGCTTTGGGTCATATTCTTAGGTAGGTTTTTAGGATCGGTAATGTAATTCATTGCAAAGTTAAAAATAAGGTTGTTTTTGTAATAACTGTCGTCTAAATTGGATGGGCCCACAATATTCACCACGCCTTTCACACGTCTGGCAGTATCATATTTGTAAGAATACAGCATGGCAAGGTGGCCACCGGCGCTCACCCCCAACACAACAAATTGCGGCTTTACACCTAATGTTGACGCATTTTTAGAAATATAGTCCATAGCGGCACGAATATCGTCGGTTTGCGTGGGCAGCATATAGCGTGTCGGAATAATGGCCAAGCGATAATTCATATTCACCATGGCATAATTTTCTTTCACTTTCGATTGGAATTTGACCACAAAATTGTCCAGACTTTTTTTATCGCCTCCTATCCAGCCTCCGCCGTGGATAAGCAAAATCACTTTCGTAGTGCCTTGACTGCGCCCGGCCGGAAGATAAATATCCATTTTTTGAGCCTCATCACCTCCAAACGATTGGTCTATAAGGGTTTTAGGATCTTCAAACACCTCATATACCTCAGGCACATCGTCTTTACTACAACTTGTAATGAAAACTGCAGCGAAAAATATCCATAAAAGATTGTTCAATTTGAATTTCATCTGAATCAGGTTTTGAATTATACTGTATTATAATAAACTTTGAATGTCTTTTGTTCACTCACTATATGTTAAGTGATGTGTATTTTCTACCGATTCATTTATTGTAGCGCTACACAATCAAAAAAGGCGTGCCGGCACTTTGCCGACACACCTTTTAAAACAATGATGATGAAAAACTCGTTTATTTCAATTTTTTGTACCCATAAACGGCGCGGTCTCCCAATTCTTCTTCAATGCGAAGCAGTTGGTTGTATTTCGCCATACGGTCGGAGCGGCTCAACGAACCGGTTTTAATTTGTCCCGCGTTGGTAGCTACAGAAATATCGGCAATGGTAGCGTCTTCGGTTTCGCCTGAGCGGTGCGATGTTACGCTGGTGTATCCGTTGCGATGCGCCATTTCAATAGCATTCAGGGTTTCGGTGAGCGTACCAATTTGGTTCACTTTAATGAGGATGGAGTTGGCACAGCCTTCAACGATTCCTTTTTCGAGGAATTCAACGTTGGTTACGAACAAGTCGTCGCCCACGAGCTGACACTTGCTTCCGATTCTGTCGGTAAGCATTTTCCAACCTTCCCAGTCGCTTTCGTGCATCCCGTCTTCAATGGAATCGATGGGATATTTCGTGATTAATTCTTCCAAATAATCCACTTGCTCTTCGCGCGAGCGTTTTTTTCCATTTTCGCCTTCAAATTTCGCGTAATCGTAAACGCCGTTGCTGTAGAATTCCGATGCAGCGCAGTCGAGCGCGATTTTCACATCTTCTCCGGGTTTGTAACCTGCGTTTTTAATAGCGGTTAAAATCGACTCCAACGCCTCTTCGGTACCGCCTGCCAAGTTGGGTGCAAAACCACCTTCGTCGCCAACGGCTGTGCTTAAGCCTTTGTCGTGAAGCACTTTTTTCAACGCGTGAAAAACTTCGGCTCCGCAACGCAAACCTTCTTTAAACGATTTTGCGCCAACGGGACGAATCATAAACTCTTGGAAAGCAATGGGAGCATCGGAGTGCGAGCCACCGTTGATGATGTTCATCATTGGAACGGGTAACACGTAGGTGTTGGTTCCGCCAATGTAGCGATAGAGCGGCAATCCAAGGTAGTTGGCCGCTGCTTTTGCCACAGCCAGCGATACGCCCAACAAAGCGTTCGCTCCAAGGTTGGATTTTGTTTTTGTTCCGTCTAATTCGAGCAATTTGGCGTCGATATGCGTTTGCTCCAACACGTTCATACCCAGCAAAGCCGGTGCAATGGTATCGTTAATGTTATCCACCGCTTTTATTACTCCTTTACCTAAATAACGTCCTTTGTCGCCATCGCGAAGCTCCAACGCTTCATTTTCACCGGTTGATGCACCCGATGGAACAGCCGCGCGTCCAAAAGCGCCCGATTCTGTCATCACATCTACCTCAACGGTTGGATTTCCTCTCGAGTCCAACACTTCACGTCCTAAAACACTTACAATTCTCATCTTTTTTTGATTTTTATAATTGAATGATAATACTCTAATTAATAACCTAATACCAATTGGGTTTCAACTCACAAATATAAGATTTTTTGCGATAAGTTGATGCTGTTTTTTGTTTAATATTGCTTAAAAGCAGCGGCAAACGGCTAACCTTGAATGGTTGTAATGAGGGCGTTAAAATTTGATGTGATAAGCCTAACGCCGATTGCCATTAGAATAACACCGAAGAACTTACGCAAGATGTACACTCCGCCAACACCCATAAGTCTTTTTACGGCATCCATATTTTTTAACACGATAAGCACAATAATCATATTTAGCGTGAGAGCGATGATAATGCTCATTAAATCGAACTGCGAACGCATGGAAAGCAACGTGGTAAACGTTCCCGGGCCGGTAATAAGCGGGAAGACCACCGGCACCAGCGTGGCGGTTTTTCCTCCGGATTCGGAACCGTCGTACTTGAATACTTCGATGCCGAAAATCATCTCCACCGAAATAATGAGAAGCACAAAGCCGCCGGCAATGGCGAATGACGAAAAATCTACCTGAAACAGATTCAAAATCCATTCTCCCACAAAGAGAAATAGCAGAAGAATGAAGAAGGAATAGACAAAAACTTTATAGGGTTCAATAATTTTTCCGTCGGTTTTAAGTTTCAAAAAAAACGGAACAGAACCTGTAACGTCGATAACCGAAAACAAAACCAAAAACGCGGCGAATATTGCCTGAAAACCAATGCTGTCAAACATAACCAAACTATTTTATTATGTGCGTTCTAAAAGCGCACAAAATTAACTTTTTATCACCAAAAAAACAAGCTATTTCGCACTTTTCTCCAACGCTTGCTTTAACGGTACCAACTTAAAATAGGCGGGATGCGCAAAGTTGAGGTATTTGATGATTTTAAACGCGTTGAAATGATGGAAAAATCGTTTTTTAAACGATTCCGCCGTCGCGCAATTGTTTTTGCAATCCACCAGCGCTTCTTCAAAAGATACCGATGCAAGATAATCGGCCACTGCCGGATGATATCGCCGGAATGCCGATTGAAATTCACGTTTTTCCATTTCAAAAAAAGAATGAACATCATCAAAAAACTTTTGCAGCGCCGCAAAACTTTCGGGCGCATACACTTTCATTTCCCCATCGGGTTCGGCAATTATTTTTTGCAACGCGGGCCCGGTTCCGAATGGAACACGATCGGAAAAGCGCGCCATCGGGTAAACAAATACTTCATTCAATTCCTCCACCGTGCCCAGTTCAAACACTTTTTGGAGAAAATAAAAATCCTCGCCGCCTTGCTGTCGCCCCATTCCACCCACACGCACATACGCGTCGGCCGAAACGGAAAAGGCGGAACCGATGGTATGATAATAATACGGAAATCCAATGGAATTCAATCTGTTGCTAAAATCTCGGATGTACGCCTCATATTGTCGCACGGCATTTTCAATTTCCGCATTGTTATTTTCCACCCGATGGTGAAAATTATGAATGGTGGCACAAAGTTTGGCATTTTGTTGAAAAGCTTGGTAAATGTCGGTTAAATAATTTTCCGAAACCAAACAATCGGCATCCAGCGACACAATTATTCCATCGGAATTTTCGGATTGGAGAAAATGCTTGATCGCCAAATCCATTCCTATTTTTCGGGCAAGCCCCACCCCGGCGTGTTTGCGCGGCAAGTTCTCAAAAAGTAAAGAGGTAAACTGCAAACCGGGAGCTGATTCTGTTTGAGCAAACGCTTTCATTTCTTCGTGAGAAAGGCGGTTTTGTTCCACGCCGTCGCAAGAAGAATTTACGCCGGAGTTAAAAACCATCAAGACCAACACATTCGCCGCAGGGCGCGTGCAAGCGGAAAGGCTGCGAAGAGTGTCAAAAAGATCGGGTTCGTTGTAGCAGGGAATTACCACAATCATATCGGCACAAAAATCCCTCGCCAAGGTATACGCCGTGTACTCGGTTGGCCGTTTGCTTAGGTATTTTTCCCAATCTTTCATCCTATTTAAAACAAAGAAGGCTCTTTTGTGAAGAACCTTACTTTGTGTGTTTAAAAAAAGCTGTCGCCTTTTATTTGCCTGAACCCGCCGTTGTAGCCGGGCCGTATTTGCTGTTGAGAAATTCAATCACCTCCGCTGTGATATCGTATTTATCGTCGGCATACAAAATATTATCGGAGCCGGTGTTGCTCAAAATCAATTGATAATTTTTGTTTTTGTTGAACTCATTGATGCGTACTTTCACCGTGTCCGAAAACTCAATATTCAATTTCTGTTGTTCCAACGCGAATTCTTGCGCCAAACGTTCGGCGGTTTGTTGGTAATCTTGTTGCAATTTCATAATTCGCTGTTGCTCTTGCTCGGCCCTTTCTTGGCTCAGAAAAGCGTTGTTTTGCAGTTTTCGTTGAAAATCTTGCGCCGCCGCGTTAAACTGTCTCTCTTTTTGAGTTAATGTGGCACGTGAGCTTTCTTCTTTTCTCATCAGCGCCTCGTTCATGTCAATGGCAAAATTGTAGTTAAGTAGCAATGAGTCCACATTTACGTAAGCAATGGGCAATGTTACGGTGGAGTCGTTCCACGTGCTTTTAACCTGGTTGCTTCCGGTTTTGCTTGTGGGTTTCGATGAAAAGTGTAAAATAAATAGCGCGATTATTGCCGCAGCCAACACACCGCTGACAATATAAAAAAGATTGTTATTCTTCATTATTGTGTGAAATTTTTATAGATTTTCCGACTGTAAAATTCTTTCTACCGGGCTTTGTTTTGCCGCCATTTCTCTGTCTTGCGAAGTGGCGCAATGGATGCCTCTTTTTTGCATTTCTGCGCTGGCACCGATGTGTGTATTAGGAAATTCTCCTTTTTTGCTAAAGAAAATCCGCATCCCCATCAGTAAGATGGCAATAAGCAAAAGAACAATTCCCGCAACCAATATTTTTATCATTTTCTTTTTATTTTAGTGCGCAAAGATACGCTAATTAGCCGATTAAAACATATTTTTTTGCTTTAAAGATATTAATTTTTTTGATTTACCCGATTTTTCTTGTAATTTTAGCCCTCATAAAACAAAGTTGCAGAGAATTATGTCGGCATTGTACCTGAATATTCAATATCACTGTAAGTTTAAACGCGAAAAATCCGCTATCACACCCATTCATCGTCAATTTAAATCAAGATATACACCTCAATATTAACAATTAAACCATATGACAATTAAAGACTTAGAACCCAAAATTGTTTGGAATTATTTTTACGACATCACGCAAATTCCACGCCCCTCTAAAAAAGAAGAAAAAATTATTGCTTACCTGCTCGATTTTGCAAAAAAACACAACCTCGAAGCGAAAAAAGACAAGGCCGGCAATGTGTTAATCACCAAAGAAGCCACCCCCGGAAAGGAGAATCTTCCCACGGTTATTTTGCAATCGCACGTGGATATGGTGTGCGAGAAAAACAGCGATGTGGAGCACGATTTTGACACGCAACCCATTGAAACCGTTATTGATGGCGATTGGATTAAAGCAAAAGGCACCACCCTCGGCGCCGACAACGGTATTGGTGTGGCTGCCACTTTGGCGGTGCTGGCATCGGACGACATCGCGCACGGAAAAATAGAAGGACTCTTCACCGTGGATGAAGAAACCGGCCTCACGGGCGCCAATTCGCTGGAAAAAGGGTTTCTAACCGGCGATATTCTCATCAACCTTGATACCGAAGAAGAAGGTGAAATTTACATCGGCTGCGCCGGCGGAAAAGGCACCAAAGCTTACTTCAAATACAAAACCAAAGATTCGCCCAAGAAATATTTTTGGTGCAAGGTGCAAGTGAAAGGGCTTCGTGGAGGGCACTCCGGTAGCGATATCGACAAAGGTTTTGGCAACGCCAATAAAATACTTACCCGCTTTTTGCATTCCATTGCGCGCAAAAAATACGGTATGCTGTTGTCCGAAATTGGTGGCGGCAACCTTCACAACGCCATCGCGCGCGAAGCTTACGCGGTAATTGGCGTGAAAGAAAAATACAAGGAAGATATTCGCGTGAAACTGAATATGTTTTTAGCCGATATTCAAAACGAGTACAAAAAAACAGAGGCCAACCTCAACATTGAACTGGAATCGGTTGAAATTCCATCGAATGTGATAAACAAAAAAACGGCTGAAAAATTAATTTTGGCGTTGTATGCTTGTCCACACGGCGTAATTTCTATGAGTCAAGATATCAGCGGCCTTGTGGAAACGTCCACCAACTTGGCTTCCATAAAAATGCTAGACAACCATTTAATTGAAGTGAACACCAGTCAACGCAGTTCGGTGGAGTCGCAGAAAAATTATATGGTCAATATGGTGGCTTCGGTGTTTGAATTGGCGGGCGCCAAAGTTACGCACAGCGACGGCTATCCGGGTTGGCAACCCAATCCCGACTCCGCGATGCTGAAAGTTGCTAAGAAAGAGTACAAAGACCTGTACAACAAAACGGCCAAAGTGAAAGCCATTCACGCCGGATTGGAATGCGGTTTGTTCCTCGAAAAATATCCCAACTTGGATATGATTTCCATTGGGCCGGATATGACGGACGTACACTCTCCCGATGAAAAAATGAAAATTTCTTCGGTTGGAAAGTTCTGGGATTACTTGAAGAAGATTCTCGAAAATCTGCCGGAACAAGCTTAAGCATAACATTTTAAATAAGGGGGCTGTCTCAAAAGTAACAGTAGACTATCTTCAAGTTATAATATGAAAATTTTCTATGGGAGAAGTTCTGAAAGAACTTAACTATCAATAACCGTGTGTGGAACACACGGAGATTAACGATAATCCTAAGTCAACCCGCCAGCTGGCGGGTTGAAGTTCAGCCCTCTTCGGGCTGTGGGCAATGTGGTGCTTGCCACCCCGCACTTCGTGCGGAGTTATTGATGTTTAGTCCCTTCGGGACAAAAGTATCAAATCAAAAGTACTTTGTTAAAACTTTACACTTTACAGCCTCCTTGTTAACTATTTACAAACAATTTTTTACCCCAAAAACGATATCAGCACTCCCGCGGCAACCGCCGAACCAATAACGCCCGACACATTGCTGGCCATGCAGTACTGCAAAATATGGTTGGATTTATCGTATTTCAACGCCAAATCGTTGGCTACGCGCGACGCCATAGGCACAGCGCTTAAGCCGGTGGCGCCAATAAGCGGATTGATTTTTTTGTTGGTGAACATATTGTATAGCTTCGCCAACAAAATGCCTCCGGCAACCGACAGCGCGAATGCCAAAAATCCGCCCACAATAATTCCCAATGTTTGAGGTGACAAAAACACATCGGACGACATGGTAGCGCCCACCGTTAATCCCAAAAAGATGGTGGCAGTGTTCATGATGGGGCCCGAGGCCGCTTCGGCCAACCGGCTGGTGGAGCTTCCGATTTCTTTTACCAAATTACCGAAAAGCAACATTCCCAAAAGTGGCGCCGATGAAGGCACAAACACGGCTACCACCAATCCCAACACAATGGGAAAGATAATCTTTACCGTTTTCAGGTGTTTGATGGAATGTTTTGGAGGATATTGTTTATCCATTTTTTTCATGTGGATTTTGAACTCCTCTTCGGTCATTAACAATTTAGCTACCAAAGGAATAATCACCGGCACCAACGCCATATAAGAATACGCCGCAATGGCAATAGGCCCCAGCAAGTGCGGCGCCAGTTTAATGGTGGTGTAAATGGCTGTAGGCCCATCGGCACCGCCAATGATGCCCAACGAGGCCGCTTCATTCAGGTTGAATCCCATAAAGATGGCACCCAACAAAACGGAGAAAATCCCAATTTGCGCCGCTCCGCCGAAAAATGAAAGTTTCAGGTTGCGAAGCATCGGCCCAAAATCGGTGAGCGCGCCCACGCCCATAAAAATAATGGGCGGCAACACGCCGGTTTTAATGAGCGAATAATAAAGGAAATTCATTATTCCGTACTCGTTGGCGATTTCTAGCAAGTTCATATAGCGCCCATCGGCATATTCCACCAAAGATGTATCCACAATGCCCAATCCGGCACCGGGAAGGTTGGCGAGCAATACGCCGAAACCGATGGGAACGAGGAGCAACGGCTCATATTGTTTTTTAATTCCCAAATACAGCAGCACAAAGGCAATAACCCACATCAGGATGGTTTGCCACCCGATGGCGTTGAACGCTGTCATTTCGGATAAATTTGCGAAAATATCTCCCATTCTTTACTTCAATTTTACGAGTACGTCATCTTCTTCCACCGCGTCGCCGTTGGCGAAAAGAATTTCGGTAATGGTACCGCTTTCTTCGGCGGCAACGGCATTGTAGGTTTTCATCGATTCGATGTAGCCAATTACATCGCCGGCATTTACGCTGTCGCCCACCTTTACGGCTTTTTCCGACGGGTCTTTGGTGAAGAAGAATTTCCCTTCGAGCGGCGAAACCACTTCTTTTACCGGCCCGTCTGAGGCGGGTGCGGGCGTTGTCGGTTTTTCGGCCGCGGGCTGTGGTGTTTTTCCGCCGTTATGTTGTGGCGTGTTGCCATTTTCATCGGGATAGGAAATGTTTACCACATATTCTTCGTTATCAATATTAATGACTAATTGTTTCGGTTGACAATTATTTTGTCCGTTCACCGGCGCGGGTGCTGTAGCGGCGCGGGTGCCGTTTTCTTTTTCGGCTTTGCGCTTGGCGAGGTCTTCTTCAAACGATTTTTTGGCCGCACCCGATTTGTATGCCCTGTATTGCTCGGGGTGCATAGCCAATTCAAACAACTCTTCATCGTCTTGTCCGAAATCCCAGTTGTTTTGCTTCATTTCTTCCCTAAACTGATCTAACTGATCGGGATATAAATCTTGCGGATTGCCCGCGTAAAATTCTCTTCCTTGCTTTTTGGCCATCTCCACAATTTCGGGAGCCGGGTCGCCGGGTAGTTTGCCGGATTTTCCGAGAATCATATCCCAAATGTTGTCGGCAATCATCGACCAACGCTCTTTTCCTTTCTCCAGTTGAAGCACGTTCATCAGCGCCAAGTTTTTCACATATTGGCTAAAGGGCGTTACCAAAGGCGGATAGCCCACCTTTGGCCATACGTAAGCCACCTCTTCAAAGAGTTTCACCAACAAATCGTCTTGCGTGAGTTCCGGTTCGTTGTTTTTCGCTTTCCATTTGTTAATGGACGAGAGATTGCTTTCCAAGTCGGCCATCAAACTGCCCATCATGCCGCCCGGCAATCCGGGGCCAATGAGCAACGAGTTGTTCATTCGGTTTTTCGGGTTGATGTAATATCCCAAGAAGTCATCGATGTATTTTTGTGTGAGAGAACGCACTTTCATATAGGCATTCATATTGATTTCGGGAACGCTGAAACCGGCGTCTTTCAGCATCGCTTGCACCGCCAGCACATCGGCATGCCCGCTTCCCCACGACAGCGGCTCCATTGCCGTATCCACGTAATCTACACCGGCATAAGCCGCTTCCAAAATAGATGCCATTTGAAAGCCGGGGCCCGCGTGTCCGTGATAGGTAATGGGCGTATTTGGATGTTTTTCTTTTATGTTTTTAATGATTTTGCCTATGGTTGCCGGGCGCCCAATACCCGCCATATCTTTCACGCAAATTTCGTCGGCGCCCATTTCAATGAGCCTATCGGCCAATTGCGTATAATACTCCACCGTGTGCACGGGCGAAACCGTGAGGCTGAGGGCGGCTTGCGAAATCATTCCCGCTTCTTTGGCAAATTTAATAGAATTCTCCAGGTTGCGCGGGTCGTTCAGTCCATCGAAGGAGCGGGCAATATCGGTTCCTTGTTTTTTCTTTACCTGAAACATCAACCGGCGCACATCGGCGGGCACGGGGCTCATTCGAATACCGCTCAGTCCACGTTCCAGCATATGGGTTTGAATACCGGCATCGTGAAACGGTTTGGTCCATTCGCGCACGGCTTTATTTGGGTTTTCACCGAACAGCAGGTTTATTTGCTCAAAGCCGCCTCCATTGGTTTCCACACGGGCAAAACATCCCATATCGATGATGGCGGGCGCCACTTCGGTTAATTGTTCCACCGTGGGGACATATTTCCCCGACGACTGCCACATATCTCTGTATAACAGACTGAATTTTATTTCTCTTGCCATATTTCTTATATTGTTTTCTGATTTTTTATTTCTTGTCTATATGGGCTACCGCTCCTCTACCGTTGGTCACAATATCGACCACCGCGGCAATTGCCGCCAGTTTTTTGGGGTGCACCTTTCCGCCCGAAGCCTCGGGTTCATCGGATTGCGTCGCAATAGGGATAAATCGATTGGTTAAACGGATAACAAGGTTGCCAATCACAACCACCAGCCCCAGAATGATAAAAACCGTAATCATTCCAATTAAAAGAAGACTTAATGCTTCATCTATATTTCCCATACAATGTCTCTAATTTTGAAGGTGATAACCCGAAATAACGATGTTATAAAAAGCAGTATAAACTAATAAACTGTTATTTAAAAAGCCAAATATAGTAAATATTTTTTATTTTTTGCCCGCCTAATCCTCCTAAACGTCACAAATAAGTATCTTTAAATTGCTTTTGGGATAATTTGCATTTAATGGGAGGAAGTGAGGAAGTGGAGAAATGAAGAAGTAGAGAAGTGGAGAAGAGACAAACCAACTGAATTTGTTAAATCATTTCGTCTGATTATTATCTTTAAAATCCTTATCTTTGGAATTCAGCAGCACTTCAATTATTAGCAATAGCTTATGAACAAAGAGTTACAATTCATACTATACAACACTCCTAACAAGAAAGTAAAAGTTGAAGGAACCCCAATCAACTCCGTTGTAGAAAACTGATATACATCCACATGAAGACTATACTTGTTTATTTACTCTTTGTTTTACTCGCAGCCTCTCCTCAGGTGCTTTCTCAAAACAGCGATATTAAAACCTTGCTGGATAGCGCGTTCCAAGCAAGATTAAGGATGGACAGTGAAGCGAACTTATCGTACTTGCAAAAGGCTGAAAAAGAGCTAAGTGACAACTCTTCGATATTGGATAAGACGAAATTATACGCGGAACTCTCAAAACATCACTTAATAAATGGAGACTTTGCCGAAGCAAAAATGTACGCCGAAATGGCGTCTGCCGTAGCAAAAAGCTCATCTGAAAAACTCTCCCAAGCCTATAGCTACTCCGCTTGGGCAACCTATTACAACTTTTTAGACATTGGCGACTTGGTTGTAGAAAACGTACAGAAAGCGCTGCAAATCTTAGACACCAGCGAAGATCATGCGTTAAAAGCCAGATTGTACTATATGCTTTATGGAGTTTACTCATCGTGGGACGATGAAAATCTTTCGGTCAATTATGTGAACCGGGCTATTGAAACAGCTAAGGATGCAAATGATTATGAGGTGCTGGCAAACGCCTTTTCAGGCAAAGCCACAACGATGGAATACGTCTATCGAAAAACCAATAACCAAATTTATTTGGACAGTATCCTTTTCTACTTAAAGGCTTCAAAAAAATTGTATGAGAATCATCCAAACAAAGTCGGTATTCGCACATACGCCATTGCCAACCTGAATATTGCCAGTTTTTTCTATAAATACAACGATGTTTCTGAAAAACAAACCCAAGATAGTGTATTGTTTTATACCCACATAGCGAAAGACGCAGCGGAGAAGTTCGATAAAAGCTATGAAATTCAAGGCAATATAAGTGGTTTGTTGGCAGAAATAGCTATCCGGCAAAATAACTCGATGAAAGCCGAACAACTTCTTTTAGAGGCATATAATCACTTGAAAAACGCACCATCGCCTTCATTTTACACTCTTTCCAATATCTCGAACGGGTTGAGTAACTTATATGAAAAAAACGGAAAACCTGAACAGGCACTGTTCTTTTTAAAAGAAAAACAACAATACGATCAGGTCTTTTTCAATCAAGAACAAACCCATCAAGCCACAAAATTAGAAGCACAATATGAGAACCAGCGTTTAATAGAAAATGTGAAGTTAGTGGAACAGAAAGCAAAATCACAAAAAACGCTCAATATTCTTATGACGGGCATTACCATACTCTTGTTGGTTATTTTAGGTTTAGGGTATTCGTTTTTTAAGAACAAGTCGAAGTTAGAACGAGAAGAACAAGCGCGTTTGAAAACCGAACAAGAACTGCTACTGTTACAGAAAAAACAGATGCAGAAAGAGGTGATGAGCAGCGCATTGCAAATTGAACGCAAAAATGAATTGCTGGTGGAAATGAGAAACACCTTGAAAGAACTAAACGCCTTTCAACACAGCAGCATGTACGACAGAGCATTGCGAGACGAAATGCGAATTGAGGAAGCTTTAGAGAAAAACCTAAAGGAATTTCAAGATATCAATCCCGAATTCTTTAATAAACTAAACGAAATGGCAGCATCAAAGCTAACCCCTTTAGACCTAAAATACTGTGCATATATACACCTAAAACTATCCACCAAAGAGATTGCCCACATTTTTAATGTTGCACCAAGCAGCATTAGGGTAACGAAATATCGAATAAAGCAAAAATTGAACTTAGATAAAGAGATTGACTTGAACGAATTTCTACAAAATATTTAATCCACGCTTATTTTTCTTTCACTCAGCCCAAACACGCAACTAACTAACAATCAACCTTAAACCACGAAAACCAAGCCTTATTGGTAAAATTCCCCACTCTTGTATACACTTTGTAACGCTATTTTTTGAGCAAAATACCCTGATAAAGGTTATTCTTGCAAACAAAAGAAACGACAGCTGTTATTCCGAAACTTTATAAACAATTAAAAACAAAAAATTATGAACAATTTGAATATGAAAAAGATTGGTGGAATTATTTTCTCCTTAGGTGTTTTAGCGATAGTATTAGACTTTGTAAACTATGTGCCCCGATTATTATTTTGGATTTATTTCTGGGGAGATGGAATGGCTTGGATAATAAAAATTCTATTAGTAATTGGTGGAACAGCGCTTTATTTGTATGGAAAAAAACAAGAAGATGAGGAGGAAGCAAGAGAAATACACTCTGTGGATTAAGGCTGGCTTCACACCCAACCCACTGGAGTTATGGAGTTTATAGCCACAATAATAGCCGCGGCCTTTAAGAGCATTTGGGGACTCCCTGTGCTCTTAATTCTCGTAGGCATCGTTTTTCTCCCTATCTACAACATATTACAAGAGAAGATTGCAACAGGACAAAGGAAAATATCCCTCTTAAAGGAGAAAAAAAAGCGAAAGAATTTATTCGATTTGAAAGCAGGATATTGGATGTCTTTTAGGCTGGCGGCAATATTTGCTATCCCCATAGGGTTGCTTTTCGGCAGATCTATATATCGCCCTATTACGGAAAAATATGGCGTAACCACCGAAGCGGTAATGTATAAAGTGTCGGATCCGGGCATGATTATAAATTATGAAAGGGTGTATAAATATCACTTTGTGTTTCAATTACCCGACAGCACGTACCAAAAGGCATCGATGCTTGATTATCAAATGCAAAGAGGATACGGCGTGAATCAGCGCGCAACCATCAAGTACTTACCGCTTACTGCGTCTTTTTACCCCATTATTGTTGATGTAAAAGAATAGAATATGAAACTAAAATTTATACTTGCTTTTCTTGTTGTTGGGTTAATTGCTTTTACCTCCTGCGATGAGGTAAAAAAAGCATACCACGATACATTCAAAAGTAGTGAAGAAAAGCAAAACGATTTAGCTGAAATTTTCTCCGGCAATTTGTCCGATAGAAAAGAAGTAAAAGCCAAAAAGGCTCTTATTGAAGAATATAGCCGACTTCTCGATGCACAACTTCCCGAACTAAATGAAAACAAGAAAGATAAAATGCTTGAAATAATAAGCAGAGATATTGACAAAAGGAGAAGAACCGAGGTATCGTTGTTTTTTCTGCCTGAAAAATTGGACGAAATTCAAGCGGGCTTATACCACTTTCTCAATACGGAGGAAGTCAAGCTGTATTCATCCGCCTTGTTCTTTGAAGGCGACAGAGTGAGAGTAACCGCTGTTAATCCGGCCAATGAGAACGAAGTGGACTGGTACTATTATGAAACCAAAACCGGAAAATGGCGAAAAGAAGACCCCGTAAAGCTAAGCCGGCGGGATATGGAAAGAATGGACGAGAAAGTATTCCCGCTCAGCTCAATTAAGTTGAGTACGGCACACACTGTTTTCTTTGAAGCGCTGAAACTGTTGACCGAAATTGAAGGAGCGGAACTTCCATTTTCACTTACTTACTATCATCATTCTCATAAAAAGTACTGGAGCGTGATTCTGAGTGGGTCACGAGCAGATTATAAGTTAGAAGCGGATGTAGATGGTAAGATTACTAAATTCGAAATGATATAATTTTTTAAAAAAGTAGGATAATGAGCAATAAATTCTGGTCGTGGTATATCTTCTTCTTCGTGTATATTTTTCCTCTGTTTTTCAGTTATGTGGGGATGTGGGGATGGGGAGCTTGGCCGTCAACAATTTCGCTGGCTGTTGGAATAATCGGTTGGATATGGTTTGTAAAAACACTATATAATCAATACGTTACTGCACCTACCGCTTTATTTAAAGAGGCACAAGAGCTACGCAGAAACGGCAAGTTGGTGGATGCGGAAATTACGGAAATCCTTTCGAAGAAAGAAACAAAAAGGGGCTATTTGGCAACGGAGTTCGCCGTATCGTTTCCTAACCTGGCAGGCACCCCCATTTCCTCGGTTATGGATTTTATCGACAGCAAGCCCCATTTAAATCGCTACGAAGTAGGAAAAAAACTGCCATTGCGGCTCAATACAAAAAAAGGCGGAGAGATTCCGTGGTTAATAAGCGACGGGGAGCTGGTTCGAGAAAAATCGAGGAAGCGATGGCTCTATGTATTTACCATTGTTTATGCAATTGTCGTATTCATTGTCAACTACATAGTGTTTAGCAACGGAACGGGTTGGCGTTGGTTAACGTTGTATCACCCGTGGGTGATAATTCCCTATTGGGGTATTTTTACTGAGAGGATTGTCGGCAAAACGTTAGGCAAAATAGGCGCGGGATTCAGTGGCGACGACTCAACCGAGCTGTTACTGCACGGCGTGGAGGCTGTTGGAAAAATCACCAAAGCTAATCAAACGGGAAAATTTATCAACGAGCAACCCGAAATGAAATTTAGCATCAACTATACCGATAAAAAAGGGCAAACACATTACGTGGAGAAAAAGAAAATCGCCCTACTCTCCGAAATGCACCGCTACCAACTGGGTGAGGTAAAGCTACTTTACCTGCCGAATAGTCCGCAAACAATAGAGCTTTTGTGAAGAAAATGAGAGGCTTCTTAATATGAGATGGTTTTTGATCATAAAAACAAGTGGTTGGCATCGGTGAGAACACCGGTACCTTTCTTCATTTTATAGGATTTTTTGGCTCATTACCGGATATTTTCGGCTCGCTTTGGCTCATATTTATTTTATGAACGTGAGTTCGGGTTATTTGCAAACATATAACCTCGCCATAAAAATGCTGCTCAATCGATGTAAATAATTGATATATAATAAGGTAATAAGATTTTTTTATTATATTTCCCCCTTTTCTAGTTAGGTTGGCTAAGAAAAATAATGTTTTTTCTCATTTCCAAAACCTTATTTTAGAAGAGTAAAGCTTAGTAGCACAGAATTACAAGGAGATGTAGACCTTATTAGCCTATTTATCAATAGAATAAATATATTTCTATACCGAATTCGCGTTATGAGTACATTTTTCTTGCAACATTTTTTTATGTAGCAAAAAAGTGAATTTACTCTGAATACTCACGTTTACCAACAGGTGTTCACCCGGTTTCAAAAAGGCATAAAAAAAAACACCATAAATTACTGATATTTACGGTGTTTTATTTTAACAATGCGAGTTTCTGAGTACTAGCCTGTAACTCTTTTTTCATCCAGCGGAGAGACAGGTAAATGAATATTTCATTATAACTCACTCTGTCGTAATTTTTTATAAGAACTCTCTTTTTCTATGTAGCCAAAATGTAGCCAATTCAGATAATTTTGAGAGCACGTGTAGAGCATTATCATCTCTACTGTTTTCGGGTTCAAAGATATATATTTTTTGAACAAAGACAAAGAATTCTGAAAAATAATTCATTACAAACTTTCACGGCTACAATTTTAATGCAAGATGCAAGTCCCTGTATATATAAGGGAGCTTGCATCTTGCATTAACGGAGATATGTTATGTACATCAAATTAAACACAACATTTATAATACATAAAATAATATATAATAGGCGAAAGTTATATATTATTATTAGCAAATTCGCTGTTATATCGATATTTGCATTTATGAAAAACAATATAACAAACAGTATGCATCCTGTCATCTTGATTGGTGCAGGATTAAAAGAAATGTACACCAAGCTGGATACAGAATTAAAGAAAACAGTATCACTAAATGCGGGAATTGAAGACTCTAATATGAGGGCAAGTTTAAATTCAGAAAGAAATATCTGCAAAAAAACCCTCCGAAAACTTTCAACAGGATTAGATGTTTATCCTGTTCTGTTTTATGTTCCATCTAAGTATATCAATGCTAATTCATTGGAATATAAAGATCGAGAAGGAATTGCCTACATTAAAAATTTTGATAGTTTTCTGGAATTGATTCATTTTTCTCAACAAAAAACTGAAGAAAAAGTTATAGAGGATCAAATATTCAATGAACAGGTTTTATCGGCTTTGGATAATTTGTTTGACAAAATTCAATTGGCTAAGAAAAATAACTTGAGCGAGAAAGTTCTTAAACAAAAGATCGTTAAAGCTCTTAATGATTTAACATCTTCATTGCTTGAATGATTATGCACAACGATTATTTGCAATTAAAATCCATCCACGAAATCCTCTCCCGATTAGATGAGAGAACCTCAAAAGTTGAAGCCTTGATTGAGCAGTACCACAAAACTTACGCTCAAGTCGATGATATGGAACTATCTTCCGCCGAAATAATGCGTTTCGTAGGAATTTCGCGTGCAGAATTAGGGCGCTGGCGGGCAAACAATGTAATCCCATTTCGTTATATAAGCGCCAATCACGTAGCTTATCCATTTAAGGGTGTTTATGCAGCTATAAAAAGCGGACGAGCCACGTTCCGCGGTTTCAGAAAAATAGAAGCACTGCATCAATTGGAAGCATTCAGAGAGGGTGCAGTTAAAAACCTTTTAGAAAATAAAAAATAAGACAATGTATTTTGACGGAAACATCAAAGAACAGATTTTGGATAAAACCAATCGCGGACTGCATATTTTCAACTATTATATGCCTTTCGAGTTTAAGCCCAAAAAGAATTTCAAAAATCCGTTTTATGATGATCGTCGTGCATCGTGCAACATCTATCTCGACAGCCGAGCAAACTGTTACAAAATGCACGATTTCGGCAATAGCCAATTCTCCGGTGATTGTTTTTGGTTTGCCGCTATGGTAAACGGATTGGACGTAAGACAAAACTTTCCGGAACTTTTACAACTTATCAATAAAGATTTATGCCTAAATCTGACAAGAGCCCCCATCTCGAAACCTACACAACCTACATCCCCAAAAACATTTATCGAAGTACAACAGCGCACAAAAAACCCGTCGGACGCAACGCACGATAATTCGGCTGAAAACGAGAGATTTCAAGTTGTGGAAAAATTGTTTACGGAAAACGAGACACTCTTTTGGAAACAATATGGAATAACGCATAAAGAACTGAAAAAATTCAATGTGCAATCGCTGTCCTCCTACAAAAGCGTCAACAAAGAAGGCGTACCTTTTAATATAGAGGCAACCTATGCTGAGCCTATATTTGCATATTGTGGAAACAATTACATCAAACTCTACCGTCCCCACAGCAAACTGCGCTTTCTCTACGGCGGTCAAATGCCCAATGTTTATTGTTTCGGGTTGGAACAACTTCCACAACGAGGCGATGTAGTTTTTATTACCGGTGGCGAAAAAGACGTATTAAGTCTTTCGGCGCACGGTTTTTACGCCATCTGTTTCAACAGCGAAACCACAAACATCAGCAACGAAATGATAGAAATGCTTGTGCGACGATTTCGCCACTTGTTTTTTCTGTATGACATGGATGATACGGGAAGAAAAGAAGCCACTCGCCAATGCGAAATGTTCGCGCATTACAAAGTGATGCGGATTGAGCTCCCTCTTTCGGGAAAAAAAGAAGAAAAAGACATTTCCGATTATTTTCGGTTAGGCAATACTGCCGACGATTTCAAACAACTGATTTCCTTTAGTATCGAAAAAACATATACCCAAACCATTATGATGCTGAACTCCTGCGAAATAGATTACAACAACCCACCCGACAGGTCAAAAACGGTTGTGTCGGTAAACAACGTTCCGCTTGGAACATACGACAATCTTTTCTGCATAACAGGCGGAGAAGGAACCGGCAAAAGCAACTACGTGTCGGCAATCATTGCCGGAACATTGCCCAATGAAAACACGGCGCACAAACCCGATTTATTGGGTTTGGACGTGTGTCCCAACACAAAAAACAAAGTAGTCCTTCACTATGATACCGAACAATCCGAGTACCAGCTTCACAAAAACATCAGCAAAACGCTCCGTCGAGCCGGTATTGACTATATGCCCGATTTTTACCGACCCGTTTTCTTGGCGGCGTTGTCGCGCAAGGAACGCCTTCAACTCATAAAAGACAGTATGGATTTGTATCATCATCGTTTCGGCGGTATTCATTTGGTGGTAATAGACGGCATTGCTGATCTTATCCGCAGCGCCAACGACGAAACTGAAAGCATTGCCATTGTGGATGAACTTTACCGTTTGGCGGGAATTTACAACACCTGCATCCTGTGTGTCCTTCATTTTGTACCCAATGGAATCAAACTTCGCGGACACATTGGTTCGGAGTTGCAACGCAAAGCTGCGGCTATTCTTTCCATTGAAAAAGATGATAACCCGGCTCTGTCCGTGGTAAAAGCCCTGAAAGTTAGGGACGGCAGTCCGTTGGATGTTCCGATGATGCTGTTCGGTTGGGATAAAGAGAAAGAGATGCACATATATCGGGGCGAAAAATCGCAGGAAGACAAAGATAAACGAAAATTTACCGAACTCAGTTTGATAGCCAAAGAGGTTTTTCGCTTGCAGGAACGGCTATCGTACAACGAACTCGCCAATCAAATAATGCAGACCGTGGACGTGAAAGACCGCACGGCAAAAAGTTACATCAGCTATATGAAAAACAACCATATAATTGCCCAAGATACCAATAACCTTTACTTTATAAAACCCTGATTATGAATTTACCGGAGAAAAAACCACAAAAAAAAGAGTACACCTATTACGATGCCTACGACGTGGCAAGAACGTTGAGAATACACTTCAAGACCGCCCTGAAATGGGGAAAGGAAGGCAAAATTCCTTCATTTAAAATCGGCAACCGACGCTATTTTCATCCGGAGGAGATTTTGGCGTTGAGGAGGGAGTTGGGTAAGTGAGTTTAATAAATTGACAGTTTTTTGTGATTTACTGTTAATACTTTACATTCTTATTTGAGGAGTAATCAACTTAACTACCTTTTTTTGGATACAATTCAAAATACAATAGAGGTGTTCTTTAATGAATAATTCAATTATTTTTGCTAAAAACATAGCAAAAGTAATCATTTTATGATTACCTTTGCATCAAAATCAGCATCGAATGAAAACAGATAGTTTAACAGAATGGATTAAAAGTTTAGAAATAAACGGAACAAATACTTTTTCTGTTGAAGGGATAAGGGATAAGTTTCCTGATATTCCGGAACAAAATTTAAAGAATTCTCTTTATCGTTTTGCATCAAATAATAGAATTGCTTCTGTGTATAAAGGGTTTTATGTAATAATACCACCACATTACGCGGCAAAAGGAATTGTTCCGCCCACATATTATATTGACCAATTGATGCAGTATCTCGGCAAGCCCTATTATATCAGTTTACTTAGTGCGGCAGAGTTCTTTGGCGCAGCACATCAGCGTTCTCAGCGTTTCTTTGTAACAACTATTTTGCCGTCAACAAACGTATCCAAAGTAAAAAACAAACTATTGAATTGGTTATTTAGAAAACATATTCCTGAAGATTTTTTGCTGAAAAAAAACTCGGAAACCGGAACTATCCGTTTCTCTAATGCTGAATTAACGGCGATAGATTTCGTGCAATATGAGAATGCCGTTGGCGGACTTTCACGAGCGGCAACCGTGTTGGATGAACTTTGTGAAGAATGTGATTTTTCAAAAGTGAATAGTAAACTACTTGATTTTACTTCTGTGTCTGTCGTTCAGCGGCTTGGATATATTCTGGAAAATGTTTTAGAACAAAAAGAGCAAGCTGATATTTTATATGAAAAACTACTAGCTTATGGCAAAAGATTGAATTATATACCATTAAGCACCCGCTCTAAAAAAGAGAACACGCTACGCGACAGCCGATGGAAAATTAATATTAACACCGAAATAGAAACAGACGATATATGATAAACAGAGCTTCTATTGCCCAATGGCGGACGACAGCACCGTGGAACAGCAATGAACAAGTGGAGCAAGATTTGATAATTTGTCGTGCTTTGGCAGCCATTTTTAGCGACGATTTCTTATCTACCCAATTAGCATTTCGTGGCGGAACAGCACTTCATAAACTATACTTAGTTCCTCAGAGAAGATACTCAGAAGACATTGATTTAGTGCAGGTAAATTCGGGTCCAATTAAACCCATTCTAATGCGTTTGGGAGAAGTATTAGATTTTTTGCCCGGAAAAGTCGTTAAACAAAAACGTTATAACAATACAATGTTATTTCGTATGGAGAGCGAAATCCCGCCCGTTGTTCCCATTCGATTGAAAATTGAGATAAATTGTTTTGAACACTTTAACGAACTTGGTTTGACTAAAGTGCCTTTTTCTGTTGAAAATACTTGGTTCGCGGAAAATTGTGAATTAACTACCTATCATTTAGAAGAGTTGCTTGGAACTAAACTCAGAGCCTTGTATCAACGAAAAAAAGGGCGAGATTTATTCGATTTATACAAAGCAATAACCGATAAAGTCGTTGATACAGAGCTTTTGCTTCGGTGTTATAATCGCTATATGGATTTTTCAGTAGCAAAATCACCAACTTACAAGCAATTTGTTCTAAATATGGAAGACAAAATGAAAGATCCTGAATTCTTGGGAGATATGGATAACCTACTCCATCCGGATGAAACATTTGATATGGAGGAAGCGTATCACGTTGTGAAAGAGGAGATAATTGATAAGCTTTGAAATTAACCAAAAAGCGAGAATTCTTCAATCTCAAATTGATGTTTTCTCGCTTTTTCTTACCTATCCATAGTGGGATTTCGTCGAGGCTTGTCGGCTGATTTTTTGAACCTGAATGAAACGAAGTGCCAACGTAGTGATTGAACGGCTTCAAACAAATCGGACGATGTGCCACAAACGAACCCAATAATCAGATCTGGCAGTATTCACCCATAAAAGGGGCAGACAAAAAACGAGTCGTACCGGACTACGCCACACGGGTTGGTTTTTGTCTGCCTGTTTTTCTTCCCTAATCAACGCTTTTTAACTTCTATTCAATTTAAATAATTAAACACCTAATAATAATATTTTCTAGGTTTTTATACTAATTTTGTTACCAAACAACTACAGGCAAGAACCTTTTGTTTTATAAACCTTTGTAATATGAAATTTCAATTTTTAAAAAAGACAAATCATCTTCAGAGAGAAAAGCCTGAAAATAAGAATATAAAAGAAAGGCTTGACAGACTATATGAGTGTAGGGATTTAGAGATTAATAATTTATGGCAAAGGTCAGTGTTTTTAGCTGTCTTTTTAACTTTAACTGCCAGTGGTTATGGTGTTTTATTTTCTAAATTTTTAGATATTTCAAATGCCAACTCTTTAATATTACATTTAGCTGCAATCGGCTTAAGTGTTATTGGCTTAATCTTCTCGATTATTTGGATAATAATGGGAAAAGCTTCTAAGGCATGGTATGAAGTTTATGAAAATGCTATAAGTGAATACGAAAAAAAATATTGGAAGGAATTAGAATTTCCACCTAATTCAGATGGGACAGATACTGATTATCGGATGGGAGCTATGAGGAGTAAAGAGATTGATAATTGTTTGATTTCTAATAAAGGAGGAGCTTATTCTCCTTCAAAAATAAATATATTAATAGGACATGTTTTCCGATTGTTTTGGATTTTCTTACTTTTTATACATACGAACTTCCTATTTATTAATGTAAAAATAAAATGTGAAATTGAAGAAGTACGTTCAATTTTATTTTCAAGTTTGTTTGCATTAATAACTGTTGCTTTTTTTTACTACTTATCTCAATGTATAATAAAAAAGCAAGCTGAAAGTTCTTTTTTAAAGTAAGACTACAAAACTTCATCTGAAATTGATGTTTTCTCCCTTTTTCTTACCAATCCATAGTGGGATTTCGTCGAGGCTTGTCGCCCGATTTTTTGAACCTGAATGAAACGAAGTGACAGCGCAGTGATTGAACGGCTTCAAAAAATCGGACGATGTGCCGCAGAAGAACCCAATAATCAGATTTGGCAGTATTCATCCATAAAAGGGGCAGATAAAAAACGGGTCGTGCCGGACTACGCCGGTCGGGGCGGTTATTATCTGCCTGTTTTCTATCCATAAATCGAATATGTGATACTTCGAGAATTGGATTTGCAATCAATTTTGTCCGGAAAAAAGTAATCATTTCAAACAAAATCACATCCTTACCTTTGCGCCAACCATTTTTTCCTCCATTACTTTATCGTCATTCTCCACAACAACGGCATCCTTCTTTACCTCACTATTATCCTCTTTTTTGAGCGACAACGCAATTTTGCGGTCCAATTCCGCCACTTGGCTTTTCATCGCTTTGAGTTCGTCTTCCTTTTTCCACGAAGTGGCGGCAACCGCCTCGTAAACGGGTATTTTATCGCGTAGTTGCTCCAATTCTCTGCCGTGGCTTTCGGTAATTTTGGGGATTTTCTCCAACGCATTAATGAAATTCATCCACGCCAGTTTGGGGTCGTTCGCCAAATGACCGTTGTTGTAGGTGTAGTAAATACTGCCGTTACCTTTCACGAAAAAGCGGTTGTCCACAAAGTCGAAACTGTCTTTCATCGAAGCTTCACTCTTGACCGAAACCTGAAAACCGTATAATTCACCTATGGGCAGATGTTCCCCTTTGGTGCGCGCTTTCTCTTCGTATTCCTTCAGTCGGGCGGCAATGGCTTTGATGTCGGCATTCTCCGATACGCCGTTTATTTTCAGCGGATTTTGAAACGTGCCGTCTTCGTTTTTCTTCACTCTTTGAATGAAAGTTTCCATATCGCCACGGCTTTCCGCGATCATTTTGGTGTGAAATTCCACCGACATTTGAATACCCTCCAGTTTCGATTTGGCCGTATCCCGCTCGTGCAGGAAGTTACGCCGCTCGCTCTCCAACGCCAAGACTTTCTTATCCAATTTCGCCTTTTCCAATAAGTCGGTATTTCCCGAAAGCACCGCCACGTATTCGCTGAAATTCATTCCGGTAGCTTCGTCCATACCGCCCTCGTCAATCCGGCGGCTGCCCAGCGAATTTGTTTTCAGTTGATTGATAAAAAGCTGCTTGTTGTGTAAAAGATTGAATTTATAACTGTCCAACGACCGCTCCACGGCGTAAATCAGCACATCCACGTTGTTATCGGCGTATAGTTTAGCAATCTTGTTGCCTTTGCGCACCGCGCGTCCGTCCCGCTGTTCCAACGCGCTCGGCACCCAAGGCGTATCCAAATGATGGACGGCAACGGCACGTTTCTGCGCGTTTACGCCTGTTCCGAGCATCTCGGTAGAACCGAAAAGTACGCGGATATCGCCCCTGTTCATCGCCGCTATCATCGCTTTTTTGGCGTTTTCGGTTTTGCATTCCTGAATAAAACGAATTTCCGATGAAGGAATACCGTAATCTTCCACCAATTTACGTTTGATTTCGCCGTACACATTCCATTCGTTGGGTTTGTATGTTCCCAAATCGGAAAAAACGAACTGCGTTCCTCGCTGAGCATCGTATTTTTGATAATAATCGTTCAAGAGTTTGGCACAATGCGAGGCTTTGTTGTCGATGTGGTCGGAAAACGAGGGGTCGATCATCCGCATATCCAAACTCATTTTGCGGGCATAATCGGTGGCGATAAGCATCTTTGCCCGCTCTTCCCGTTCCGACAAAGGTTCACGTCCCAACAGCGTGGCATCACCCGTTTTGGCAAACTCCATCAGCTTTTGGATAAAAATTTCCTGCTGAGGCGTGGGCGGAATATTGTGCAAAATTTCGTTCTTTTCGGGACGGTCGATACCGATGTCTTTTGCCGTGCGGAAATCGCAAATTTCGCTGTAAAAAGCGCCCAATTCCGGTACTTTGATAAAGGTGCGGAAACGCTCTTTTTGGATAATCTCGTTGGTAACCGAAAACTCGTAATCGGTGTTTTTCTTGGCAAAAACGGCCGCCCAGGCGTCAAAGGTGCGGATGCCCTGTTTCTCCAACGCCTGCGGACGAAGGTATTTGAAAATCAGATAAAGCTCCGTGAGCGAGTTGGAAATGGTGGTTCCCGAAAGGAAAGTTGCGCCCAAATCCTTGCCCGACCGTTCCTGAATGGTGCGGATGGCAAAGAGCATATTCAGGGCACGCTGACTGCCGTCGCTGTTTCCCAAACCCGCTACGCGGTTGTGGCGGGTGGTAAACGTGAGGTTTTTAAATTTGTGGCTCTCGTCCACAAAAAGGTGGTCGATGCCCATCCGGTTAAAATCCACCACGTTGTCTTTCCGTTCGGCGATGTCGTCCATAATGAGCGAGAGTTTTACTTCCAGATTGTTTTTGCGTTTTTCCAACCCTTTGAGCATCGAACCCGAAATTTCCCTACCCTGCTGACGCAAAACCTCCAAATTTTCCTCCACCGAGTTGAGCTCCTGTTGCAGGATGCTCTGCCTGATTTCCAAGGATTGCGGTATCATTCCGAACTGTTCGTGTGTTAAAATCACACAGTCCCAATCGTTGTTTTTGATGTCGTTGAAGATGCGAACGCGGTTTTTGGCGTTAAAATCGTTTTTGCCCGGATAGAGGATGCGGGCGTTGGGATAGGCTTTGCTGAAGGTGCTGGCGATGTCGTACACGTTGGCTTTCAGTCCGATAATCATCGGCTTGTTTGCCAATCCCAAGCGTTTCATCTCGTAAGCGGCACAGCACATTATCAGTGTTTTACCGGCACCAACCTCGTGATCACAAATTCCGCCGCCGTTGGTTTTGAGCATCCAAACCGCGTCTTTTTGGCTTTGATACAACGATGAAATTCCCAGTGCCGATAAATCCAATCCCGGAAATGTTTGGTGCGAACCGTCGAATTTGGGACGGACAAAGCAGTTGAACAATCGGTTGTAGCGTTCGGCTAATTTCTTTTTGAAATCGTCGGGCTGACGGTTGAGCCACTCCGTAAAATGTTCCCTTATTTCTTCAATTTTACCGTTTGCCAACTGGATGGTTTCACCGTCGCGTACCTTTATCTGTTTGTTCTTGCCTGTTTCGGGGTCGATAACCATTTTCGACTTGCTGATGTCGGGAATGGTGTTGTGCAGGGCGTGCTTGCAGAGGTTGATGCCGTCGTAAGCGCGAAACTCGCCTCTCACGGCAAAAGCGTGGTAAATCTGCGGTGTTTTGCGGTCGGATTTCACGGTGTATTCGTCCGCTGACGAGTTATATTGTACCGAAACCTCGGTATCGAAGAGCTCCGACGCGAATTTGGCATACACACCTGCCGGTATCCATCGTTCCCCGAAATTGAAATCCAAATCGGCAAAGGCAATGGGCGTGGGAACGGCTTCCCGAAGGGCTTGCAACGATGTTTTCACGGCATCGTTCTCGCCGTGTTCCAATATCCACTGTTCCAATCTGTCGGCTTTCTCGATGACGTTTCCCGAAATAAACTTATCGGCAATCTGATAGGTTTTTTCTTCGGGCAGGTAATAGATACGTCCTTCCAATTCAGAAAGAATTTCGCTCTCTTCCTTATCGGGTAAGAGCGAGCAGATATAGGGCAGATTTACGTCGCCAAACTTGTTGAGCGAGGCGGAAAGGGCTTCCATCGGGTCACTCACGTTCTCCAATTCCCCAACGGCAAAAGCGGTGGGGTGATCAAAAATATCGGCCTTGAAGTATTTGCCGTCGCGGCTGCGTTCGAGAAACAGGATCTCGGAACTTCCGCTGTCCATCCGCAGCAACTCCACGTTTTTACGGCTGTTCAGATGTCCGTAATTGGCGACAAAGCGATCGTACAGGCTGTTCAGCCGACTTCGATGCTCCTTGTCTTCAACGGATTTCCTTGCTTCGTAATCGTACAGGCGGTGGTAGGTATCCCGCAAATCGACGTACAGGCTCATTTTCGCGAGTTGGGCATACGGCAGGTCAACGGGATTAAACTGTGGGGTAGATGAGCTGATGCCCGACAAATAGCCGATTTGCTTGCCTTGCATCACTACAGAGCCGTCCCGCAAATGTTCACCAATAACGGATAGGTAAGGACGCGGATGGGCATCGAACAGCGGTTTGAGTTCGGCTTGTAGTGGCGTTTCGGCTTTTTTTTTAGAAACCGGTTCATCCCACATTCCGGCAAAAAGGTCGGGTTGTTGTGATGATGTGTCTTTCTTTTTCTTATTTCCCCGATTTCGGATGAGTTGCGGGGATTTGGGTTTTAAGGTTGACGTTGGTATTGACGTTGGTTTTACCTCCATTTCCGCTCGCAGTTGCTGTTCGGCTTGATTGAAGGCTTCAATCTCGCGGGTCCAAGCGGCTATCTCTTCGGTGGGGAACAGGCTGTTATCGTCATCGATAAAAGCGCTGGCAACGGGATGATGGTCGTCATCGAAAAACACCTGCTGGTCGTTCATTATTCTCGGTTGTTCCACATCGGTACGAATTACAGGCTCGGGGCGGGTTTCGTATTGCGAAAACAGCGTGAAAACGGGAACGCCGTCGGGGGCTTTCTCTTCCTGTAAAGGGTTCGTTTCGATGGCTTCCTTTTCCGTAAATACGGTTTCTTCATTAAGTGGTTCCGGTTTCTCCGGATCAATGATTTGAACGCCTTCGTTTCGGGTATAATCTTCTCCGATATACTCTTTTAGTTCCTCGATTTGCGATAAGGTTTTCGGTTGAAAATGAATATCCCTTTCGATGCCCAATCCCATCACTTTTACCGACTGCATTTCTTCGATAGACATATAGCCCAATTCCCATTCGTGTCCCATCGTGGTCAATCCGAAACCGAGCTTTTCTTTCGGGTCGTATTCCAACAGATACGCCGTGTACGCGCTCATCGGATGAAAATAGCGGGCGTAGGCGGTGCGGTCGCCCAACAACTCGTCGTCGGTGGCGTAGAGTTTGGGGATTTGTTTTTGAATGGATTTGGGAACAAGGTCATAGGCTTGCCGCTGTTCATTTTTCCCGGCTTTTTTTTCGGTAATTTCCTCCGATTTTTCCTGCTTGGGTGTTTCCAACAAATCGGCAAGGGCAACACGGTTCCGGTTTCGTATCAGCATCGGCAAGTATTGGTCTAATTGTGAGTGATGAAAATTAACATATGGCGTTTCAACCCTCATTTCAAGCGGAATACCGCACACATCTGAAACGGTTTTGGCGTTTTTGCCCACGCTTTCGTAAAAATCGCCGTGGCGCATCAACACCAGGATATTTTTGTCTTTTTGTTTGGACAAAATATCCGCTTGCAGTTTTAACAGTTCTTCTATGGGCGATTGGTCGGAATGAACGGTTTTACCTGTTTCATTTTGTTGCTCAAGATTTTGTTCTACTACGGAAGTGACGGCATACACACCCAAAATATCGCTTGTAGAAACGGTAATCAATCCTCTGTTTTCCCCGTTCTCGTCGGCATTGATGACGGCACGAAAGGTTTCAGCTTGTTCCGTAGGCGGATTTTCGGTATAAACCGCCAGTGTCTCCGTTCCCAGAAAACGGATGTGCAGCATATCTCCCTCTTTTAAATCTTCAATTTCTTTACTCTCTTTAAATTGAGTGCGTTCCAATTGGGATAAGAGCCACGGATTGGCAATGTGGGACGAAATTTCTTTTAAACGCGGATTTTCTTCTTGCGGTTGTTCGTTTTGCTGTTGTCGCAGTTCGTTTAGTTCTTCGTATTCGTCCCATTTTTGTTCAAAGTCCATATCGTCCTCATTCGGTACACCTGTTCGATACATATATTTATCCAATCGCAAAGCGACATCCGCCGACAGTTTCTTTTCCAACTCTACCGCTATGCCATCCGCTCCGTTTTCGTGGATGTACGTCCAACACGGTTTTCCGTAAGGATCTGTGCCTAACTCTTTTCGTGTGGCAACAGTGTGGTTTTTAACATCTTCTCCTTCGAAAAGGGCGTTGTGGTAAAAAGCCACATTTTCGCCGTCTTCTTGCAAAACGCCGAATGATTGAATAAAAAGTTCTTCCAACTTGTTTTCAATCCCTTTTCCCGATTGCTTTTGCAGGATAATCAAATCGCTTCCCACGTCCGTTCCGGCGTTTTCGCTGAATAGTTTATCGGGCAATCGCAATGCCGAAATCAGCCGGCTGTTTTCCATCAGGTAACGGCGTATCGGCTCGTTTTGGGGGCTGTCCAAAACGCCCCGCGATGTGATAAACGCCAATATGCCGCCCTCGCGCAGCGTGTCCAATCCTTTCACAAAAAAATAGTTGTGAACGGCTCGGGTGGAAACTTCTTTTATCGGGTCTTTGCTTTTGGCGTAAGCCCGGTCGTAAACCACCATATTGCCGAAAGGGATGTTGCTCGTGATTACATCGAACGCGCCGTTTTTATCCGCGGGAATTTCTTCAAATCCTTTGATGTGGATTTCTGCCATCGGGTTGTCTGCCGACAATGCACGCAAAATGCGTCCGGTGTGTTTGTCTTTTTCAAACGCGGTGATTTGGGTTTGTCGTTGGGCAAAACTTTGGCTGAATACACCCATTCCGGCAGATGGGTCGAGCATTTTGTCGATGCGTATATCGGCGCTTAGCAAAGATTTTGCGACAGCATCAGTAATCCGCTTGTCGGTGTAAAACGAAGTCAGCACGCTTTGTTTGACGCTGTTCCAAATCATTTTAAATTCGGTATCGCCGGCGGATGCTTCTTTGATGATTTTTTTGAGGTTTTCCGCCAAGGGAAACAGTTCCAGCTCAGAGGCTGCCCAACGGTTGCGGTCTGCCAAAGTTTCCGTGGGATTTAGCACACATTTCAGTCCGCCGAAACCGTTGTACCGGGAAAGGATTTCGCGTTCCGCGTCAGTTGGCGGGCGGTGTTCTTTTTCTATCCGAAACAACGTCTGTATTGCCTCAGTATTGGCTATCAGGGTTTGTTTTTTGTTGTATGCCATGACCTAAGATTTTCGTTTGGAATTGGAACTTGTTTTGGGTTCAAAGGCGAATGAGGTGGTAAAATCGGTATTCAGTACCAATCTGGCGTTGAATTTCTTGCCGCTTTTGGCGGTTAAGCCTTTTAAAATCTCTGTTTTTCCTTCAATAAAGAGGGCTTTCAACTGTTTATCGGAAAGCATCAATCCGCACAATGCACGAAATACCAAAAAATCGCACTGTTTGCATTTGGCGACTTTGGGATAAAAAATCAGATTATCGGTATGGCATTTGGGGCAAGTAAGCTGTGTCGCCGATTTAGAAGAAATTGAAGTAGCCAAGAGTTCATTACAGATTTGTCCGGCATAGATTTCGATGCCTTTGTGAAACGTTTCGGCGTTCATCTTTCCTTTTTCGATGTCCGACAGCGCTTTTTCCCAACTTCCGGTCATTTCGGCATCGGCGATTTTGCGGTCTTTCACGATTTCGAAAACGGCAAGCCCTTTTTCGGTAGGGATAAGGTTTTTCTTTTCCCGTTGGATATATTCTCGCAAAATAAGCGTTTCGATAATGCCCGCGCGTGTGGCGGGCGTGCCTAATCCGCAATCTTTTATGGCGGCTTTGGCTTCTTCATCGGCAATGTCTTTGCCAGCCGTTTCCATGGCAGAGAGTAAAGAGGCTTCAGTATAAAGTGCTTTGGGTTTGCTTTGGTGTTGGGTGATTTCGTGGGATTGAACAGGAAGGGTTTCACCTTGCGTAAAGTCGGGAAATTCTATTTGTTCGGTTTCATCGTCTTCCGTCTCAGCCTTTTCATTCAACACGCTCCGCCAACCGCTTGCCAACGGGCGGCTGCTTTTCATCTTGAAAAGATATTCTCCGGCAATAAATTCCACGTTTTGTACTTCCTGCACCGATTTTTCGGAAAAGGCTTCGAGTATCCGGGCGGCGATGCGGTCGTAAATCGTTTGTTCGTCGGCAGTTATGCCGTCGGGCTTGTTCTCGGTAATCAGTAAAGCGTGGTGGTCGGTAACTTTGTCGGCGTTTACGCTCCTTTTATTCAGCGAATTTAAGCTAAGCACTCGGGCATAATTTCCAAAAAAAGGATGCAATTGCAGGTTTTCGATCAGCGAAGGGATTTCTTCAAAAATATCTTCGCCGATATATCGGCTGCCGGTACGAGGATAAGTGATATACTTTTTTTCGTACAGGCTTTGGGCGATGGAAAGGGTTTTATCGGCGGAAAAGCCGTACTTGCGGTTTGCTTCTTTTTGCAAGGTTGTCAGGTCGAACAAGAGAGGTGGCTCGGTATCGACCGCCTTTCTTTCGACCTTAGACACCGCCAAAGAGCCGGTTCCGCCTGCAAAGTGAGCGACACAGACGGAACGGGCGGTGGCGTTATCCTCAAATTTTGCTTCGCTTACGGCTTGACAACGAATGCCCTCCTTTTCGAGAGTGAGTTTTATCAGCCAATAGGGAACGCTTTTGAAGTTTTTGTTTTCGAGATAGCGTTTGCAAATCATTGCCAAAGTGGGTGTTTGTACCCGTCCCAACGAGTATCCGCCTTTTTTTGCAGCAATAGAAAGTGCGCGGCTGGCGTTGATGCCTACTAACCAATCGGCTTCGCTGCGGGCTTTGCCCGATTGGTAAAGAAAATCGTATTCGCTGCCGTTTTTCAGTTTTTGCAGTCCTTCTTTGATGGCTTTATCGGTAAGCGAGCTTATCCAAAGCCGGTCGAAAGGCTTTGTACAGTTCAAATATTGGTATATCAGACGAAAAATCAATTCGCCTTCACGACCCGCGTCGGTGGCAACAATGATGCGGTCGCATTGGTCGAAACAGCTGCGGATGATTTTCAGTTGTTTGAGCGCCGAAGGGTCTGCGGTGTATTCTTTTCCTTTGCGGATTTGGCGTACCGACAAGCGGAAGGGATTGGGCAGAATGGGTAAGTCTTCGGCGTTGTATTGTTCAAAGCCGTATTCGGAGGGCATCGCGAGCGCGATAAGATGCCCGAAAGCCCACGTTACGGCATAATTGTTTCCGGAAAGGAAACCGTCTTGTTTTTGGCTTGCCCCCACGATGCGGGCGATATCGCGTGCTACGGAAGGTTTTTCCGCGATGATGCAGGTCTTCATAAGTATTTAGATTTAGGTTGGTTAAGAAATAGATTTATTGTTGGAACAGAAAAATGGGCAAGCGGATTATACAACCGGCTTGCCCATCCGCTTCGGACGTTTACATACGTCTGCCTCTTTTCTTGGGAGCTTGTTCTTGTTGTTTCTCTACTTGTTTGGCTTGTTGTTTTTCGTCCGATGCGGTTTGTCCGCTTTTGAGCGGTTCTTTCACGTTCTTGGTGGCTTCATTGGTTTTGCCCTCATTATTGACGGCTACTTGAGTTTTGTTTTCTTCGGCTACGGCTTCCACTTTGCCCTCTTTCTTGTCGGGGTTCCAACGGTAAAAGCGGGGACGGTTTTGTTCCGTATCCATACGCACGTAGGCGTTGAACGATTGTCCCTCTTTATCGGTCATATTTTTCAGATAGAGTGTTCTGCCGTCCGATAGTGCTTTTTGTTGTTTTTCCGAAAGCGCAAGTCCGCAAATGGTTCCCGGAATACCGTATTTCGTTTCAGGTTTTTGAACAGGCGCGTTTCTTTCTTTATAGGACTGCTTTTCATCGAAAATAAACTCGATACCTTTCCGCTCGGCATTTACCTGAAGGGTGGCGTCAAACGGTTTTCCGTTGCGCGAGAGCATTCCTTCCACTTTCACGGCTTTGCCTTCGCTTAAATCCTTGTACTGTTGGGGAGTGAGCAAAACGCCTTTTATTTCTTGGGGAATGTTTACACGGTCGGCTTTCAGGGCAACGAGTTCGTTGGTTTGCGGATCGATGGATATATACGCCTTAAATGGTTCGCCGTTTTTGGGCGTGAGTTCCACTTGTTTACCCAAATTACCGTTGTGAAGTAACGTAGCTTTATCTTCATCGCTGAAACGGTAACCCATATAAGGATAATCCAATTGAGGTTCTTTTCGTAAGGTATGAATTGCTAAGCCGAGTTTGCCGGCTTCGTCGTGGCGCAGGGCAATGCGAGCTTCGGTGTAAATAGCGCTATCGCCAAAGGGAATGGCTATTGGCAAAAGATTGGATTTCTGCCAATTGAGGATTTTATCCAAGTCGCCTGATTGTTGGAGCCGCTCTTGTGAAAGCCCGAGCCGTTCCATCTCTTTCCAATCCACTTGTTCGGGGTTAATGGCCGTGGCTTTTTGAGCAGGCGCGAAATCATCGGCGGTAATTTTAACCGCGTCGATGGCGGCTTTGTTGGCGGGAGTGTCTCTGTTTTCGAGCATCTTTTTCAGCACGCCGACCGATTCTTCCACTTTATCCGCCACCAATCGATAAACACCGATGTGTGAGGGTTCTTTGAATTGTTTCGTGAGGTTGGAGAAGAAATTCGACAGAATGCTGTCGTTCTTCTTGAACTTCATAAAGGCAGCGCTGTTGGTGTCCAACGGTTCTACGGTTTTGATTTTTCCGTCTTTGTCAATAGACGATACAACAGATAGTTTGCCGGCTTCGGCGGCATTTTTTGTTTGGCTTCGGTCTTCGAGTACGAGAACGTAGTTGTCGGGGTTGGTTGTTTCCATAATATTTGCTTTTATAAAGGTTTAGGGTAGCAAATATAGAGGGAATATCAAAAGGAGAGTGCCACGGATGGATTAGAGTGGATTAGAAGGGATTAGGATGGAAGTGGATGCTTTTTTATTCTGCTCAGCTCCAAATTTAGGTATTTTGTACCTCTGTGTATAAAATTATGAACAGAAAATCTGCAAGAACCAGCTTCTCCGTAGTAAAGGGTTCAACTGTATAGAATATTCGGAATTTTTCTCATAAAAAAGTTTTTTATTTTTCAGAAAAAATGTCGTAATTATAATTATAAAAGGTAGAAACTTTATGTATCGCCGATAAATAAGCATCGGCACGTTCAAAGTGTTGTGTGATTAAATTCGGATTATCTTTATTGCCCTGTGTAATATCGGAGTAGCCAAATTCTTTTTGCCTTGATATAAACGGATACAATGTCATCAAATTATTGGACAATTGCGATATTACACCGTCAGCCGTGTCATCATCTTTAAACTTGTAATCCAAAATTTTTTGAAAAAACTTTTTATAAACCACAATAAACTGTGTACACCACAACCAGTCCACCCAATATCGGTTTTTTGCCACCGGAACGGCATAACCAAATCCTCCGATACCACCCGAAAGGATATCTGCTCCTTGTTCGTGTGCATTAATAATATTTTCACAAAAGTACTCTTTTGAGTAGTGTTCCGTAAAATAATGATCGTCTTCACAAATAAGAATAACATCATCGTCCTCTTTTACTGCTTGCTCAATTATTTTTACAATACTATTCCATAAACCTACAGCTCCAATGGGATGGGTACATGCTTCGATAAAGTTGACTCCAAATTCAGGTTTCCCTTCAAATTCTTTGGAAATATGCACTTTTCGTTCTGTACGCTCTTTTAAGTTTATTACATAGGTAGGAATGTAAAATGCTGTTTCTTCTTCCGTTTTCATAGTGGTATTTTTAGATATGATTAATTCAGTTAGCACGCAGTTTATCTTGCGTTCCCATACATTCCAATTCAACCGCTCCTCAAATTCCTGGCGAGAAGATAAGCGAAGCTCTTGATATTTTTGTGGATTATTCCAAATTTCGGATATTTGCCGTGCATATTCTTCTGGCGTTGCATTGGGTGGTAACAAATATCCGTTTTTGCCATTTCTGATAACTTGTCGTACGCCACCTACATCTGCTGCTATAGATGGAATACCATAAGCGGATGCCTCACAAAAAACAATACCGTAGCAATCAAAAACGGTAGGGAGAATGAAAAAATGTGCGTTTCTTAAAATTTTATCCAACAGTTGTTGATCTTCTTCCTTTGATTTGTTGATAAAAGGAATGACATGTAGGTTTGGGTCTGAATTATCAAGAGAGCTTTCCGGTTTACATCCGATGATTGTTAAAGTACAATTAAATCCCTTATTTCGTAAAAAGAGATATGTCTGATAGATTTTATCTCCGCCTTTGTTTTTCCAGTTTTTCCCAATAAAGAGTAGATTACAGCAATCTGTTTCGGGCATAGTGTCTTGTTTCGGTATTTGACTTTCCTGTAAGTTCGCACCGAATTCAATTACTTTTATTTTATCTGAACTTGCTCCATAGTGATTAATTGCATCTTTTTTAGCCCACTCGGAAGAAAAAATAATTAAATCTGCGTTTGAAATAGCTTTTTGCTCAATTTGTTCGGCTAAATGAGCAAAATAAGTACCGGTTACACCCAGGTAATGCTTAAATAAATTGAATGTAGTGTCGCCTATATAAATGATAGGAATATTTGTTTGAATATGAGAAATAAAATAGTAATCACGAGCAATAATTATATCATACTCCCTGTTTTTATTAAATTGTCTTGTTAATATTTCCCCAAACATCGGAGCATAACGTTCCGGAATAAATGGCACATTATATCCATTATGAATTTGATGGTAATGCCAAATATAACTCAGGGTGTCTTCTCCTATCCAATCAATAGCATTACTGTTCTTTAAGGAATGGAAAATATGATATAAAGTTCCTGACCAACTATTTATATTGAAAGGATTGAGACTTGATAAAAATGCAACTTTCAAAACATTATTTTTTTGTTAATCAAACAACTGATAACAAGACTGTGCCATAAGAAAACCGACCACTTTCAGGAACCAAGAGTAATATTTTATGACCTTTATCTAACTTTTCGGAATGAAATAATTCATCTAACGCCACGTAAATTGAAGCAGAACCAATGTTGCCAACTGATGTCAGGTTCGTAAACCATTTTTCAGTACTCAAATCTATATTCCTATTTTTAAGTTCCTCATTCAGTATTTCATAAAAGAACATTGAAGATACATGAGGTATAACAAAATCTATTGAATTTGTATTAATATTATATTTAGAAATAACTGACTCAATATGATCAACCCAATATTTAACTGCATGTTGTTTTAATAATTTGATGTCTTGTTTAATCATTAGAATGGAACGATTCATCAATTCCTGCGGATCAAACTCTTTCCATCCTTTTACGATGCCGTCGGACTGAACTTCAGCGCCTGAATACATACACACAGGCAACTCACTGGCATAAGAAACCATCTCAATCCAATCGATTTTTAATGATAAGTTATCAGAATTAGGCTTTGTTCCTAATAGAAATGCACCTGCTCCATCCGATAGCATAAAACGGAGAAAATCTTTTTCAAAAGCTATATACGGATCTTTTTCCGCATTCGATAAATACTCATATTCCATTTCAAAATTTTTGGAAAGCATACCACCCGATGCCTGTTCTGATGCGCAGCAAACACCTTCTTGTGCTTGCCCGGTCTTTAATGACATATAGGTAACTTTCAATGCCTGAATACCCGTTAAACAAACACCGGCCAATGAATATAATTCCACAGGATAATCATTCAATAAACCATGAACCATTGAGGCGTGAGAGGGTATAATTACATCTGCATTAGATGTAGCACAAGCCAACACATCAAAATTGTAATTATTGTCGCCAATTAAATTGCATATTGCATTTTTAGCCAGCTCTGCATTGGTATGAGTTATTTGCTGGTTTGTATCCAAAGCATAATATCTTGTTTTAATTTTATTCTGTCTTAGGATAATACTCTTTGAGCGTGAAGATTTACCATTGACTTTACCTAAATAAAGCTCGATATCGTCATTATCAACCGGACTGTTCGGCAGGAATGAAGATGTTTTGTTTATAAAAACATCTGGTAAAGTGTGGTTCGGAGGTACTTTCATAATAAGGAATGTTTGGTATTTTCTATTTTAAAATTTTAATTAAACCAGCTATAATTTGATTTTTATGATTTTATTAGATTGTATTCGTCGATAAAGATTTCAAGTAATTCCGCACTGTCAAATGTAGAGTTTATGCCACTTAAATAAGAATGTCCGTAAAATAGTCTTTGGAATTTTTTGGCAATAATACCAACATTAACATTCTCTCTTATCTCACCGGATTTCTTTGCGGCTTTTATGATTTTTTCCCATAATGCTATTTCAGTCTCTAAAACTTTAAGCGCTTTTTCCTTAAATCCATCGTAGTACATCATAGCACTATGCGTTAGATTTAAATAAGAAAAAAGAGCACTTTCATTTTCAGAAAGGGGTTGAAAAGATTGCTGTGTTTTATTTATTCCTTCTATGTAACTGATTATAAAACGTAATAAACTTGTTTCGCCACTTTGTACTATCTTGTTGTTGACATTTTGCTTCTCAAGCAAAAAACGATCAACAACCGCGTCAAATAACTCATTCTTGTCTTTCACATAATAAAAAATAGCTCCGCGCGTCATTCCAATGGCATTCTCCATATCCGGAATGGTAACTTCTTTGTAACCCTTTTGTAAGAAAAGTTTGAAGCACTCCCATAAAATTTTATCGTAAGTCTCAGTATTTTTTTTCATTGCGCAACTATCAAAAGGTTCTAATATGATAATACAGTATACTTCAAGAAACAAAAGTAAGTAATTTTTTTAAGAGAAAAGATTTAATTTAGAATAAATATTATTCAGGCTAAATATGAGGAGATGTAAATCCCCACTGATAGTATATTTGTTATAATTTAAATAGTTATATTGATAATTTACAAAGGATATAAATAAAGCATCTGAAAGATAATGCATAAGCCATATATCCAGGCGCTTAGTGATGATAAGTAAGGGCTAATATATTAAGTTTTGTTTTTAATTTGTAAAATACCGAAAGTTTTTTTGTAATTATAAATATAATATATTACATTTGTTATGCTTATTGGTTATATCCAATAAAACATAAGTATAATAACTAAAAAATTATTTATTATGAAGAATTTAAAGAAATTGAAACTCAGCGAAATGAGTAAAACAGAATTGCAAGCAAGAGAAATGAACAAACTGCTTGGTGGTACAAATTGTTGTATTTGTCCTTGCGACAGGGTTTCAGGTGCTGTATCTAACGGAGGAGCAAATAACTCTGGAGGCATTGAACCTGATAGAGGCGGATATGGCAACGGCGCTTACGCTTAATAAATATGCGGTAAGCACTTTAGATAAGGCTTACCGCATATTTTTTTCTGGTTGTCTCATATATTTATCTATAGTAATAAACTATTTTATCAGAATAAACTCCAATATTTAAATCTTTTAACATCTATGTTTGATTTGGTATCAAATATAAAAACAATAGAAATATTATTTTCAGCGTTTTTATTCCTTTTACCCTTAGTTAGTTGCCAAGATAAAACAACTATTAGAAATTTTGAAGAGTTACCTGCTGTCGCAAAAAAGACAATTATAAATGGAGACACAGTAATAACAGCTAACTTTGATTTAATAAAAGACACGGTTGATTTTCCAGTGAGCAAATTGGTTTCAGAGTTACAAATTATACATTTGGAAAACAGCGATTCGACACTTGTTTCTCGCTATCATACTTTTGCCAGCGAAAATTACATTGGCGTTTATACCATGGAAAATGAATATAAGTTATTCGATAGACAGGGTAATTTCTTTCGTCAAATCGGTCAACAAGGCCAAGGTCCGGGAGAATACCAGTATTTGTATGATTCTTACATCGACGAGGCAAATCACAGGATTTACCTGATGCCTTGGATGCAAAAAAAATTATTCATGTATAACTTTGATGGTCAATTTTTGCAAGATATACCTGTTCCGGAATTTTTTCCTAAAACACGCTTTAAAATAGATACAGAAAAGCAATTAGTAACTTTTTTAATTCTTCCATTTAAAGGACAAAATAAATTTGCCGCTCTATACCAGGATTTTAAAGGAAATATACTGCATTCTATCAATAGTGAACGTTTCGCTCTTGAGCCGGATTATGGGAATGAAGTCATATCCTTTCGAAATACACAGAAGACCGACTTTTATATTGCCGGATGGCCGCCTAAACAAGACACCTTGTATTATTACCTTCCGGAAGAAAATCGATTGCAGCCCGTATTTACATTTACGGCGTCCGAACCATTTTTACATTATTACGTAGAATTGCCACATCACGTACTCACCGTTATTGCGCAGCAAGAAATAATGGATGAAAACGGACAGTTTTATCTCCCTGAACCTAAGCAATTTATAGTGGATAAAAAATCATTGAAAGGAGCCCATGTGAAATTCGTCATAGATGAGTTTGGAAATTTACCTGTTCCATCACGAGCGTGGTTTCAGGACGGTTATTTCATCCTTAACATATATCCGCACGAACTGATAGGTGGATTGGAAAACATTTTATCCGACACCAAAAAGAAATTATTAGACGAAACGAGAAGTAAACTCGTTCAACTGCAAAATCAGATTGATGAAAATGGAAACAACATTATTATAATTGGAAAATTGAGATGCAATTTAGAACAAAATTAACAATTTAATTATACATACTAATAAGTCAAGAAGTATAAGTATTTAATTATAAATAAAATAATAATGCACCCAAAAAGTTTTTCTACGACAAATAACTTCGAATATCAATTTATGCCAAATGAAAAAATAATCACGATTAATTCGACTTGTTTAAAAAACAAAACTTATTATAAAGGGCGTGAGAGTTTTTTTAAGAATAATGGTCTTTTCGACTCTTTTCATCCAAAGTTGGATATTGAATATGAGCCATCATTAATTAAAAGTGATCTGGCAAATTTAAGGATGTTGCTAATCGAAGTAACTGATGGTTGTAATTTGGCTTGCGAATATTGTGGGTATGGAAAACTATACAGCAATTATGACAAAAGATCGAATAAAAAAATAGATTTTGATAATATTAAAATATTAATTGACTACTTATATGATTTATGGGTCTCTCCCCTAAACGTGTCATTCAACAATACTATAACAATTGCCTTTTACGGTGGAGAGCCCTTACTGTCATTTGACATTATAAAGAAAACAATTGAATATATAGAAAATTTAAAATTAGAGAATGTTAATTTCCAATATAACATGACATCTAACGGCGTATTATTGGACAAATATATGGATTTTCTAATGGAAAAAGATTTCTATCTTTTGTTGAGTTTGGATGGTAATAAAACCAATAATTCATATAGAATAAACAAGAATGGAAAGGAATCTTTCGATATAGTCATAAAAAATATAAAAAAGATAAAAGATAAGTATCCAGAGTATTTTGAAGAAAAAGTAAACTTTAATTCGGTCTTGCATAACAGAAACAATGAGGATGCTATTATTTCATTTTTAAGAAATGAATTTGGGAAAGTACCTCGAATTTCAGCTCTAAACACGAATGGAATTGATAAATCAAAAATTGATGATTTTAACAAACTATTCAAAAATAGGGATTTTGTCAACATAAATAAAGGAGACAATACAATTGATTCGGCATTGCTTGGAATTTCTACCGATTATTTTCAGTTAAATAGTTTTTATGATGCATTTCTTTCCAATTCTTTTAACAGTTATGCAGACCTTTTTTCTAATGAATCAGATAAATCGTATATTCCGACAGGAACATGCTCTCCCTTCAATCGAAAACTTTTTTTAACTGTTAATGGAAAGATTTTACCCTGCGAGAGAGTTGGACAAACTGAACCATTAGGTGTTATAAGAGATGGAGTAGTTATTATAGATTTTGACAATATATCAAAATCCTATTCAAAAAAATACAGTCAAGTCATTAATCAATGTCGTAACTGTATTAATTGGAAAAATTGTTCTTATTGTGTGTTTTACATAAAAGAAAGGAATGGCAAATTAGTTTGTGACCGTCTAAATAGTGATAATCTTACATCTAGTTATCTTTCAAATATCTTTTCTCTTTTGGAAGAGAAGCCCCTACTGTTTAAAGAACTTATAAAACGTACATTTAAATACTAAAGGTATGTCTCAAAGTATACAGTACTTATTATATCTTCATCCATATTCGTTTATTTTCAAAGGATTAAAGAAAACTGTCGTCTACAATACTATTAACGGTCAATACATTGAGACCTCGAACTGTATACTCCAAAATATATTGAGTAAGTTACAAGTCCCGGAAGTAGGTTACTGTATAGCTATTGATAAAGAGGACGCGAGAGATAAAGAAGTAGTTTCTTTTATAAGAAGTATTCGAAATAGTTTTTCAGGAGACATTATTCCTATTTATGAGCAAAATTCAAATAAAAAACCTTTCATTATTCCTCCTATACTTAGATTATATAATAACATGGAAGCTATTAAAAAAGAGGGGGGACAAACTTTGGGCGAAGTAATTCTACGAAATGTAAATGAAGTAACTTTTTATTTACCAGGAGATTGTGATAAAAAATGCATTAATTGTTATGATTACAATAAACAATTCAATCATTGTTGTAACTATAAAGAAAAAACGTTGGGTTATAATGATTACCAAAAACTATTTGACAATTTAGATGCATGTGGCGTTAATAAAGTTAATTTGGTTGTATGCGATTTTAAGAATGCTGTTTTTCTGGAAATTTGGAAAAATAGAAGTTTGAATAATTTCAAAAAGAAATTTATCTTTAATATCTGGAACCTTACAGAAAAAGTTATTTCTCTTTTTTCGGACAAAGATGAATTTTGTATACATGTGGATAACTCATATCCTATTGAGAATTTAGATAAATTCAAAAATTTAACCGGTAATTTACATATTCAATGGGTACACATTATCGAAGATGAGAAAGATATGGATAGAATTGATTTTTCGGAGAACACTTCTATTGTACCATTCTTCAATAAACAAAACTCAGATTTTTTCGAGAAAAACATTTATCTTACTATGGATGATTTATTGGAAAGCCCAATAGAGAAACAAACAATATTTCGTCGTCAGGCATTGAATGAGAACTTTTTTGGGAAACTTTTTATTTTACCATCCGGCGAAGCATTTTCAAATTTGAATGGAGAGCCTTTGGGTAATCTTAAAAATGTACCTTTAGGACAAGTTGTTTACAATGAGTTTAACGATTCAAAATCATGGTTATTGACAAGAGACAACAATACTGGGGATTGTTTTGAGTGCCAGAATAGGTATTTATGTCCATCCATTTCAAATTATGAAATGGTTATAGGAAAAACGAATTTATGTCACATGAGCCCATGAAAAAACCTCTTAAATCCTGTATTATTGATATCAACAGGCACATTATTTTAAATGCTTTCAATCTGTCAGATTTAGGATTATACAGAGGTAAAATGGGAATTGTTCTCTACTTCTACATATATTCAAGGTATATGAATGAAAAAATATACGAGGATTATGCCGGAGAATTATTGGATAATATCTTCGATGAAATAAATATACATTTACCTTTCTTTTTTGATGATGGTTTGTGTGGAATTGGCTGGGGTATAGAACATTTAGCCCAAAACAATTACCTCAGAATAGACACAAACGAGATACTGTCTGATCTCGATAAATTTATTATGCAGGTTAATCCTACACGAATTGTGTACAAAAGCTTAGATAAAGGTTTAGCCGGCTTGGTCAAATACATACTTGCTCGTTTAACATCACATGCAAGAAGTGCCTCATTTCCTTTTGATGGAGAATATTTATCAAGACTTTATGAATTTATCATGCAAAAACATCAGGAACTGATCAATTTACACCCTGTCTTCAATGATTTTATAACCTACTTTCAAGAACCATACTATAAAAGAACAGAATTTGATCCTTCATTTTTTGTTACTTCTCCGGATATTACGAAAATTAACAAAGAAAGTATTCGGAGTCATCCATTGGGAATAAGAGATGGCCTGTCAGGGTCATGCTTAAAACAATTGAGATTGAATGAGTAAACACCTTTATATTTTCAATGAGTCAGATAGCAATGCCGGAGGCTATGGCGTTGGCACCTATATAAGTACGCTTATTCATTGTGGTATCAATCAATTATTCGAACAAATCACAATTGTTTCTGTTATGACAAATGCTTCGATTGTTGAAGTTATCTATGATAACAACATCCGAAAAATAAATATTCCCAAACTATTTCCTCCAACAGCATCAAGAAAAAATTATTTCCAAAGTGTATTTTATATTTTGTATCCGTTAATCAATCACAGAGAAACAAATTATTTTCATTTTAATTTTTTTTCGAGTGGTACGTTGGTTCGAAAACTTAAAGAGTGTGTGAAAGGTGCTAAGCTCATCCTTACCATTCATTATTTTAATGAATACGACTTTTTGGAAACCGGAGCAAATATTGATATCGCTAATAGTTTGTATGATAAAGTTATTGTTTTAAATGATACCACTAGTAGCATCATTCAGAATAAGTATTCAGCGAAGTCCGAGAATTTGATAAAAATCTTGAATGGAACAAAAGATGAGTATTCACTTATAAATGAAAAAACAAGGATTGAAATAATTCAAGAATTAGGACTTTTTGAAGATCAAATTCAATTGCTTTTTGTCGGGAGGTTAGACGAAAATAAGAATGTATCTCTCCTAATAAAATCTTTTATTAAATTATGCTTTCTTTATGATAATATCCACTTAAATATAGTTGGATCGGGAGAATTCGAGTTGGCATTTAAAGGTATAGATGAACTATGGGGCAAAATCACATTCTATGGAAAGCTAAATAAAGAGAACGTTTATAAATTGTATCAAATCTCGGATATCGGTATTATTCCGTCCCTATACGAAGAGCTTGGTTATGTGGCTATCGAAATGATGATGCATGGAGTCCCGATTATTGCCAGCAATAATGAAGGGTTGCAAGAAATTATAATAGATAAAGAAAACGGATTGTTGTTTGACCCGACTAATGCTGATTCTTTAGTTGAAAAAATACTATACTTAATTGAAGACGAACGACTAAGAGCACAGATAGGAAGTAAGGGACGTGAATATTATCTGAAAAATCTGACTAATGAAATATATGCCAAAAAAATGACCACACCATATTTAAGATTATGACCATTATGAAAAACATCTTGTTTATTTCCCAAATAAATTACGTAAATGATTTTTTGTTTTGTGAGAATTTTATTGACTTTTTGTCTGGAAAAGATTGCAAAGTTTCGGTTCTTAGTAATAAGAAACTAAACGCAAACAAAAGGGCTGTTTTTCTGAATACTCTTCAGTTCGAAAGTGAGTATGATATAGTAATTGCTTATAATAAAGCAGCATTGCGTAAAGCAAAAAAGTTTTCGGATAATATACCTATATTTTACTGTTGTTCTGCAGAAGATAGTTTACAAGAACAAGTAAATATATACGATTATGATAAACTTTTGATTGTGGGAAAACCTAAACCTCCTGTCTATGATAACACATGCTTGTTTATTAATACATTTTATAATAAACTAAAAGAGGATGGTATAAAGGATGACATTATTGTTGTCGCTGTAAATAATATAAACGTTTTAGAACAACTGACTCCGTTTATAAATATTTTTTTGACTGAAACTTTTCATGTGCTATCTATCTTAGAAAAGTATAAAATAACCAACTTTAATCCCAATGTAAAGATAATTAGGAATCAAGATAAAGTTTTGGATTCATTGAGTTCCTCAAAGACTATTATTGGTGAAGGACAGTCGGCTATAAGAGGCATTTTAATGGAAAAACCAGTATTAGTTTTAGGTAAATACGGTTATGGAGGGTTAGTTACAAAAGATAACATAGAACTTTTGTATAAATACGGTTTTCATGGACGTGTTGGCGGTGTGGAGAACGAATATCTCCCATTTGAGTTAATTGAATACGATTTAAATAAGGCTCAAACAGTAACAAAAAATGAATTGAAGAAATTAAAACATTATGTGCAGAACCTGATACAAAAAGAGCATGATGCTTTGATTAACAATATTGAGTTTTATATCAATTTAAAAAAGCAAAATAAGGACAAAATCAAATTAATTAAAAATGAGTTATACTCTCTTTTGTCAATTTCGGATAGTTTTTATCTTCAAAACCAACTTAATAACCAACTAGTATATGAATTGAATAAGAGAGAAGCATCTTTCTTTAATTTCTTTAATAAGTCCGCGACTCTAATAGATTTTTTCAGAAACAACGGAAGAACGCAGGAAACTAATGATCTTATTAATGATTTGATTTCCTTAAAAGCACTTGTCTATGAAACAAAAGAATAAGCAATTAGATTATTTGCCAAATGAGCTCGCAAATACTTCGCATTTTATTCACAACTTCGATGTAAGTGTGGTATTGCCTTTCTACAAAAAGATGAAAGAGTTTAGGAGGGTATTGCCTAAAAATTTACCCTACTTTCAACGAAACGGCATTGAAATAGTTATTGCAATGGATGAAGATAGTGAAGAAGAAGAACTTACTAACTTCATACAAGAATATCCTTTTGTAAATTGGAAAGTGATTGTTAATCATATCAAACACGAGTGGAGGAATCCGGCCAAGGTCATTAATGTGGGTATTCGCAATGCATCAAATAAGTATATTCTTGTATGTTCACCTGAGTCGGAATTCATAACGGATGGAATTTACTTAATGCGAAAAAAGCTACAATATTTCCCTAAACATTTTGCTATTGGTTCTGTCGCATTTTTAAATCTAACAAAAAAACATTCCGAAAATAGCTTCTTTATGCCGTATGGAAGCATAATGGCAAAGAGAAAGTATTTTTTTGAAATTGGAGGATATGATGAAACTTTAATTAAATGGGGTGGTGATGACGATAATGTTAGAATTCGATTCGAAATGAATGGAATTAGAAAACTTTTTCTTCCGGAAGTAAAGTTGCTTCATCGTGAGAGCGCTCTCGAGATTAATAAAAGAAAAAGTGGACGAAAATCTTCTATCCCTGTTGAAGTATTAAAAAACATTTTGCTACCGAATAAAGTTCAAATAAATCAGAATAAATGGGGAAATGATTTTTCAGATATTGCTTATTCATGGAAAAACAAAAAGTTTAACAAGAATAGTTTATTGGAGTATATGCATTTCTTCAAAAAATTTGAATTGCTGTCTGATAATTTTATTCAACCTTTTAAAAGTATTTTATTGGTTCAAAGTTTTAACGAAAAAGAACTGATAAACAATTTTTTAAACCATAACTCTCAATACTTTGACGCTATAATATTGCTTGATGATGACAGCGATGATGATACCTATGAAATAGCCAATCACCCGAAAATAATTTTAAAAGTAAAAAAAGAACGAACATTTTTTAACGATTTAGAAAACAGGAATATTTTGTTGCGACTTGTTTCGTTTTTTGATAGCAAATGGATTTGTTTTTTAGATGTAGATGAAATTATTGATAAGCGGTTTGCAGACTTTAGCTTTATGGAATCGGATAATGTTTATAATGTTCTTTTCAATTTGGTCCATTTATGGGATTCTGAGGAATATTATAATGCAGAATATCCTTTTTCAAATGAAGGCATTCAACAACATTTCCGAATGTTTCGTAATATTGGAAACATGCAAATAACCACCGATAAATCAGCCTTACATTTTAAACTGACACCTTATGTCAAATCTGTACTTAAAAGTAGGATATTACTGCTGCACTACGGAAATATCTCAAAAGAAAGAAGGCAGGAAAAATATAAAATGTATCAACTCCAGGATAAGCATAACGATCAAGTTTCTTATGAACATATCATTTGTAATTCGATAGCTTTAAATAGAGTTCGTGAAATTATTATATAACGTTTGTTTTGTTAAAAAGGTCTTCGCAGTTTGCTTATATAATATACTCATTATAAGGATATAAAATCTTAAACAATATCTATTTTTTTATTTAACATAGATATTCTCTCAGATTAATGAAATTTTTCTTGATTATATAATAATAATACCATACATTTGTCATCCAAACAATACTGGTTATATGGCAACATCCAACAAAAAGCACAATAATGAGCTGCTTCAGAGAATAGCCAATCATCTGATAATAAACAGTAGTTTCTTAGAAAACCTTGGATTATTTCACGGTAAGATGGGGATTGTGATTTTCTATTACCATTATTTATGCTATACAAGCAGTTCTATTTATAACGCAAATCTCACTTTTTACATATCAAATTAAATATGCAGCAATAGTGAATTTACCTACAATAATTTCACAAGGCAATTTAATAATAAGACAGTTATCAAATATATCATATTTCAAATTCAAAAAGCCTATAAGACAAAATAAATAGAAATAAAAACTTTTAAAGCTGAATAATAGTAAGTGATTAAAAGAGTAGCTGTCGAGCTATTTGAAAACAAACGATATTTTTTCATCTTATTTAATTAAAAAATTTGCAACTATGAAGCAATTTAAAAAAATCAGTCTGACGAAACTAAATGAATCAAATTTAAAGAAACAACAACAAAAACTAATTTTAGGTGGCTGGGGTTGTGTTTGTGGGTCTTGTGGTCAATCCGCAACAGCAGAAAATAACAAAAATGCAAATTACGATGGAGGCATTACAGGTACAGGCACAAATAACCCTGTTTGTATGTGTACGGGACCTCAAGGAGAAACGTATGCTATTGCGCAGTCACATAATCCCATTTAGCTTATCAAAAGTAATTCAAATTCATACAAAAGAGAGGATAACTAAATATCCAAAAGAGTTTCCATTATCCTCTCTTTTTTGTTTAAATATATGTCAAGTTTTTACTTAAAGCAATCTCAAGACATATTTATAAAGAATACGAACGAATAAAAATATGAAGTATGAATAATAGAATTTTATTATATCTTTTCATATCCGTAGTTAGCATAATTACAGTTAGTTGTAATCCGAAAAATAAAAAAAAATCTTCGGAGGGAATACTTTCTAATAAAGAACCTACTATTGTTGATTTAACGGATATAAAAAAAATTAACTCACCCATAAATCTTTCAGAATTTGCCGAAAGTATTTCTTATATACAATTGGATGAAGAGCCATTGCTGGGTGAAATTAGATTTGCGACTTTATATGTAGTTGAGGATACTATCTACGTGGTAAGGGAAAATATTTACAAATACACACCCGAAGGAAGATTCATAAAAAAACTGTTTAGAGAAGGACAAGGACCAGAAGAAGCAAAAAAACGTATTTCAACCCATACAGCTATAAACCGACAAGGAAGATATTTTACATTTTTGAATGCTTTTGGAAATAACTATAAGTCCTACTCCTTCGATGGTCAATACATAGGACACGAGTCAATTATTGATTCTCTCGAAAAAAGAATCAATATCTATATTGACAATTGTCAGGTTTTTGAATATGTAAGTAGTAGAAATACATATTTTAAGGTGGGGGAAAAAATGAATATAATAGGTCCAAATATGTTTTATGTGAAAGATTTGAGTAAGGATGAAATAAGATTTAAACTACCCAATCCAGCCGCAGAAGAAATGGCTACTTATAAAATACAAATGGAATGGGCAGGAAGTAACATGCATTTTAATCAAATAGACTCTCTTTTATGGTTTAAGCATCCTGCAATAGACACATTGTATTATACAAAAGATTTCAAAACGGTAAACCCCGGATATATCTTTAAAATGGATAATTCTTTTATGGATATGAATAAATATATTCATTATAGAGTAGGAGATATTAAAAAGGAAGAAGCAATGAATCTTAAAATGATAAGTGAAGCAATTCCTCTTCCCAATCATAACTTATTATTCTTTTTAGGGAACGGGCAAATTGGATTTGCAGATTTAAACGGTCAAACGTCAATCTATAATGAGAAACCCATAATCAACGATTTAGATACCCTTTTACCAGAGATAAATCACTTCAATATCTTTTATGCACAACAATTCTCTATTGAAAATGGATACTTATATTTCATTATGGATGCATACAAATTCTTCGAAGAAGGCTCAAATTCGCCCTTCTCTTCACTTAGCGAAGATAGCAATCCCGTTGTGGTAAAAATAAAACTTAAATAATACTATTGTGGACATTTATAAAAGATACAAATATACTTTCAATATAACTCCTTCTATGGTAAGTAACTCTTTCCATAACTCAAGGCAATTGATTTTTGAAGTTACAAGTAAATGCAATTTACAATGTGAGTATTGTGGCTATGGAGAATTATATAATACAAGAAGATTAAATCCTTGTAAGGATATGAAATTTTCTACAGCTAAAAATATGATAGATTATTTTGTGCCATTTTGGTCTCAACAATCACAAAAGAATGAAAAGTTGTTTATCGGATTTTACGGAGGGGAGCCATTGATAAATTTTAAATTAATAAAACAAATTGTTGATTATATCAATTCTATCTCTCCAAAACCAAAGAGAAATATTTGCTACACCATGACAACTAATGCAACCCTGTTAAAAAAATATATGGGTTTTTTAGTTGATAATAAATTCAAATTACTGATCAGTCTTGATGGAGACGAGATCGCGCATAGTTATAGAGTTAATAAAAGTGGCAAGAACTCGTATTCTTTGGTAATGAAAAATATTGAATTATTAGAAAGTCATTATCCAGAGTATTTTAAGGAAAACGTTTCATTCAACTCTGTGTTAACAAATAGGTCAAACTATATCAGAACAAAGAATTTCATATTCGACAAATTTGGCAAAACTCCACAAATATCAGAAGTGTCAGACACAGGTGTTCTACCTGAAAAAGAAAAAGATTTCTACAGGATCTATCGTTCGGGGCGAAATGATTTATTGCAAGATAAATCCAATTTCTCAGAAAAGTCAATTCATGAATCTCCAGATATTAGACAATTGTATAGGATAATTAAATTGTTGAGCAATAATAGCTATGATTCTTACAAATCATTATTAGCGATACAACAGCAATCAACTATTCCAACTGGAACATGCTTCCCCTTTGATAGGAAAATTTATCTAACATTAGATGGTGGAATCCTACCATGTGAAAGAATTCACCAAAAATACTTACTCGGAACAGTTACAACAAATAAAGTAAATATAGATTTTGATAAGATAGCGAACTACTATTCTATGCTATATAAAAAGATATGGAGAACTCAATGCAATCATTGTTATAAAAAATCGATATGTGATCAATGTATGTTTCATATAGATAGCCTAGATGGGCGACCTAATTGCAAGAGATTTATGAATAAGAATGAGTACGATTCTTATATGCAATATTATTCAAACTTACTAGCTGAAAAGTCTGACATATATGAACAGATTATGCAAGAGTTTTATTGACCACAATGCTAAACAGCTATATATCAACAATATAATCCACAAAATGAAGAGAAATCTACTTTTATACGCTGAAACCTTTCTTTGGTTTAACCATCAAGAGGGTGTTCTTTATAATTGCGAATCTAAAAAAATGATAAAGTTTGATTATGACAAACTTATATATAAATATTGTGAAAAATTAAAAAATCCGCAGAATCTTTATTCTGTGGAAATTGATGAACAAGACTATAACAATGTGAAATTACGAAGTTGGTTGGATAGAATTCAGAATCTTAAAATAGGAGATATAAACCTCATAGAAGGAGGGAAGAGAATAAGCCTTCCACCTATACTGAATTTACGTAATGAGATAGAACATGCTGAAAGTAATGCTTCTTCGTACACAGACACAATTAAACCTTCTGAAAACATTCATGAGATTACACTTTTTGTCGGTGGACATTATGAAACAAATAATTATTACAAACAAGTACTTTATCCAATTTTTTCTGATGAATATATTGATTTGAACAACTTAATCTATTTCTTTAAGAACTATCAGCTAAATGACATTCATACTTTCAATGTCATTTTCTCTGACATATCAAAATATACAGAATTGAATGAGTTAATTAAATTTCTAGAAGATTATAGGTTTTCTGTGAATTATTTTATAAATGATTATCAAATTGATTCTGTGCAGAAGTTGATAGAAATAATTAATAAAGAAAACTCTTCTATTAATTGCTATTTTTCAGAAATAGAAAATTTAAAACAAATTTCCCTTATAACAAAAAGCAAATTTCATGATATCAGATGGATTTTTTTGATTGACAGTGAAGATAAAATAATTTTTTACGATGAAATTTGTAATAAATGGGAACTGAAAAACATAGAATATTGGCCCATTCACACCCATTCAAATGAATTATTCTTTAGAAAAAATGTCTACACAAGACTTCGAGAGATTAAAGAGATTAAACACACTAAACAAATGATATTTTGTAATCAAGTTATTAATTCAAATTTTTGGGGAAATCTATTTATTCTACCCGATAGTAAAGTTTATTATAATTTAAATTCGGCTCCAATTGGCAAAATAGATGATGATATATTGAAAAAAATATCAATTGACATAATTCAAGGATCAACACCTTGGAAATTAACAAGAGATAAAATAATGCCGTGTAATGAATGTAATTTTAAATATTTGTGTCCGCCACCGTCCAATTATGAGTATAGTAAAAAAAAATATAACATGTGCTTCAAAAGCAAATAAATATAAATGATTATCCGTATACATAACACAGGATAGCTATATTTAGATGGTATACAGGTGTTTGTCCTTGACTTTGTTTGTTACGACAACTTGCTATAATTTAGTAATTTCAGAGAATTTTTAGATGCAAATACGGATATCCATTTAAATATATTTCACAATAACATATTTCCCAACTTTAAGAATGAAAGACAAACTATTAACAGTAATTATCCCTTTTTTAAATGAAGGTATAGAAGTAGAAAACACTATTGTGAGTATTATAAATCATTCACGCAATAACATTCATATAATTGTAATCAACGATGGCTCTGACGATGGATATAATTATAAGTTTTTGGCTTCAAAATATGATGTTGAATATGTAGAAAATAAAGAAAGAATGGGTGTTGCAGTCTCAAGAGAAATTGGTATTGAGTTGTGTAAAACCGATTTTTTCCTTCTTCTAGATGCGCATATGCGTTTTTATTCTCACAATTGGGTGGAAAAAATATATGAAGAATTAAAAAAAGAGCGTAATCTCTTATTATGCTGCCAAACAAAGTCTCTTTCTTTAATAAATAATATCGTAGTTGAGAACAAAGCAGGCTTTAAGCCTCTTGGAGCATATATAGAATTTAGAGAAATTTTTACTTTTTTAGAGCCTAAATGGATTCATCCTATAGAAAAAAACGCTTCTTTATCAAATAATGAGTTAATTCACATTCCGTGTGTTTTAGGTGCCGGTTATGCTTGTTCCAAAAAATACTGGAATTATTTAAACGGATTAAAGGGGTTATCACTTTATGGTAGTGACGAGCCATTTATAAGTTTAAAGGTCTGGTTGTCTGGTGGTAAATGCAAACTGTTAAATAGTGTCGTCATAGGGCATATTTATAGAGAAAATGCACCCTATAATCATAACTCCTTGAGTCGGGTATATAATAGATTGCTTGTAGCTTTTTTATTATTTCCTTCTTATATGAAAAAGAAAACATTTTCTTTAGAAAAGTATAAAAATCCAGCAGTCTTCTATGAAGCTAATTTGAAATTGCTAAGGAACATTGATAATATCATACAAAATAAAAATTATTATTCTTCAATTTCGTTTAAGAGCTTTAAAAGTTATGAGATATTTAATGAGTCAAAGAGTCCTTCTAAGAATAAATCAAATTCTTTAATAAAGAAAAAAAACCATTTATTGGATATTGCTAGTTATTTAATTATGACTTTTTCTGAAATTAAAGATTTGGGAGTACTAAATGGAAAAATGGGTATTATTATTTTTCTTTACCATTATTCTAAATATTCTAATTGTCAAATCTGTCAAAAACTAGGAAGAAACTTCTTAGAAAAAGTACTTGATGATATTTCAGAAAACACTTCTATGAATTTTATATCAGGTTTAGTTGGTATTGGGTGGGGCATTGAATATCTATCCCATAATAAGTTGCTTAAGGCAGATTTAAATAATTTACTATATGATATAGATATAAAAATAATGGAAATAAATCCAATACGTGCTGCAAACTTAAATCTTCATTATGGATTTGGAGGAATAGTGAGATATGTATTATCGCGTCTTTATACAATTACTAAAGAAAAAATTAGTCATCCATTCTTGGGTAGTGATTTTCTGAGCGAAATATATCAATTATCCAAAAATATTATAGAGAGTAAAATAAATGTTGACTGTATTGAGACTTACATTGAATACATTCTTTTTTATGAATCTAAACAACAGATTGATTCATCTTCCATTTACGACATAGATTATCCCAAAATGTATGATATGAAAAATAAAAAGTTTTATAGAAATAAGAATATTCTGCTCAAGGATGTTATAGGTTTTGGCATAGAATTAATTTTGGCTGATGTTTAATGTCTATAAATGAGATACTTCCCCACCTACACCCAACTCGACGCTATGGACTGCGGTCCCACCTGCCTGCGCATGATAGCCAAGCATTATGGCAGGCACTACAGTCTGGAAACCCTTCGCCAACATTCGTTTATCACGCGCGGAGGGGTTTCTATGTTGGGAATTAGCGATGCGGTAGAGTACATAGGCTTCCATACATCGGGGGTAATGATTTCGTTCGAGCAGTTGGTAAAAGACGCACCGCTGCCCTAGTTTGTGCATTGGAAACAAAATTATTTTGTAGTTGTTTATAAAATCGAAAAAAATAAAAAGACCGGGCATTGCATACACGCTGCCTGCTTCACATTAGTATTAGTCACTTATAAGGAAGCAGACTTCAAAAATGTTGATATAGCACTAAAAGAACGAACGTTTTTAACGATTTAGAAAACAGGAATATTCTTTCGCGTATTGTTTCCTTTTTTAATTGTAAATGGATTTGTTATTTAGATGTAGATGAAATTATTGATAAGCGGTTTGCAGACTTTAGCTTTATGGAATCGGATAATATTTATAATGTTCTTTTCAATTTGGTTCACTTATGGGATTCTGAGGAATATTACAATGCAGAATATCCTTTTTCAAATGAAGGTATTCAACAACATTTTCGAATGTTTCGTAATATTGGTAACATGCAAAAAACCACCGATAAATCAGCCTTGCATTTTAAACTGACACCTTATATCAAATTTTTACTTAAAAGTAGGATATTACTGCTGCACTACGGAAATATCTCAAAAGAAAGAAGGCAGGAAAAATATAATATGTATCAACTCCAGGATAAGCATAACGATCAAGTATCTTATGAACATATCATTTGTAATTCGATAACTTTAAATAGAGTTCGTGACATTATTATATAACGTTTGTTTTGTTAAATAACCTTCACAGCCTGCTTGTATAATATACTCATTATAAGGATATAAAATCTTCAATAATATCTATTTTTTATTTAACATGACTATTTTCTCAGATTAATGAAATTTTTCTTGATTATATAATAATAATACCATACATTTGTCATTCAAACAATACTAGTTATATGGCAACCTCCAACAAAAAGCACAATAATGAGTTGCTTCAGAAAATAGCCAATCATCTGATAATAAACAGCAGTTTCTTAGAAAACCTGGAATTATTTCACGGTAATATGAGAATTCTGATTTTAAAGGAGAGGCTCAATTTGGAGCATTCGCTCTACAATTTACTGTAAATTTTCAGTCTCACTCTTTTCGAACAAAGACCTATAAATGAACTGTTTACAAAAATAGATTACAAATTAACAAGTCCGAATGAAGATAAACAGTTGATTTTTTTTGACTTATAACCGGACACTAATGTTTTAAAGTGAAATTATATGAATATTTCAATCATAATACCATTTGTAAATGAAAAAGAAGAACTCTTTTCGACAATTGAAAGCATCGAGAAAAATAAAGGTCGAATAAACCATTATGAGATAATCATTATAAATGATGCCTCAGATGATATGTTTGATTATAAGCAATACATGGAAAACAAGAAAAATATCCGCTATTATGAAAATTCCCATAGAATAGGAGTCGCTGCTTGCAGAGATATGGGAATCGCACTTTCCGCACATGATAAATTTCTCTTACTAGATGCTCACATGAGGATATATGATGAAGAAACGTTACCCGCATTTATAACTGCACTTACAGATAATAAAAAATCCATTATTTGCTGTCGAACAATTGGCATTGGAGATAATCCAAGATCCATAACCCCATTTGCTGCTTATATTGAGTTCTTTGGAGGACATGGTGGACTGTATGCTGAATGGAATTCGCATGATTGTGATCCGGGCTCCTCAATATCCAGAGTGCCATGTATATTAGGAGCTGCGTATGCCGCATACAAAGACTATTGGATATTTTTAAGAGGACTCTCTGGTCTTGTTTCCTATGGAAGTGATGAAGCCTATATAAGTATGAAAGTATGGCTAAGTGGTGGAGAATGCCTCATTTTGAAAAATATTGTCATCGGTCATCTATACAGAAAAGACCCTCCTTATACAATTAAGCATATTGATTATGTTTATAATAAAGTTTTTATTTCTTTATTAATATTGCCAAATGATTTATGTCTAAAAGTGTTGAGTAACCTAAGAGATACTTTTAGGATACAATTCAGTTATTCAATGAATATGCTATACAAGAACCTTTCTAATTTTTTAGTTCTTAAAGAATATTACGAAAAAATATTGACTACTTCATTTGATATCTTTTTTAAATTCAATCAAGAATGTGAGTCGAAAAGTGTATTAAATATAAACATCGAGCCTACCAATATGGATACCAATAAAGATATTTATCCTGTTATTAAAAGTAACAAAGAGAAAGATTATGGACTTTATAATGGAAAAATGGGATTGATAATTTCGTCTTATTTGCAAGGGGATTTAACCTTCGCAGAGAAAGAGATTGATGACTTGATTGAATATATTGAAACTAATAATAATATAAATATTACGTTCAGTGATGGACTTCTCGGGATTGCATGGGGATTAAGCTTCCTTGTTGAAGAACAAATGATTGAAAGTAATATTAATGAATTATTATCTGACTTTGATGATATAATCTTTAATCGGTTTAATATGAATTATTGGGGGGATTGGAGTTTTGAAAAAGGATTTTTAGGTCTCGTATACTATTCAACAATGCGATTATATCAAGACAAAGATATTATAAACAAATATCCTCTTTTTTTTAAGTTTTTGAATAAAATAGTCAAAGAGAAATATACTGATGAGTCTAGTTGCTTAAACAAGCCAGATTTTCCTATTATTGCATTCATATTTATATCCTTCTGTGACAAAAGGTGTAAGATTATAAATTCAATAACTTCAATCGAAGCCTTATTGCATATTTCCAATTTGAAAAATGAACATAAAGATTCTCTTTTGTACAAAGCAATAGTCAATGAACCTACTGAACAATGGGTTCTTTAAATATCAATTACTAACTTTTAAAAATTAAATCAAAATGAAAAAAATTGAAAGAATTAGATTGAACAAATCAGATTATCTGGTATTAAATGGAAATGAGTTAAGTACCCTAAAAGGGGGCGAAAGAACTAAACTTGGCTGTATGCTTGGTCAAAAAGTCTATCAATGTGTGAATTTGGAGCTTAATTGTCCGAATTCTTTTACGACAGGAGATTGTGGCCAATTAAACACGACATGTTCGCAAAATTTTTCAACAACAACCTTTTAGTTATTAAGATAGGGTCTTAGACCCTATCTTTTATGTTAATCTATTTTAGTTATATGGATCCAAATGATTTTTATATTTTAAGTCATAATTTATATGATATTATCTTTCATATACCATCATCAAGACTTGTTAGTTTAAGAAAAGGGACAAACATTTATTATTTCTTTAGGCAACTCCTATTGAACGAAATATCACTAAGTTCGAAAGATTTTGAAAAACTTAAACAGCTTATTATTAGTGAATTTATTTTTCTAAAAGAGCAAAAATCAAGAGAGTTAGAATTAGATAAAATAAACCTGCAATCTATAATTTTACCTATCTCTGGACATTGCAATTTAAGATGCTCCTACTGTTTTGCCCAAAATAAAGGTAATTTTGGTTTTAAAGATATTAATATCCCTCAAGCGAAAAAAATCATAGATTATTCTTTTAGAAATAATAATCCAGAGTTTGATTGTCATATTAATTTTTTTGGGGGTGAGCCCCTTCTAAATGTTTCAACAATGAAAGCAGTAATACAATACGTAAAAAGCGAATATTCAGATAGAAAAGTAACTTTTGGCATTACAACAAACGGTACAATATTGAATAACAAAATATTAAATCTTATTAAAGAAAATAATATTAGATTACTATTAAGTTATGACGGACCTTTAGAATTAGGTTCACATCGAACATATATAAATGGTAAACATACTAATAGTAGAGTTATAAAAAACATAGAATCACTAAAAAAAGAGGGTGTGAAATTCCAGTTAAGGGCGACCATACCCAGTGATTGTAAAAGTCTGAAAGATATTTATGAATATTTTGAATCTTTAAATATTCCATTCGCAGCAGTATTAGCATATAAATCACGTAATACACATGACACATGTATTTTTGATAAGAAATTGGATTTTTTTGAAGAACAATATAGAATCCTATTAGATTTTTATATTAATCGTATAAGATACAAACATCCTATAAATTGTTATTCCATAACAAATGACATCCACTTAATTAAAGATAATGGCAGAAGAGAATACTCGTGTGGAGGAGGAATAAATCTATTTGCAATTACTGATAATGGTAATATATTTTCTTGTGAACATTTAGCATTTGATGAAAAATATAAAATTGGAAATATTACAGATGGAATTTTTAACGAGAAATTAAATAAGATGCAACCTCAAAATGTTAACAAAATAACTGGTTGTAAAAATTGTTGGATAAGGTATTTATGTGGTGGAGGATGCTTTTCTGAAAAAATATTAACAAATCATCTGTCTGGAACGCTGTCTGAAGATGAATGCAAATTGAAGCGTTTTTATTGGAATTTCATATTAAATCTTTACATTGCATCCGAGGCTGAAAAAATGAATATTTGCAATTAATTCATAAATAAAACAACATGTTAATTCTTAACGCTAATAAAACAACAATATTCTTCATACACTTGTTTTTTTTATTTAGTACACCCAGCCTGCTTTCTCAAAACATTGATTGTGAGGAGATTGTGTTTTCATTTAGTCCCATCTCTGATAAGACATTATTAAATGATACGAGTACAGAATTAGAAAAGACAGATTCTGTTAGTAAAAAAAAATCAGATTTACCTTTTAAAATCAAAGCGACTTTAAAGATAGATAATTCGAATAATGATACAATAGCATTAAAAACGACTGTAAAACTATCAGCACTTGGTCCTACGAATTTAAAAGTTGGCTTAATTAATCCAACAGGTATTATTTCTATTATACCTTCATGGGTTGAACAACATTCAGGCTCTGAGTTCTTGTCAGATACTCAATCCTTAAAATTTATTTTATCAAACACAAAGAGTCCAATAGTTTCTATGGAATATAATGTAATGGGTTCTTTACTTTTTAGATATCAACCAGAGAACACAAACTTTTATTCACTTCAGCAACAATATGAGTGTTTTTATCCAACAAATTTACCCATTCGCAAAATAAAAATAATTTCACCTGATAGTATAAAACATTTTTTTTCCTGCAAAAAAGACAGAGATGGAAAAATAAAAGATGTAAATATTTCTTTTATATCTAAAAAACATTATTTAAATTACTCAATAAAAGGGAATAAATATGGAATAGATGTTTATATCCCAGATACTCTCAAATGCAAATCACCGTTTAAGCATAAGGTTTATGAACTACAAAAATACGTGAATCACTTGTCTCTTTATATGTCTTATGAACAGATTTCTGATGTTATATTTATCAATTGGAGAGATGATGAAAATAGAAGAGCCTTTGGTGAATCTTTGGGTAGTTACGTTGTATGTGATGTGAATTTCGGAAGTAAGGATCTTTTGCATGAAATCATTCATTCATTTTTCCCAATTGAAGTTGAAAAATCTTCAAAAGGACAATATTTCATAAAAGAATCAATTATAGAATGGTTGGCGTTGTTTTTATCAGAAACAAAAATTAATAATTTAGAGCAAATTCAAGAAGATTCAATGAGTCTATATGATACTCAAATCAATAATCAATATTCATGGAATAAGATTTATCTCTTTGGACCGTCAATTATAGAACAAATTGCAATGCAGTGTGGCAGAGAAAAAATGGCTAAAATTATCATATCCTTTTTGGAAAAAAATAAAAATCAGGTTACAAAATATGACGATTTTATTAATTATTTAAATATGTATTTACCTTCCGATTTAGTGACAGAATTAAATATTTTAGTAAGAACTGTTTAGAGAAATATAACAATCATTCATATACACCTGGAATAGAATAGAAAACTCATTGATAATAATGCAAAGTCCTTTCCCAAAATTTACCCAACTCGATGCTATGGACTGCGGTCCCACCTGCCTGCGCATGATAGCCAAGCACTATGGCAGGCACTACAGTCTGGAGACCCTCCGCCAGCATTCATTCATTACGCGCGAGGGGGTGTCTATGTTGGGTATAAGCGATGCCGCGGAGCATATCGGTTTTCGCACTTCAGGGGTGATGATTTCGTTTGAACAGTTGGTAAAAGACGTACCTCTGCCCTGTATCGTTCATTGGAAACAAAACCATTTTGTAGTGGTTTATAACATAAGGAAAGATAAAAAAGCCGGAAACAAAATTTACGTAGCTGACCCCGCATTGGGATTGGTAACATACGACGAAACAGACTTCAAAAAATGCTGGTACAGCACAAAAAAAGATGAAGAAGAAAAAGGCACAGCATTACTTTTGGAACCCGGTCCGGAATTTTTCGACCGCGAGGATGAAAAAGAAAACCGTAACCGAAGCCTTCGATATTTTCTTCGTTATCTTACACCCTACAAAAGTCAGTTGGTGCAATTAGTACTGGGCATGTTAGTTGTGAGTATCCTGCAACTGATTTTTCCTTTTCTTACGCAATCATTAGTAGATGTAGGTATCCGCGATGGAAACCTGAGCTTTATTACCCTGATTCTCATTGCTCAATTAGTTATCTTTATTGCCCGACTTTCCGTGGAGTTTATCCGGAGCTGGATATTGCTGCACATGAACACGCGGATAAACATCGCCTTGATTTCCGATTTCTTGGCAAAGCTAATGAAGCTGCCGCTGCGTTATTTTGATACGAAAATGACGGGCGATATTATGCAGCGAATCGGCGATCATGGACGCATCGAATCGTTTCTTACCGGAAACTCCATCAGCACACTGTTTTCCTTTGTCAATTTCTTTATTTTCGCATTTGTGCTGGCTTATTATAATTTAGTAATCCTTGGCATATTTCTTTTTGGGAACGCTCTTTATGTTATCTGGATACTTCTTTTTATGAAGTATCGTCGTGAATTGGATTACAAACGGTTTGCCCAATCTGCTGGCGAACAAAGTAATATTATCCAGTTGATTACTGGAATGCAGGAAATCAAACTCAACAACTGCGAAAAACAAAAACGTTGGCAGTGGGAACGCATTCAGGTAAAATTGTTTAAAATCGGCATCAAAGGATTGATATTGGGACAACTTCAACAAGTTGGTTCTGTTTTTTTCAGCCAAACCACCAATATCATCGTTTCGTTTATTGCTGCAAAAGCGGTTGTGGACGGACAAATGACGCTGGGTATGATGATGGCGTTAACATATATCATAGGTCAACTATCGGCGCCGGTGGAGCAGTTTATTGGTTTCGCTCGCGCTTTCCAAGACGCACAAATCAGTTTGGAACGACTGAATGAAGTACACGGAAAAGAAGATGAAGAAGAAACCATTGAAAATAAACTGACTGTACTGCCCGATAAGAAGAATATTGTCATAGAAAATCTTTCGTTCAGTTACGATGGAGCCGATAGAGACTATGTGTTGGAAAACATAAATCTTACAATTCCGCAAGAAAAAGTCACAGCCATTGTAGGGGCAAGCGGAAGCGGGAAAACCACCTTGATAAAGCTGCTATTAGGATTCTATGAACCAAACAAAGGAACAATAAAAGTAGGAGAAACACCTCTCAATGTAATCAATCAGCATCTGTGGCGTAGTAAATCAGGCTCTGTGATGCAGGACGGTTTCATCTTTTCCGAAACCATCGCCCAAAACATCGGCGTGGGCGATGATTATGTGGACATAGAAAAATTACGCCACGCCGTAACAGTAGCTAATATCCGCGATTTTATCGACGGACTTCCGTTGGGTTACAACACCAAAATAGGGATGGAGGGCAACGGCATCAGCCAGGGACAACGGCAACGCATATTAATTGCCCGTGCCGTGTATAAGAACCCCGAATTTATCTTTTTAGATGAAGCTACCAATGCCTTGGACGCCAACAACGAAAAAGAGATTATGAAACATCTGCATGAGTTTTACAAAGGTAAAACTGTTGTTGTGGTGGCACACCGGCTGAGTACGGTACGCGATGCCGACAAAATAGTGGTATTAGACCAGGGAAAAGTAGCGGAAGAAGGTACGCACGAAGAACTTACTGCTTTGCGGGGTAAATACTACGAATTGGTAAAAAATCAGCTGGAATTGGGTAACTAAGGAGCGAAGAATGGAAAGCGAAAAAAAGAGATACAACGAAATTGAATTTTACGATTCAGCGAGAGCAGAGAGTGAAACCATTTCATTTACTGCCGAGAGCGAGCAAAATCTAAGAGGAAAACCGATTGAACTTCGCAGCGAGGAAGTGCAAGAAGTGATGAGCGAAATCCCGCCGTGGATACTCCGCCGTGGAATTACTACCCTATTCATCATTGTGTTGGCGTTATTATTTGGCAGCTGGTTTTTTAAATATCCTGACGTAATAAGGGCAGAGATTACCGTTACATCATTAGAACCTCCGGCAAGTATCGTGGCACGTTCCACCGGGAAAATAGATGAGATTTTCGTAACAAATAATCAAAGAGTGAATGTCGACACCCCGTTGGCAGTTATCCAAAATCCGGCGAATAGTCAGGATATGCTTAATCTTATCCAAAAAATCAGTGTTTGGGAAAAAGAAGGTTACTCACAGGAAAACGCCAATCTTTTTTTTGAGGAGAAGTCGCTAATTCTTGGTAATATACAAGCGGTATATGCTTCGTTTTTGAACAGTTTAAATGATTATCAGAACTATAAAACACTTAATTATTACCCCCAAAAAATAGCGTCGCAAAAACAGCAATTACGTACACAGAGAGAGTATTACAACCGTATTTTAAAGCAAGAACCTGTTGTAAGTGAACAGTTCCGTACATCAAAAAATATTTTTGTACGCGACTCCATCTTGTTGGCAAAAAATGTTATATCTGGCAATGAATACGACCTATCGAAAACCAGTTTTTTACAGAACAAACAGGCATATCTGTCCTTTAATGCCTCGCTGAAACAATCGGAGCTTCAACTTATGCAAGGAGAAGAAAACTTATTGGACTTGCAGCAACAGGCTACTGAATTAGAACGAAAATATCAACTTTCCCTCCAGAATGCAGCTGAAGCATTAACCGCGCAAATTAAAGCGTGGGAGCGAGATTACTTATTAATAAGTCCGATTGAAGGAAATGTCAACCAAATGGGCGTATGGAGCAGCAACCAGAATGTGAATGCCGGTGAAACGGTTTTCACCATCATTCCTGCATCGCAAGACACGCCTAAAGGTAAAGCGTTACTACCGGCTCAAGGAGCCGGGAAAGTAAAAATAGGACAACGTGTGAATGTACGAATAAACAACTTTCCCGACCAGGAATTTGGTTATTTGCTCGGAAAAGTGGAAAGTGTTTCAAACGTTCCCACTGCCGAAGGATTTTACGTGGTGGAAATAGGTTTCCCGAACGGTATGCAAACCAACTACGAAAGTACCTTGCCCATTACACAGCAAATGCAGGGCAGCGCAGATATAATAACCGAAGATTTACGGTTGATGGAACGATTTTTTATGCCGGTAAAAAAACTTTTAAAAAATCAACAGTAGAATGGACAAAGATTACACTTTTCTTAAAGATTATACTACCCGATTGGTTGAGAAAGGTAAACGCTCGTCTAATCCGGGACTTTGGAACGGAAAAATGGGCATAGCCATTTATTTACTTCATTTTTCGAGAGTAACGCAAGTCAAAAGATACGAAAAAGATGCATCCGAACTCATTGAGACCCTTTACGAACTCATTTCACCTAATCTTCCCTTTGCTTTCGATAACGGATTATTGGGTATTGGGTGTGGGTTTGAATATATCATCAGCAAGGGATTTGTAGATGCCGACAGCGATGAAATACTATCGGAAATTGACCTTTTAGCGAGGAATATTATTGACTCCCGCTCCATTGACAATTTAAGTTTCAGCCGTGGAGTTTGCGGAATTGGCTTTTATTTGTACCATCGATTAAAAAATAGAATCATGGAAGATGACAACATGACTGTTCTAAAACTAAAAGAGTACCTGATTTATCTAATTGATTGGATAGAAGATTTATTAGCTAAAACAACGGATAATAATGATTGTGCCGATGCTTATTTTTTGCTTTGCAGGCTGCATAAATTAAACGTGTTTAATTATAAAGTAGATAAGCTTGCAAGTTTTTGTCTACAAAAAACAATTGATTCAAATTGTCAAATGCAAGACAACTATAGATTGCTGGGTTTGGATTGTTTAAAAGTATTAAAGCCATGGATGTAACATCTGAATTAACAATTGTCATTCCTGTCAGAATTGATTGTCAGGAGCGTGAAGAAAATTTACATGCCGTTTTGCATTCGCTACTAAGAAGTACAAGTGCTTCTATCCTTATTTTAGAGGCAGATACAGAGCAGCGTTATTTTTTAAAGGAACAAAATGATAGGCTTAACTATATTTTTATTCATGATAATAATCAAATTTTCCATAGAACACGATATCTGAACAAATTATTGAACTTGTCAAAAACCAATATTGTCGGTATTTGGGACTCGGACGTTATTATAAAAACAGCACAAATCCGAGAAGCTGTAAATGCCGTTAAAAACGGAGTTACACTTTGTTATCCGTATGACGGTCGTTTTCTGTTTTTGAATCCTGAACAAAGTATTTGTATTAAAAACGATACAGTCTCTTTTTTAAGAGATGAAAACTCCGATAAAATAAAAGCTTACAGAATGGGGCGCCCGTCAGTTGGGGGTGCATTTGTGGTAGCCAAACAGCGATACTTGAAAGCCGGAGGAGAAAATGAAAACTTTTATGGCTGGGGGCCCGAAGATGCGGAGCGATATAAACGCATGGAAATTTTGGAGGAACCTATTAAAAGAGTCGATGGTCCGCTGTTCCATTTGTATCATCCGCGCGGGATTAACTCTACATTTGGTTATGACAATAGAGATGAAAAAAATGTAAAAGAATTGTTAAAAGTATGTGGAATGGCTTCCAATCAACTTAAAGAATATATTTCAACTTGGTATAAATGATTTAAATAGAATTTATAATGAAAAAGAGAACTGCATTTGTACGTTGTTGGAATGAAGAAGCTACTGTGCTTGCTTCGTTATTATCTGTGCAAAATATATTTACTAAATATGTGATAATATATTCGGATATTACCGACAATTCATTGCATCTGATAGAAAAATTTGCTCGTGGAAGAAATGACATCATCATTGAGAAATACCCGCATCCTGTGCATCCACCTCACAGCAATTTCTACAAAAATGGAAACTATCAACCGGAGAACTCCTTAGCGGCGTACTACAATTTCGGAATAGAACTATGCAAGAAAGTGGGTGGAAGCATCTGCAAAGTTGACTGTGATCAGGTGTATAATGAAGGAGTTGTTGGAGAACAATTGATTGTGATGGAAAAAGAACTTTCCCGACAGCCACATCTTTTTTTTAAATGCGGTTTGTGGGGCATTAATAGTTTTGTTTATGAAAATAAGTTATTTATTCCTGAACAATATCCTATAAACGGTTATGGTGATACTTATATTTTCTCTCCTAATATATTAATACATTATATACAAAATCGATTTTATGAAGTTCCTCAGATTCCATTAGATTGTAGAGAATTACCATTTAGTCAGTCGCCTGCTTGGTTTCATTTTATGAAAAGGATTGTGGGAATAGATTTTGAGCATGAAAAAACATTGAAAGATTTCTACGAGGAGAGTAATTCTTTTATGATACTTGATGACGATTTAGCGCAATTATTTGAATTAAAAATCCGCCCATTATTACTACAAACAGACAGTCCTTATAAAAATACAACAATCTCGTTTTAACGCAAATAAATTATATGATAAAAACCGGAATGGACAATTATAAGGAATACTCAAAAAATATCTGCTTTATTCCTGTACGTAAAAACAGTAAGGAGATTCAAGGAAAAAACATGAAAGAATTAGCAGGCAGACCCTTGATTTGGCATATTCTACAAACAGTTATGTCATCTGAGATTGCCGATGAGATATGGGTAGCTACTGATTGGAACTACTTAAAGAGGTACGTAAAGGATACTTTTGGGCATAAAGTCCAAGTTTTTGACAGAAATCCTGAGAATGCTGCTGACGCATCTCCAACTATTGATGTGGTGGCAGAATTTATCGACAAACGTGATTACGCATTTTCAGATAACTTTATTCTGCTTCAAGCTACATCACCATTCACGACAAAAGAAGAGCTGCTTGAATTAAACTCAATTCTAATAAACGATACTCATGACTCTGTTGTCTCTTGTTGCCGCTTAAAAAGATTTAGATGGAGTGATAACGGCACATCGCTTGATTATAATCTAAAAACTAAACTGAGAAGGCAAGAATACAATGGATTTTTAATTGAATCCGGCTCGTTTTATGTTTCCAAGATAGGTTTAATAAAGGCAACTCGGCAACTTTTATCCGGCAAAATTCTCCCTATGGAAGTATCATCGGAAGCTTTCATTGAATTAGATAACGCATTAGATTGGGAGTTGGCAGAAGCAATATTTCGATATAAAAGAATGTAAGATATGGATTATTATGCCGAATATTATAAAAACTCCGATGCTCTCTTTTGTGAATTTGCTGAAGAACTGGCAAAGCTGCATCCGTTTTTTTTTGTGTACAGAAATATTTCCTTAAAAGAATTAATAATTCCGGAGTTATATATGTACGGTTTGTCGGCAGGATGGAAAGAAAAGTATAATCATCAACGACTTAATGGTATTAGTGCTAATATCTTGAAGGCAGATTTCTTAGAAGAGCTTAAGGCAACTTTCTTTTGGAATAATAAGGAGCAGGGCAATATTAAAAAATATTCGAAAGAAAATAAAGATTGGGCCGGTGTTTTATCAGTTTATAAGCATCAATTGATGATTTATTTATTTAATGAAAGGCAGTTGAGTTATTTGATGCCGCTTGTTAATATGGTGAAGTCTCCTCTTGTTCTTTTATGTGATTTTGTAGTTTCAGAAAACATTGACTTTTCTGATTCTGTATCAATAATTGAATTCGGTTTCTCATCTGTGTCCACTTTTCAAAATGAATATTTAGAAATAAAGTTTCCTTATATATACCACTATTTAAATACGTTCGAGCAGATTATATCAAGTGTTACGCCGTTTGGAATTGTTTTTCTAGAGGGATGCCATCTACAAGAAAAGGCGTTGAATATTGTAGCTCATAGTCATAATTTGAAAACATTTTGTATTCAACAGGGTTGGCCTTCATTTATGCACACACTGTTTAGAAGATATAGTTATGATTATTTTTTAACTTGGGGAAGATTGTTTAACAATTTGTGGAGCAAGTACAATCCCACTCCCTCTTATATTGAATGTGGCTATATGTATGATATAAAAGAAACAAAAAACAAACAGTCCATTACATTTTTTCTGCAATCACCTGTTTTCCTTAGTGATAATGAGTATTTTGAAGAAATACTGCACTTAATTGTAAAAACGGCAGAAAGACTACCTCGCACTCCAATTCAGGTACGAGAGCACCCCGAATATAAAATAAGCTATTTATGGATAGAGCGTTTGAGAACATTTAAGAATGTACAATTTGTAGGAGATATTCCTATTGCAGATGTATATAGCAATACCTTGGTGGCAGTATCTCATTTTTCATCCTGCATAATGGAAAGTATCATACATAACTGTATCCCTTTTGTTTTCGACCCAACTACAAATTCACAGTATTACCCAGATATTGAAGAGTTAAGCTTAGGCTTATTTTCAAAAAATCATATCGATTTTTTAATCAAGATAGAGTCTCTGCTTAAAAATGAAGAAATTCAGCAGTCTTATTTTTTCAAAATAGCTCAACGAAAAGATGAAATTTGTGAGAACAAATCGACCGATACATTAAAAAAGATAACTTTACAAATTGAAAGTAAATGTGTGTAAAATATATCATTGATGATAAATGAAAAAAATATTGAATTATGGTTATTTATAGATTATCAGTTTTCATAATGTTAGGTTTGGTTGCTGTAATGTCATCTTGTAACTCTAACAAAAAAGACAAACCCGACGAAACCGTCCAACAACTTCTCCCAGACGCTCCTGCCGAAGTTACTGCCATCACGCTCAAAACTGTGGATTTTGAGCACGAGTTGGTGAGCAACGGCAAAATATCGGCACGCACGGTGGCGGAACTCAAGTTTCAAACATCGGAAACTATTGCACAAATCTTTGTAAAAAACGGTTCACGTGTTTCGCAAGGGCAACGCATTGCCGTGTTAGATACCTACGCCATCAACAACCGGTTGGAACAAGCCAAAGACGCTCTCGAGCGCAGCAAACTCGAAATGCAGGATGTGCTTATCGGGCAAGGCTACAAATTAGACAGTCTGAGCGCCGTTCCGCAAGACGTGATGCAGCTCGCCCGCGTAAAAAGCGGGTACAATTCGGCGCAAACACAGCTAAATATCGCCACGCACGAATTGCAGCGCGCCACGCTCACCGCGCCCATAAGTGGCGTAATTGCCAACCTGTTCGCCAAACCACACACACTCTCGTCGCCAAGCGAAGTGTTTTGCAACATCATCGACACGCGTAGCCTGGAAGTGCAATTTACCGTGCTGGAAAATGAACTCGGCTTCATCAATATTGGCGACAATATGAAAATCGTTCCTTTTTCGATGCCCGAGCTGGAAGTAACCGGACGTGTTTCGGAAATCAACCCTTGGGTAAACGAAAACGGAATGGTGCAGATAAAAGCCGCCGTTAATTATCACGCGAGGCTGGTAGAAGGGATGAACGTGCGCGTAAGCACTTTCCGCTCGGCAGGAAAACAGTGGGTGGTTCCCAAAACCGCCGTGGTGCTTCGCACCGGAAAACAGGTGGTTTTTACGGTGGTTGACGGAAAAGCCATTTGGAATTACGTGGATACGGGACTGGAAAACGCCACGGAATACACTATCACCAGCGAAACGCTGAAAGAGGGCGACCAAATTATTGTGAGCGGAAACATCAATCTGGCACACGAATCGCCGGTAAGAGTGATAGAAACTGAAAAAACAGACAATTAATACAGTGTCGGATCATCCATTCCACTATCTTGCCAAAAGCCAATCGAAATGATCAAATTCCTTCTCCAACGCCCCATCGCCGTTCTTATGGTTTTTCTTGCCTGCGTGATTATCGGCATCATCACCTACAACACGCTGCCCGTGTCGTTGCTGCCCGATATTGCCATTCCCGAAATCACCGTGCAGGTAACCGGAGACAACATGTCCGCGCGCGAATTGGAAAACACCGTGGTAAAACCCATCCGCCGCCAACTGATGCAGACCGGAAAACTGCGCGACATCCGCAGCGAAACCCGCGACGGCTCCGCCATCGTGCGCCTGAAATTCGACTACGGCACCAACACCGACTTGGCGTTTATTGAAGTGAACGAAAAGATTGACGCCGCCATGAACAGCCTGCCGCGCGACTTCCGCCGTCCGCGCGTCATTAAGGCGAGCGCTACCGATATCCCCGTTTTCTACCTTAACCTCACGCTGAAAGACGACCTGCCCTACGCTCCCACCGACGAACAAAAGTTTCTGGCAATGTCCGACTTTGCCGACAACGTGGTCAAGCGCCGCGTGGAGCAGCTGCCCGAAGTAGCCATGGCGGATATGACCGGGCTGATGTACCGCCATCTTCAATTGGTTCCCGACCTCAATATGCTGGAGTCCGCTTCAATAACGCTGAACGATATAGAAACCGTGCTGACGGCCAACAATATCGAACCCGGGAGTATGGTCGTACGTGACGGCTATTACGAGTACAACATCAAGTTCTCGTCGCTGCTGCGTACGCCCGAAGATGTCCAAAACATCTACCTGCGCAAAGACGACCGCATTTTCCAACTGAAAGATTTGGCAAAGATTGAGGTAATGCGCCAACCCGAAACCGGAATGTCTGTCATTAACGGCAAACGCGCCGTAACGCTGGGCGTTATCAAACAGGCGGACGAAACGATGAAAAGCCTCAAAAAATCGCTCAACGCCACGCTCGCCGATCTAGAAAAAAACTATCCCGATGTGGAGTTTACCGTTAACCGCAACCAGACTGAATTGTTAGATTACACCATCTCCAACCTGCAACAAAACCTCTCGCTGGGCTTCCTGCTGGTATTTATTGTGGCGCTGCTGTTCCTGGGCGATGTGAAATCGCCACTGGTTATCGGCGCCAGCATGGTAACGGCGCTCGTAACTTCCTTCATCTTCTTTTATCTGTTCGGACAGTCGCTCAACATCATCACCCTTTCGGGAATGATTCTGGCTCTGGGAATGATGATAGACAGCTCCATCATCGTAACCGACATCATCAGCCAATACCGCATGCAGGGTTATCCGCTCGAAGAGTCGTGCGTGAAAGGCACCAACGAAGTTATTACTCCCATCCTCAGCTCCACGCTCACCACCATCTCCGTGTTTGTGCCGCTGGTGTTTATGAGCGGCATCGCGGGCGCCATTTTCTTCGCGCAGGCATTCGCCGTGAGTGTGGGACTACTCATCTCCTACTTTACCGGAATTATTCTGCTACCCGTGCTTTACAAATTGGTATATGGAATGAAGCTGCGCGGCAACGCCGTGAGCGAGTTTTTCGCCCGCACCCAAAAGCGAGCCGACGAAATCTCTTTCCGCTGGTACGATAAGGGAATCGACTTTGTTTTCAGCCACAAAACCGCCGTTTTTATATTTATCATCCTCTCCGTTCCCTTTTGCGTGCTGATGTTTCGGATAATGCCCAAAACATCGATGCCGCACATCGACCATACCGAAACCGTAGCCATGGTGGAATGGAACGAGAACATCCACGTGGATGAAAACAAAAAACGGGTGGACGAACTGATGCGCTCGGCGGAAACATTTACCACCGAGCATGCCGGGTACGTGGGACACCGCCAATACCTGCTGGACAAGGAGAACGACCTTACACCGTCGGAATCGCGGCTCTATTTCCGCACCGAAAAAGCATCGGGCATCGGCAAACTGCAATCGAGCATATCGGATTGGATACGCGAGAATTACCCGCTGGCGGTGGTTACCTTTTCTCCTCCCGAAAATGTTTTCGAAAAGATTTTCGATACTTCCGAAGCCGATGTGGTGGCACAGCTTTATCCCGCCAACCGCGAAGAGGTTCCGCATGCCGAAGCCATCCGCGCCTTGGAACGGAAACTGCACACGGCAACCGGACAAGAAGCCGAAGGCATTCCCTTCGAACAGCAATACACCATCTCCATCGACAAAGAGAAGCTCTTGCTCTACGGCGTCAACTACGGCGAAGTCTATCGCACGCTGCGCACAGCGTTCCGCGAAAACCAAATCGCGGTGCTGCGTTCTTATCAGCAATACCTGCCCATATCGCTGGCGGGCAAGCAGCAGACCGTGGAACAGGTGCTGCGCTCAACACTGGTTTCCGCCCGCTCCGCCGAAAACCAAAAGCCGGTGATGATTCCCTTGCACTCCTTGGTGAGCGTTACCCGCGGCGAAGACATCAAAACCATCGTGGCGGGCAAAAACGGCGAATACATCCCGATGAACTACCACCGGGTAGAAAATCCGGAAACGCTGATAAAAAATGCCGATGCCGCCGTGCGTGCCAACGGAGAGTGGGAAGCGGTGTTTTCGGGCGGTTTCTTCTCCAACCGCCAAATGCTGGGCGAGTTGGTCGTTATCCTATTGGTATCGGTGTTGTTGATGTTTTTTATTCTCTCCTCGCAATTCGAGAGTTTTCTGCAGCCGCTTATCGTGTTGATAGAAATCCCCATCGATATCGCTTTCGCCCTCGTGCTGCTTTGGATTACGGGCAACACGCTCAACTTGATGAGCGCCATCGGGCTGATTGTAACCAGCGGTATCATCATCAACGACAGCATCCTGAAATTAGACATGATCAACGAAATGCGCAAGCAGGGCGTCCCGCTGATGGAGGCTATCCACACCGCCGGGGTAAAGCGGCTGCGCGCCATTATCATGACATCGCTTACCACCATTTTCGCCATGGTTCCGTTGCTGTTTTCGTTCGATTTGGGTTCGGAACTGCAAAAACCGCTCGCCGTCGGTATGATCGGAACAATGATCGTTGGTATGCTGGTCAGCCTGTTTATCGTGCCGGTGGTGTATTGGGCGATATATAGAAAAACCCCTAAATCCTCTAAAGGGGACTTAATGGGAAAAGTTTAATGTTCAATGTTTAAAGTTCAACTAATATGCGTTGGTTACAAGCCTTGGCTCTTGTATCTTAGCTCTCTGTTCTAAAATGATATTAATATGAGATATACCCGTTTATTATTCTTTTTTGTGGCTATTTGTTGGTTCAGTTTAGTAAGTGTTTCCGCGCAGCATACCCAAACGGTAACCCTCGACCTGCAGCAAGCCGTCCGGCTCGCCAACGACAGCTCCCTTTCGGCGTTCCGCGCCAAAAACATGTATATGGCCAGCCAATGGGAGTTTCTCTCGTTCAAAGCGGCACGGTTGCCATCGCTCACGCTCTATGCCACGCCGCTGCGTTACAACCGTGATTTTACGCGCCGTTACGACTCTGAACAAAACATCGATGTGTACCGCCGGCAGCAATCCCTTTATTCCTACGGGAACCTAGCCGCACAGCAAAACTTCGATCTCACGGGCGGAACGTTTTTTGTGGATACCGAGCTGGGATACCTCCGCAACTTTGGCGATATGGCACAAAGCCAGTTCAGCAGCGTACCCATCCGTATCGGCTATCGACAAGAACTGTTGGGATACAATCGGTTTAAATGGGAAAAGAAGATTGAACCCTTGAAATTTGAGCGGGCTCAAAAAGAGCTTATTTCCAATTTGGAAGCAACCGCTGAAACCGCAGCGGGCTACTTCTTCGACTTGGCAATGGCGGAAGCCGAATACCAACTGGCACGCGAAAACCGGCAAAATTCCGAACGCCTCTATCAAATCGGGGAAGAGAAACACAAAATCGCTTCCATCGGACAATCGGAACTGCTGACCCTTAAACTCGACCGTGTGAACGCGCAAAATTCGCTCCAAAACGCAGAACTGCGATTGAAAAGGGCGATGTTCGCCTTGGCGGCATACCTCAACTTAGACAAAAATACGCGCATCACCTTGCAGCTGCCGGGATACCCGAAGGATGTATTCGTGAACGTGGACGAGGCATTAACGTTTGCCAAAGAGAACAATCCGCAGTATTTGGAACACAAACAGCGCATACTGGAGTCGGAACAGACCCTCGACCGCACACGGCGCGAATCGCTCTTCAACGTGGGACTTACCGCCAGTGTGGGATTCAACCAAATCGCGCCCAACCTCCGCGATGTGTATCGCAACCCTCTGCAGCAGGATATTGTGGGACTTACACTTACCGTCCCTCTTGTGGATTGGGGTGTTCGTAAAGGGCGTTACAATATGGCCAAAAACAATTTGAACATCACGCGATTATCGGCAGAGGAAAGCGAAATCCGACTGGAAGAAGACGTGATTATGACCGTGGGCGATTTCTCGGTGCAGCAACAGATGATCCGCAGCGCCGAAGAAGCGATGGAACTCGCCAAAATGGCATACGAGCAAACGCAGGAACGATTTATCATCGGCAAAGCGGATATCAACAGCCTGACACTCTCCACCAACCGAAGGCAGGAAGCGCATCGAAATTATATTTCCGCCTTGCGAAACTATTGGCAGAGTTATTTCAAATTGCGCAAATTAACACTGTATGATTTTGAAAAAAACAGGCCCATTGAGGTGGATTTTAATGCAATCAATTTAAACGATTAAAACCGGCCCGGATTAAAACAGAGAGACACATCGGCTTTACTCAGTTTTCTTTATAATTTTTCTTTCTGCGTATTTTGTGTTTCTCTGTTTAGTTTCTTTTTAAATGAACAATAAAAACTCCATATCGCCTTTTACCGTTATCGTAGCGTTTCTGAGCGTGGCGCTGATGGGGCTCGCTCTTATTCCGCTGCTGCCGATTAAGCTGTCGCCTTCGCGCACCCTGCCCGGGCTGACGGTCTATTTTTCTATGCCAAACAACGCCGCCCGGGTGGTGGAAATGGAAGCCACCTCGAAACTTGAATCGATGCTGGCGCGCATCAGCGGGGTAAAAAACATCTATTCCACATCGGGGAACGGCTGGGGAAACATTACCCTCGAACTCGACAAACATACACCCATCGACGCCGCCCGCTTCGAGGCCTCCTCCATCATCCGCCAAACGTGGAACGACCTGCCTCGGGAAGTAACCTATCCATATATCTCGGTACGCCGTCCCGACGAAAACGCTTCGCGTCCGTTTATGACCTTTACCGTCAACTCCGCCGCCACGCCCATCGTTATCCGGCAGTACGCCGAAAATACCATCAAGCCGCGCCTGAACGATATTGCCGGGCTCTACAAAATTGACGTGCGCGGCGCTACGCCCATGGAGTGGCGGCTCACTTACGACCACGACCAACTGCAAGCTCTGGGCGTGAGCATGAACGATATCCGGGATGCCGTTTCCATGTACTACTCCACCGACTTTTTGGGAATGGCGGAAACCCGCGACAGCAACAACACGCCCTCGTGGATGCGCGTGATGCTGCTTTCCGGCGGAAAAAACGAGACTTTCGACGCAAACGCCATTACCGTGAAGAATCGTGACGGCGCGCTAATCCGGTTAAACCAATTGGTGAAAACGGTGCATATCGAGAAGGAACCGCAAAGCTACTACCGCATCAACGGGCTCAACTCCATTTACGTGTCGCTTACTGCGGAAGAGAGCGCCAACCAGCTCCGACTGAGCAAAAGCGTTCACGAAGCCATGGACGAAATCCGCCGTTCGCTTCCGCCCGGGTACGAAATCCACAACAGCTACGACGCCACGGAATACATCCACGCCGATTTGAATAAGATTTACCTGCGCAGCGGACTCACGGTGCTTATCCTGCTGCTTTTCGTGCTGCTGATTACCCGCAACGTGCGCTACCTGTTTCTGATTATCGTGAGCCTGACGGTGAATTTAGCCATCGCCGTTATCTTTTACTACCTGCTCGGATTGGAAATTCAACTCTATTCGCTGGCGGGCATCACCATTTCGCTGAGTCTGATTATCGACAACACCATCATTATGACGGACCACTTGGTGCATCAGGGCAACCGAAACGCCTTTATGCCCATTCTGGCGGCAACGATGACCACCGTGGGAGCCCTGTCCATCATCTTCTTTTTAGATGAAAAAATACGGCTCAACCTGCAGGATTTCGCTGCCGTGGTAATGATAAACCTGTCGGTATCGTTGGCGGTGGCGCTGTTTTTTGTTCCCGCAATGGTGGATAGAATCGGCTTAAAAAAACGCCCGCCGATGAAACGGCGGGGATGGCTGGGCCGTATCCCGTATCGTCCGCGGCGGCTGACCATCTGTTTCAACCGTTTTTACGGCGGAATGATTCGCTTGTTGAGCAAACGCAAATGGATTTCGTTTACGGCTGTCGTGTTGCTGTTCGGCTTGCCGGTATTTCTGCTCCCCGACAAAATAGAAAAAGAGACCCCGGTTGCCGAACGGTACAACAAGATTTTCGACAACGCCGCGTACAAGGAAAAAGTGAAGCCCATCGTGAACAAAGCCTTGGGCGGCACCTTGCGCCTGTTTACCGAAAAGGTGTTTCAGGGCAGCTACTTTACCCGAAGCGAAGAGGTGGTGCTGACCATCACGGCGTCGATGCCCAACGGGACTACGTTGGCGCAGATGAACGCGCTCATTGAGAAGATGGAGCGCTACCTGAGCGGCTTTTCCGAAATCCGCCAGTTTCAGACCGATATACCGAACGCGCGCCGGGCATCCATCCGGGTGTTTTTCACCAAAGAATCGGAGCGAAGCGGATTTCCCTATCAGCTCAAAAGCAGCGTCATTACCAAAGCGTTGGAACTGGGTGGCGGAAGCTGGGGGGTGTATGGCTTGCAAGACCAGGGTTTCAGCAATGATGTTACCGAATTTGCGGGCAGCTACCGCGTAAAACTCTACGGCTACAATTACGACGAACTGACGGCGTGGGCCGATACGCTTAAAAATCGTCTGCTGGGCTACCGCCGCATCAAGGAGGTGATTATCAACTCCAATTTCTCGTGGTACAAAGACGATTACCGCGAATTTTCGTTCGACCTGAACAAAGAGCGCCTTGCCGCCGAAGGGTTTCTGCCGGGTGAGTTGTTCGCGTCGCTGCAGCCCATTTTCGCGAAAGATATTTGGGCGGGGTCGTTGGTTACCGGCGGAGAGCGGGAAGACATCAGGCTGGCGAGCAGCCAAAGCAGCGATTACGATATCTGGGCGTTGCAGTACATCGCGCACAACATCGGGAATCGGATGTATCGGCTGGATGAGTTGGCGGACATCTCCAAGGGGCAGGCGCCGCAGGAGGTGGGAAAAGAGAACCAGCAGTACCGCCTGGCGCTGCAGTTCGATTATATCGGCGCCAACACGCAGGGAAACCGAGTTCTGGAACGAGAAGTGGAAGCGCTCAACGATATCCTGCCCATGGGTTACACCGCCGAAAGGGAAGAGAGCGGCTGGGGCTGGAATAAAAAAGACAACAAGCAGTATTGGCTGATCGGGTTGTTGATTGTGATTATCTTTTTTACCACGTCGGTGCTGTTCAACAGCGTGAAACAGCCGTTGGCGGTTATTTTTATTATTCCGGTGTCGTTTATCGGAGTGTTTCTCACGTTTTATTGGTTTAAGCTGAACTTCGACCAGGGCGGGTTCGCCTCGTTTATCCTGCTGTCGGGAATTACCGTGAATGCCAGCATCTATATTCTGAACGAGTACAACCGGCTGCGCAAAAACAAGCCGCTGCTGCCGCCGCTACGCGCTTACCTGAAAGCGTGGAACGCTAAAATCATTCCTATTTTCCTTACGGTGGTTTCCACCATGCTGGGCTTTGTTCCGTTTATGGTGGGTATGGACAAGGAGGCGTTCTGGTTTCCGCTGGCGGCGGGCACTATCGGCGGGTTGGCAATGTCGATGGTGGGGATTTGGGTGTTCTTGCCGTTGATGGTGGTGGGGAGGAAAAAGAAGATAAATTAATTCGTTATTTTTAAATGGTCTTTTCAATTCAAGTTTATTCATTTCTATCTATAATTACTGAAATTTAAAATATTATAATATTATGACAACTTTTAATTAAAACGGAGGTAGAGAAACTATTTATTACATGACAAAATCTTTAATAAAGCAAGTCCAAAAAGAATTAAAAAAGTTTATCAACAATATCGAACCTTATCCAAATAAATTCAAGGGAAAAGGCATTGTAATGAGTGTTGGCGGCATTAAATATTTTACAGATGCGTGGGTATCTATTAATATGTTGAGAGAAATAGGGTGCAAACTCCCAATTGAGGTATGGTACAAAGGGAATGAATTATCTTCAGAATGCATAAAGTCTTTTACGAAATTAAATGTTATTTGTAAAGATTTTAATGATTACGATAATTCATTTTTATTTGGATATATGTTTAAACCGGCAGCAATTATTTATTCTCAATTCAAGGAAGTCATATTTATTGATGCTGATAACATTTGCTTGTCTGATCCTGAAGAATTATTGCATTCAAACTTCTATAAAGAAAGTGGAGCTGTTTTTTGGCCTGATTTTTGGCATACACCTGTCGAAAATCCAATTTGGGATTTAATGAAAGTTAGTTTTAGGCAAATGAAAGAGCAAGAGAGTGGACAAATACTTATTAACAAAGAAACTTGTTGGCGAGAATTAAATCTATGCATGCAATTAAACAGGATGAATAACATCTTCTATAAAATTTTACTTGGGGATAAAGATACTTTTCGTTTTGCTTGGATGTCTCAAGGCAAAAAATTTCATTATATATCTAAAGAACCGGACTCGTGCGGTTATTTTACTAACGGGACCAACTTTAACGGAATGACAATGCTCCAATACGATTATGATGGTAAGCCTTTTTTCTTGCATAGAAATCTTTTAAAATTTAATGCAACAAAAGACAACGAGATTTGCTGGACACATTTTAAACAATTTCATAAGGATGCCAAATTAAAAACATCTTTTCGAAAATCTTTTATCAATTAACAAGAGCCACATTGAAAAAGATATAACAAATAGTTTTCAATCCATTTACACCAATTTAATTAAAGCTTATGACGAATCAAATTATTAATATTATTGTTGGTCCCAAATTAGAGCCTTTGATAAAAAGATGTGTTCAGTCTTGGAATAAACTCATAAAATATGGTTTTGAAATCAAGATATGGAATGATGAGCTTATTAACATTTTTATTGAAGACCATTATTCATTTGCTTTAGATGCTATATTAAATGCAAGAAATCACGCCGAAGCTGCGGATATTGCACGTTATTTAATAATATACCATTATGGCGGTTATTATGTGGACTGGGATATAGAGTTAATGGATGAACTTAAATTCACACAATTTATTAAAAAACTTTCTTCCGGTTTTTTAATAATTGATCCACTTAATGGAACATTAGCCTCAGAATGTTTTTCTGCAAAAAAAAATGAAATATTTTTATTTTCTTTGGTAAAAGATATTATTGAAATATACAATGACAATAAAAGAAATCTGTTTAAAACTCCTCAATACTCGGGCCCATATAGGATGAGAGATTCTCTAGTTAAACACTTGAATACTTCACAAAAAATAATTTCAGTTAAAGAGATATTTGCTTATGATTATTCAGAAATAAGATTTAAAGACAAAATAAATAATAGACAACAGCCTCTTATTCATTATTGGGTCCATTCATGGATTAAGTAAATAAAATAATTATGAAATCAAATTCTAATAGTATTATACAGAGTCTTTGTATTGGTAACAAGAACTTTGGCGTTATGGAAGAACTTTCCATTAACTCTTACTTAAGGAACGGTCATCAATTCCATTTATACACGTACGACAATAACATAAAAGTTCCCAGAGGTACAATGCTTTTTGATGCCAACGAAATTTTAGAACGAAATTCTTTAGATGATAGTATTCTTTCAGATATTTTTCGGTATCAATTATTACATCTAAAGGGTGGTTGGTGGGTAAATTTAGATACGATCTGTATTAGACCTTTTGAATTCAAAAGTAAATACGTTTTCACTAAAATTTTAGATTATAATAAATTAAACGGGATAGCTGACTCTTTTAAAATAGGAAGCCATATTATGAAAGTACCTAGTTCTTCAGGAATTTTGTATGACTGCATAAATTATATCCGTTTGAGAGGTTTATCTAATCTAAATACGGAAGAAATAAATGTGGATTTCTTTAATGCCATTTTACTCAATTATAATTACAAATATTACTCCAAACAAGTAAAAACATTTGTTCCATTTCATTATCATGAAGTATATGAGTTTGTTAAACCTTATGCTAATATAAAATTCAATAAAAAAATTTATTCTATAACTTTATGGAAAGAAATGTGGCTTAAAATGGGACTGGATACAAATAGAACATATCACAACGAAAGTATATATGAACAACTCAAAAAAAAATATCTTTAAATTTTTGATCGATCTATCTCATATGAAATAAAATAGTACAATTTATGACTTGGTTAGTGGTAGAATATTGATTATTTCATTTTAAGTTATTTCTTAATATTCCGATTTTCAATTTCTGATTTAACTATATTCTCAACATCCACCTTTATCTGTCTGTAATTTCGGTCAATATCGGCCTGCATCGTATCGTTGCCATTTTCATCGGTAAAAGAAACGATTTCGGGAATTTTTTGGTATGCTTTTGTTTCGGTGGCAACACGAGCGTTATCCACCACGATTTCACAATGGAAAATCTTCTGCTCGATGCGTTCATCGAAATTATCCGACACCGCACCCACGAACATCCCCTGCGTGAGATTGGCAATTTTACTTGCCGGGATAAGGCTATCCATCTGTGTAGAGATAGAGGTCGATTTATCTTGCCGATTGATGGTCATACTCTGCCTTTTCTGCAACACCTTTCCAAAACGTTCCGATAAGGTTTTGGCAGTTTCACCCACCACTTGTCCTGAAAAGATATTACCGACGGTGTTTTGAATCACCTTACTTTCCTTGTCGCCGTAATCCCTCGTTAGCTGGCTGTAATCCTGAAATCCCAGACACACAGCAACTTTGTTCGAACGAGCCGTCGCAATCAGGTTATCCAATCCCCGAAAATAAATGGTCGGCAACTCGTCGATAATCACCGAACTTTTGAGTTGTCCTTTTTTGTTTATCAGCTTTACGATACGGCTGTTATACAGTCCCAACGCCGCCGAATAGATATTCTGACGGTCGGGATTATTTCCCACACAAAGGATTTTCGGCTCTTTCGGGTTGTTGATGTCCAAACTGAAATCATCGCCCGTCATTACCCAATACAACGCCGGCGAAATCATTCGCGATAGCGGAATTTTCGCGCTCGCAATTTGTCCCTGTAATTGGTCTTGTGCACCGCCTTCCCAGGCATCCATAAAGGGCGACAAGTAGTTTTCCAATTCGGGATAGCTGGTAAGGATGGTAAAGGTATCGGCGTATTTCTTGTTTAGAAACTCAATGGCGTGCGGAAAGGTGCAGTATTTGCCGTTTTCATAGATTTTCAAATACCAAATAATAGCAGCCAACAAAATAATCGGACTTTCCACGAAAAAGTCGCCCTGCTTCTGTATCCAGGTTTTATTGAGGTTGAGCATTATGGTATAAGCACTTTCGTACGCATCTGAAATATCGGTCATAAACTGTGGATTGATGGGGTTGCAACGGTGCGACTTTCGCGGATTATCGAAGTTAATCACGTAAAACTTTGGCGGAACCTTGTATTTGTCGAGGTGCTTTAGTAAATGGTTGTAGGCAATGGTAGACAGGTCGTCGAACTTAAAGTCGTAAATATACATCGCGAAACCTTTCTCAATCTGCTGCTTGATGTAATTATTCACTACGGCATACGATTTTCCCGAACCGGGAGTACCTAGCACGATGCTCGCCCGAAATGGATTAACCACATTAATCCAACCGTTGTTCCACTTCTTTTTATAGTAAAAGCGTGTCGGTAGATTAACCGAATATTCGTTTTCCATCAACCGGGTTTCTTGCATAAAACTCTCGTTTTCCATATTGAATACATCTTCCATCAGGTTGTTTTTGAGCAATCGGCTAATCCATAGTCCCGCCATTAACAGACAAATGTATCCAACGGAAACCGTGAAAATATACCAAACCGCAATACCAACCTTGGCAATGGGCAATGATAAAATCCAATAGTTCAGAAAGAACAGAGCTACGCCAAAGCCCAATGCCATCCATATTTTAGTCCAGGTGATTTTTTCGTTCTTTACGCCTTTGGTTCCCAAGCAGGACAACGCCAGAAATACCACCGAAAAGAGTTTTGTAACCAGCTGATACTTGTAAAGCCCCGCCGTGCGATGAAAATTCATCAGAATTTTGTCCACCACGCCAATGGTAACATTCCACTCCTGGAACGCCTCGTAGCAATACCAATAGCAGTGAATTACCACAAATAAAATTGAAACTGCCCGCATAAACTCCATGGTTTTTGCCAAGCCTCTTAAATCGTCTTCTTGTTGCATCGTTTTATCTTTTTCTTTTAATTTTCAGTTTTCCGTGTTTGTTTCTCAGTTTACGTTGGAAAGCCAATTCTTTGTAGTCGATACCGTGAACGGTAATCGGCAAATCGGCTTCTTCGGTAAATTCCTCGTAGAATTGTTCTTCTTCTGTTTCTTGATTTACAGGGAGTTCATTGTCTATTCTGCATTGTTCCGGTTTGATTGTCGCTTGCATCGCATATTCCAAAAACGGATTTTTTCCGGTTGAAAAATAGTCGTTGAACACATTGGCCGAATAGCCTTTTCCCAAGCGTGAACCGTTGGCGACAATGCCCAACTCGTCCGAAATAAACGTAATGCCGTAAATTCGTCCCTGCTCGTTTTCGCGGAAAACTACATCAACATTACGTTTTTTCATTTCAGCCAAAAACCGCTCTTTATCGGGAGACGACTTCATCACATCAATAATGACGTTACGAAGCATCGGCGCTTTCTCTTTGATAATCGCTTTCGATTTCTCAAAATGGCGAGCAACGGCAGAAAAACCTGTTCCACGACCAATTTCGCTCGCGTGCAAAGGCGACATCAGTTTATTTCCGTTCTTATCTGTAATAGCATACACCAAACCGTCGTACTGTTTTCCTTTGTATTCTTTGCGAACTTCTTCTGCCGTAATATTGTATCGCGCCAAAAGCAAATTCATCTCGCCGAGCGATTGAAAAGCGTATCGTTTCACTACTGCCCGAACTATATCGGCAATCTGTTCCCTAAGATTTCCTTTGCTAATATCTGCCGGCATTACCTCTTTTAACGTAACATCCTCTTTCCGATTTTTTCGGTTTCCGCTCGGTATCAGTCCGTATTTCAGTTCCAAATCATCGGTTATTTTTTTGCTTCGCCGTCCTTCAAAAGCGTACGGCAGTTTTTTTCCGAAACTGTCCACCCGAAGTGACACGATATGTATGTGTTCGCGGGCAATATCGTTGTGTTTGAATACGATATAGGGATGATTGCCGTAACCCATCCGCTGCATATATTCTTGCGCAATATCCCGCAATTGCTGTACGCTCAGCACATCATCGGGATGCGGATTGATGGAGCAATGAAAAACAGGTTTCTTGCAACGGATGCCGGACGGTAGGCGGTTTTGCATATCCGCCAACGCCCGAAGCAGGTCTGTTTCGCCGTTCTCGTCCACGCTCAAACCGGAAGACAACATAACCGAAGCCGTTCCCAATTTTACTTTTCCGAAGTTGTAACCCAACACTTTTTTCAGGCTCTTTGGGGCGGTTATTTCGGCAACCATTGGGAGTTTAATTCTTCGGTTAAACGGATACTTTCTTCCAACAGTCCGGCAATTTTCGCTTGATAATTTTCCACTTTTTCCAACAAAACACGGGCGGTTTTTACGGAATGATAGGTGTTGATGGAGCGTACCGCCTGATTGTACAATACGCCGATTTTACGGATTTGGGCGTTGATGTGGGTCAATCGCACATAGAAATCCACGGCGGAAGCATCGTGCGTAATTACCCGAAAGGGTGTTTGAAAAAGGCGATGCCGGATAAAATCCGACTTGCTTTTCGCACCTGACTGCTCAAACAGGTCGAGAAATCGGGCATTGTCCGTCTCATTCAACCGCAGGTAATAGCGGTAGGATGGCGCGGACTGAGGTTCTTGTTTTTTCTTCATTGTATCGGTGTTAGGTTTTTAGGTTACGACTTCGGAGTAAGCTCATACCCCCGCACCGGGGCAAGGACTTTTGTCGGCAAAACGGCAGGTTGTCGGACAAAAGTACACCTTGCCGAGTTAAACGTATGGAATGCTATACGCGGACAGTTGGATATTTGTGTGTCAACCAACCGATAATCCGTATTCGGGAAAGATGTGAACTAGTCCGATGCAAAGTTACGTCGCTATTTCGTAGCAACAGGCAGGTTTGTTTCCATCCAAAGAAAGCCAAAGAAAGCGCAGTCAATCGAAGCCTTGTTTTTGGTGTATTTCCGCTTTTCTTTGTGCAAGCATACAGAATGGAACAAAAGAATGAATACAAGAATGCGTACAATATTTTCTTTGTGCAATAATGCAATTGTGCAAGCATAAAAGAATGAATACAGACATTCAGAAAAGAAAAAGCTTGAGAATGAACACATTATTTTATATATGAAAGAAAGCAAGCAAGGACGAATAAAAGTATTCAAGAATAAAATACTTCATAAAACATTAAAAACAGAGAGCAATGCAAGAACAAAAGAATGAACAAAAGCAGGCACACACGTGCCGACCCGTTTACGTGGGTTTTGGTTCGCTGAAAGGCGGAGTGGGAAAAAGCAGCATCGCCGAAATTTTGGCAAGCTACCTTTATTACGAGAAAAAATTCAACCTCTTTGTGGTGGACTGCGATTTTTCGCAATACAGTTTTTTCAATATGCGGGAAAGAGACAAACAGACCATCGACAACGGCAGTACGGCTCTTTTGGAGCGAATGAAAAATCATTTTGAGCGTTTCAACAAACGGTCCTATCACATTATTAAAAGCACTTCCGAAAAAGCGTTGCAAGATGCCGAAGAATTTATAGAAAAGCATTCAACTGAAAAATTCGATTACGTCTTTTTCGATTTGCCCGGCCGAGCCGACGACGCGTCATTGGTGGGACTGACCGTTGATTTGGATTACGTGATTTCGCCCATCGAACCCGACCCGCAATCGCTCGTTGCCTGTATGTCCTACGCCCTTTCCATACGTGATTTAGGTGTTTCGCTCACGAGCAGTAAAATTCGTCAGATTTATATGTTGTGGAACAAAATAGACAAACGGGTCAATCCCGCCGTTATCGAGTTTTACGACCGTGAAATCGCCCGTCAGGAATTGGGCATTCTCGACAGCCGGCTGCCCCGTTCATCCCGTTTCAAGAAAGAGCTGACGCCCGACAACCGCGACGTGTTTCGTTCCACCTATTTACAACCCGACAAAAAGCTGCTTGCCGGAAGCGGTATCGAAGAATTAGCCGAAGAAATCATCAGAAAATTAACCTTATAATATGCTATCAATTGAAGAACAACGCAACAAAGCCATTGCCGAACAAATCCGCAAAATGGCGGGAATGGAACCGGAAGAAACCAAAACGCCGCAAGTTCCACAGCCAAAAGAACAGAAGGAAAAACCACAGGAGAAACAACACGAAACAGTTCCATTAAATGTAGATTTTGAAACGTATCAAAAAACCTTTCTCAATCCCCTGATGATTGAAAACCGTGTTTCCTTCTCGCTCAACCGGGATACCCTCGATTTGTTCCGCCACATCCTGCACGACTTGCGCAGCAAAACCACGCTGTCCGCCTACATAGAAAACATTTTGCGGGAACACCTTGCCCGGCACAAAGAAACCATCGGCAAAACCATCGAAAAAAACAGACGAAAATCTATTATTCCTTAAAACCAACCAATTATGAATACAATACCCATTCTGTTGATCATAATCGTACTACTTTTAGTGTACATCATTCTTTTTGTACACGGTGGCGAAAAGCCTAAAAACGGCACCAACACTGCATCTCAATACCCCATTCAGTCTGAAAAACCGTCATCCGTAATCGGCAAAACCAAAACTTCGTTTCCATCGCGAGGAACGGAAAGAAAGCCTGAGGAAGACGATGAAAATCGGACGAAAAAACCGCCTACATTTGCATCCGAAAGTCCGAGCGAGGACGATGAAAACGAGTTCCACCCGATGCCGCCCGAAAACGAAATTGACGAAGGCGTGGTGGAAAACGAAGAACTCAACATCCTTTTTGGAGAGGAAATCGAAGTTTCCGACGAAAGTTTGACAACAAAGGAAATTCGCCAAATTCAGCAAGCCGTGGAAAGGAACACGGTGTCGGAACAAGAAAAACCCGACTTACAAAAAACGGCAAAAAAACTGCAAGGAAGTGATTTTTTAGAAAAACTGAAAACACACGAAGCCCTGCAACAAAAACTCAACGCCGAACTGATGCGGATTTTAGCCGGAAACGAAACATCGGAAGTCAAACCGGCATCGGAAGATTGGATGTCATTTTTATAGAACCATCAGTTAACCGAAACCTAAACCTTGAAAGCAAGAGAGGGAACAAGCCGCGTCAGCCAATCCAAACCTTAAATCTAAGGCTTGTTCCGCTCTCTTTTTTACCAACATTTTTTAACCTTAAACCGTGATATTATGACAAAGAAAAAAATCTATCTCGCGGCAATGCTTACAGTTGCTACCGTAATGAATGCCTTAGCCCAAGGCGACGGCTCTGCCGGAATTAACGAAGCCACCAAGATGATAAGTGGTTACTTCGATCCGGCTACCAAATTAATTTATGCCATCGGCGCCGTCGTGGGACTTATTGGAGGTGTGAAAGTGTACGGAAAATTCTCATCCGGCGACCCCGACACATCTAAAACGGCAGCCAGCTGGTTCGGCGCCTGTGTATTCTTGATTGTGGCAGCCACCATTCTTCGTTCATTCTTTTTGTAAAAAAATGGCAAGTTACGAAATAAACAAAGGCATCGGCAGAACGGTGGAGTTCAAGGGGCTGAAATCCCAATACCTGTTCATTTTAGCGGGCGGACTGTTGGCAATATTTGTCCTTGTGGTGGTGCTGTATATGTTCGGCGTCAGTCAGCTGCTCTGTTTGGTTTTAGGTGTATCGGGTGCCAGCCTCTTGGTGTGGCAAACGTTCGCGATGAACCGTAAGTACGGAGAGCACGGACTGATGAAACGCCGGGCATTGCGTTCCCATCCACGCTATTTAATTTGCCGCCGTTCCGTTCGTCAGATTATATGTACAAAAGAAAACAAAAAAGGAAACTAGCGATGAGAAACATCGGAAAGAAATGCGAGTTGGAAAAGAAGTTCCCGCTTCTGGCGGTTGAAGGCGACTGCATCGTATCGAAAGATGCCGATATTAGTGTCGCTTTCTCATTGGAGCTGCCCGAACTATTTACCGTTACTTCGCCCGAATACGAAATGATGCACGCCGCTTGGAACAAAGCCATCCGCGTACTGCCCGACTTTACGGTGGTACACAAGCAGGACTGGTTTATCAAAGAAAACTATCAAGCCGATGTAAACAGGGATGAACTCTCGTTTCTGAGCCGTTCCTACCAAAAACACTTTAACGAACGCCCATTTATGAAGCATTCCGTCTATCTCTACCTGACTAAAAGCAACAGACAGCGGATGGCTCAGCAAAGCGATTTTTCCACGCTCTGTCGCGGAAACATTTTGCCCAAAGAGCTAAAAAACAAAGAAAGCGTCGTACGTTTTTTGGAATGTGTAGACCAGTTTGAGCGTATCATCAACGACAGTGACATGATGAAACTCGTGCGACTTTCGGCAGCCGATATTTGCGGAACAGAAAAGAAAAGAGGCCTCTTAGACCGATATTTCACCTTGAGCGAAGCCGAGCAAGCCTCTTTGGAGGATATCAAGCTGGGAGCCGAAGGAGTAAGGGTCGGAGACAATTATCTATGTCTGCACACGCTGAGTGATACCGAAGATCTGCCTTCCAACGTGGGAACAGACAATCGTTACGAAAAACTGTCCACCGACCGTTCCGATTGCCGCTTGTCTTTTGCAGCACCTGTGGGCTTATTGCTTTCGTGCAATCACATCTACAACCAATACCTCTTTATCGATGATAGCGAAGAAAACCTGAAACGTTTCGAGAAGCAAGCCCGCAATATGTTGTCGCTGGCACGCTATTCCCGGTCCAACCAAATCAACCGCGAGTGGATAGAGGAATACCTCAATGTCGCTCATTCACAAGGACTGGCATCTATTCGGGCACATTTCAACGTCTTGGCTTGGAGCGACGAGAAGGAAGAGCTGAAACAGATTAAAAACGATGTCGGCTCGGCACTCGCTCTGATGGAGTGCCGTCCCCGACACAATACGGTGGACGCCGGAACGCTTTATTGGACGGCAATGCCGGGCAACGCCGGTGACTTTCCGTCAGAAGAGAGTTTCTACACGTTCATTGAGCCTGCATTATGCTTCTTCACAGCGGAGACCAACTACAAAAGCTCGCTTTCACCTTTCGGCATCAAAATGGCTGACCGCCTGAGCGGGAAACCGCTGCATCTGGACATTTCCGACTTACCGATGCGAAAGGGCATTATTACGAACCGCAACAAATTTATTTTGGGGCCTTCGGGAAGTGGAAAATCCTTTTTTACCAATCACATGGTACGCCAGTACTACGAACAGGGGGCACACGTCCTGCTCGTGGATACGGGAAATTCTTACCAAGGACTGAGCAATCTCATTCATCAGAAGACCAAAGGGGAAGACGGCATTTATTACACGTACACAGACGAAAATCCCATCTCGTTCAATCCTTTCTATACCGATGATTATGTGTATGATGTGGAAAAAAGAGAAAGTATTTCCACGTTGCTTCTCACGCTGTGGAAAAGCGAGGACGAGAAGATATCCAAAACCGAAGCGGGAGAGTTGGGCTCTGCCGTAAACGCTTACCTTGAACGTATCCGAACGAATAAGGAAATAGTTCCCGGATTTAATTCCTTTTACGAGTTTCTTCGGGACACGTATCGCAACGATTTGGGAAAGCGAGATATCAAAGTAAGCAAAGAAGATTTCAATATCGATAACCTGCTTACTACGCTCAAGCAATATTACAAAGGTGGCCGATACGATTTTCTGCTCAATTCGGATAAAAACATAGACCTCTTGAACAAACGCTTTATCGTTTTCGAGATTGATGCCGTGAAGGATAACAAAGACCTTTTTCCGGTTGTAACCATCATCATTATGGAGGTATTTATCAATAAGATGCGTCGCCTGAAGGGTGTCCGCAAGATGATATTGATAGAGGAGGCCTGGAAAGCCATCGCCTCGGCAAATATGGCGGATTACATCAAATATCTGTATAAAACCGTCCGCAAATACTTCGGCGAAGCCATCGTGGTAACGCAGGAAGTGGATGACATTATTCAATCGCCTATTGTCAAGGAAAGTATCATCAACAACTCGGATTGTAAGATATTGCTCGACCAACGCAAATATGTCAATAAATTCGACAGTATTCAGAATATGCTGGGGCTGACCGAAAAAGAGAAATCGCAAATCCTTTCCATCAATATGAACAACGATGCCGCACGGCTCTACAAAGAGGTGTGGATTGGTTTGGGCGGTACGCAGTCTGCCGTCTATGCCACTGAAGTTTCTACCGAGGAATACCTGACCTACACCACCGAAGAAACCGAGAAAATGGAAATGATGAACTTGGCGGAAACGTTGGACGGAAACATTGAACAAGCTATAAAACAGCTTGCCGAAAAGGCAAGGGAGAAAATGAAATAACAATCAAAAAAACATGCTTAAAACCAAGATTATGAAAACAAAACTATCCCTTATTTTATTGGCTTTTACCCTGTTTTGGGGAATTAATGCCAATGCCCAATTTATTGTGAACGACCCCATCAGCGTGGCCACCAGCATCAGCAATACCGTGAAAGAGATTGTACAGACATCCAAAACGGTAAAAAATACGCTCGACGGATTTAAAGAAGTGGAAAAACTCTATGGCGATACTAAGAAATATTACGACGCCCTCAAAAAGGTAAACAACCTTATCGGCGACGCCTACAAAGTCAAGGAGACCTTGGTTATGGTGGGAGACATCACCGGTATTTATGTGGAGGCTTACAAACGAATGCTCTCAGATAAAAATTTTCGTCCAACGGAACTCACCGCTATGGCATCGGGCTATACCCGTCTGTTGGAACTCAGTGGCGAATCGATCAAAGAATTGAAATCCATCGCAAAAAGTGGCTCGTTCTCAATGAACGATAAAGAGCGGATGGAAATGATTGACCGCATTTACGAACAGGTAAAAGAGTATAAGGCAATCACTTCCTATTACACCCGAAAAAACATCTCGGTAAGCTACGTCCGTGCGAAGAAAAAAGAGGATATACGTCGTGTGCAGGAACTTTATGGGATGGATGAACATCGTTTTTGGTAAATAACAGTAAACAAGTTAACGAGTAATCAAAGTAAGCGAGTGAAAGCGATAGAGAAAACGCTAAAAAGAATGGATAATCGCCACTTGTTTACTTGTAAACTCATCCACTAAAAACTAAAACTATGGATTTTAACAGCTTACACGAATTGCTGCGCACAACGTACAACGAAATGATACCCCTTGCCGACAATATGGCAGGTGTTGCCAAAGGCATTGCCGGACTAGGTGCTTTGTTTTACATCGCTATGCGTGTCTGGTCGTCGCTGGCACGAGCCGAACCCATCGATGTATTTCCGCTGCTCCGCCCGTTCGCATTGGGACTTTGCATTATGTTTTTCTCGACCATTGTGCTGGGAAGCATCAACGCGGTTTTAAGTCCCATCGTAAAAGGTACGGAACAAATGGTTAAGCAGCAAACGGGCGATTTACAGGCATTGACACTGAAACGCGACCAATTGGAATACGAAGCGATGATGCGCAATCCAGCAACGGCTTATCTGGCAGATCAAGCCAAATGGGATGAAAAAATAGAAGAAATGGGCATTATAGGCGTTTCCGACGCGGTTACCATTGCCGGAATGTATGCCGAAAGAGCCGCATACAATACAAAAAAGTGGATGATGGAAAAAATACACCAACTGTTGGAACTTCTGTATCAGGCGGCGGGACTGATTATCGACACGTTGCGCACGTTTTTTCTTATCGTACTTTCCATTTTGGGACCTATTGTATTCGCTATCGGAATGTGGGACGGTTTGGGCAGTTCGATCACAGCGTGGTTCAGTCGATATATTTCTGTCTATTTATGGCTGCCCGTGAGCAGTATTCTTTCCGCTTTATTGACCAAAATACAGGTGTTGATGCTGAAAAAAGACATCGCGATGCTTGAAGACCCGGCCTTTATTTCCGATGGGAGCAACTGGTATTACATCATTTTCTTTCTCATCGGTATCGTGGGTTACTTTACCGTGCCGACCGTGGCAGGCTGGATTATCGAAGCTGGAGGCGGAATGGGCAATTACGGTAAAAACGTGAACGAACAAGCCAAATATGCCGGAGGAAAAGCCGTTAGCGGAGGAAAAGCGGCGGCAGCGGCAGGCGGTGCTGTGGCAGGGAACGTGGCAGGACGTATAAAGGGAGTGCTGAAGAAAAAATAAAGAACCGTTCTTTTTGAGAAGTAACGGCTCAAAATTGAGTGGCTGGCTTGATGCTATCGCGCCTGGTCGCCGAACTCAATCAATTCAACACTTTAGCGTCAGATGCCGGACGCGTCCCATAGTGTCTGACAAAATTTTAGCATCTGTCTGGGTACAAATATATAATAAAAACTAACATTATGGAATTTAAATCACTCAAAAATATCGAAACATCGTTTAAGCAGATACGGCTTTACGCTTTGCTTTTTGTCGTACTCTGTCTATGTGTATGCGGATACGCACTCTACAAATCATATAGTTTTGCCGAAAAACAACGGGCGAAAATTTATGTATTGGACAACGGAAAATCGCTGATGCTGGCACTTTCGCAAGATGCAGAAGCCAATCGTCCGGTGGAAGTGCGGGAACACGTCAGGCGTTTTCACGAACTGTTTTTTACCGTCGCACCCGACAAAAATGCCATCGAAAGCAATATGAAACGTGCTTTTATGCTTGCCGACAAATCGGCATACAATTACTACAAAGACCTTCTAGAAAAGGGGTATTTCACGCGGATTATCTCGGGAAATATCAACCAACGCATCGAGATAGACAGTATTGTGTGCAATTTCGACAGTTATCCTTACAAGGTGAAAACCTTTGCACGGCAATACATTATCCGCCAAAGCAACATCACGGAACGTTCGCTTATAACCGATTGCGAACTGATAAACTCGGTGCGATCCGACAACAATCCGCAGGGATTTACCTTGGAGCATTTTACGGTACTGCAAAATCACGACATTCAAACCGTTAAGCGATGATACGAACCTATCTCAAACTGCATCTGTGGCTGAAAGCCAAATGCGAAAAACTGACTATGCGTCAGCGAAGGATTTTCTTTTACAGCGTGAGCACAGTTTATTTACTTTGCTCAGCCGCTCTGATTGTTTCGGCTTTTATTCCCGAAAAAGAAAAGGTTAAAATGAAGCAAAACGAATTGCTTGAGGAAAATATTAAAACAGGCATACCTGAAATAATAGACACACCACTGCGAAAAGACAGCCTTTTTCGACACGAAACTTTGGAACAAACAACTACCTAAAAAACAACAACTATGAGAAATGAAAAAGAACAAAATCAAAAGAACTTTCCGGTGGAGCAGACGGATTATCCGCAAGAAAGAGTCCCGGAAAACGATGGAAAAACCGAAAAAGAAAACCTCTTCAAACAGCTGTTCCCACAAAACCGTGAAAAATTTAATAAAGCTGTTGTTTTCAGTGCGCTGGGGATTCTGTTTGTCTTGGTTATGTGGATAATTTTCGCACCGTCTGCTGATGAAAAGAAAAAAACAGAGGGGCAAATCGGACTGAACGATAACATTCCACAAGCATCCAATCTTGACTTGCCCGATGACAAACTGAAAGCATACGATTTGGGAACAGACTTGGAAAAAGAGAATGAGCGCCAAGATATGCTCGGAAATTTGTATGACTATTTTAATCGTGAAAGCGAAAACATAAACAACGCTTTATCGGATAACGAAACCGAAAATGCCGACCCGGTAGCAAAATCGGTCAATCAGTACCAAGAAACCACACGGATGTTGCAGTCGTTTAACGAGCCGCCCGCCTACGACCCGGAAAAAGAGGAGTTGTGGCGAGAAGTGGACGAACTCCGATCCAAAATTTCAGAGATGGAAGAAAACAGAAACGAAGAAACAGATCACCTTGCCCTGATGGAAAAATCGTATCAGTTGGCGGCCAAATACCTGCCGCAAGGACAGAAAACGTCCGTTAATCCGTTCGAGAACGCTATTGAAAGGGATATGGATGACCCGCTTCCCGGTGCACACAGCAAAGCCGAACGCAAAGAGCCTACGCTTGTGCTGCTGCCCGACAGGAAAAATGTGGTTTCGGCACTGTACCAAGAAGTTCCCGACAGCGTATTCATCGCCGAACAGACGGAAGAACGCAACCGCGGATTTCTTTCCACCCTACAAAGCGATGATGATATCCCGCTGAAAAATACGCTGAAAGTTTCCGTTCATGAAACCGTAACGATTAAAGACGGCGAAACCGTCCGCTTGCGGCTATTGGAAACAGCCCGTGTTGCCAATATGCAGCTTCCGAAAAACAAAACACTAACTGCCACAGCGAGAATTCAAGGCAATCGCTTAACGCTTTCGGTAACGAGTATCGAAGAGCGGGAACGTATTATCGCCGTTAATCTCTCCGCATACGATTTGGACGGGCAACCGGGAGTATTTATTCCCAACTCGGAAGAGATGAACGCCGTAAAGGAAGTGGTTGCCGGAATGGGACAAAGCGCCGGAACGAGTTTTACCTTTAATTCGTCTGCGCGTCAACAGCTCGCCACCGATGCCGGAAAAGGCATTATGCAGGGAGCATCGCAATACCTGAACAAGAAAATGCGGGAAGTGAAAATCACGCTGAAAAGCGGACACAAACTCTATCTAATCCCCAATAAATAACATTTTAAACAACGATAACTATGAAATTAAAACATCTATTTTTAGCAACGATTCTTTTTGCAGGGGTTTTTTCTGCAAAAGCACAGCTCGGTTCCGGAGATTTATATCAAGGAATGAGCCGGACAGTCCCAAACGGACGTGTGGTACTGCCTTATGGTCTGGAAGTAACGTATGAGAAAACCGTCCACCTGATTTTTCCCGCTCAAATCCGATACGTCGATTTGGGAAGTTCGAACATCATTGCAGGCAAAGCGGAAGATGCCGATAACGTTTTGCGTGTAAAAGCCGCTGTGCGTGATTTTGAAACGGAAACCAACCTCTCGGTTATTTGTGATGACGGCAGTTTTTATGCCTTTAACGTGAAATATGCCGAAGAACCGGAACGGCTGAACATCGAGATGCAGGACTTTCTGCATGCGGGAGCAGCCCCCCAACCCCCCAAAGGGGGGCTTAACGGCGATATTTACTTTAAGGAATTGGGCAATCAATCGCCTGTGTTGGTCAAACTGATTATGACAACGATTTGGCAGAACGATAAACGTGAAATCAAGCATATCGGCAGCAAAAAGTTTGGCATACAGTTCCTTTTGCGTGGATTATACGCACACAACGGCTTATTGTACTTTCATTTACAGACAAAAAACCAAAGCGAGATGCCGTACAATATTGATTTTATCACGTTCAAAATAATAGATAAAAAAGTGTCAAAACGTACCGCCATTCAAGAGCAGATATTGCCACCCTTGCGAGCCTACAACAATATTACCCGCATCAGCGGACTGCGAACAGGGCGTTCGGTTTTCGCTTTGGAGCAATTCACTTTGCCCGATGATAAAGTGTTGGAAGTTACGCTTTTTGAGCAAAACGGCGGACGACACCAGACCTTTGTCGTGGAAAACGAGGACCTAATCCGTGCCAAAAACATTGACAATTTAAAATTGAAATTCTGATGAAAAAGTCCATTATACTACTCGTGTGCCTTGTGGCGATTGCCACAAGCACGCACGCCCAACGGCTGATACCCGGACAACGCGGATTGCAGCTTTCCATCGGGGTTCCCGTTACGGAAAGTAAACTCTTTGAAAACGGCAATTTGACGGCTCAAATGGCAATGACCATTAACCACAAACGAGCCAATCACTGGCTCTTCGGCTTGGAATACGCCAAAAAGAACTTCGCATACAGGAAAGAATACATTCCGGCAGAAACCATCGCTTTTGAAGGCGGTTACCTGCTCAATCTCTTTTCAGATGCGGGAAAGAACGTGTTGCTGAACACGGGAATTGCCGCCGTTGCCGGTTACGAAACCGTTAATCGGAGCGAAAAACTTCTGCCCGACGGCGCAACTTTGCTCACAAAAGACCGCTTTATTTATGGTGGAGCGTATCATTTGGCGTTGGATGTTTTTGCCGCGGACAATCTGGTGTTTTTCGTAAAGGGGAAGTGCAATGTATTGTGGAACAGTGATGTAGAAATATTTCGTCTGCAGCTAAGTACAGGTATTAGAATAATCTTTTAAAACAAAGCAATCATGAAATTAAAACGTGATATAATCAACAATTTATGGGCAGTAGGAGTGCTGCTTTTTGCCGGGTTTTGTCTATCTGCTTGTGATAGCAAGTTGGACATTCAGCAGGCTTATGAGTTTGATGTGCGCACGATGCCGGTGCGTAAAGAAATCAAACAGGGTGAAACAATCGAAATAAGGTGTTCTCTGATTGAAAAAGGGGCATTTGCCGATAATCGCTATACTATTCGTTATTTTCAATTTGAAGGACAGGGAATTTTGCGATTAGTAAAAGACGGCGAAGCGTTCCTGCCCAATGATCGATATCCGTTACCGGATAAGGAATTTCGGTTGTATTATACATCCCGCTCGGAAGAAAGCCAACAGTTTGAAGTGGTGATTGAGGATAGTTTTGGGAACGAGAAAAGGCAGGAGTTTTCTTTCAATGCTAAAAAAGAAAGTGAGTTTGATGCATAGTTACATTATCACGAAAGCGATGAACTCGCCCCATTGATAACATATTGTCTCTAAAACAACGCTTTTAGTAGAATACAAACAATTTCTTTCTATGTAGTAGTAGTTTTGAAAAGTCCTTGCACGTGATGTGTAGGGGCTTTTTGTATAATAAAATAATTCAGAATAAAGTTTTCGTACCCAACTCCGGATAGTTTACTTTATCCTTTATTTCCGGCAGATTTCTGTTTTTCCGAGCGTTTCCCGCATCCGTTGTAATTGAGTGATAAGACATCTCTGTTTCAGGGTAGGGCTTCATCAGGTTTTTAACAACCTGTTTGTCGGTTTCCGGATGGATCCAATCTTGAATATCTGCTTGGTCGAGAATTAACGGCATCCGCTTTTTGGAGTTGTGGATATATTCCATCAAAGGATTAGCATCAGTGGTGATAATGCTGAATGTATCTTTGATTTCACCCGTTATTTTATTCACCCACGAATTGTAGATGCAACCCAAATAGAAGACGGTTTCGTCCGTCGGGTAGATATAAAAAGGATACTTTTTTTTGTTTTCGTGACGCCATTCGAAAAATCCATCGACCACTAAGATACAGCGCTGGCTTATAATCGACTTTTTGAAAGAGGGTTTTTCATATATCGTATCTGACCGTGCATTGAGCGTCATGTTTTGAAAGTCATCTGCTTTCTCCTGTAGGGCGAAAGAAGGAATCAACCCCCATTCGGAAAGGGTGATTACACCCTGTTTGATGATGGGTAGTTTGGGATGCGCAAAACCGGAAACCAAATAGAAGTCCTCGTTGAATTCAAACTGCATTTGAACACCCCGGTTGGATTTTACGTATTCTTGCAGGACTTGTTTGACTTTTTTTTCGACAGAAATTGTAAAACACATATCAAAATTTTATTTCTATGAGTTCATTGGGGTTGGTAGTATATGCCTTCGACAAATGTACTCTCCGCATCTTGTGGGTGATGGCGTCCTGTGATGCAAGGCGCACAGCTTGTTTGCCGTGTTTTCGGTTCAACCGGTCAATGGCAACCATCAGCTTTTTATGTTGTGGATTTGAGTTGTAAAACAAACTTGGTTGGTATTCGTTGGCGTCAACAAAGTCAAGCAATATCACGCCAGCGCGTTTGTAGTGTTTGTGTTCAAGGTACATGCTTTTCAGCCCGGCAACGGCCATCTCAACAAGCTCGAGAGTGGATGATGATGGGAACGGAAGTTGCAAGAGAACGCTCTTTGAGTAAAAGTCCTCTTTCTCGTTGAAGCGATTGGTTTCAATAAAAACAATTATTCGCCGGCACATCGATTCTTGGGCCCGCAATTTCTCCGCGCTCAAAACCGTAAACGTTGATATTCTCTCGTGCAAGTCTTCAAAAGAATCATAGTCCCGGTCAAAACTGCGCGTGGTGGAAATAGATTGTTTCTTTTCCTCAACCTCCATCTCAATCGTCGGTATGCCTTGCAAGTCTTTTTGCAACCGCCACCCCACAATGGTCATCTGTGCACGCACAACAGATTCGGGTAATTGCGTAAAGTCATAAGCCGTGTTCACGCCCATAGCGCGGAGTTTTCTTGCGTATCTCCGACCCACGCCCCATACATCCTCAATGGGCAACCATTTAAGCGCTTTTATGCGTTTTTCTTCCGTGTCAATCAGGTGTACACCTTTCAACTGTGGAAACTTTTTTGCAACTCTGTTCGCCACTTTAGCCAACGCTTTGGTCGGTGCAATTCCCACACACACGGGTATATCAGTCCACGTCTTAACCTGCCGTCGCATTTTCAATCCGTATTCCCGTAAGTCGGTATCAAATCCGTTTAAGTCAAGGAAGCACTCGTCTATGGAGTATATCTCCGCGTTGGGCGTATAGGTGGACAGAATGTTCATTACTCTGCGGCTCATATCGCCGTAAAGCGCAAAGTTGGATGAAAACACCCGCACATTGTTCCTCCGGATTAAGTGTTCAATCTGAAATTTCGGGTCGCCCATTTTTATGCCTAACGCCTTGGCTTCCTCCGATCGGGCAATAACACATCCATCGTTATTACTCAAAACAACAATGGGCTTACCGTTCAGCGCCGGGTTAAACACGCGTTCGCAAGAGGCATAAAAGTTATTGCAGTCGACTAAGGCGAACATTTTTATTTATTATGGCCGTAATTACACCCCATATATATATGTTGTTTTTCTCCGGCGTATATTCAAGAATGGGAAATTCAGGGTTCAGGGGCATCAGCCTTATTTTATCCTCTAATTGCTCAATCCATTTTGCCGTAAACTCGCCATCAATGAAGCAGCACGCAAGCACATCGTGTGTCCACTCCGCCGATTTGTCGATTATCATCACATCACCCGGATTAACCAGTGGAGATAAAGAGTAGCCCCGTGCAACGGCGTAAAAAGTGGCGTCCGGATGCTTAATCAACATCTTATTCAGGTCAATGGATTCTTGCACAAAATCATCCGCGGGCGATGGGAAACCACAATTAATTTCACCCGCAAGCGGAAGTTGTAAGTCGCTAAATTCGGGCGTGTAAAAATCAAAGTCGGAATGGCTGCCAATCTTATACATATCAGAACAAATTTTCGCACAATAAATGGACTTCTTCTCGGAATAAATCCAAATCCGCTATTTCCCAGTTCCAATCAGATTGTGTTAATTTGGAGATAATAACATCGCTCATTTGACTGTGAGATAGTTCCATAAGCTTTTTCCCAGACACTATAAGCTGCATTTTTTCGTCATTTGGAAGATGCTCATCCTCTGAAGCCAAATAAATGCCAAGATATTCATTCTTATTGTGGTCGATATGTGGTTTATACCACACATAAACTCCTTTTTTTGCTCTGTCCATAGAATGGAATTTTCTGTTTTTATTCCTACAAATGTAAGTTTAATTTGTGAATAAAATAAATATGCGCAGGGATTTTGAAATTTGAAGCAACGTACAAATAGCGATTGGTCTATGTTAAAATTTTGTCTGTTTGGATGTTACATTACGTCATACAAAAGTCCACTCCGTCCCGGCAAATTTCTTTTGCTTCTTTTCTTTGTTTGCCTTTTCCCCAAAGAAAAGAAGTCCCCGAAACTTTTCAGCTTCGGGGATAAAAAACAGTCAGAAAATAGTCTCCGCCATAGGGTGGAAAGAGGTAAATCTATGCCGTCATTCTCTTGCGTATCAAGTGCGCGTTTCGATTGACTAATTTGATGATGTGGTCGTGGTACTCCGTTTTTTGGTTGCATACCCCGCGACACTGTATCACTTGGAGTGTATCGAGTGATACTTCCACCGTTTCAATCCGCTTTCCGTTAATCTGTGCCGATAGAATAAGTGTGTCCGGCTTTAAGAAATAATCGTTCGTAAAAACGCAGTGTTTCAAGGTTTTCCCTTCTTCGTAAAACTCGTTCACGCCCGCCAATACCCGAACATCAATATTTCCGTCAGAAAACGTCAATCCGATAAATTTCCCTTTCAACTCGTGGTATGCTTTTTCGTTTTTCAGCATCTGCCGGCGTTTCCTTTCCTCCTCCTCACGGCGCTGAAATTCTTGTCGTTTTATCATCCAACGGTCGTGCTCGGCTTGAATATCTTTCGGACAAACATACTTGCCGTTTAGCGTGTCTTTTCCGAAGAAACGCAACAAGTCCACAAAATCACACCACAACGATGCGTCTTTAACCACGTATTTGTTACGGATGCAAATCTTGATGCTTGCCCAATAATCATCGACTGTTTGGGAACGAGATAGGGCAAAGTGCTGCAGCAAATCTGTCTGACCCGATTTCAGCAGGGTTTCCATCTTGCTGTCGGATAATATCTGCCGAAACAAGGTGCGGGGAGAAAGATTGTGAAACTCGCCACGAAAACCATTGCGTTTCACTTCGGGGATATATCGCTTGCGTGGATAAGTGGCAACGGGCGTGATGTGGTGTGCGTAATTCTCTCTGCGGATTTCAAGTTGCGAAGTCCAGCTCCATGCATCGTAATAAAACATACTCATTCCACGTGTAAGTGCCATTATCTCGGACTTTCCGCTCGGTGCTATCCAGTACTGCACCACTTCTCGGCAAAACAGCTGTGCCGGATTTCCAACTTGGCAGATTTTCTCCAAAAAGAAATAGCGTAATACCTGAAACCCGCCACACGTGGTAATCATCTCGAAATATTCCGCGTATTTGAATTTCTGTTTTCGGGTATTGATAACCGTCAGTTCCACTTGGCAATTCGGACACATGCATCCGCAAATGCTGTCGCACAAAGCGTGTCCGCCTTTCCACGATTGTCCGCACTCCAAACAGGTAAGCGTTCCGTTTTTCAATCTTCTGGCTTGCCGCTCAAAACAGGTGCTAAATGCCCAATCCTGCTGTCTTTGAGTGATTGGGGCAAGTCGTTTGCTGAGCGAAACGACTTGCTTTTGAAACTTTGTTCTTGCCTTCATAGGTCGAAAAGGCTTTTTTGTTCCACATATTCCTGCTTTGGTTTGACTTTTTGTCTTGCCCGGGTCATCCGCTCATAGGCTTCGTCTTGCACTTGTCTGATGGCTTTCTGACGTGCTTCTTCTTTTTCTTCGGGAGTTAATTCCACCGTGTGGTTTACCACCACCGAACAGTTTACCGGATTGCCGGTTTCAATGTTTTCTTCGTCGTAATAATGCATCGCCATCGAGTAAATTTCTTCATCCGTAAAGCCATTGCATCCGCTCTGTTTCACACAGTTCAGAATGTATGTAATACAGTCATCCATGTTCTTGTTCGGCTTGTTAAACGATACGGCAAAAAGTTCGTCCGCATAGGCTCTATCGATAAGATATGCCTCAATGGTTCGTTTGAAATGTTCAGTTGATTTCAT
>JAEWGM010000023.1 GCA_023388315.1 Bacteroidota bacterium | reverse complement strand
ACAATCGCCCTTTCTACTTTGCGTATTAAAGGATATTTCAATTCTTATTCTATCTTACAGTTACTTATAGCTTCATTTTCTTGAATGTTTTTCGTTGTTAATTGTTTCTTCAAATTACCGCCAACGGTTCTCAGCTATACGCAGGCAGGGATTTTAACCACTGAACTTCCTACGAAGAACTGAACTTTAATTTTACTACTTTCCTGTCCTACGAAGCACGAAACCCCTGCTTGCGTATAGGTGATGTTGGCGGTTCGTTTTTCATTCCACTGCATATTTAGAAATTCCGGGTTCACTGTGTTCAAAAAGTCCTGTTTCATAGAAATAGTTTGCCATTTTTAAAGCATCTCCATTGGAGTTTTTTGTTGCTCTCAATTCAAACCATTTTGGCATAAACTCGTTTTGCTTTACTAATTCAGTATTTGTCTCTGCAATTTTTTGGTTTAAGTCTGTCAAGTCATTTTCATCAAATACTTTTACAGAAAAATTACTTCCGTAGCTGTTTATGCACAAATCACCTATCTGCTCCCCAATTAAATTAGTGCAGTTGTCTGTTTTCATTGTGTAATGAGCATAAGAAACAATTGCATTTTTTTCTAATTCGGTAATTATGTGGGCGATTTGTCCGCAGTTCTTAGAAGATTTAAGTCTTACTGGAATCTCTTTAAATTTGTATTGTCCTATCGTGTGAATTGTATAAGTGTAGTTTTGGTCAAGATAGCTTACAGTTGAAATGAAATTTTGAATTTGACTGTCGCTATAAGTTGTGTCAACACCAACCAAAATGTAGTTATTGGACATTTCGCCTAAATTGTCTTGCGTCCCGTTATAGTATTTAAAGTCTATAAATTCACAGTCGCTCTGTGGTGTTAGGTCGTCATCTTTTCTACAACCTGAAAAAAGTAACGCTAAAGTCATAATTGATAAAATTAGATTTTTCATCGCTTTTATTTTTTACTGTTTCAAATTTACTTGTAGCGGTGGTCTGTCCCAAAATGACCGCCAACATCTTATTTACGTAACAAACATAAAACATTCGTAAATATATAACTTATAACATTCGTATAACCATCCATAATAGGGGTTGTTTGCGAAAGTTCTTTTAAGTACCGGTATTTATTGGATTCCCCCCACTGGCACAAGTTGGCAACTTGCAACTTGTGCCTCCCGCCAACAGTTTCGTCACCTCACCATCTTCTTCAAGCTCTCCATCAACTGCGGTTTATCTTCCAGCGCAATGCGCGCCGCCTTCCAAAACCGGTTCATATACAATTCCAAATCCCGGGCGGCTTGCTCTTTCACGCGCGTGGCCTCTTCCGATTCCCCTTTCTCGCGCACAACTACCGTGTAAGCCTCGTTCAGCGGGGCAATCAGCGCCTGCCCCGCCGCCAAATCTTCTTGGGTAACGCCCATGGTGGCAATGGTTGCCAGGTAAGCCTCGTTGCCCAAAAGCGTTTCGTAAAACTTGTTTACCATATCTACCCACACGGAGGTAATTTTCGATTGCTTGCCCAGCAAAGCCAGGTCATACAAAGCCGTGGGGTCATCTTCAAAAGCCAGTTTGGCCCTTTTCCTGTGTCCGGGGTACACGTCTTTCACAGCCTGCACGGCCGCCTTAAACTTCACCGATGCATCGGTGCTTTCCACAAATTCTTTCAGTTGCGTGTTCAACTGGTCTGCCACTTTTTGCCGCAAAGCCTTGCCTTCGGCAATTTTTTCGGCGCCGTAAGAAACGGTTTCCAGCGCTGCTTTAATTTCGGGGTTTGCTTCGGCGTTCGTTAGTGCCACGTCCGCGTCTTGAAGCAACTTAATCAATGTTTTTCCTGCTTTTTTTGCCATAATTTCAACGGATTTAAAATTCACAACCGCGAATAAAGTAAATTATTTGGAATATACACCATAAACACAAAAGTTTTTTGTGTTTAACCGAAGATTTGGTGTTTTTTTCTGTGGAAATCCAATTTTTATAGAGGAAAAACCATCTTTTACCGTGACTTTTCCATTTTCTACCGTGGAAATTCGACTTTTACCGTGACTTTGTGACTTTTTGTCATGGAAATGGAACTCATACCCGTGAAATTTCATTTTCTGCCGTGGAAATCGAACCATGACCCGTGGATATGCTATCTTTTTGTAAGGTTTTAGCAAGTTTTACCGTGCTTTCGCGAGTTTTGGCGTGCATAGGGGGGGGTTCATCGCCATTACGCGGGTTTTGCCCCGCCCGCGCCCGTTTTCATATCTTTTAATACGCTATGGGTTGGCTTATATGCATAATATTACTACTTTTACGCCACGATATTTTTAAATTAAAAACAAAAAATGAAATTTTCAATAAAAATATTTTTTCTGCTCGCCCTCCTGCCGGCATTTGCTCAAAATATTGTTTCGCAAAACAATATAATTGACGAGATTGTGTGGGTGGTGGGCGATGAAGCCATCCTTAAATCGGAAGTGGAAGAATACCGCAAAGAATTGCTGCTGCAAAACCAGCGCATTGAGGGCGACCCGTATTGTTTTATTCCCGAACAAATGGCGGTGAACAAATTATTTCTCGATCAGGCAAAACTCGATAGCATCGAGGTGCAGGAATCACAAATAACCCGCGAAGTGGAATATTATCTGAACGAATACATCGCCTCTTCCGGCTCCGCCGAACGGTTGCAGGAGTATTACGGCAAGCCCCTCTCGGCCATACGCGAAGATTTGCGCGAGCAACTGCGCGAAAAACAACTCATAGAAGGCGTGCAGCAAAAACATTTTGGCACGATAAATCTCACGCCATCCGAAATTCGGAAATTCTACAACACCTTGCCGCAAGACAGCCTTCCGTTTATTCCCACCACGCTGGAAGTGCAAATTGTGACGGTGGAACCCGAAATCCCGATGTCGGAAATTGATGCCGTAAAGGCGCGTCTGCGCGAATATACCGATCAGGTGAATAGCGGTGAAAGAGAATTTCAAACATTGGCGCTGCTGCATTCAGAAGACCCATCGGGTGTGCGCGGCGGTGAGCTTGGCTTTATGAGCCGTTCCGGCTTTGTTCCCGAATTCTCCAATGTGGCGTTCGCCTTGAACGATCCCAAAAAAGTATCCAACGTGGTGGAAACGGAATATGGCTTCCACATTATTCAATTGATTGAGCGCCGGGGTGAAATGGCCAATTTTCGGCATATTTTATTGAAACCCAGAGTTCCGCAAGAATCCTTAGACACGGCACTCGTTCGATTAGATTCCCTGCGAAACGGCATTATGGACAAAAAACTCACTTTCGACGAAGCGGCAACCTTCTTCTCTGCCGACAAAGACACGCGCAACAATAAAGGAATTATGGTGAACTTTACGCCTCGAAGCAACAACGCGGGAACGCCCCGCTTCGCGCTAAACGAACTAAACCAAGACGTTGCCAAAGTGGCCGGAGAAATGAAAGTGGGCGAAGTATCGGAACCGTTTATTATGATTAACGAGAAAGGGCGCCAAGTAGCTGCCATTGTGAAAATATCCAGCCGCAACGAGGGCCATACGGCCAATATCAACAACGATTATCAAATCATCAAACAAATGGCCGAAAACGCCAAGCGACAAGAGTTGATGGATAATTGGCTGCAAAAGAAAATAGACCAAACCTACGTTCGCATCGATCCTAGTTGGCAAGGCTGCGAATTTAAATACACCGGCTGGGTGAAGTAACAAATGGATGGAAGATGGATGGAAGATGGATGGAAAGAAGATTGAGAAAGATTGATGAACGTGCAACCCCTTTCAATCTCTCATCAATCTCTCATCAATCTCTCATCAATCTCATTCAATCTCATTCAATCTCATTCAATCTGTATCCAATCTAACCCAAAAAGATTAAACCTCCACGAATGAAAAAAACAACATCGGCTTTCAGGTCAATACATTCAGGCATGCTCTTTTTGGGCGTGCTTTTTGCCATAATGTTATCGGCCAAAGCGCAACAACCGCCACCACAACCGCCGGTAACCCCCAATGTGAAAATTATTGAGCTGAGGCAAGCCGATTTATGGAGCAAACGCGAAAACATAGACGCCCAAATCCTCACAGACAACGTCATCTTTTTTCACGAAGGAGCGTATATGTATTGCGACAGCGCTTACTTGTATGAACAAACCAACTCGTTTGAGGCTTTCAGCAACGTGCGAATGGAGCAGGGCGACACCATTTTTGTGTATGGCGATTATTTGCATTACGATGGCAATATACGTTTGGCGCGCCTGCGCGATAATGTACGCATGGAAGACCGAAACGTAACGCTCTTTACCGACAGTTTAAATTACGACCGCGCCGCCAATCTGGGCTACTATTTTGATGGCGGAATGCTGGTGGACGATGAAAATGAACTGACTTCGTTTTGGGGACAATACGAACCCGATACCAAAGACGCCCTTTTTAGTGACAGCGTGAAGTTGGTGAACGAAGACTACACCATTTTTGCCGACACGCTAAAGTACAACACCGATACCAAAATCGCCGATATTTTGGGCCCGTCCACCATTGTGTCCGACAGCGGATATATCCACACCAGCAAAGGCTGGTACAACACCATCACCGATGACTCACGGCTCTATGACCGATCGGAAGTTTACAGCAACGACGGCACTAAAATTCTCATCGGTGACACCATTTTCTACAACCGCCATACGGGCATTGGAGAAGTTTTCGGCGATATGATGCTGGAAGATACCGAGCGAAAAGCCATCCTAAGAGGAAATTACGGTTATTACGAAGAAAAAACCGAGTATGGCCTCGCCACCGATTCGGCTTACGCCATTGATTATTCGCAAAGCGACAGCCTCTTTGTTCATGGCGATACGCTTATTATGCTAACCGACTCTACGTTTAAAGACATCAAGGCGTTTTACGATGTGCGCTTTTACCGATCCGACGTGCAAGGCATTTGCGACTCCATGCATTACTCCGCGCGAGACTCCATTGTCTATTTAATTGGCGACCCCGTCATCTGGAACGAAAACAACCAAATTTTGGGCAACCAAATTGATGTGTATCTCAATGATTCTACGGTGGATAAAGCGCACGTGAAAGATTACGCGCTGGCCATTCAAGACCGTAGGCAAGACGGACAATACAACCAAGTGAGTGGGCGCGATATGACGGCGTTTTTCCGCGAAGGCGAAATTTATCACGTGCTGGTTGAAGGCAATGCCGAATCGCTTTATTATTTGGTGGAAGAGGACAGTACCATCATTGGCTTGAATAAAACCGAAAGCGCCTTTTTATCGATGGACATTGCCGATGAGAAAATACAAAAACTCAAACTTTGGTCGTCCACACAAGCGGTTACCACGCCACTCCCACAGCTCAACCCCGAAGATATGCGCTTGAAAGGCTTTGTGTGGCTCGATTACCTGCGCCCCGCTCACTCTCGCGATATTTTCCGCCCCAACGAGCGCCGCGCGGCGGAAAGCCAAGTGCAGCAGCCACGGCGTTTTATCAGAGAGTAAAAGCAACTTAGTTGATTCACTGCGCGTTATCGGCTGATAAATTTGCATTATGAAAATTGCAAATTCTTTCCTACATTTGTAAACACTAAAAAAACGGAGGCATTATGGGCATCTTTTTTTTCTATAATAACAGAAAACCTCGCAAATTCAATTATACTCCCATTCTTTATAATCCCGAAGAAGAAGCGCGTCAGGAAAGGTTGAACAAGCGAATTGCCGAAATAAAAAGAGAAATGGGCGTTCTTCCTCAGGAGGAACTTCCCCCACAACGAGAATTTAAACGAGAATTTATCGATCAAACCAAATTCTTGAAGAAAAGAAAAGATAGGGAAGAAGCCGGGCAGAAGCCTTTTTTCGCCAACAACGGGCTTCTTTACATCATTCTTTTGATTTTAGTGGCAATTCTCTATTTTTGGATACTTCGCTAAACCGCAGAAACGTTTTCTATGCCGGATATCATTCATCTTTTACCCGATTCCATTGCCAACCAAATCGCCGCCGGCGAAGTGATACAACGGCCGGCCTCGGTGGTGAAGGAATTGGTGGAAAACTCTCTCGACGCGGGCGCCACGCACATTCAAATTGTTATAAAAGATGCCGGGCGAACCCTTATTCAAGTTATTGACGACGGAAAAGGGATGTCGGCAACCGATGCGCGCATGGCGTTTGAGAGGCACGCTACATCCAAAATAAAAAATGCCGACGATTTGTTCGCGCTCACCACAATGGGGTTCCGTGGCGAAGCCCTGCCTTCCATTGCCGCCATTGCCCAACTGGAAGTGAAATCGTGTCGCGAAGAAGACGAAATTGGCACGTTATTGGTCATTTCCGGTTCTCGTGTGGAGAAGCAAGAACCCATCGCGAGTGCCGTGGGAACTACTATTTCTGTAAAAAATATATTCTTTAATGTTCCCGCGCGTAGAAAATTTTTGAAATCAAACGAAACCGAGCGCCGTAATATTTTCACGGAAATAGAACGTATCGCGCTGGTGCATCCCGATATTGAATTCACTCTCATCGAAAACGACGTGCAAACCCTGCATTTGCCCAAAACGGGTCTCAAGCAACGCATTGTGCAATTGCAAGGCAAAAACATTCACCAACAACTGATTGAGTTGAGCGAAGAAACATCGTTAGGCAGAATCTACGGATATGTTTCGCGGCCCGAATTCGCGAAAAAAGGGCGTGCCAGTCAATTCTTTTTCGTCAACAACCGTTACATTCGCCATCCGTATTTCCACCGAGCGGTAACCACCGCTTTTGAACCGCTCATCGCAGCGGGCGAAAACCCCGCTTATTTCATTTATTTTGAGGTGGATGCCAATTCCATTGATGTGAATATTCATCCCACAAAAACCGAGGTGAAATTTGAGAACGAGCAAACGTTCTGGCAAATTCTCATGGTAACGGTAAAGGAAGCGTTGGGCAAATTCAACGCCGTGCCCAGCATCGATTTTGACACGGCCGACGCGCCCGATATCCCCATTTTCGATCCTTCGCGCCCCGCGCAGATGCCGAAGGTAAGTGTCGATCCCGCGTACAATCCGTTCCGCACATCGTCGCACGACACCTACAAGCAATCGTCGCCCCGTTTCGATTGGCAGGAGTTGTATCGTGGTTTCGAAAACGAAAAAAATGTCACTCAACACACACCGCATCAGCAATCATCCGATTTTTTTGCTACACCCAAATCGGATGGTGAACCTGAACAAATATACGCTCCTGAGCATTATCAATATAAGCAGAAATACATTCTCACGTCCGTGAAATCGGGTTTGATGATTATCGATCAGCACAAAGCGCACGTGCGCATCCTTTTCGATAAATACTTGGAGCAGATAAAAAATAAAAAAGGCGTTTCGCAGCGTGTGCTTTTTCCCGAAGTGATGGAACTATCGGCTGCCGAAGCTGCCGTGCTGCCTTCCATTCAAGAAGACTTGGAAGCGCTTGGTTTTGAATTGAGCAACTTGGGCAACCATTCTTTCGCGGTGCAAGGCGTTCCTTCGGAAATTGAGAACAGCAACCCCTCGCGGCTCATCCGTACAATGATTGAAAAAAGCATGAAAGCCGCCGGCGATGTGAAATCGGATATTCAGGAAACCATCGCATTGTCGCTGGCAAATTTGTCTTCCATACCATATGGCAAAACACTTTCGGCAGAAGAAATGCTGCAAATTGTAAGCCAACTGCTTGCGTGCAGAACGCCCAACCACACGCCCGACGGACAAGTGGTGCTGCGCGTGTTGACCGATGGAGAAATTGAAAAAAAAATGCAATAATAAAACATATAACGAAAATCCTATGAAATACTCTTACTGTGGCGAAAGCGGTTTGCAACTCCCTAAAATATCGCTGGGGTTGTGGCATAATTTTGGTTTTGTTGATGATTTTGAAATGGCCAAAGAGATGGTCATTAAAGCGTTTGAAAAGGGAGTTACCCATTTTGACTTGGCAAACAATTACGGTCCGCCTCCCGGGTCGGCAGAATCGAATTTTGGACGCATATTGAAAGAAAACTTGGCATCGCATCGCGATGAAATGATTATTTCTTCCAAAGCCGGACATTTAATGTGGGATGGCCCTTACGGCGATGGTTCTTCTCGTAAATACTTGATGGCGAGTATCAACCAAAGCTTGAAACGCACTGGGTTGGAATACTTTGATATTTTTTATTCGCATCGATATGACCCAAATACGCCTGTGGAAGAAACCATGCAGGCCTTGGCAGACATTGTGAAACAGGGCAAGGCGCTGTATGTTGGGCTCTCGAAATATCCGCCGGCGCAAGCGCGAAAAGCATTATCGTATTTACAAGAACGCGATGTTCCCTGTCTTATTTTTCAAGACAAATACAGCATGTTTAACCGCCAACCCGAAGAAGAAATTTTAGGCATCACCAAAGAATTCGGAACGGGATTCATTGCCTTTTCGCCGTTGGCGCAAGGTGTTCTTACCGATAAATACCTGAACGGTATTCCGGATTATTCACGCGCTGCCGATCCATCGGGGTTCCTTCAAAAAGAACAAGTTACCCCTGAATTGGTGGAAAAAGTGAAGGGGTTAAACGAAATGGCGCAGCAACGCAACCAAACCATGGCGCAAATGGCGCTGGCGTGGGCGTTGAGGGATGAGAGGGTAACGTCGCTTATTGTGGGTGCGCGCAACACCAATCAGTTGAACGACAGCCTCCAATCACTGGAAAATCTCAATTTTTCCGATGAAGAATTAGCACGCATCGATACTATTTTGGATGGCGCCACGTTATAGAAGGAAGGCTTAATAAAAAGCAGATCAGACAAGCAATTTATTTTATACGAAAAGAACGAGGCATCTGAAAATGATATAAGTTTTCTGATGAATAAGGTAATAAGGTTGCTGTTCTTTTGTAAAACTCGGCTACTAAGGTTTATTACTGTAAAATAAGGTTTTGGCAATAAGAAAACCTTATTTTCTTAGCCACCTTAGTACAAAAAGCAAATACAGCAAAGGACCTTGTTACCTTATATGAATGGTTGTTTTTTGTTGAGTTGTAAATCTTTCTTTTATTGTTATGGACAAGGCAATTAAACTTCTGATTCTATTCTCCTTCATTGGCGCATCGTGTGCCGACGAAGCGCCACGCTTTACCGTTCCTTCGGCACCTGTGCATTTCAGAATTGATGTGAACGGACAAGACCATATATTAAAAAATCCGCTTACTTTTAAAATTTTCACAGAAGAAGACCGGCGAAACGAGTTCGATAGAGTGGGTTTCTCCGGCTTGTTGGCCGTTTCCGATGCAACAGGTTCCACCATCTTTGCCTATGACCTTTGCTGTCCTTTTGAGGCAAAGAAGCATGTCACGCTCACGCCTACACACGATGGGAAAGCCGTTTGTCACACGTGCGGCAGCACGTATATCACGATGTACGGACAAGGAACGCCCGAGTCGGGGCCCGCAAAAAAACCATTGCAACGCTATCAGGTTATTCCGCAATCGGCGGGCGTTTTTGTTGTAAGAAATTGAAAGGCTTAACATTTGAAACCTAATTTAACGGTTATCGCTTTATCTTTTCGGGTTTTTTGTCTATTTTTGCACGAAATTTTTAAACCCGGCTTCTAATTAAAGCTTTCAATTAAAACCACTTCTTGGATGAGAAAAGTATTCTTGTTTTCATTTTTGCTTATTGTTGGGCTTGTATTGTCGCAAATAGTTCCTCACCTTTTAGGAGAAAATTTCGTTAATTTCAAGCACGGAACCGACGCGCTGCTCTATATCTCATTGGCTTTCATCATGATAAATGTAGGCCGTGAGTTTGAAATTAACAAAAAACATTGGAGGTCTTACACCACCGATTATTTTATCGCGATGGGTGCCGCCGCTTTCCCTTGGATTTTAGTGGCGTTGTATTATTTGTTCGCGATATTCCCTACTGAAATGCAAATCTGGAACAATTCGGATGCTTGGAAAGAAACCTTTTTGCTAAGTAGGTACGCCGCGCCCACTTCCGCTGGAATTTTGTTTACCATGTTGGCGGCGGCAAGTTTGAAGCACACGTGGGTGTATAAAAAAGTGCAAGTGCTGGCTATTTTCGATGACCTCGACACCATTCTCCTAATGATTCCTTTGCAAATATTGATGATTGGAATGCGCTGGCAAATGTTTGTTATACTGGTGGTTGCGATATTGCTCTTGTGGGTTGGATGGCAAAAGATGAACACGTACAATATGCGACAAAATTGGAAGTCGGTTCTCGGTTACGCGGTTGTTCTTTTCGTTGTTATTCACGGAATTTATTTACTGTCGTCCTATTATTACGGCGCGGAAGGAAGTATTCACATAGAAATTCTGCTTCCGGCCTTTGTTTTGGGAATGATTATGAAAAGCGACCACAGCGCCGTTCCCAATGTAAAAGATGAAAGGGCGGGCAACGTCATATCTTATATTTTTATGTTGTTGGTGGGAATGAGCATGCCATTGTTTATAGGCGTTGATTTCCTTTCATTAGCTGAAAGCTCCACTTCCGTTATCTCGCAATTGCCAATGTTGCCTTGGGGGCTTATTGCATTTCACGTGGTGATGGTAACCATTGTGTCCAACATAGGTAAACTTTTCCCGTTGTTCTTTTATAAAGACCGTCGCATTGCCGAACGGCTTGCCGTATCCGTTGGTATGTTTACCCGTGGCGAGGTAGGCGCCGGTGTGCTCTTTATAGCCATTGGCTACAATATTGGCGGTGTACTTTTGGTGGTGTCCGTTTTAGCTATGTGTCTTAACCTATTGTTGACTGGATTCTTTATCAGTTACGCGAAAAAACTTACGTTAAGCGCTTCGCAAGAGTTAAGTGAGGCACGTTGAATTATAGAGTAAAGCAATAAAAATGTAGAAAATACTTTGAGAAATGCGGAAAGATTTCTACATTTGCAGTCGCAAAAATTCAAAGAGGCTCAGGCGTGAGTTGTTTTTATCTTGATTTTTCGCGAACTATGATATTTATGCGGAAATAGCTTCCCGATGAATCGGGACTAGAGCACAACCTTGCCAAGGTTGTAAAATAATAAAATATGCGGAAATAGCTCAGTTGGTAGAGCACAACCTTGCCAAGGTTGGGGTCGCGAGTTCGAGTCTCGTTTTCCGCTCATAGAGGAAATGAGACGAGAAGTTTATCCCGACGCGAAGCAGACGGGAAGTCTCGTTTTCCGCTCCAAAACGTATAAGGTCTGCTCGGATGGTGGAATGGTAGACACGCAAGACTTAAAATCTTGTGACCATTAAGGTTGTGCGGGTTCAAGTCCCGCTCCGAGTACACTAAAAGGCTGTAAATCGATTGATTTGCAGCCTTTCGCGTTTTTGTAAAAGTGTGTCTGGTGAAACATAGCCGAAACATTTCTTGATTCTGGTCATATTTCATAATACCATTCCGTTGATAACCCTATTGTAAAAATCAAATATAATATTTTTGAGTTGGAAAACATAATCTGTTTAGATTTTTTGCTCATTTTCTACATTAAGGGGGGTAGCCCGAAAAATGAGAGTGAGAGGAGGGGATGTATCGGGGAGGTTGTTCTCGAACCATTTTTTTGAAAAATTTAAGAAATAATAGATTGTTTTTACTTGACATCGGGTATGGCTTGTGGCTATCTTTGCTTTTGATAATTTATTCTTCAATCTATATAATCAGGAGGTATTTTATATGCAAGAAGTTGGCGACCAAAATTCTATTCAAAAAATTCTCTTTGAAGTAATTCCGCCCGTATATGAAAATCCATTCTATGAATATAATTTGGTAAATAAAGACAATCTTATGTATGAAAGATATTTGCCTCTGTTTATGAATTTATATGAGAACAAGATAATTTACCGAGAGACTTCTACTATTATTGGCACGTTGGAGGATATACAACTAACTCCCGAAAAATTTAAGGCTACAATAAAACAACATCTCGTAATTATTGAAGAAAATTTACTTAGACGCCCCAAAAAAATACGAGACAAATGGGATTTCAGTTTCACTTGGGCTTATTTAAGAAATGCTGAAAATATGATAGTTCCCTCTTCAGGCATTTTTACAATTTGGACAGATCCAAATCTTGTGAAAGAGGTTGAAGAATTGGTGTTGAGGGGTGAAAAGAAGAAAGCGTATGCTTTGTTAAGGTGTTGATTAATTGACTGATAATTAAAATCATTGATTTTTACTATTGAGCAAGATTATGTGAGTAAAGCATTTAATAACATGAGAAAAAAAGAACTTCCCATCGGGTTTCTCCTGTTTGCCATGTTCAGATGTTTCGCCACAAAAACTTAAAAATCACACAAAAAATCTTGTTTTGCAAAAAACAAAAAACAGAACTGATGGTTTTTTCAATTCTGTTTTTTTAAAGGGAATTTCACGAATGTCCCTTCGTCCTTCTTTTATGGGTACAGACTAGTGCAATGTTGAGTCTGACTCTTCAATTTATTCCCTTACCCCAACAAAAAATTAAAATCATCTTCATTAGAAAGCTCCAACGGCTCTTGCGAGTATTTGAAAATCCGAGCTTTTCGGTCGCCGATAAGCGTTAGGTCGTTGTTTTCCAGTAAAAGCATGGTGCCTTCGCGAAGGCCTACCACGTACACGTTTGTATTGACTTCAATAAATTCGTTAATGCGCATTTCGCGTGTTTCGCCGCCGTGGTTTGCCGGATGGTCATCTAAATAATGCGGGTTTATTTGGAACGGAACCAGTTTTAATGTTTTGAATTTCAGGGGTTCAGATATGGGCATGTCGTTGGTGGTTTTTAATGTGGGGCAGGCAATGTTTGACCCTGCGCTCCACCCGATATACGGAACGCCTTTTTTTACTCTTTTTCGTATGGCTTTCATCAATCCTTTTTCCTGAAGCGTTTTAACCAATTCCCACGTGTTTCCGCCGCCCACAACAATGGCTTCGGCATTTTCAATGGCTTCAATGGGATTGATGAATCTGTGAATGCTGGTTACGTGGTGGCCGATTTCCGAAAAACGGTTGTTCACCTTTTCTTCGTACTCTTCGTAAGAAAATGTAACGGCCGCGTAAGGGATGAAAATGGCATTTTTCGATTTTTCGCCAAGAAAGTTTTTGATGTGCGTTTTAGGATAATCTAAATAATTTTCTCCGGGATTGGTGGAATTGCTGATTAACAAAAGTCTCATTTCGATTAGTTTTAATAGTTTTACTTGATTTAGTTGCATGCAAATGTAATGAAAAGTAAGAAATAATCTTATCTTCGCCGCGAATAAATTACTTTTGCAAAAGAATTAGTGTAACCGTCACAAAAATATGGAACAAATTATACGAAAAATAAGAACCGATCTTCGATTATCGATGAATGGCATTACCGCCGCAAGCATGCGCGATAAAGGGGTGAATTACAGAATGAACTTTGGGGTGGATGTGACAAAATTAAAGCACATATCCAACTCATACTCTCAAGATAGGTTGTTGGCGGAGCGGCTGTGGGAGGAAGATGTGCGCGAGTTAAAGATTCTTGCTACCATGTTGTATCCCAAAGCAGAATTTGCGAAAGAAGCGGCCGATAGATGGGTGAAAGATATAGAAATTCAGGAGATAAGGGAACAGGCTTGCAAAAACCTGTTTCAGGAGTTGCCGTATGCGCATTTGTTGGTGCAAGAATGGTTGCAAAGCGATAAAGAAAATATCCGAACCACGGGCTATTGGTTGTTTGCCCGCCTGTGCATCATCGGTTCCGAATTGACTGATAAAATCTCTGCTGAGGATTTGTTAACAAATGCTGCGCTGGATATCAAAAATGAATCGATATTATTGCGACAAGCAGCCTTGAACGCGCTTAAGTTTTACGGAAGGGCATCGAAACAACGCGCAGCGGAAGTTATGAAGCGCGTGGCGGCGTTTGAGAACTCTCCTGTTCCCGGTGAAAAGGAAATCTTCGATTCGTTGCGTTTTGAATTTGAGTTTGCCGATTAGTTTTTGAAGTTTTTCTGGATGAAAAACATCGAGAGCAAGATGTTTAAAATTAAAAAACCGCCACATCCCGCAAGAAAAATTCCTTTCCATTTCGGCAACACAATCAGGCACACGATGGCTGCCACCGCAATTACCGCGATAATCACCCACAGAACGGTAAGAATGGTTTTCTTACTACCCATAGACTGGTTTGTTTTACCACAAAATTAGCAAAAAAAATAGAAACAGCTCCCTATTTCGTCCACTGTTTCAACCAATTTAATATATCGCTTAGCACTTCAGACGAGAAGGTTTGTTCAATTTCGGCATATTCATCTGCATGGCCTGTAGTGCTTTCCTGAAAAAGATGGTTCAAGTTTGGATACGATTTTATCTCCACATCGTTGTTCCCTGCTTCTTGCAAAGCAATATGAATGGCTTTCAGATTAGCCGATGCGTTCACTTGCGTGTCATTTTCGCCGTTTATTACTAACGTGGGACAGGTGATTTTTCGCAGAAATCCGGCCGGATCGGTTTGCAGAAAACTGCGATAACCAGGCTGCACCATTTGGTTAAATTGCGAACGAACATACGGGTCTTTTTTCAGTTTCAATTTCACAAGCAATGGCAACTGCTCCCATAGTTGCGAGAGCCGGTCGCGCAATACCGTTTGCTCCGCTTCGGTACTTTCCCACGCGGTTAGGCCATTTACTATGTCGCTTAGTAATGCCATAGACTTTTCAACGTTTTCAGGCTCCATATTCAACGCTTCCAAACCCAACCGGTTTTGCTCCAATACAATTTCTGTTCCTTTTAATCCCGGTGCGGCCATCAATACCGTAAAAGCCACGTCTTTATTTTGCGAAGCAACCATGGGTGCCACAATGCCGCCTTCGCTGTGTCCGATGAGGCCAATGCGCGATTTATCCACTTCTTTTCTCGTTTTCAGGTAATGGATAGCCGCGGCGGCATCGGCGGCAAAATCTTCGAGAGTGGCTTTGGCAAAATTGCCTTCCGATTCGCCTACGCCGCGTTTATCGTAGCGCAGCACGGCAAAGCCGTTTCGGGTAAGGTAATCGGCAATAACGAGAAACGGTTTGTGTCCGAACACGGTTTCGTCGCGGTCATTTGGCCCGCTGCCGGCAATAAGGACCACCGCCGGAAAGGTTCCCGCTGAATCGGGGAGCGTGAATGTTCCTGCAAGCTCTATTTTCTCTTGTTTATTGTGAAACAGCACCTCTTCGGTTTTATAAGGAAACGGCGGTTCAGGTGTTTGCGGACGGTTAAAAGCAGGTTTGTCGGATTTTTTCAGCACCAGCGGAAATGGTATTCCGCCCTGATTGAATGTTCCCACGATGGAATCGCCTTGAAGCGTTCCCTGATAGAAAATGGCCAGTCCGGTTGCCACAATTTCGAGTTTGTCATCCGCAAAAGTAGTTTTTGAGGTGGGTAATCCCATCGCGTTTTGCGCGGGACTGTCCATTTTAGTGGTGTAAACGGTGTCGGTTTTCGAAATATGGAAAACAAGGGGGAGTTTGTTGCCCATAATGTCCAGCATCCCTTTCCACGAGCCGACAACCTCTTGCGAGAAAGCGGAAGTGCTGAAGAAAACAATACCGAAAAGGAGAAAATATTTTTTCATTGTAACTTTGTTTAATTTCTTTTCACTCATGATGATACGGCTCCCCATTCAAAATCGTCATCGCGCGATAAAGCTGCTCCACAAATATCAGCCGAACCATTTGATGCGTGAACGTCATTTTTGAGAGCGATAACTTTTCGTTGGCGCGCGCGTACATTTCATCGGAAAAACCATATGGCCCGCCCACGAGGAAAACAAGCCGTTTGGGAACAAAGTTCATTTTTTTCTCGATGAATTGGGCAAATTCGGAGGATGTGTAATGTTTTCCCTTATCATCCAACAACACAATATAATCGGTTGGTTGAATTACTTTTAATAAGTTTTTCCCTTCCAATAATTTTTGTTCTTTTTCCGATAGGTTTTTCGTGTTTTTTACATCGGGAACCGTTTCTATGTCAAAAGGCGCATAGAAGTTCACTTTTTTGCGGTAATTTTCAATTAACTGCATCGAAAAGTTGTCATCGGTTTTTCCCACGGAAAGCAAAACCATTTTCATACGCCATCTTTTTATCAATTAATACTCGTCTTATGCAAAAGTAATGGTTTATTTTTATACTTTTGCACAAGATTTGAAGCAAGTTATTTAACAAAATCAAACCTTTGGTTGTTATAGAAGATACCTGTGCTTTATTTCGTTTAAAAATGAGAGAAAATTTAATAAACAATCTGATTGAATTAGCTTTTGCCGAGGATATTGGCGATGGCGACCACACCACCTTATGCAGCATTCCCGCGACCGCTGTCGGAAAATCGAAACTTCTCATTAAAGAGGAAGGGGTTTTGGCGGGCGTAGAAGTAGCCAAAAAAGTTTTCAATACGTTTGACTCTTCCCTTGAAACCGAGGTGTTTATACACGACGGAACTCGGGTAAAGCCCGGCGATGTGGCATTTATTGTTACAGGAAAAGTGCAATCTATTTTGCAAACGGAACGCCTTGTGCTGAATATAATGCAGCGGATGAGCGGAATAGCCACCATTACAGATAAATACGTAAAGTTGCTCGAGGGAACATCGGCCAAAGTGCTCGATACCCGCAAAACAACACCCGGAATGCGAATGCTGGAAAAAGAAGCCGTTAAAATTGGCGGCGGAGAAAATCATCGCATCGGATTATTCGATATGATTTTGCTTAAGGACAACCACGTGGACTTCGCCGGAGGCATTGAAAACGCCATTCGCGGAGCGCAAAACTATCTGAAAGAAAACAACAAGCAACTCAAAATAGAAATTGAAGTGCGCAATTTTGACGAACTCAACCAAGCGCTCGCCGTTGGGGGTGTGGACAGAATTATGCTCGATAATTTCACCCCCGAACAAACGCGTGAAGCGGTGCAAATTGTTGACAAACGCGTTGAAATTGAGTCGTCGGGGGGTATTACCTTCGAAACTATCCGCGATTACGCGTTGGCCGGCGTAGATTACATATCGGTGGGAGCGTTAACGCACTCTGTGAAAAGCTTGGATATGAGCCTAAAAGCAATGTAAATGTTATGGAATTGAACGAAAACAAGCAGGAATTGCTAGATAGGCGGTATATGCGGATGGCTTTTATTTGGGCCGAAAATTCGTATTGCAAACGCCGGAAAGTAGGCGCCTTGCTGGTAAAAGACAAGATGATTATTTCCGATGGTTACAACGGAACACCATCCGGTTTTGAAAACGTGTGTGAAGACGAAAACAACGTAACCAAACCATACGTGCTACACGCTGAGGCAAACGCCATAACAAAAGTGGCGCGATCCAACAACAGCAGCGAAGGCGCCACATTGTATGTAACGTCATCGCCCTGCATTGAGTGTGCCAAGTTGATTATCCAATCGGGAATAAAGCGTGTGGTGTACGCCGACGCGTATCGGTTGAGCGACGGAATAGAGCTGCTCCGCAAAGCCAATATTGAGCTTGTGGCGGTGGAAGTGAAATAGATTAAACAAGAGGAATTAAAATGGATCCGAAAAAGAAAGTAAGAACATGGTTTCCCCTTTGGGTGGCATTAGGAATTGCCTTAGGAATATTCATCGGTAGTAAATACGCCCAGTTCGGCAGATCGGGAAAGATAGCCGGCACTGGGAAAATGGACGCGGTAATGAATTATGTTAACGAGTCGTACGTAGATACCGTGAATATGCGCCAATTGGTGGAAGACGCGTTGCCCGGCCTTCTGCAGGGACTGGATCCTCACTCTGAATACATTTCTGCCGAGCATATGAAAACGGTGCAAGCCGATTTGGAGGGGCACTTTTCGGGCATCGGCGTTAGTTTTTACCTGTTACGCGACACCATTGTGGTAACGAGCATTGTTCCCGGGGGGCCCTCGGAGGCGGCGGGTATTCATCGTTGGGACCGAATTGTGAAGGTAAACGACACGGTTATAGCCGGAAAAAACCTGCGTAACGATGATGTGCTGCAAAAACTTCGCGGAGAAAAAGGAACCGAAGTGAAACTGGGGATCATGCGTGATAACCGCCGCGTGCAAGACATAACCGTCACTCGCGGAGATATTCCTGTAAACAGCATCCACACCTCGTATATGCTGACCGATAAAATCGGGTTTATAAAAGTTGGCACCTTCGGATTCAATACATTCAGCGAGTTTATTTCGGCAATCTCCAAGCTTAAAGCACTGGGTGCCGATTCTTTTGTGATTGATTTAAGAGGAAATTTCGGCGGTTCATTGGAAATTGTGGTGGCTATGGTAAACGAATTTCTCAACAAAGGCGATTTAATTGTGTATGCCGAAGGCCGCAATTTCCGTAGGACAGACAATTACGCCAATGGCTCCGGCACGGCTAAATCAGATAACGTGGTGGTGCTTATTGATGAAATGAGCGCCTCGGCCAGCGAAATTTTCGCCGGCGCCATACAAGACCACGACCGTGGTTTGGTGTTAGGACGCCGCTCTTTTGGAAAAGGAGTGGTGCAGAGCCAACGCCTCTTTCCTGATGGGTCGGCTGTTCGATTGACCGTTGCCCGATATTACACAGCATCGGGGCGTTCCATTCAACGTCGTTACGAGAAAGGCAAGTTTCAAGAATATGAGATGGACGCCCTCAACAGGTACATGCAGGGCGATTACATAAATGTGGACACCACTTCGGCGCATTTGCTCCCGTTTAAAACGTTGGGTGGTAGAACCGTTTACGGCGGCGATGGCATTATGCCCGATGTTTTTGTGGCACGCGATACAACAGGCATAAATTCTTATTATAATTCACTTGCCAATGCCGATTTAATTCAGCGATACGCCATAACGTACGCCGATACGAACAAGGATAAATTATCGAAATTTCAAACGTGGCAAGACCTTTATCACCATTTGCGTCAGCAACCTTTGCTGTTGAATTTGGTGAGTTTTGCCGATAATAACGGAATAAGAAGAAGGCCCTATTATATTCAGGAGTCAAGTAGTTTGTTGGAAGATCAAATGCATTCTTTTATCCTTCGGTATTTCTTTGGAGAAGAGGCGTTTTACTCGGTATTTCTGGGAAATGATAAACTAATGAAAAAATCTGTTGAACTGATAGAAACGGGAAAAGCAAGGCCGGAGTCTGTGGTGAAACAAGAATATCTATAAGTTGGGGCACTATTCATCACATACCTACTTTATGCATAAATATACGGTTTTAAAGAAAAAATGTTTGTAAGTTTACAATGTCTCCATTGATTTTGAGAAAATAAAGTATATAAAATAAAAATATAATACATAATAGTATGAGTAAAATACTAGAAAATTATTTATCGAACAGAGTGCTTTCAAGATTCACTATTTTTTTGATAGATGTATTCATTATTGTTTTCTCTTGTTTCGTAATCTTCCTGCTACGCTTCGGATTTATAGATATGAATCCCACAGTAAGAATTGAGGGAATAAACTTAACACTTTCGTTGATTTTCTTCAATACAATCTTTTTTGTTGTTTTTAGAACCTTTAGCGGAATCCTTCGATTCTCAGCGTTTAACGACTTGCTCCGAATTGTTTACGTCGTAACATTAGGTTATCTGTTCTCTTATTTAGCTATTTATGTATATCGTTCTTTTTATACGGGGTTCGAGTATTCACTGGTCACGCTGGTAGCTATCTATCTTCTTAATATGTTTTTAATGATTTTTTCGCGCATCTTGGTGAAAGAAATGTACGAGAGCCTGACCGGAAATCATTCTAAATTGATAAACGTATTTATTTACGGAACAAAACAACCGGGGATAAGCATGGCGAAGGCCTTGCGAGGAAACAAAGAATTCAACTACAAAGTGTGCGGCTTCATTTCGGATGAGCAACATATGCTTGGGAAAGAGTTGCTGGGTGTGAACATATACGGCAACAATGAGAATTTGTTTCGTGTGATGGAAAGCAAAGATGTGAGAACTGTAATTGTCTCTCCGCAGAAAATGGATGAAATCAAGAACTCGGGAATGCTGGAGAATTTTGTGGATCGCAACATCGCCTTGCTGACCACTACCGCTCCTGTGAGCGAATGGACTGGTTCTCTTACGAGCAAATCTCAATTAAAAGATGTACAAATTGAAGACTTGCTTCCTCGCGAACCAATTAATATCGACATGTTGAAAATAGCCAACAACCTGCAAGGCAGGCGAGTGATGGTAACCGGTGCCGCCGGTTCTATTGGCAGCGAAATTGTGCGTCAGGTGGCCGCTTTTAATCCCTATAGCATCATTTTAATTGACCAAGCGGAAAGCCCCCTGCATGATTTGCGATTAGAGTTGCAGGAAAAATGGCGCGATTTGCGCACTGAAGTTCTGGTGGCCGATATCGGTAACCTGTCGCGAATGGAAAAAATTTTCGCCAAAACGCGTCCTCAATATATTTTTCACGCCGCGGCATATAAGCACGTGCCAATGATGGAAGAAAACGTGTCGGAATCTGTGCAAACAAATATCCTAGGTGCAAAAATTGCTGCCGATTTAGCCGTTAAATACAACGCTAAAAAGTTTGTGATGGTTTCCACCGATAAGGCGGTGAATCCTTCAAACGTAATGGGTTGCTCAAAAAGAATTTGCGAAATTTATGTTCAATCTCTTGCCAAGCATTTGGAGAAAACAAAAGAATCGGACACACAATTTATTACCACTCGCTTTGGCAATGTGTTGGGTTCCAATGGATCGGTAATCCCTTTGTTCCGCGAGCAAATAAAGTCCGGAGGCCCTGTAACCGTTACCCATCCGGAAATTATACGCTATTTTATGACCATTCCCGAAGCCTGTCAACTGGTTCTGCAGGCAGGAGCGATGGGAAACAACGGCGAAATTTATATTTTCGATATGGGGAAACCGGTTAAAATTCTGGACTTGGCTAAAAGAATGATTCGTCTTTCCGGATCCACCAATGTTAAAATTGAATTTACCGGCTTGCGTCACGGTGAGAAGTTATACGAGGAATTATTGAACGTTGCTGAACTCACCAAGCCCACCACGCACGAAAAGATTATGGTGGCCGATGTTCGTGAATACGAATACGCGGAGGTGAGCAAGCAGATTGACGCGCTAATAAAAACTTCGTATGATTATGACGACATGCGCACCGTGAAACGAATGAAGGAGATTGTGCCGGAATTCCAAAGCATCAACTCTCCGTTTGAAGCGGTGGACCGTTTATTGGAAAAAATCTCTAAAGATTCAAAAACAACCACCGTTAGGTACAACTAATATAGGAAGGGTAAATTATCCAAAACCATTTGGCCGACGACCAATCTGATGGATGCAATCCGATTGGCTTAAAAACTGTCAGTTCCTAAGCGTTTATATCAATTTGAGTATCACATAGTTTTGTGTAATATCCGCCTTTGGCGTATAGGTCGGTATGGCTGCCCGATTCCACAATTTGCCCGTCTTTCATCACATAAATAACATCCGCGTTTTTCACCGTTGATAACCTGTGGGCAATAATAATGGTGGTTCGGTTAACCATTAACTTTTCCAACGCGTCTTGCACCAGGCGTTCAGAGTCTGTGTCTAACGCGGAAGTGGCTTCATCCAAAATAAGTATTTGAGGGTTTTTCAGAATCGCCCGCGCTATGCTGATTCGCTGACGCTGTCCGCCAGAAAGTTTTCCTCCCCGGTCGCCGATATTGGTGTCGTAACCGTATTTGGTGGCTACAATAAACTCGTGTGCGTTGGCAATTTTAGCCGCTGCCATCACTTCTTCCTTGGTTGCGCTTTTCACCCCAAAGGCAATGTTGTTGAAAAACGAGTCGTTAAACAAAATGGCTTCCTGGTTTACATATCCTGTTAAGGAGCGTAAATCCGAAAGCGGCATATCTTTTATATTGATGTCGTCAATATATATACCACCCTGTTGAATATCGTAAAAACGAGGCAACAAATCCACCATTGTCGATTTTCCCGAACCCGATTGTCCCACCAACGCAATTGTTTGGCCTTTTGGCAAGATGAGGTTTACGCCTTGTATAACCCAATCGTGGTTGTATTTAAACCACACGTCTCTGTATTCAATTTTATGGTTGAAATGAACAGGCTTCGGTTCCACGGCATCTTCAATTTCATTTTGAGCATCTAAAATTCTGTCAATTCTCTCCATTGATGCCAATCCTCTTTGAATAGCATAGGCTGAGCGTGAGAATTCTTTGGCTGGGTTAATAACGCTGTAAAAAATAGTAAGATACAATATAAATGTGGCCGCGTCAATGGTTCCCGCGTTGTTAAGAATGAGCGTTCCTCCAAACCACAAAACAATGGCAATGGTAATGGTTCCCAAAAGCTCGCTCATAGGGTGGGCTAAATATTGTCGCCGAGCTATTCTCCCAGACATTCGCATAAACTCATTGCTGCCTTTGTGAAACCGATCGGCAATTTTGCCTTCGGCGCTAAATGCTTTTATTACGCGCAGCCCGCCCAGTGTCTCTTCAATTTGAGCCATCAATTCGCCCCATTTGTTTTGTGCTTCAAACGAGCTGCGTTTCAGTTTTTTCCCCACGATGCCCATCACGTATCCTATTATCGGCAACAATATTAGCACGAAAATGGTCAGTTGCCAGCTGATGACAATCATCGTAACCAAATAAATAAGAATCAGCACCGGGTTTTTAAACAACATATCCAAGGAGCTCATCACCGAGTTTTCCACTTCATTCACATCGCCCGATATGCGCGCCAAAATATCGCCTTTTCGTTCTTCAGAGAAAAACCGAAGCGGCAGCGCCAGTATTTTATCGTTGATGTTGTTTCTGATGTCGCGAACAACGCCCGTGCGTATGGGGATGGTAAAATAAGAACCCAAATAAGCGGCCCCTGTTTTTAATAATGTGGTAACAATGAGCCAACCCGCCAAAATGAGCAACGTGGTGGAGCTGCCGTATAACTCAATTAAATGCGAGAAATACCAATAGGCATTGTTTTTGGCAATCTCCATCATAGGCCCCGGTGTATCCCAAGGAATAAAAGTGTAAGTGGCCCTTCCCGCATTGAAAAGTATCTGCAAAATGGGAATAATAACCGAAAAAGACACCACGTTTAAAATGGCGGTGATGATATTAAAAACAAACGTCAGAACCACATATTTTCTGTAAGGTGGTAAAAATCGTTTTATAATACTGATAATACTTTTCATCGAAATTAAACCTTTGTTGATTTTTGGAGTCTTAATTAACTCAGCAACTCAAAAAATAGAGCGCAAGTTAGTCATAAAATATGGTTCCACTCCTTTTTTATGACAATTAATTTTGATGGATTGAAATTTTTTTCATTTTCGTGAAAATTTTTTATTGTGTTTATTTTTCAGGTTATCAGGGTGGTATGAGGTTTTTGAGTGGCCGATGAAGAAAAAACTTTAAAATTTCTCTCTAAAAAGTTTTTGAATTCAAAATTTAGTTTTTATCTTTGCACCCGCTTTTGGAGGAAAGGTTCTTTGGAAGCCGATTAATTAAGCGATCTTTTATATATTTACATATACGTTTTTTTAATAAAGACAAGCAAGTACAAGAATGTGTTTGTATGAGTTATTTTTACTTTTACAAACAATTTGGTACCCGTTCAATAAAGACGAAAGGAAAT
>JAEWGM010000012.1 GCA_023388315.1 Bacteroidota bacterium | reverse complement strand
TCCAATAAAAATGTCTGTAAATTAGATATTAAGGCTTGTTCTAAATCTTCCTCGTAATAACGCGCCTCTTTTTTCAAACCTAAAAATTCGAGAATCATGGGGTCTTTCACAATTTCAGAAGGAAGTTGGGGCAAGCGTTCTCTTCGGGCAACTTCCAACACGCTTTTTTTATCGTTACTTAACAGCAAACGTTCGTAAAGCCCCGAATTAATTTGACGTTCCAACTCGCGTCCCGTCCACGCATTATTTACCGATTCGTATTCATAAAACAACCGTTTATCCTCGTCATCTATCTGTATAAGAAGCCGGTATTGATACCAATTCAATTGCGAACGCAGTGCGTTCGCAATTGGGAATGTCCGATAAAATTGACGGCATTGCTCTAAAACTCTTACTGAAAATCCGCTGCCAAATTCCGGCTCTATCGTTTTAGCAAGATTTTTCAACAAATAGGCGCCATATTCCGCTCGCTCTTTACCCTCCTGTTCTTCTTCTAAAATACGCCGGCCAATAGCCCAATACATTTGCACCCTGCAAAAATCTACACTTCTTATCGCATTGCTTCTTGCCTGAACGATGATTTTTTTTACATCCTGTATAAATTGATTCCTCAAAATTGGACTTTTATCTTCCATTCTCTTAATTTCTACCTGCACACATTGCAGTTTCCGCACCTCAGCAATTCGCCACGAAATCGTTTGTTAATCAGGTGCAGCAAACGTTCTTGCAGCGCGTCGATGCGAATGAGGTCCACCACATCGCGCGTAAAAGCTACCATAAGCAAGAGGTTGGCTTCTTCCTTGTCAATTCCCCGTGTGCGAAGATAAAAGAGCGCGTCTTCATCTAAGTGTCCGGTAGTTAACCCGTGCGAGCATTTCACGTCGTCGGCGTAAATTTCCAATTGCGGTTTGGAGAACATTTGCGCGTCATCTGATATGCACAAGTTTCTGTTGGTTTGATATGCCAGGGTTTTTTGCGCGTCTTTTTCCACCAAAATTTTTCCGCAGAAAACACCGGTGGCTTTTTCGTCTAACACGTTTTTAAACAACTCGTTGCTCAAGCAATTGGGCACGGCGTGATCAAGAAAAGCGAAATTATCCACGTGTTGCTGTTTATCGCATATGGCCAAACCGCCTACGTGCGCTTCGGCGTGTTCACCCAACAGGCGGAACCGATAATTGTTTCGAGTGAAGCCGTTATGCAGCGTGATTCCGCTAGTTACGATATTGGAATTCTCCATTTGTTCGCTAAACAAAGAAGCCAAGCGGGTGACTTTCACAGAGTTTTCTTCCAACTCATAAAAATCGATTTGCGCGGAGGCATCGGCGAATATTTCCGTTACTTGCGTTACCACAAAATGCACATCGTCCACCGCGTGGTCGCATACCAGCAATTTCACTTGGGCATTTTCTTCGGCGATGACAAGAATTCTGCGATTTACGTTTAAGTCAACGCCGCCTCGAAGTATATTAATGAGCTGCAACGGATTTTCAACGTGTACGTTTTTAGGAACATACACCACAAACCCGTCTTGGGCGAACATGGTGTTGAACGCCGCGACGCCGTTATCGGAATAATCGGCAATTTGGGCGTAATATTTATCGAAAATATCGGGATATTGCTGCGAAAAGACCTGCAAACTGCCTACAAACACTCCATCGGGAAGCGGTGTGGTGTTTTGCACGTCGTTGTAATACCGGTCGTTGATAAGGAAATAAACGTTGGTTGCTAAATTGGGAACATCGCATTTAAACGCGTCGTAGGGATTCACGGGAATGGGAATATTCCGCAAATTGAGGCCTAAATCGGCATCGAACGCGCGCGCGATGTTGGAGTGTTTGTAATCTTCTTGTTTTGAAGTGGGGAATCCGATTTCTGTGAACACCTTGAAAGCCGCGTCTCGATGACGGTTCAATCCATCAACGGAATTGTTGTCCAGCTCGCTTCGGTATTGTTCAAATAAATCAATATATTGTTGTTCAATCATTTTTTTCTTTGGGGTTACGGGTTACAAGGTTATGGGTTAATAAGCCAGTCGTAGCCTCTTTTTTCTAGCTCGAGTGCCAAATCGGGGCCGCCCGATTTTACGATTTTGCCACCGTAGAGCACGTGCACAAAATTGGGTTTGATGTACTCCAGCAATCGCTGATAGTGTGTAATTACCAACGTGGCATTTTCATTGGTTTGCAACTTATTAACACCGGCAGCCACCACTCTGAGGGCATCGATATCCAATCCCGAATCGGTTTCATCTAAAATGGATAACCGCGGATTGAGCATCGCCATTTGAAATATTTCGTTTTTCTTTTTTTCTCCACCGGAAAAACCTTCATTCACGGAACGGCTCACCAGTTGGCTGTCCATTCCCAACAATTCGCGCTTGTCGCGCATCAATTTCAAGAAGTCCGATGCCGATATGCCTTCTTCTCCTCGGTGTTTGCGTTGTTCATTGAGCGCGGCACGCATAAAGTTTACCATGCTCACGCCCGGAATTTCCACCGGATATTGGAAACTTAAGAAAATTCCTTCGCGAGCTCTGTCTTCGGGTTCCATATCCAGCAAATCCTTTCCTTCAAACGTGGCGCTACCGCGCGTTACTTCAAATTTGGGATTTCCCGCCAACACCGATGCCAGCGTGCTTTTGCCAGAACCGTTGGGACCCATAATCGCATGAATTTCTCCGGCATTAATCTCTAAATCAACGCCTTTTAATATCTCTTTTTCTTCTACAATTGCGTGTAGATTTTTAATTTTCAACATATTTGCCATTTATATAAATACTATTAAGAGGCGGGCTTTTTGTAGCTCCACCGTAAAATTGCGGTTTCTATTTCTGTGATTTTTTTAAATAAAAGCAAAATTCTTGCTTTTGAATAACAACTGGATGCGCAAATTGTTTGATTTACAATGTTAGAAACTGTTTATTAGTTCTATACGTTTTGCCCTTGCAGTTGCTTTACCTCTTCGTCCTTTTTGTTTTATCTGTTGGTGGAATTTTCACCACAACTGCGTTTCGCGTGCAAAGATAATGGTTTTCTGTTTATTTTCTTTTATGAATATGCGCATAAATGGCTAACTATGTATCTATCCCGTGATGTGGGGCAAGTTGTGGTTTAAAAAAGATTTTTCCTTTCTAGTTATTCAGACAAGATGATTGTATATTTTTTTAAACCGAAATAGTGACGCTTATTTTGCGCGAAACAGTATATTTGCAGTCATGTATCAATTTATAGACGATGACTTAGGGTTGGTGGTGGCCCTGCCTCACAAAAGAGCCAAAAGTGTAATCGCGAGAAGAAAAGCAGGGCACGTTCAGTTGACTATTCCCGTGGGATTCAGCTTGGAAAATACCCGCGCGGCGTTAAACTCAATGAAACCCAAACTTCTCACAATAAAACCACCCGCCACTAAAATCTTCACCGAAAACGATATCCTGAAAACGTTTACTTTTGACGCAGCCATTCAACCTGCCACGTGGGCTGCTAAACTACAATTGACACTTAAAGACAGAAAGCTTACGCTATGGGTTCCTTCGCGCATCGATGTGGCGGAACCTCGTTTGCAACAGATATTTCGGGAAAACGTGCAAGCGGTTATGCGGTTAGAGGCTAAACGCGTTATGAAACAAAAAGTGGCGTACTTCGCTCAAAAACACCGCCTTACATTTAATGAAGTAAAAATAAACAAAAGCAAAACCCGATGGGGCAGTTGTTCCGGAAAGAAAAACCTCAACTTCAGCCTGTTCACTATGCTTTTGCCGGAAAAATTTATCGATTACATTGTGCTGCACGAGCTAGCTCACACCAAAGAAATGAACCACAGCCCCGCTTTTTGGGAATTACTGAGCCTGCTTTGCGGCGAGGACGCGAAACAATTAAGCCGAGAGTTGAAGAAATATCCCCATGAATGGTATAATTTCCTCGCGGGATGACAACCTATAAATCTCTCAGCAACATATCCTTGTCATCCTCATACATACACATTCGTGTGCTGACCAACGCTTTCCAATGCTCTTGAAAATCCCCTTCCATATCAATCATAAAATCTTCGGAGCCGTTTTCATCAATTTTGGTCATTAAGTAATTCACGGTAATTAAATTAATATCCACTGCCGGCTGATAGGCAGACACGGCATGATCTTTGTGTGAAGGCGTAATGGAAAGAATATCCAGCTCTTCCAATTCAGTGAGGATATCGTTGGTAAGTTTGAGCGGCACTTTGCATTTTACCGAAATTTGGTCGGCAGTGAGAGGCGGCAGCTCATCGGCAAAGCGTTGCACGATAACCGATGTAATCATAATGGTAAAGAAATCTTTGTAGCGGCGACTGATGTTTCGGGTTTCTTTTTCGAAAGAAAATTTGCGCACATTTTGCGCTGCGTACGAAATTTCCGCCCCAATAAGCACAATAAACCACGAAAGCTGTAACCACATCAACATTAAAGGCACGGCGGCAAATGTTCCGTAAATGGCGTTGTAGCGGCTAATCCAAAGCTGCCCGCTCAAATAAAGCATCTGAAACACCTGAAACGCGAGCCCCGCCACAATTCCGGCAATGAGCGCGTTAATGAATTTTACTTTGGTGTTGGGAATAAATTTATATAACATCGTGAGCATCAGGATGATGATAACTACCGGCAAAACATTCACCAACCTCGGAACGATTGGGTAAAGTATATGGATGATTTTCAACAAATTGCCTTCGGGTGAACCAATAAGGTTGAGCGCGTTGGTAAAAATAAAGAAGATGGGCATGAGCAATACAAAGGCGAAGTAATCTACCACCCTGCGTTGTATGGGCCTTCCTTTTCCTATCTGCCAAATGCGATTGAAACTATTTTCAATATTGGAAAACAGCAGCATAATGGTGTACAAGAAAAGCAAAATACCAATTCCCGCGAAAATGCCGCCTCCTTTGGCTTCTTTCAGCGAGTTGTCAATCAGTCCAAACAAGAGATTCAAAAACTGCTTGGTGGTTGCCGATGCGGAAACCTCTTCTTGCACACGAACACCTTCGCCCGCTCCCCTATTGATAACGGTGCCGGAATTCGCTGCTTCCAGCATAAGCGTATCGGATGCAATGGGAGCCGGTTGCATCACCATTTCGGTGGATGAATCATCTCCAGCCAAAAAATCAAAAATGCTGCTTTCTACAATGTTTTCGATGCCAAACCCACGGGCAATGGCAAACAAAATGGCCAGCATAGGCACAATAGAAAGCACCGTGCGATACGTTAACGAACGCGCGCTGCCGCCCAAATCTTGTTCCTGAATATTGCGAATGGTGAGGATAATGGTTTTGGTGGCATCATACAGAATATTCCTTTTGTTGGATAATGTTTCCGGATTTTGACGCCAAATATCGTAGGAAAGGAATTGCACCAACTCCTTAAATTTTATTTTTACCCGCTCCACTCTGCCGGGTTCTTCCTCATCCAGTTCTCGCTTTCTTCGTTTTTTTGTCATACCTGTCTATAAAAAAAACAGCGGGCCTATAAGCCGGGTTCTGTACCCCGATAAATCGGGATGTTTGTCATTTATCTGCATGCTTTGTCGCCAAAGCACTTTAGCGGCCTACCCCTCGGCATCGGGCGAGCAACCCTACATCTATCCGATATACATGGCCTTGCAACTCATAATGCGTACGGCACACCACATTGCTGCGGCGCCCGGTGAGCTCTTACCTCACCTTTTCACCCTTATCCCGACAGCATCGAGACGGTTATTTTCTGTTACGCTTATCTGCTCTCGCAAACAGCTTCCCGTTAGGAAGTATGACGCTCTGCGTTGCCCGGACTTTCCTTCCCGATATTTTCGGAACGACAAACCAGCCTGCTGCAACCACAAAAGTAATACTAAATTAAGTATTTAGCACATGTTTTGTGGGTTTTTTAACGCGTTTGACACACATTTCATCGGTTTGTTTAATCGTAAAACCGCGAAAAAAGAAGTGTTACGAATACTTAACGGCAAAACATTCAGCTTATTTTTATCGTTATATTTATCTCGATTAACACAAATTAAAAATATTGAACCCACATGCGAACAAATGGAATTATGATGCAGTACTTTGAGTGGTACTTGCCAAACGACGGACAATTATGGAACAGGCTTAGAGACGATGCCCAGCACTTAAGCCAAATTGGTGTAACCGGTGTGTGGATTCCGCCGTGCTATAAAGGAACAAGCTCAGACGATGTGGGTTATGGTGCCTATGATTTATACGACTTAGGCGAGTTTGACCAAAAAGGCACTGTGAGAACCAAATACGGAACCAAGCAAGAATTGCACGATTGCATACAAGCCCTGCACGATAACGGAATAGCCGTGTATGCCGATGTGGTGCTCAACCACAAAGCCGGAGGCGATGAACCCGAAGCGTTTCAGGTGATTGAAGTGGACCCACACGACAGAAACAAAGGCATCACAGAACCTTATGAAATTGAAGGGTTCACCCACTTCACGTTCCCCGGAAGAAACAACCAATATTCCGATTTTAAATGGCATTGGTATCATTTTTCGGCAACCGATTACAATTATCGCGACGACAAAGACGCCATTTACATCATTTTGGGAGAAAACAAAGGCATTGACGTGCACGACAATTCCGTAAGCAAAGAATTTGCCAATTTCGATTACCTGATGTTTACCGATATCGACTACAAACATCCCGATGTGCAGGAAGAAACCAAACGTTGGATTAGCTGGTTTATTCGCGAAACGGGTGTGGATGGCATCCGCCTCGATGCCATCAAACACATCAACGATTGGTTTATGAAAGACCTTGTTGAACACGTGAAGCACGAGTTTGGTGACGACTTTTACATCGCCGGAGAATATTGGTACTACGACAAGATGGTCATCACCGATTACCTTCGCACCGTGGATTACAAAATCAACCTGTTTGATGTGGCGCTGCATTTCAATTTCAAGCAGTGTTCGGAGAATGGGCCCGCTTATGATATGCGCAACATATTCAACAACAGCGTAGTGGCCAGTTATCCGCTCACCACCATTACGTTTGTGGATAACCACGATTCCCAACCGCAACAGGCGCTGGAGTCTTTCGTGCAAGGATGGTTTAAGCCGCTGGCGTATGCGCTTATCCTGCTTCGGAAAGACGGATACCCCTGCGTTTTCTTGGGCGATTATTACGGCATAGGAGGCGAAAATCCGCAACCCGGCATGCAATGGATGATTGACCAACTATTGGATGTTCGCCGCGATTTTGCTTACGGCGAGCAAGACGATTACTTCGACCACGAACACGTGGTGGGCTGGGTGCGCCGCGGCGACGAACACCACCCCGACGGTTGCGTGGTGATTATGAGCAACAGCACCGGCGGTAAAAAACCGATGTTCGTAGGCACCGACTATGCCGGATCGGCGTGGTACGACAAACTGGGCCATATGCAAGAAGATGTTATTATTGGCGACGACGGCAAGGGCTGGTTCAATGTGGGCGATGGCTCGGTATCGGTGTATTTGAAGAGGGTGTGAAAGATTAAAGATAATTTGATGCTATATAAACGGCTACCTTTCCGGTAGCCGTTTATGTTTTAAAAAACACTAATTAACACAAGACAACTGCTCTGAAGAAAACATTGATCACCTCATACTCAGCATTTTAAATTTTTAAGAAACTTTAAGTATGTTATTAAACATATTCTTTTAATTTTGCTGGATTATGAAAATTAGGTACTTTTGTATTTCGAAATCAGCACTGGTCAGGACGGAAGCACCCATTTTTTTAATCCAAACAGCTTGCTTTTACCAGCAGACCGTTGAAATTCAATGGGAATTTGCGACTCATCGTTTAGATTTTATTGAATGAAAACACACTTTATTTTTTATTCAATAAATCCTAAAAAACCATCATCCTGCAGTGTTTTAAACTTGGGTTATACAACTAAGTAAATCTGTAATATTAATTAAACTAAAGAGAGAATGAAGAAAAAAAATTCAAATTCTATGTGGAAAGGATTTCTGTTCGCCTTGTTGTGGACGGTATCCTTGGGAATGTTTGCTCAAACAGTCACAGTAAGCGGTAACGTAACAGACGACACCGGCCTTGAAGTTATCGGAGCAACCATTATTGTGGAAGGTAGTCCGGGCGTTGGCACAACTACCGATATTGACGGAAACTACACACTAAACAACGTACCGTCTAACGGCAACTTGGTGTTCAGTTATGTGGGTTATGCAACCCAAACCATTCCTGTGAACGGCCGCACCACCATTAATGTGGTAATGGCAACCGATACAGAGTTGCTGGATGAGGTTGTGGTTGTGGGTTATGGAACGCAACGTAGAGTAAACCTTACAGGTGCCGTGGGAACTGCATCGGGAGATGTGTTGGAAAATCGCCCTATTACCAATGTGGGACAAGGCTTACAGGGTGTTATCCCTAACTTGAATATTACAATGCCATCCGGCGCTCCCGGACAATCAGCTACATTTAATATACGTGGAGGAACATCTTTAAATGGCGGTAGTGCTTTAATACTGGTTGATGGTGTTCAAACTGATATTAATTTAATCAACCCACAGGATGTGGAAAACATTTCAGTATTAAAAGATGCGGCTTCCGCTGCCATTTATGGAGCAAGAGCCGCGTTTGGGGTTGTTTTGATCACCACAAAACAAGGATCGAGAAACGGAAAAGTACAAGTTAACTATAACAACAACTTTTCTTGGTCGGCTCCAACGCGCTTGCCCGAAATGCCCACGTCTTATCAATGGGCACAAGCAATGAACCAGATGTCTATCAATGACGGGCAAGGCGAATTTTTTGATGAAACCCAGTTGGGAATGATCAAAGCTCACCTTGACGATCCGGCGAATAATCCTGGAGTATTTGTGGACAATCAGGGAATTATGCACTCGGCACACACTGCTGCCGACCCGGCGTGGGGCTATGTTGGCAATACAAACTGGTTTAAAGAGCTGTATAAAAATAACGCTTTTATGCAACAACATAACGTGAGTTTGCAAGGAGGAGGCGAAAAATCTAATTTTTACGGTTCGCTGGCATATCAAGGACAAGACGGGTTATACCGACACGGAAACGACAAATTCCAACGCTACAACCTTACTTTTAACTATACTCAAAGTCTTACGGATTGGCTCGAGTTGGGATTCAATACAAAATATATCCATACCGATAATAATGTGCCGAATACCGAAAATGACGGTATGGCAAATCCCCAATATGAAACTTACAGGACTTTCCCAACAGTGGTAATGTACTTGCCCGATGGGAATTATGCCGGTTTAGAAGGCCGCCGTTTCAACAAAAACGTATCGGGGCGTATGGCTACAGCAGGACGTAATACAACAGGCGTAGACGATGTTTGGTTTACCGGGCGCTTTAAACTTACACCCGTAACAAACTGGACTATTCAGGGAGATTACACCGTGAACAAATGGTTCCGCGATTTACGCGAACACCGCAAGATCGGTTATCAGACTATGCCCGAAGGTGTTCCTGCATCCACGTATAATACACCGAATAAATATTATATGCGTCGTGACATAGACACTTACAACGCAATGAATCTTTGGACGCAATACGATATGCAATTCAACCGGCACTTCCTTTCTGCAATGATCGGTTACAATCAGGAAGCCAAACAAAACTCCGGCATGGAGGCACGAACCGAAAACCTGTATTTAAACGATGTGCCTCTTTTACACATGGCCAACGATCTGAGATCGGTGCGCCAACCCGGAACACAATGGGCCGTGCAAGGCATCTTTGGAAGATTAAACTATGATTTCGAAGGAAAGTATTTGGTGGAATTAAATGCGCGTTATGACGGATCATCTAAATACCGCGAAGAAAAACGCTGGGGATTATTCCCGTCGGCATCTTTTGGATGGCGCCCGTCGGAAGAAGAATTTTTTACTCCCCTTCGCAGTGTTGTTGACAACCTAAAAGTGCGCTTTTCGGTTGGTGAATTAGGTAATCAGATTACCGAAGGGAACTTCGACTACATTTCAAGCGTGAGCGGAAATATGATCAACTACCTGATTGATGGCCGTCAGCTTGTTGGTATTTCTCAACCCTCGCTTCCGAACCTGAACACAACATGGGAGCGAGTAATGAACTATAACGCCGGTTTAGATTGGAACTTATTCAGCAACAAACTATATGGGTCATTTGACTATTATATAAGAAATACGATGGGCATGGTACAAAATAGGGCTTATCCTGCTGTATTAGGCGCTAGCGGCGGAAAAGAAAATGTGGCCGATATGCAAACAAGAGGTTGGGAATTATCCATCGACTGGAGAGACCAAATAAGCAATGTTTTTGGAAAACCAATGAGGTATTCCGTGGGAGTAGGTGTTTCTGACTCTTACAGTGAAATAACCAAGTACGATAACCCCACAGGAGCTTTAGGCGATTGGTACGAAGGACGCCGATTAGGTGAGATTTGGGGCTATACAACCGAAGGGCATATCCTTACTGCGGAGCAGGCAACGGCACAAAATCAACGCCAGGCCGTAATATCTCGCAACTGGCGCATCGGAGACATCATGTATGCCGACTTAAATGATGACGGTGTAGTCGATTACGGAAACAACACATTGGAAAATCCGGGCGATAGAAGAATCATCGGAAATTCCACACCACGTTACCGCTTTAACCTAACAGGAAGTCTCGACTGGAACAATTTCAATTTCAGGATCTTTTTCGAAGGTATGGGAAAACGTGATGTATGGTTAGACTCATTTATGTTCTGGGGATATGCCGGGCAATGGTGGAGTGCAATCACTGAATATCACTATAACAACACGTGGTCTCCCGATAACCCGAATGGCTATTTTGTGGCATCTAACTTCGGACAAAACAAACAAGTGCAAACAAAATACCTGCAAAATGCGGCTTATGTTCGCTTGAAAGATATTTCGTTATCGTACACCATACCTAAACATTTGACTCAAAGATTACATTTGTCTAATATGAGAGTATTTGTAAGTGGTCAGAATTTATGGGATTTAACCGGCATGTTGCCCGACATTGATCCTGAAATTGCAAACGTGAGTTTCACCGGAGGCGAAATTGGCGATGGCTTTAAGTACCCCTATAGCAGAACGATTTCCTGCGGAGTAAGTTTAACTTTTTAAAGAACAAAAACAACAATGAAATTTTTTAACTATATATTTACAGTATTGCTTGCGGCCGGAATTTTATCCGCTTGCGATCACTTAGACAGAGAGCCACTTGATACTGTTTCAACAGAAACATTCTTCCGAAATGCAAACGGAGCGGCTTTAGAGTTATATGCCAACGGATTTTATCCGATGATAAACGGGCACGGAGGTTTTCAGACTTACGGATTTGGAATGCTGGAGGGAGACTTTACATCTGACAACCTTTTATCATGGAGTTACAATCAACGTAGCTTCGGGCATAATGTAGCGCCCACGAACGCCAATTCCGGTATATGGAATTGGGAAAATATACGCAGAGCAAACAACTTTTTGAAATATTATGAATTATCTTCCGCTACTGAAACGGAAAAAAACAATGTATTAGGGCAAGTGTTGTTTTTTAAGTCATACGACTATTTCAACAAATTAATGGATTTTGGCGACCTTCCCTGGTACGATGAAGTACCGGAAACAGGCGGCGAAGAGCTTTACAAAGGGCGCGATTCTCGCGAAACAGTTGTAACAAATATCGTTCGCGACCTTGACAGAGCCATTTCCATATTGCCACGCAAAATTTCCGTAGCCCGCGTAAGCAAAGATGCTGCTTTGGCCTTAAAAGCCAGAATATGCTTGTTTGAAGGCAGCTGGAGAAAATATCATGGAGGAGAAGGAGCCGATACGTATTTCACATTGGCTCGTGATGCCGCTGCGGAATTAATGAAACCGGAATATGGTTATTCACTTTTTAAAGGAAGCAGCCCCATGAAAAGCTATTATGAATTATTTATTCAGAGCAATTACAGAGGAAATCCGGAAATCATCTTATCCAAAGAATACGATCCCGGCCAAGCCAAAGGAAATAACGTATCACGTCAAATTGCTACGGGCGAAAATCCTTTTGGTATGTCCAAGAGCATGGCAGACGATTATTTATCCATTGACGGACTCCCCACTAGCAGCAGCCCGTTACATACGGAAGGAGAAAGCTTCATAAATGAACTCAAAAATCGCGATCCTCGTATGTTGCAAACAATTGCTACGCCCGAACCCGGAGAATTTACGTACTATTTGCAAGGCAAACGTCCTGCCATAGCCAATTTATTCAACTCTCTCCAAGAAATCACTATAGGCGGTGAAAAGATAGACATAACTTCACCGGAGAATAGTAGGTACAAATGGGCAGATAAGGGAGCTTCTTCTACCGGATATGTAGTGGTGAAATTTTACAATCCTGCAGAGGATGTTTCGGCGCATCATCAAGGCACCATAGATGCACCAATTTTCCGATTTGCCGAAATTCTTCTTATTTACGCCGAAGCTCACGCCGAATTGGGAACAGCTACACAGGTGGTTTTAGATGCAACTGTGAATAAATTGAGGGAACGTATAGGATTTAATGTTAAGTTAACTCCAACAGCTTTTGCCGACCCGCGTCAACAAGCGATGTATCCTAATGTTACCGGGCCGAATGCAAATTTAATAAGAGAGATCAGAAGAGAACGTCGTGTGGAATTAATGGGTGAAGGGCTTCGTTTTTATGATATCCTGCGTTGGAAGGTAGGAAATGTTCTCAACGAAAAACGTGCGGGTTTCGAGCCTGACTCACGATTGTATTCTCCTGAAGAAATTCAACGATTGACAAATCAAATGGGCATCTTACCCAGCGGTGCAATAAATGTGTATGACAAAAGAGTGGCAACTCCTCCAAGTTTTGAGGAAAGAAACTACTTGCTTTCATTACCTATCAATGAAATGGCACTCAATCCCAACTTGAGACCAAATAATCCCGGTTGGGAATAAATAAACTCACATTTTTTTATTATTTTTGGAGATAATACGTTTTCATTCGTATTATCTCCAATTTAATTTCCACAATGACTGCCAATAAATTGTTTTCCGGTTTTCTTGCCACAGGTGTTTGCTTCTCAGCTACCGCTCAGAACCCGAAACCTAATATCGTTTTTATATTAGCAGACGATCTGGGGTGGAGCGACTTGGGCTGCACGGGTAGCGATTTCTACGAAACGCCAAACATTGATAAGTTGCGAAATGCGGGAATGCTGTTTACGCGCGCCTATACCAACGCGGCTAACTCCGCACCATCGCGTGCAAGTATTCTCACCGGATTATACACGCCCCGCCACGGAGTTTACACGGTAAATCCGCCCGACAGAGGAAAGCCCGAGAACCGCAAACTTATCCCAATGCCAAATAAAGATATACTGGATACGTCATTTGTAACTTTCCCCGAAATCTTACGCGCAAACGGTTATCGCACCATTCATATCGGGAAATGGCATTTAGGCACCGATGAAGACCAAACAGGCCCTTTGGCTAACGGTTTCGACGTAAATATTGCCGGTAATCATATCGGAACACCGCATTCTTACTATTATCCGTTTTGTAATCAGGCCGGAAAATGCCTTCCCAACCTTAATTTATCGGACTCTACTTACCGGTATCTGACCGACCGGCTGACCCAAGAAGCAGTTACTCACATTAAACAGAATAAAGACCGCCCGTTTTTTCTTTATCTTGCACATTACGCGGTACACACGCCAATTCAGGCAAAAACCGAAAAAGTGGAAAAATACAGGCAGAAGCCTGCGGGAAAGCATCACAATAATACCACATATGCCGCAATGATCGAAAGTTTGGATGAAAGTGTAGGTAGCATCATCGAAACGCTTAAAGAAGAGAACTTATTGGAGAAAACGCTTATTGTATTTTTATCGGACAACGGGGGAATGCTCGACGGAATTACAGATAATTCGCCGCTCAGAGGAGGAAAAGGCATGCCCTACGAAGGCGGAAACCGTGTGCCTTTCATTGTTTCCTACGGAAATAAGATTGCAAAAAACAGCACTTCGGATGTTCCTGTTATGGGTGCGGATTTGTTCCCCACTTTTCTCGATTTTGCTAATATAAAACAGAAAAGTCCGACCGATGGAAAATCGCTCAAAAGTGTTTTGACAAAAGGGAAATCGAGCAAAATATCGAAACGAAATATCTATTGCTATTTTCCCGCTTATCTCGAATCGTATGGCGATGAAAACAGCTTTCGGGCAACGCCTTTCTCTTCCGTTATTTCTGGAGATTGGAAACTGATTCACTTCTTCGAAGACAATCGTTCCGAACTTTATAACCTGAAAAACGACATCGGCGAAACAACCGATTTATCCAAAATCAACACAAAGCAAACCCGGAAATTGACCGGAAAATTACAAAAATGGATGAATCGGGTTAACGCGCCAACTCATTTTCAAAAAAATCCGTTGTATCTGAATAAAAACTGATTTTTTATGCAAACAAAACTCAAAACACTCACACTTGGCTTAGCCGCTGCCGGTGCGCTTTACGCCCAACAAAAGCCCAATATCATCTACATCCTTGCCGACGACCTCGGTTACGGCGATTTGGGTTGCTACGGGCAGCAAAAAATAGAAACGCCCAATATCGACCAATTGGCTCGTGAAGGAATGCGATTCACGCAACACTATTCCGGCTCGCCGGTATCCGCACCTTCGCGCGGCGTATTACTCACCGGAAAACATACGGGGCACACATACATTCGCGGAAACGACGAGATGCCCGATCGCGGAAACGTGTGGAGCCACGAAGCGATGCTCGCCGATTCCACCTTGGAAGGTCAGCGTCCGTTGCCGGCAGAAACGGTTACTTTTCCCAAACTGCTGCAAAAAGCCGGTTACACCACCGCTATGGTTGGAAAATGGGGATTGGGCTACCCCGGTTCAGAAGGCACGCCCAACAAAATGGGGTTCGATTTTTTCTACGGATACAACTGCCAACGGCAGGCACACACCTATTATCCGCCATTTCTTTATCGGAACGAGCACCGCGAATACTTGCAAAACGAATTGCTTCCGCCACACACGCCGCTCGACAAAGGCGCCGACCCGATGCTGGAATCGAGTTACGCCAAATACACGCAAAAACAGTATTCGCCCGATTTATTGTTGAAAGAAATTCTTTCGTTTCTAAATCAAGAGAAAAATAACCCGTTTTTGCTGATGTGGACAACACCTGCTCCTCACGTGCCACTGCAAGCGCCACAAAAATGGATCGATTATTACGTGAAAAAGTTCGGTGACGAAAAACCCTATACAGGACAATCCGGATATTTTCCTACACGTTATCCACGAGCTACTTATGCCGCTATGATCAGCTATTTTGACGAACAAATCGGCGAACTTATTACCGAATTGAAACGGCTTGGAATTTACGATAACACGCTTATTATTTTTACCAGCGACAACGGGCCATCGTTCAACGGCGGAGCCGATTCGCCTTGGTTCGATAGCGCAAAACCGTTTAAAAGCGAGCACGGTTGGGGCAAAACCTCGTTGCGCGAAGGCGGAATTCGTGTACCGATGATTGCCGCGTGGCAAGGAAAAATTTCTCCCGGAACAACCACCGATCATATCTCTGCTTTTTGGGACGTGATGCCTACTTTTGCCGAAATTGCCGGAGTAAAAGATAACGTTTCGGACGGTATCAGCTTTTTGCCAA
>JAEWGM010000034.1 GCA_023388315.1 Bacteroidota bacterium | reverse complement strand
GAAATCTCAAATTTGGAAAATTCTTACTTTGTTTATTTTTAGTATTCATCTTGATTGTTTAGTATCCTTAATGTTAAAATACTGTGTAATTTTACTATCTCAAAAAAAAAAATTATCTTTGTGCCAGCTCAGTAACCATATCTTTATTGATTGTAAGCGTTAAAGGAGTAAAGAAACCGTTTAGCACCGCTAAGCGGTTTTGGTTTTTTGATAGGTTTCATATTCTCGTAACAATTTCCGCTTTCGGTGGACTTCCGTTACCAAATAGGCTGTCCAGAACAAATAATAGCCTTTTCTTTCCGTCAGCACAACCAAATAATTCTCAACATCATTAAAAAGTAATACTCTTGTATCACGTCTTCTACGATTTTTCCATATTAAAATTTCCGGGTGGATATTGTTATCAATAACAAATTTTGGGAAACGAATTCGCTCCATTCTCCGAAAATCAGGCGTTCTGCTTTGTTCGTTGTCACCCTCATGTGTTATATGATAGAATGTGCGATGAATACCATCAACTTCCGGATATTTTTGAACCGAGACTTTAAATCCTTCATAAAGCGGTTGCGACAAAATAAAGTCTGCTTTAAAAATCTCATATACAGCACTAAAGTAAGCCTTGAAGTTTCCTTCATAATCTTCAAAACACACGATAGAAGGAAATTTTAATTGTTTATTTTTACTCATACGAAATAAGGCTTTTGAGCTTCCCACACGAAAATATTAAACTTTCTCTCTCTGAGCAAGGTCGATTTAGTCAATGAATATCTAGAACGTTGTTTGATGATGTTAATTAATTCATTTTTGGCTTTACTCTTAAATAATCCTCTATTGATATATGACACAGCTCCGATTAGGAGGTCGGCAAGTTGCAGTATTTCCACCTCGTGTGAACGAACTTGCTGTACTTTCTTGATGATTTCCTTAGAGTAATCGTATTTATCATTTCTCAAAACTTGCTCAAGTTTATGCACCTTTTCCTTGCTTCTGGTATCCTTAATATCAATGTAAATGTGATGAGATTTATCAGGATTTAGAATTGCTTTGAGCATACCAAAATACATTTTATAGTAAAACGTATCGTGCGTATGATTAAATTTTTCGTAATCCAAAACCTGCTTCTCTGGAACTACCAAAACACGAAATTGTAAATCGTCATTATCGAAAAAATAGTTTATGACATCTTTGAAATAGTCAATTTTTGCTCTTGAAACTTTATTCCATTTCAGCTCATAATATGCTCTATTGTCTTTACAGTTTTTTTTGTTATTAGGAATAAGATTGTGTCTGACTTTAAAGCTATACAATCGTTCGAAGATATCTTTTTTCTTTTCAGCAGGACAATAGACGGCTCCCAATACCATAATCGGCTCTTTGTCATTGAGCAAATGACAACTCTCGTCGCAATAAATATTTATAATAGGCTTCATACAAATAATCTTTTCATGTTAAAATACCAATCCCAACTCTTTAAAATACACATCAATTTCTTTATCCAAGTCGGCTCGTTTAGCCTCCAACTCTTTAATTTCTTTCATTACTGCATGAATATCAACAGGCTCTTCTTCGATGAAAGTACTTACGTAGCGAGAAATATTTAGATTGTAGCCGTTTTCTTCTATTTCGCTCATTGGAACACGGCGTGCATACCGCTCTTCTTCTTTGCGGAACTGATAAGTTTCCACTATTTTTTGAATATCATTTGGCTCACCGTTTTCCTCCCCTTCCCGTAAGCGATTTTGGCGTTTCCCTTTTTCAAAATGTTCACTGGCATTGATAAATAAGACATCATCAAATCTCTTGCATTTTTTTAGTACCAAAATACAAACAGGAATACCGGTAGAGAAAAATAAATTTGCAGGTAATCCTATAACCGTATCAATATTATTATCCTTCAGAAGTTTTGTACGGATGCGCTCTTCGGCACCACCACGGAAAAGCACACCGTGCGGAAGGATTATTGCCATTGTTCCTTCACTGGAAAGAAAATGAAAACCATGCAGTAAAAATGAAAAATCAGCAGCTGATTTTGGTGCTATTCCATGGCTCTTAAATCTAAAATCTTCGGCTAATGCCTCATTTGGTTCCCAGCGCAGACTAAATGGTGGGTTTGCTACAATAGCGTCAAACTCCATTTTCTTAGCCGGGTTCATTTCTCTTAAAATATCCCAATCATTCAACAACGTATCACCATGATGTATTTCGAACTCAGTATCTTTCAAACCGTGAAGCAACATATTCATTCGAGCAAGATTATAGGTTGTGATATTTTTTTCTTGCCCATATATTTTACCAATACTGCCTCCGCTTTCTTTTAATTGTCGGCGAACATTGAGTAAGAGCGAGCCTGAACCGCAAGCAAAGTCTAATACGCTGTCTAACTTTTTCTTTTCACCCAACGAGGGATTTTGACTATCTAACGTAACGATTTTTGAAAGAATAGTTGATAGTTGTTGTGGTGTGTAGAACTCTCCGGCTTTTTTGCCTGAGCCAGCAGCAAACTGACCTATAAGATACTCATACGCATCTCCCAAAACATCAGTATCGGTAGAAAATTGGGCTATACCTTCGGCAATTTTCTGTATAATTACACAGAGTTTTTTATTTCTATCTGTGGCGGTTTTACCCAATTTTTCAGAGTTCAGATTAATCTCAGAAAACAAGCCTTGAAATGTACTTTCAAACGACTCATTCTCTATGTACCGAAAACCCTCTTCAAGCGTTTTCAGCAATTCTGCATCCTGCGTGCGGGCAAGTTCAGATATATTACTCCACAAGTATTGGGGCTTTATAACATAATGTACTTTCCGGCGCATTTGCTTCTCAAAATCAGGCACATCGGCTTCGTTGGCGTTATACCACACATTAAGGGCAGAGTGCTTAATGTCTTCGTCTAATTGAGGATAATCACGTCCCAACTCTTTCTTTACAGCTTGCTCGTAATTATCAGACAAATAACGTAAAAATAAAAAAGAAAGCATATAGTCGCGGAAGTCATCGGCATTCATCGCTCCTCTAAGTTGATCGGCAATGTTCCACAAGGTTTTACCTAATTGTTGCTGTTGTTGTATTGTCATGTTAAGTTGATTGTTTTTTTTTCGTCAATAAAAACTTTTGGCAGATAAAAGTGATATTTATCCAAAAATGATTGCAAAATGTCCTGAAATAATTTTTTGTTATCTACACCCATTTCTTTTGGTTCATATATTGAATATTTTCCATGGCTCAATAAATTTAAAGCTCGTGCATAAAGCACCTCATCTTCTATCCCATGAACACATTGTGAAAAGTCGTCAAAACCAAAGAAATTTGATGTTTTTTCTAAAATACTACGCAGCATATTAAAGTGATATGTGTTAATTTTATCAGTATCCACGGCTCTTTTCAGCTCACTTAACAATGCTACATGATGAAAAAAGGGCGTATCATTAGTTACTCTTAAAGTATGCCCTTCTTGTCCATTTTTATGTAGAAAATAACGCTTATGTTTAAACTTTTTCAATTCATTACACATTATGTTGAAAAACAAACTATGATGAGATGATATTACCACTTTTTGTTTTCCAATCCCTTTTTGTAACAATTGAGAAAGATCGGTTGCTACAGCTATTGCATTATTATCATCCAACGAGGAAATTGGGTCGTCAATAAAAATAAATTTTATATCCTTGTAAGCCTCCTCACCATCAATAGCCAATTCGCAAATGGCAAGAAAAAAGCACCAAATAAAGATATTTTCTTCACCTCGTGAAATTTTGATATTATTTAGAAGAATGTACTCAGGTTCTTCAGAGCCTATTCGATACTTAGGGTTTTTGATTTCTTTGCTGAATGTGATTTCCCATTTTTCATAATCAATCTTGAAGTCAAATTCAGCATAGCGTTCTAAATAAGCAAAAATTTTCTCCTCCAACGCTAATTCTTTCAAACCACTAAAAAAGCTTGAATCGGCGTTTATTTTAAGAACACGTTCAGCATCATTTTGCAAGTCATTGTCCCAATGGAAAAGATCCTCGGTAAAAGCATTGAAATATAATGTGTCCGGCTTATTTTTTTCTTGTTTTTTCCCTTTATCCTTAAAAGCCATTGAAATTCGCGTCTTGCCTGTACCATTATAAGCAAAAAGCAAAACAAAATCTGAACTGTTTAAATCATCACGTAATCGAACAACGAGATTGTTCAGAGTTTTGTAATTATATATTTTAGTTTGACTGCTCATATTTTAAGCAAAAAAGATTATTCATACGCAGCCAATCCTGATATTTCTCTACCTTGTGTTTGTTTTTTTAAGAACGGAACAAGGTCTTGCATTAAGGATAATTCTTTAACACGTCGTTCTTTCCAGCTAAGGTCTAATGGTTCAAGTAAGTCAGTTAACTTTTCTCCATCAAAAATCATTCTACTAATAATATTTTCCACAAAGGCTTTTAAGTCTTCCGACGTTAATCCATGTTTATTAGCAATATTATTTATCTGTTTTTCGTATTTTTCGGTTAAAAATGTATTAAACCCTTCACGTAAAGTATTTTCATCCTGTCCACTTTCCCAGTCCAAGCTGTTGATATATTCAGTTAAATCTTCTTGCTCATCCATCAAGTTGGAGTTAGATGAAAGCAGGCTGATTATCTGGGCTTTGCTCATTTTTTGCTTCTGAGGTTTCTTCTTCATATTGTCGGCAATAAGCGACATAATATAATCATAATCAATCAATGACGAAGCAAAAAGGACAAACTCAAAATCCAGCTGTTGGACGTCTATTGGTGCGTTATCCCCCTCTTTTTGTTGAATTTCTTTAAATTTTTTGGCTGTTTCAAGGTATGAACTTCTAAAGGAGCGCAGTGTTTCTTCGGGCAATATGGCTTCTATTTCAGCTATCTGCTCTTCATCCAAATCGGTGTATTGGTCAAGTTGTGTCTTATAGCGCTGTACTTCTTTAAAGTTCTTCACAAAGGCTATTCTTGCTGCATCACCTTTTAGGTTGTACACTTCATGAGGCTCGCACAACAAGTTGTTTTTTGCCATAAAATCGTCTAACGCAGCAACTGCTTCTTTAAATTTTTCTATAACTACCGGTGCAGGATCAACCAACCATATTTCCCTCGCCTTGCCCGAATCCTCTCCTGAAAAACGAGTAATAGCTACATCTACAGCATCTTGCTGAGAACGAAAATCCAAAATATTTCCATAAGGTTTAGTGTCGTTCAAAACGCGATTTGTACGGGAAAAAGCCTGAATTAAACCGTGATATTTCAAATTTTTATCTACATACAACGTATTTAGATATTTTGAATCGAAACCGGTTAAGAGCATATCTACCACTATGGTTATGTCTATTTTATTTTTATGAGGATAATCCGCATTGCTGTATTTATGGTCTTTAATACGTTTCTGAATATCCTGATAGTACAAATCAAACTCGTTGATATTGTGATTTGTTTCAAACTGTTTGTTATAATCTCTAATAATAGTTCTTAATGCTGCTTTTTTTTCTTTGGGATTTTGCTTGTTATCCTCCTTTTCCTGCGTTAAATCTTCCTGAATTTGCTGAATATCTTTATCTCCTTCGGCAGGAGGTGAAAAAACACAAGCAACGTTAAGCGGAATAAAGTCTTTATTCTCAGACTTTTTTTTACGCTGAATTTCTTTAAAAAGCTGATAATACTCAATTGCGTCATTAATAGATGCTGTTGCAAAAAGCGCATTAAAGCGTGTTGAGTGAGTTGCTGCGTTATGTTTAGAGATAATAGCATCAACTACTGCGTGCTTTGCCAAGGTTTCACCCGGATTAAGTTGAATATTACCTTGTCCTTTAAAATAGTCTATGTGAAAACGTAACACATTTTTATCATCTATCGCATGAGTGATGGTATAAGCGTGCAAACGCTTTTCAAAAACATCTTCGGTGGTTTTATATGAAGCCTGTTCTCCCTCACGGATATTATATGTTGAATTTTCGTCAAAAATAGGAGTTCCGGTAAAGCCAAAAAGTTGAGCGTTTGGGAAAAACTCTTTTATGGCTTTGTGATTGTCGCCAAACTGTGAGCGATGACATTCGTCAAAGATGAAAACCATTCGTTTTTTGCTGAGTGATTTCAAGCGCTCCTTGTAGTTTTTTTTATTGTTTGCGTCTAACGCCAGACCCAGTTTCTGAATGGTGGTAACAATTACTTTGTCGGCATAATCGGTAGATAGCAATCTCCTTACCAATGTTTCGGTATTTGTATTTTCTTCTACACTACCTTCTTGAAACTTATTAAATTCCTCACGTGTTTGTCTATCTAAATCCTTACGGTCAACAACAAAAAGACATTTTTCGATATCTTTGTTATCTTTCAAAAGTGTTGAAGCTTTAAAAGATGTGAGCGTTTTTCCACTTCCGGTAGTGTGCCAAATATAACCGTTTCCCCTGTTTTGATGGATACAATCCATAATTGCCTTAACTGCATAAATTTGGTATGGACGCATCACTAATAGCTTCTGCTCACTTTCAACCAACACCATGTATTTGTTAATCATTTCACCTAACGTACATTTAGGTAGAAATTTTTCGGCAAAGGTGTCTAAATGTGTGATTTTTTTGTTTTGTTCATCAGCAAATTGATAGACCGGTAAGAATTGCTCGTCAGCATTAAAACGAAAATGCTCGTTCTTATTATTGGAGAAGTAGTAGGTATTACTACGATTACTCACCACAAATAATTGCATAAAACACAGCAGTGTATTCGTGTAGCCATTGCCCGGATTATTTCTGTAATCAACTATTTGTTGCATAGCTTTTCGTGGCGACATATCTAATGACTTCAATTCGACTTGAACTATCGGTATTCCATTTATAAGAATGATAACGTCATATCGTTGATTACTATTATTCGTATTTATCCGTAGCTGGTTAATGACCTCGTATTCATTTTTACACCAGTCTTTAATATTTACCAATGTGTAAAGTAGAGGTGTACCATCTTCACGCTGAAAATAATTTATGCTACGCAATAGTTTTGACGCAGTAAATACATTTGGTGTTATTATTTCTGTTTTAAGACGTTCAAACTCATTATCGGTTAATTTTACTCGATTAAGAGACTGAAACTTTTCACGAAAATTGTTTTCCAGCGTATTCCTATCGCGAATATCAGGGCGGTATGTATATTTAAGTTCTTCTAACTTCTCAATAAATTGTTCTTCAATTTGTGCTTCTTTCGTCATAGACTTTGTTCTGATTATATAATTTTAGGATTTCAAAGGTAGTAAAAATAACCAAGAACTGAATGAGATAGTTGTTCTAATTGGGATAGGTAGATCAAATTTACCACCACTTTTACCATCATGTCCATTTCTTCTGTTTTACTTTCTACAATCATCAGAGTGAGAGCGACTAAAGTGTTGTCTGCAATACGTTTGGAGCCATCCGGATTATAAAGGATACCATTGTTCGCAAGAAACCACAGGAATAGTGCTGCGGCTCTACGTTTATTTCCGTCGCAGAAAGAGTGGTTTTTGACTTTATTGTTAATAGCGTAGCCATGCACTAACAATCTTTTAAATACAAAAATATTTTATTAGGATTCTGTTCAATCTAAAGATAATGTTTTTTATTTTTGAAACTATCAAATAGTTGTTCAACTGTTTATGCAATTTTTTTACCGATTTCAGAGATTGGAAGCTGTAGCCTGTTGTATTTTTCGTTTCACGTGTCCTCACTCTTCGCCAATATAACTCTCCTGCGCGCTATATCCAAGAACATATCCCCCATTCTCTGCGTTAATAAGAAAACCTTCATTTACATATTCAAATGCAAAAAATAAAACTATCCATTCTTGATCTGGCGCAATTTTCTGAAGATAAGGAATCGCCATCTGAAGTGCTGCGCCGTTCAACCGAGGTTGCACAGCTTGCCGATCGGCTTGGTTACACCCGATATTGGTTTGCCGAGCACCACAATATGCCTTTTCTAATGAGCATGTTTCCCGAAATAATGGTAGCGCACGTGGCGGCTCACACAAAACGCATACGCGTGGGGACGGGCGGCGTGATGCTTCCCAACCACAGCGCGTTTAATGTGGCTGAGCGGTTTGCGATGCTGGAGGCGTTGCATCCCGGCCGCATTGACCTTGGCATTGGCCGCGCGCCGGGAACCGATGGCAGAACGGCTTTCGCGCTACGCCGCACATGGGATGTCATTCACCAGGATATTTTCCCAAATCAATTGGAAGATTTGTTGGGTTTTTTAGGGCATAACTTGCCGGACAACCATCCGTTTCGCAACATCAAAGCCAGCCCCGACCCATCGCTTTCGCCCGAGGTGTTTGTGTTGGGCTCAAGCACCGGCGGTGTGCAATTTGCCATTCAACACGGATTGCCGTTCGCGTTTGCCGGTCAAATTAACGCGGGTTATGCCATTCCCGTGTTGAATACGTACAGGAAAAAGTTTAAGCCTTCCGCGTATTTATCGGAACCGAAAAGTATTTTGTCGATTATCGTTTTTACTGCCGAAACCGAAGAAGAAGCGCGCTACCATGCCGCGCCGGCCGTTTTGCATTGGACGCTGCTTTCGATGGGGAATAAAATTACCAGCCCTACGCTGAAAGATGCCAACGCGCACGTGTACACCGGCCGCGAAAAACTGGTTCGCGAGGAAGTGTTACGCAAGTTTGTCATTGGCACGCCCGATCAGGTAGCTGAACAGTTGCATCAATGGGCTACGGCCACGCAAACCGATGAAATTATGCTGTTTGATATGTACAACGATTTTGCTACCCGCAAGAAATCATATGAATTGCTTGCCAAGCAATTTGGATTGAAAGAAAGTGTGGAATAATTTATAACGCAGCGTGTTTTCTCAGAATCGATTATTTCAATTTTTCAATGGCCACGTAGCTGGAAAAAACATCGAAGGCCGCCTGCATATAATTCTGTCGGGCATTTTGCATTTTCAATTGTTCTTCCATAAAATCCTTTTCAAGAATGTAGCCTTTCTCCAATTGCACACCGGCAGCATGCAGGTTTTGACGGCTCATTTCCAGATTTTCAAGGCTCAACCGAAAGTTTTTTCTGTTTACTTCAAGCAAGGAGAATTCGTTCCATCGGTCTTTTTCGCGCGTTTGTAGGATGTCGCGTAAATTTTCCCTTTCAATTGTTTCTTGCATCCGCAAACGGGAAACTTCTTTTGATGTGCTCAATGCTTGTGTAATGGGCACTTTCAGCGACAGCCCGATATAACTGTTTCCCCGCCACAAATCGGAATTAAAAAGTTTGAACTCGTTATTATAAAAATTGGTGCCATAATATCCGTTGAGCGTTACGGTGGGCGCATATTTTAACGCCGCGAAACGCACTCGCTCGCCCGCAAGGGCAATCACTTGGTTTTGTCGCAATTCGCTAAGATGAGCTGCGGCATCAGGAGAAAAAGTGCGCTCCATTTTTTCGTATAACTCGTTGATGCTTTCTGTTACACGCAGCGCACGGATGTTTTCGGGCGATAACTCCTCCCCCATCACGTACAATAAATTCGATTTTGTGTCGGACAATATTTTTTCTCCTTGCAAATAACGCATCAACGATTCATTGAGCGCCGTTTGCGCATTGTTTTTCTCGGTAAGGGCAATTTTTTCTTTGGCATACAAATCTTCGGCTTGGAGCAACGCGCGGGTATAATATGCCGTGTCAGCCGCCAAGGCAAACAATTGTTCTTGAGCGATTACACATTCGGCATACGCCATAGCTACCTTCGCCCGTAGGTCGTTTTCCGAGAGTTGCGCATCGTATTCCAAAATTTTTAATTGTTGTTTTTGTTCGGCCACGCGTCCCATTTTCTCGGGATTAAACAAATCGTAACTAAGGTTTAATCCTGCTGTCGCATTCCATTTAGTATTGAATTTCATATAGATGGTTTCATCGGGCGAAGCATCGGGGTCGAGAATGATAGCCGGCACGGGTGTGGAGGGAATGATGAGGTTGTTGCGCACATCGCCCGAAGCATATACGGTGGGAATGTGCGTGAGCTTTGCTTCTTCCAGTTGCAAACGAGCTTCTTCCAACTTCATTTTTTGTATATTATGCAAAGGCGAATGCTGTAAAGAATATGTGATTGCCTCGTTTAGGGTGAGGTTATTCAGTTGAACTTCTTGCGCCTGCAAAGCAAAAGAGAAAAATATTACGAAAAATATAGAGGCCGTTTTTTTCATTTTTATTGATTTTGATAGCATTTGCAACTTTAACGAAATACGGATGAAGGCTCCACCTTGCGTAGTTTTTTCACGGAAAAATATGAACTACCCACGGCAATGAGCAAGGTAACCAGAAAAAGGAATAGCAAGAAAAGCGGTGTTAATCGAATAATGAGCCCGGCTTTTGCCATCCCTATTTTCGTTAAAAAAAGCATCACAAGTGAAATTAAAAAGCCCGCCACGCCATAAATGAACGATTGCATCAGCACCAAACGGGTTACATATTTCCCCGACGCGCCAATGGCTTTGAGCGTACCGTAATCTTTAATGCGGTCGTAAGTAGCGGAATACATTGTGAGGCCAATAATAAAAAAACCGCTGATGATGCCAAAAATAATGAGCGTGCCAAAACTCATTCCCATATTGTTGGCTGTCATCACATTAATGACTGTATTTCTGCCCAGTTTCTCGGCGCGCCACGCTTTTAAATTGGGCGCCAACCGATTGATGCGGCTCACCACGGCATCAATGTTTTCGGCATTTTTCACGGTGACAATTACGCCGTTAACCATATAATCAGAAAAACCGGAATAATATCTCGCTTTGGACATAGTGGTGTACAAAATGGGGTTGTTGAATCCTTTCGCGTTTTTTGTGGTGGCGCCCACAGTAGCCGCTTTTCCGTTTATCTCGAAACGGGTACCGCGCACCACATCGTAACCGAAGGTTTTATTGTCGTAAAAATCGGTTGAAACCGTGCCCGGAAGCGCCAAATCTTGTATTGTTCCGGTGTTTATCAATTCTGCTGAAGGGCCCGCGGCCAAAGCCGGATAATCGCTGCCGATAACAAAAGCGGGCGCCTCGTCTCCGTTTGGAAATTTAACGGTTACGCCGGCGAGCACAAAACCATGCGTATTGTCCACACCTTCCACGCTACGAAGTTGGTTTACCCACCGCTCATCGAAAGGCGAAAGTTGGTTGATGTTTTCCGTCTGCTTATTTACCACAAACACCTGAGCATAAGCGGGATTTGAATTGGTTACAATGCCTTCTATCAATCCCGCCAAATAGAAAAACATGCCCAGTTCAACACCAATTAAATAGATGCTGATGACAATGGCAGTGAGAATTCCAAGGCTTTTCGATTTCTCAAAACGGATAAACTTATAGGCAATTGAGAGCATACAATGGTTAATTTAGGTGCACCACACATTCCACTTTGGTATCGATAAGCAAAGGCGATTTCATATCGCGAAGCGAAACTTCAATTTCGCGTACACGGCGGTCTTCCATTTCGTTTCCGCCATCGGAGAACAACGATTTTCGCTTTAAATCGGCCGAAACACGAAGAATATCTCCCGTGGCCACGGCCGTACTATCGCCAACAAGATAAATGGAGCAGTTTTGCCCTTGAGTTAATTTATCAGCGAACAACTCGTCAATCTCCGCCAAAACAATAAGAGGCGCCTCCGGCGACATACGCGCGTACGTTTCGTGCACGTTCAAGGCTTCGCCCACGCGTGCCGAAATATCCAACACACGGCCGTTCATAGGTGCTGTGAGTTGTGTGCGGTTTAAATCTTTCAGGCGTGCGTCTCGTTGCACTGCGGCTTCGTTTAACTGGGCTTGTTGTGCCTGCAAATCGCTTTCCAATTTGCGCAACTGTTGCACGCCTTGCTCGTATTCATTTTGAAGGGTGCGTACGTTTTCACCCGATGTCGCTCCGGCTTGCAACAGCTCCCGAGCGTCGTTCAACAAACGCTGTTTTTCTTTCAACGCGATGCGCTCTCGCTCTACATTTATTTTTGCCGACTGCAAGCTGCGTTGTTGCGAGGCAATGCGGCTTTCGGCTTCGCGAAGCGATAATGTTTGGTCCGCATTATCAAGCACAACCAGAATATCTCCTTCCTTCACCGCATCTCCGGGTATGGCAATAATTTCGCGCACGATTCCCGATGAGGGCGATGCCAATTCACTCACCCCGCCTTGGGGCGTGACTTTTCCGATTCCCACAATGCGCGTAACGGGAAGCGGTTCCGTTTGTGAGGGTTCCTCTTTTTTATTGCCACATGCAAGCATAGGCAACAACATAAAGTAGAAGATTATTTTTTTATTCATATCAGCTGTTTTTCTGTCGGTTACAATTCTTCATCGATGGGTGTTTCGCTTATTTTTCCTTCCGAAACATAAATCGTGCGGTCGGCATATTTTTTTAGTCTCGGGTCGTGTGTTACAATCAGTACCGCACGGTCTTGCTGAGCAAGCGACCGCAACATATCCATCACAATTACCGCACTTTTGTGATCGAGGGCGGCTGTAGGCTCATCACAAAGAATAAGCGACGGGTCGGTTACCAAAGCGCGCGCTATGGCAATGCGCTGTTGTTCGCCCCCACTCAGTTTTTTGGGAAGGTTCTTCACGCGGCTTTCCATTTGAAATTCACGGATAAGTTTAATGGAAGCTTCTTTGGCTTGGTTCCGATGCATGCCTTGCAGCAACAACGGCTGCATCACATTTTCGAGCGCGTTAAGCGGCGCTAACAGATTAAACCCCTGAAACACAAAGCCAATTTTGGATAAACGCAATTCCGATAATTCTTTTTCGGATAATTCGCTTACTAGCGTATCGTCAACCCAGACTTCTCCCGAAGTGGGATAAATTACGCATCCCAACAAAGAAAGCAATGTGGTTTTTCCAGAGCCGGAAGGCCCCACAATGAGCGTAACCTCACCTTGCTTAAACTCCACATCTGTAGGTTCCAGCGCCACGATGGTGCTGTCGCCTGTTTTGTATTCTTTGCCTGCCTGAACTAACTTGGCTATTGTTTTCATTGTAGAGATTTTCTTGGGTACAAATATAGATTAAAAACGACTACAAAGCAATAATGCGTTTTTCGAAAACCTCATCGGAGCGGCAACCGAGTAAACTATTTTTATTCTTCGACTACTTATCTAAATGTTCTTTACTTTTCAATCAAAGCAAAAAACTGCTGACGATACGTTTCGCCAATGGGAATTTGTTTTTTCCCGATGGAAATTCGGTTTTTATTGATGCTGGTAATTTTGTTTTTCTGGATAATGTAGGAACGATGCACCCTCACAAACCTGTCTTGCGGCAGCTCCGCTTCCAAGCCTTTCAGGCTCATTAGGGAGAGAATGGGTTTGGGCTCGTTCGCGAGGTAAAATTTCACGTAATCTTTCAACCCTTCAATGAACAAAATATCGTCATAAAGCAGCTGAATAAGTCGGTAATCCGATTTGATAAAAATTCCCGTTTTGGTTTCGCCTGACGGTGCCTGCTGAACAGAAGTTTGTTCAAACCACTTAAGCGCTTTATTAGCGGCGGTAAGAAAATCGGAAAAAGAAAAAGGTTTCAGTAGGTAATCAATGGCGCTCACTTTATATCCTTCCAGCGCGTATTCGCTAAAGGCGGTGGTGAAAATAATGCGTGTGTTTTCGCTCACGGTGCGGGCAAAATCCATGCCGTTCATTTCGGGCATTTGAATATCCAGAAACAACACATCCACTTTTTCGTGGGCAATGCGCTGCAAAGCGGAAACGGCGTTGCTAAATTTGCCCGTTAGTTTCAGAAAAGAGGTTTTCTGAACGTACGATTCTAGCAACGAGAGCGCTAATGGCTCGTCATCCACAATCCAGCAATTGAGTACCATTATTGTTGTTTTTTCGTATCGATTAAAAGCACGGTAGTGTACACATCGTTTTCTATGGACGTATTCCACGTGTATTGTCCGGGATAGAGCAACTCTAACCGCTTTTTAACGAGTTCCAGCCCAATGCCGCTTCCGCTTTTATCGGATTCCGATTTTGGGAAATAGCTGTTGCGCGAAATAAACTCTACTTTCCCATCGGGATGCTCGCGTAAGCGGAGGTCGATAAACGACGGCTTGTCGCCACTAATGCCATGCTTGAATGCATTTTCCACCAAAGATATAAAAATTAGCGGAGAAATCATGGTGTTTCCGGTTTCGGAATAAACAAAATCGGTGGACAACTTCACGTTTTCGGGCAATCGGATGCGCATCAGTTCAATGTAGTTTTGCATAAAATCCACTTCCTGCCGCAAGGGCGCATAGGTTTGGTTGTTATCGTACAACAGGTGGCGAAGCATTTTGCTTAAATCAACCACGGCTTGTTGCGCTTTGGGTGGGTTAAACTCAATGAGCGCGTAAATGTTATTGAGCGTATTGAGTAGGAAGTGCGGATTAATTTGATTTTTAATGTTTTGCAACTCCGCTTCGGATTTTGCTTTCTCCAGTTCTTTGCGTTCGTTTTCCACTTCAAACCAGCGGAACGTCATTTTCAATGCAACGCTCAGCCCCATCATCAAAAAAAGCGTGGTGGCATTTTTGATGAGAAAGAAATAGGGCGAAATAGGACGATGACGGCGGCGTGGGAACAAATCGGGAACCAACCCTTCGTACCACAGACGGCCGTAATGCATCAGAAGCGCCGTTAAGAAAATAAGCACGAGGTTGGCAATGATGAATTCTTTGTTTTTTCTTTTAAAGAGGAATTTTTCAATCAATAGAAAATAATTCACATAAAAAACAATCAAAAAACCCAAGGTTTCAAACATAGAGCGCATAAAGCGCCGTGTATCGAAAAACGTTTGCGAATCGAAAAAAAAGTATGGAAGTACAATAATGACGCCCCATAGCAAAATATGGACAAACACATTGTTCCAATAACTTTTTGTATTGCCAATCAGTGTATTTTTCATTGCGATTTTATTTGGTATGACACATAAATTTAATTATTAAAACCTACGCCCACGGCCGCCTCTTTGCATATCCTCGGCTGTGGCGCCGCCTTTAAATATATTGAAGCGATAGATAAAATGAACCATAAAATAGCTGGTAAGCGTATTGGTTTCCGTATCGCGAATAAAGTTTGACGTAACCGTTCGGTTTATGTTGCTGCGTTGTTGCAAAATATCGTATATCTTAAAACGGATGGTACCGTTCTTTTGTTTAAACAATTGTTTTTGGATTGACGCGTTCCACAGCCATTCATTTTGCTGGAAGCCATCGGCATAGCCGGAGTTGGTTGCATAAGTGACATCGCTTTCTATATTGAAATCGTAGGGCAAATAAATAACCGTATTGGCGCTGCCGCCGTAATTAAAGAACTCTTGGTCTTGCTGCCTTGGTAGGGAGTTTTTTACGTTGTTGTAACTAAAATTTCCCCGAACACCAAAATCTATAATATCGGAACGATAGTTTAATCCAAGCACTTGCGATAAATTGGTGCGTCGGTTTAAGTTGTTTTCGCGGTTAGAAAAGCCGTTGGAGTGTGTGTAGCTCGCGAAAGACATGCTGGAAACCGAAAACTTAATGTTACGAAGTGGCACGTTTGCCACAAAACGCCCGTTGGCGTTCCAGTTGCCTTTTACGTTTTCGTAGGTGGTTTCTCTGCGGCCTGTGGCGGGGTCGGTCATTGTGGAAACCACCACGTCGTTGGTGTTGTAAGTGGCGTTACCGAAAAAGCCGTAAAAACTGCTTTTCTCCGGATTGGAGTTTCTGTAACGGATGTTCAAGTTGTGACGGAACGATGGATCCAAATCGGGATTACCATACGTAATATTCAGCGGGTCAGACACATCTACCACAGGCGAAAGTTGGCTAAGCGATGGCTGGTCGGTAATGCCCGAATAGCGTATCCGTAGATTGTGCTGGCGGCTCCAGCGGTAGTTGAATTGTGCCATGGGCGCGTAATTCCACACGCTGCGCGTAAGGTCGTCAATCACTTGGTCGCCAATAGACCATTTGCTGGTTGAGCGCGACGGTTGTGCCGAAAAGCCAATTGTATAATCGTACTTTTCCCTCATTGAACGGAAATTGACTTCTATTTCCTGATTCACAAAATTGTTTTCAGTGCGTTTGCTGTACAACGAATCCAACACGGTGTAATCACCCGAAAGGTCTTTACTGCGAGTATCGCGGTCGGATTCCGAAATATTTTGCCTAAAATTATACGCGACTTGAAGAAAATTGTTGTTTCCTACCGGCTCTACATATGACAGATACGCGCGCCAGTTTCTGCCTGAGTTAAGATTGGAGAAACGCTGATCCAGCAGGTCATCCGGGCGCGGCCCGCTATAGAATGTGTTGGACGCGTTTGTTCCGTTATTTTCGGAGTTATTCATATGGCCCGACAATTGCGCGCTTATCACTCTTCCTGTGCTTCCCAATTTTCGGCTTACATCCAGTCGGCCACCAACGTTTCTTCCGTTTCCTTCTGAATAGTAACGCGAGTCTCCGTGGTTGATGGTGTCGTTTTCCATATTGCGGGTAATGTACTCACCCGTTTCGTTTCTGCGGTTGTGTTGCAGCGACGCGTTGGGGGAGAAAATAAACCTGGTAAGCGTGTCAGGCTCCCACTCCATTCGAAAATCTACATTAAAATTGCGGCTTATATTGTTGCGTCTGTTGCTTTCGTTTTCAAAAGTGTTCCCACTGCTTAGCAGATGTTGGGTATATACATCAGAGAGAGTCAGGTTATCGGTGGAACCGAAGCGCAGGTTCCCACCCCATTTAAACGTGGGGGAAAACTGTTTGCTGAAATTCACCCCGGCATTTGCCGATGTAGAGATACCGTTACCACCTCCGCCGCCTCGGCGGCCTCTGCCGCCAAATCCGCCAAAAGTGGATGAGGCAATGTCGGAAAATCCAGCATTGTTGGTGTTGTTTATACCGCCCAAAACGGTGTATTGGTCTTTGTCTTTCATATAATTCACCATCGCGTTGGCTTCGTATCGATCTTTGCTGCCGTAACCGGCAAACGCGTTGCCAAAAAGTCCTTCTTTCATTCCCGGGCGCACGGTTAAGTTAATCACCGCTTCCTCTTCGCCATCATCAAAACCGGTCATTTGCGAAATGTCGGTGCGTCTTTCCAATACTTGCAGGCGGTCAATCATTCTGGCAGGCAGGTTTTTAGAAGCCACTTTGGGGTCGCTGCTGAAAAACTCTTCACCGTCCACCATAATTTTTTGTATTTGGCGTCCATTAACGGTTATTCTTCCTTCGGAATCTACTTCCACGCCCGGCATTTTTTTCAATAAATCTTCCAGTACCGCGCTTTCCGTCACTTTGTAGGAATCGGCATTGTATTCCACCGTATCGCCGCGCACCACAATTTCGGGTGCTTTGGCCGTCACTACGGTTTCGGAAAGCAGGATGTTATCATCGCTTAATTCAATGTTTCCCAATCGCACATTGGCATTTGAAGAGGTCACTTGCGTATTCTGATACACATCGTTGTAACCGATATATGACACGTGTACAATATATGAACCGTTGCTCACGGGAATGGAAAAACGTCCGTTGTTATCAGATGCTTTTCCTGTAACAAACGTGCTGTCCGGCTTCAAAATTCGTATATTTGCCAAAGGAATGGGTTCTTTTGTACCGTTATCGATTAACGTGCCCGAAATGGAGCCACCGGTTTCTGCTTGTCCCTGCGCAAAAAAACAAAAGAGTGTAAAAGTGAAAAGTAAAAATATTTTTTTCATATGAATGTCATTGCTGTGAAGTGAATGCAATTAAAACACAAAATTAACATTTCGGTTCAGCGATGGCAAGTGGAATAGACAAACCCGATTTTTTTATCGACCAACCCGCTATTTTTCAGGACAAATACGTGAGTAGCGCCCAAGCACAGATGTAACTCATTGAAAATATAATTCATAAAAGAATAGAACAGTTTCTTATTTTAAGAATTAATCCTAACTTTGCGCAGGAAAATCAAAAAATCGTATCGAAAACCGGATGTTTAACACATACATTCGCGAATGAGCCGAACAATTATACATCTTCATTATATTCCTACACACTATGTTAAAGTCATTAAAAAGCGAAGATTGGGTTTCTACCATTATTGGGGCTGTTTTACTTTTATTTGTGGTGCTGATGCCCACGTTTATGCAAAACAAGTTTTTCTTGTTTGCCGTTATCGGGCTGTTGGCATACGCGGGTTATTGGTTTATGGGCAATAAAGATAAGGGTGGTTTTTTGCTTTCGTTCGCGGTAATTTTTGCTCTGGCTTGGCTTGCCGGATACATCGCTTCCATAGCAGGCGTTAAGCGCGTGGGATTGGAGTCAGTTTTCTTTGCCGTGGCCATTGGTTTGCTCATTCGAAACACAATTGGGCTTCCTCAATGGATGGCCGGCGCCGTGCGTAGCGAATATTACATAAAAGCCGGATTGGTGATTTTGGGAAGCTCCATTTTGTTTGGCGAGATAATGCGCGCGGGCGCGTTGGGAATGGTGCAGGCGGTGATTGTGGTCCTGTGTGTGTGGTATTTCAGTTTTTGGGTTTCCACCAAAATGTTTAAGGTGGATAACGAAATGTCTATGTTGCTTTCCAGTTCGGTTTCAATTTGCGGTGTATCGGCGGCCATTGCTACAAGTGGCGCCATTAAAGGCAACCCGAAAAAATTGTCGTTCGTTGTTTCGCTTGTGCTGATTGTGGCCATCCCGATGATGTACCTCCTCCCCTACATTGCCAAATGGATTGGCTTGAGCGAAGAAATTGCCGGCGCTTGGTTGGGCGGCACCATCGACACGACGGCTGCCGTGGTGGCATCGGGAAAATTTCTTGGCGAAACGGCTGAGCAGTACAGCGTGATTATAAAATCGGCGCAAAATGTGTTGCTGGGCGTGGCAGCGTTTGCCATTTCCATATATTGGTCTTACCGCGGCACAAATAGCCATATTCGCCCGTCGGGCGCCGTGTTGTGGGAACGTTTTCCCAAGTTTGTACTGGGATTTTTGCTCGCTTCACTGGTGTTTAGTTTCGCATTTGATGCGGAAAGTGGAAAAGCGTTGTCGCGCGTAGCAAACCGCGGTTCAAGGGAGCTATTATTCTCATTGGCGTTTGTTTGCATTGGCTTGGAAACCGATTTCCGATATATTTTCAAAAAGGAAAATAGCAAGTACATTTGGTCGTTTTTAACCGCGCAGGGGTTTAATGTTCTTCTCACGTTGCTGGTTGCGTGGTTGTTGTTTTCGAAATACTAGCACAATACCTGTAATCAAGCCACGCTCCTGCTCACTCTGTTTTTGTTCCTAAACCGCATAAACGCGCACCGCGATGAAAAAATTCTTACATATTCTTTTAAACGTTGCGGTTGCCAACACAAGCGCGTTTTTTCTGTGGAGCGCGTTTTCTTTTTGGATTTATTTGGAAACTCGGTCGGTGCTTATTCTTTCCATCCTCAGCGGAACGTATATGCTGCTGGTTACGCTGTCGGGAATGTTTTTCGGCACCATTGTGGATAAGCATCACAAAAAACAGGTGATTACTTCGGCTTCCGCCATCGCGCTGGCGCTTATGACGATGGCAGGCGTGGTTTTTCTTGTGAACGATTCCTCGAATATCGCCCGATTATCGTCTCCCGCTTTTTGGTTGTTTTCCGTTCCGCTGCTCACCGCTGCGTTGTTGAGTAGTTTGCGCAGCATCGCGTTGTCCACCACCGTTTCCATCCTTGTGCCAAAGAAAGATTATGCGCGTGCCAATGGGTTAGTTGGAATGACGCAAGGCATCGGGATGATTGCCAACATGGTTTTCAGCGGCCTCATTATCGGCCAATTGGGTTTGCATTGGGCGGTATATATCGCCATTGGGTTATCGGCACTGATGCTTGGGCATTTGTTTTTCGTTTCCATTCCCGAAGACCATGTGGTACACGACCCTCAGGTGCTGAACAAAAAAATAGATTTCCGTGGCGCCATCAAAACCATCCACTTTGTTCCGGGATTAATGGCACTTATTTTTTTCACCACCTTCAACAATTTTTTGGGAGGCGTGGTAACGGTGTTGTTAGACCCGTATGGATTATCCATTTTTTCCGTGGAAGTGTGGGGTGTTATTCTTGGCTTTACTGCCAGCGGGTTTATTATTGGCGGACTGCTGATTGGCAAAAAAGGATTGGGCAAGCAACCGCTTCGCACACTGTTGTGGGGATACGTTGTCGGCAGCCTCATCTGCATTTTATTCACGTTTCGCGAGTGGCCGGTGCTTTTGGTTGGCGGTATGTTTCTGTATATGGTTTCCGTTCCGTTTATTGAAGCGGCGGAACAAACCATTATTCAAACCGTGGTTCCCAAGCCAAGGCAGGGACGCGTTTTTGGTTTCGCGCAAACCATTGAAGCCGCCGCTACACCCATTTCCATTTTTATTATTGGGCCACTGGCGCAATTTTGGCTCATTCCGTATATGGAAACCGATGCCGGAAAACAGGCCTTCGGTTGGTTGCTGGGCGATGGTAACACACGCGGCATCGCGCTCACGTTTGTTCTTACGGGTCTGTTTATGCTGATGTTGGCTTTGTTGGCGTTTAGAACCAAATCATACCGGATTTTATCGGATGGGTTTAAGACGAGATTTGAAAGTGCTGAAGAATAAGGGAGTAAAAAGAAACTGTCTCAGAGGAATAAAGTACACGGATGACACGGATTTAAAAGATTGGCACAGATTTATTTCTTTAGTTCTCAAAATAATAGCAACGGCATATTCTCTTGTTATATGTGAAATGTATTTAAAGCAAAAGCGTTTCCAATCACTTAGTGTTTCTTAGCGTCTTTGTGACTTTGTGGCTGATTTTTTTTGCCACTAAGGCACTAAGGCACAAAGATTAGAGCTGTCTCAGAGGAATAGAGTACACGGATGACACGGATTTAAAAGATTGGCACAGAGTTATTCTTTAGTTTTCAAAATAATTGCAACGGCATATTCTCTTGTTGTCTTTGAAATGTATTTAAAGCAAAAGCGTTTCCAATTATTTAGTGTTTCTTAGCGTCTTTGTGACTTTGTGGCTGATTTTTTTTGCCACTAAGGCACTAAGACACAAAGATTAGAGCTGTCTCAGAGGAATAAAGTACACGGATGACACTGATTTAAAAGATTGGCACAGATTATCGTTATCTGTGAAAATCCGTCTTATCCGTTCATCTGTGTACTTATGAACCAAGCTCTCCACCCAAGAATTATTCTGGCCTACTTCAGCGCATCAATAACTGCTTTGTTAAACGCCGGCAAATCATCGGGGTTACGGCTGGTGATAAGGTTGCCGTCAATTGACACTTCTTTGTCCACCCATTTAGCGCCGGCATTTTTGAGGTCTTTGGAAATGGAGAAAAAAGAAGTCATTGTTTTTCCTTTTACCGACTCCGCTTCAATGAGAATTTGTGGCCCGTGACAAATGGCCGCTACCGGTTTGCTCGATTTCATAAAATCTTGTACAAATTGCACGGATTTCTCATCGCGCCTCAACTTATCGGGGTTGATAACGCCTCCGGGAAGCACTAACGCGTCGTAATCCTCAACGTTCGTGTCTTTCGTTTTTTTGTCCACCCCCACCTCAATGCTCCACACGCCATGGCGCCAAGCTTTAATGGTTTTGTTTTTGTTTGGGGAAACTATTTCAACTTTTGCACCTGCTTTTTCCAACGCTTTTTTGGGTTCTACCAATTCCGACTCTTCAAAACCTTCTTCGGTAAGAATCGCTACTTTTTTGTTTTCTAACTCCTTCATAAATTTGTTTGTCATTCTTTTGAACTACAATGGATAAACAAGTTGAGGCGGAGAATAGTTCTTCTTTCTGTAATTAACAAACCTAAAAATGCACGTTTTCTTAGATCGTCTGAGAGTGAAGTTTTACCATTTCCATCTCCTGCTTTTTAAACCTTTATACTTACTTTTGCGTTCTAAAACAAATACCAATCAAACAATGGCTAAAAACATAAAAAAAACAATAGGAATAGTTGCGGGCGTAATTGTTTTATTGTTGCTTGCGGGAATTATCTATCGGGCTTTTTTCAGGCCGGTATATGCGGGAAACACGCAAAACACCATCGGCTTGCTCATTTTTGGATTGCTTACGGGAAGCGTTATCGCTTATCTGCTTTTTCAGCTCAGAAATTCCAAAAAACCGACATCGCAAATAACTGCCAACTCGCACACCGTGGTAGAAAGTATGAAGCGCGTGTTTAAAATTGTGGTCGCGGAAGGACAACTTAACGAAGTGTTTAATTATGAAAACACCAAAAAACTGCTTAAATTCATCCCTTCCACCAAAAAAGCGTTGGTGATTGTGCGCGCAAAAGTGCTGGTGGGATACGATGTGGAAAAATGCACGTGGGAAGTAGACGAAGAAAACCGAAAAATTCGCATCACTTCCTTTCCCAAACCCGAAATTCTTTCGCTGGAACCCGATTTTAATTACTATTATTTTGAAGATGATTTGTTTAACTTAATCGGCCGAAAAGATTTACACGATATTCAATCGTTGGCAAAAGAACAAGTAAAATCGGCCGCGCTCAACAGCGGATTAATACAAATCGCCGCCGACCAAATGAAACTTCTCCTTACCGAAATAGTGAATGCAAACCAGTGGCAACTCGAAGGAATTGAAAAAATTGATGAACACAAATACATCGCTGCCCCTCAAAGCACACACTTGGGCGATGAGGTGTCCATAACTCATGTGCAAGGGGATGAGTTGAAGGAGGGATAAAAATTATTACGAAAAGCTATTAAAAAAACTCAGGCGATGTTTTCACACCGCCTGAATTCTATTATTTAAACCTTTCAACTATTCGAAATCTGAAGTTTGGCACAAACACGCCACCAAATTTCTGTCGCCATACGCGTTATCCACACGGGCAACGTTCACCCAAAATTTATTGTCGGCCACAAACGGCAGCGGATAAATGGCTTTACTGCGCGGGTATGGGTGCTTCCAATCATCGGCAACACATTCGTATTCGGGGTGAGGCGCGTTTACCAACACGTTGTCTTCGAGCGTGTATTCGCCACGGGAAACTTCAATAATTTCTTCGTGAATTTGGTTCATTGTTTCAATAAAACGGTCTAATTCTGCCAAACTTTCGCTTTCGGTGGGTTCCACCATCAACGTACCATGAACGGGGAATGAAAGCGTGGGAGCGTGAAAACCATAATCCATCAAGCGCTTGGCGATATCGGTTTCGGTAATTCCCGATACATCTTTCAAGCCACGGCATTCCAAAATCAACTCGTGCCCTACTCTACCTTGCGCGCCGCGATACACAATTCCATAGGAATCTTTTAGTTTTTCGGCAACGTAATTGGCGCTTAAGATGGCAATTTTGGTTGCTTGGGTTAAGCCCTCGGCGCCCATCATCCTGATGTAAGCGTAAGTGATTTCCGTTACACCGGCGCTGCCATATGGCGCGGATGAAACGGCGTTTTCAGTAGATGAAAGTTCCATATGCCCCGGCAAAAACGGAACAAGGTGTTCCGCCACACAAATGGGGCCAACGCCCGGGCCGCCGCCACCGTGCGGAATGGCAAAGGTTTTGTGCAAGTTGAGGTGACACACATCGGCACCGATGGTTCCTGGATTGGTGATGCCCACTTGCGCGTTCATATTGGCGCCGTCCATATACACTTGGCCGCCGGCTTCGTGAATGAGACGACACATTTCTTTAATCTCCACTTCAAAAATGCCGTGCGTGGAAGGATACGTAATCATATATGCGGCAATATCGTTGCGGTGTTGCTCAATTTTAGCGCGCAAATCGTCCATATCCACGTTTCCTTTGGAGTCGCTGGCCACGATAACCGGCCTAAAACCCGCTTGAACGGCGCTCGCAGGATTTGTTCCGTGAGCCGACGCGGGAATGAGCACCACTTTTCTGTGCCCTTGGCCAATGCTTTTGAGGTATGCGCCAATGGTGATGAGCCCGGCATATTCTCCGGCCGCGCCCGAATTGGGTTGCAGGCTGGTTCCGGCAAATCCGGTAATCTCGGCCAGCATCGACTCCAATTCTTCAATCATTTGCATATACCCGGCGACCTGGTTTCGTGGCGCAAACGGGTGAATGCGCTGCAACGCGGGCATTCCCAACGGAAGCAGTTCCGATGCCGCGTTCAATTTCATCGTACACGAGCCGAGCGAAATCATGGAATGGGCCAGCGAAATATCTTTTCTTTCCAACCGTTTAATGTAACGCATCAGTTCTGTTTCGGTGTGATAGCTGTTAAAGTTGGGATGGGTAAGAAAATCGGATGTACGCAGAGCGTTTTGCGGCAACGTCGTTTTTTCGGGTAGGTCGTCAATCATAAATACTTTGGAACTACCAACTGCCATAGCAAAAACGGCGAGCAACTCGTGCACACGATAAGCATTGGTGGTTTCATCGATGCTGATGCCGATTTCTCCGTTTTCAAAGTAACGCAGGTTGATGTTTCTCAATTCAGCGTTGTCGCGCACGTCTTGTTGCGAAACATCATTGGCAAGGCCAATTTTAAGCGTATCAAAGTATGAATTGTTCAACACTTTATAGCCCATTTCTTTTAATTCATCCGCCACATGCGAGGCGATGGAGTGAATGCGGCGGGCAATGTTTTTCAACCCTTCGGGGCCGTGGTAAACCGCGTAAAACGAAGACATGGTCGCCAATAACGCTTGTGCCGTACAAATATTGGATGTGGCTTTTTCGCGTTTAATATGTTGTTCGCGGGTTTGCAGCGCCATGCGCAACGCGTCTTTGCCGTACGCATCTTTTGAAATGCCAATGATGCGCCCAGGAATGTTGCGTTTGTATTCTTCGCGGGTGGCGAAAAAAGCGGCCGATGGGCCACCAAAAAACATGGGAATTCCAAATCGTTGACTGCTGCCAAAAGCAATATCGGCTCCCCACTCGCCCGGAGGCGTGAGCAGCACAAGCGCCATTAAATCGGTAGCTACCGCCACTTTACAATCGGCTGCGTGGGCTTTTTCCACAAAAGAGCGGTAGTCTTCCACGTTGCCATCGTTGTTGGGATATTGTAAAATGGCGCCGAAATATCCTTTGTCGAAATTGTGATTTTTGTAATCTCCCACTTCCACCTCAATTCCCACGTGATCCATTCGCGTGCGGATAACGGCCAGTGTTTGCGGAAAAATATTTTCGTCAACAAACAGCGTTTCCACATTGTTTTTCACTTGGGCACGACTGCGCAATCCGTACATCATAGATGCTGCTTCGCCCGCGGCGGTTGCTTCGTCGAGCAACGAGCTATTTGCCAAAGGAAGGCCAGTTAGTTCGCTCACCACCGTTTGAAAATTGAGCAACGCCTCCAGCCGGCCTTGCGAAATTTCGGCTTGATAAGGCGTATAGGACGTGTACCAAACAGGGTTTTCAAACACGTTGCGATAAATGGCGGCAGGCGTAACGGTGTCGTACCACCCCATACCGATGTATGAGGTAAAAACTTGGTTTTGCGAGGCTATTTGTGCAATCTCCTCGGCGTATTCTTGTTCCGACAGCGCTTTGGGAAGCGAGAGCGGTGTTTGAAGACGAATATCCATTGGGATGGTTTGATTGATAAGTTCATCCAACGTTGATACGCCAATGGCATCCAGCATTTTTTGCTGATCGGCTTCATTTATTCCGATATGTCGGTTTTTAAATTGTTCTATTTTCATAATAATGTCCGATTTTGGGTGTGTTTTTACTATTTTTTTCTATTTAAATTCCTGTTCCTACAAACGGGTTGTTTTTCTTTTCAAATCCGATGTTGGTGGTTGGCCCATGCCCCGCGTAAACAACGGTTTCGGGCGGCAGCGTAAAAAGTTTTGTTCTTATTCCATCCACCAATTGCTCATAGTTTCCTCCGGCTAAATCGGTTCTGCCGATGCTTGAATTGAAAAGCACATCGCCTGCAAAAATACAGCCGGCATCCACATTGTAAAACACGATGCTTCCCGGCGAATGTCCCGGCACGTGCAAGATGTGCAGTTTTTGTTTGCCGAATTCAATGACATCATTTTCGGTTAGATATTTTCCTATTTTCGGCGTGTAATCTCCTTTGGCATTGCCTAAGCCAAACATTTGCAATTGGCCCGGGATGTTTTCAAGCAAAAATTCATCGTCTTTGTGACACTCCAACTCCAAACCGAATTGCGAAGCAAGAAAATTTACTCCGAAAATATGGTCAAAGTGCAAATGCGTGTTGATGAGGTGTTTTATTTTTAAATCGTTGTCGATAATATAATGCAGCAAAGTTTCCCTTTCGTCGGCATAGAAGCACGTCGCGTCAATAACCACGCACTCTTTTGTTTCGTCGGATAAAACGTATGTATTTACAGCTAAGGGATTAAACTCAAATGTTTTAATTTTCATTTATAGTATAATTGGGTTTTTATTGGATTCCAACACAAAAATAACCTTTCTTTTGAACATAAAAAAGTAAACGCAGCGTGCAATTGCCCAAAAAGAAATTAAATTGGGGAAGTGTTTATGACAGAGGTACATAAACCAGCTTTTTGGTTTCAAAAAAAGGCTCGGTAAAGTAATCGGTGAGCGCGACCACTTCAGCAATGTGTTTGTAGGAACTAATTTCATCCGACAAATCGCCGCCTTTTAAGCAGATAATTCCATTGGGGATGGCGTTTTTTTGTTCTTGTGAAATGTTTTTGTTGGTTATTTTGATGAGATCGGGCAGCGGCATCACGGCACGGCTAACGATAAAATGAAATTTTCGCTTTTCATTTTCGGCGCGCGAATGAATGAAATCCACATTTTTTAAGCCGATGGCTCGCGCCACCTCGCTCGCCACTTTTATTTTTTTACCAATGCTGTCTAACAGCAAAAACTTCACTTCGGGAAACAGAATGGCCAAAGGAATACCCGGAAAACCGCCGCCCGTGCCCACATCCATAATCTGAGTGCCGGGCGTGAAGTGAATGTATTTGGCTATGGCTAAAGAATGCAGCACGTGGTGCAGGTATAACCCATCGATGTCTTTTCGCGAAATGACGTTGATTTTTGAATTCCAGTCGCGATACAACTCATTGAGCGCGCCAAACTGCTGTTTCTGTTCAGCCGATAAGGCGGGGAAATACGTTAGAATTTGTTCCACTATAAATCGGCTAATTTTGAGACAATGGTGTTTTCACGAAGCAAGGAACGAATGGAATTGTAAGGGATAAACACTTCGGGCGCGTCTAACTGATACGCCGAGTACTCACCTTTGTTGTACGTATAAGTGATTCCTTTATTGTTCAAAAGAAAGTTTTTGTTGGGCACAATTTCCTGAATGCCAAAAAAGCCCATATCTTCTAAATCTTCCACCGTTTTCAGTTGATTTTGTTCCAAGAGCGACGCGATGATTAACCCTTGCAAAGCGGTGTCGTATCCGGCGTTAAAAATGTCATTTTCGGTGAGTTGCGCGCCGGTATTTAAATTGATGACATAATTTCGGTACGAATTGTATGAGGTGGCGCCTCCCTTGTTATTCGATTGTTTCACCTGAAAGGAAACAACGCCATAGCTGTTAAAGACGATGGAATCTGAAATGGTTTCGTAATAAGAATAAAAAATATCTTCGGTGGCGTGTTCGCTGTCAGACAAGTCAATTTCGGGAATCATTTCATTCAAGCGCACCAAATCGGTTACTGTTTCCCGATAGGTTTCGGCGTCTTGGTTGTAGTTTTCTACGTAATTTTGTACATATTTTTGCACTGCCACATTGGGCGCCAAGGTATCATATGCCAGGCCAAACACGTTTCTCACAAACATTCTCTGCAACGAATCCACCCCCGTGCGCTTGCTGCTTTCGGGATACACAAACTGAATGTTAATATCGCAATAAGGGTTTGCCGTGTCCCCTTGTAGATAATGACGCTCGTTTACCACAATGGTATCAAATTCAACGTTATTATCGGCTCTAAACATGCTCCGTCCGCTGTTGTTGCACGACGTGGATGCCATCAACAAAAGAAACAGAAAAAGACAACCGGATGAAAGGGTTTTTCTATTCATTTAATAAGTGTTAAGTACTCGGTTACAAAATTACACTTTTTATCGGTATACCGCACGATTATTGACAAAAAAAGAGGATGCTTTTTGGCATCCCCTTTATAAAGTCGTTTAAAACAATCAATACGTGTGTCCGTCTTGCTCCAAATCGTCAAGATGAATTTTCTTTCTTTCAAGTGCTCTCCACGCATAAATAATGTATGCCAACACAAACGGAATGAGCAGAGAAACAATGGACATAGCCGACAAGGTGAAGAAGCTGGATGAAGAATTTTGAATGGTCAACGAGCTTTGCAGGTCAACATACGACGGATAATACGATGTATTGTTATATCCCGCCACCAGCAACAACATGGTAACGGCCAATACCGTTCCCGCGCCGCTAAACCAAATTCCTTTATTGAAATTTTTATTGAATGCTGTTGCCAAAATGCCCCACAGAACGCCCACAACGCCCAGCAGGAACACAATAAGAACAACGGGCATTTGAATGAAGTTGTTGAAATACTTATAAGGCTCCATAAAAACTTCGCCCGTGGTGGGATTAACGGAATAACCATCCGAAACCAATGTCCAGATTAAAAAAGCAAGAAAGAAAACCACAAACGGAATGCCATTGTAAAGCACATATTTTCTTGATCTATCGTGCAATACTTTATGATCTAACCGGTTTACAAAAAACAAACTCGCCAAGGTTCTTGCCAAGAAGAACACTGCTAACCCCAAACACCAGTTGCGGAAATTACCCAAAGCCTCCAGTCCAAACAGCGGATTTTGCCATTGGCTGATAACCAATCCTGTGGAGCCTAAACCGGCAATATTCCCTTTGCTAACGCCAAATTCGGAACCCGTGAAAAAGGTAGCCACGGCAACGCCCAGCACAAATGTGCCCACGAAACCGTTTGCCAACAAAAAGATTCTGTATGTATTTGTTCCGAAAATATTCCCCGGCTTCGATTGAAATTCGTAAGAAATGGCTTGCAACACAAAGCTAAAAAGCAACAACATCCAAACCCAATACGCGCCGCCAAAACTGGTGGAGTAAAACAGCGGAAACGATGCAAAAAAGGCGCCACCAAACGTTACCAACGTGGTAAAAGTATATTCCCACTTCCTGCCTAAAGTATTCACTATGAGTTTTTTCTCACTTTCGTTTTTGCCCAATGTGTGAATGAGCGACTGCCCACCCTGCACAAAAAGTAAAAATACGAGCAAACCGCCAAGCAGCGATATTAAAAACCACCAATAATGTTGTAAAAATGAATATGTTATCATAATTTTAATTTTTATTCGTTTGTAACACCTTCTTTATCGAGCAAATCTTTCGAGCGATTGGCTACTGTTTCAGGCCCTTTCTTAATTTGTTTCACCATAATGGTTGCTCCCGCAATAAACATACCGGTAAATAACACGGCAAACAACATAAACGAGGTAATGATATTGCCCACCGGCACCGATGAAACGGCCGCGCTAACGGGCAACACATCTTGTATGGTCCACGGTTGACGGCCAAACTCAGCTACAATCCAACCCAATTGACCCGCAATGTAGGTGAGCGGAATGCTCCACAACGAAACATGCAACAACCATTTTGTGTCGGCAATATTTTTCTTTTTAAGGAAGTACCACACCACAGCGAAGAAAATTAGAAAATACAATCCAATAAGCACCATCACGTGAAAACTGTAAAAAGTAAGCGGCACGTTTGGAATGATGTCTTCTTCCGCTTCAAGATATCCGTAACCGAAGTGCGCGTAATTTTCCCGAAGAATGGTTTCGTAATTCGCGGCGTCGGCATCGCGGTTTTCTTGTTTGGCGATCTGATAATCCGCCAGCGCCTGTATGGCTGTTTTGCCTCGCTCACGACGTTCTTGGAAAGACAAGGCGGTTGTTCCGTCTTTCAACGTATATCCTCCTTCAACAATGTCTTTTATTCCGGGAACAAACGCGTTAATATCTCTGTATCCCATTAATGAAAGCATTTTGGGAAGCTCAATTTTAAAGAGATAAGGGTTCACATCGTCGTTGTATTTTTCTTTCGCTCCGTTAAGAATACCAAAGGCCACCAGCCCGGCACCTTCTTTTCCAACGTACAACCCTTCCATAGCGGCGGTTTTCATCGGTTGTTTTTGAGTAACTTCGTAAGCTGACCCATCGCCTGTTACGGCTAACAAAACAAACGTGATGAAACCGAAAATCGTGCCCATTTTCATGCTTTTTATTGAGAAATCAACATGGCGCTTTCTCAATAAATACCAAGCTGAAACTCCTACCACGAAAGAAGCGGCAACCGCCCATCCCGATAAAATGGCGTGGAAAAATTTATTGATGGCAACAGGCGAAGAGATAACCGCCCAAAAGTTTGTCATTTCGTTTCTCACCGTATCGGGATTGAATTCCATACCCACCGGATATTGCATCCAAGCGTTGGCTACCAAAATCCAGTACGCCGAAAGGGTTGCTCCAAGCGCCACCATCCAGGTAGAGGTTAAGTGCACTTTTTTGCTCACTCTGTTCCATCCGAAAAGCATAACGGAAATGAATGTCGCTTCTAAGAAAAACGCCAAAATTCCTTCAATGGCAAGCGGGGCACCAAAAATATCGCCCACAAACCAACTGTAGTTAGACCAGTTGGTGCCAAATTGGAACTCCATAATAATACCGGTGGCCACACCAATGGCAAAGTTAATGCTGAAAATTTTCTGCCAAAACTTCGCTATTTGTTTCCAAGATTCCTTACCGGTTCTTACATACATGGTTTCCATAATGGCCATAAGAACTCCCAAACCAAGGGTGAGCGGTACAAATATCCAATGGTATCCGGCCGTCATGGCAAACTGGGCTCTCGCCCAAGTAACTGCAGATGCATTTAGTAGTAATAAATCCATAGATTTTTAAAACATTAAGTTATTAATTATAGTGTAGATTAAAATTTCACGCCATTCCCACGTTGCCAATAGGCGGTAGAAATCCGCCGGGCTCGTTATTCAGGTTGATGGTTCCGTTCATCTTTTCGAACTTTTCAACATTTTCCTTCAGCGCGAACAGCAATCTTTTCGCGTGTTCGGGAGTGAGAATGATTCTTGATTTTACCTTCGCTTTGGGTACACCCGGAACAATTCGCACGAAATCCACAATAAATTCCGATGATGAATGGGAAATGATTGCCAGATTTGAGTATGTTCCTTGTGCAACATCCTCTGTGAGTTCTATTTGAATTTGATTCTCGTTGTTTAAGTCTTCCATTTTTTGTGTTATATGGGATGGTGTGTGAAAAATATTCAAATTACGTAAACAAAGAAAAACGTTTTTTTTATATTTCCAAAGACAATTACGTTAATAATTGCAGGGCATGTCCGCTTTTTGGTCGATAATGTCCCTTTTTTAGGACAAGACAGTTTTTAATTCAACAAATCCATCAATGTTTGCAACGATTCCTTGGCATCGCCCAGCAACAAATGAATACCGCTTGTTTTTTTGTAAAGCGGGTTTTCCACGCCGGCGTAGCCGGGATTTAAATCGTAATTGCAAATGAAGACTTCTTTGGCTTCGTCCACATTCAATACGGGCATGCCGTAAATGGGCGTGTCCACCGCATCACGAGCAGCGGGGTTGAGTACGTCGTTGGCGCCAATAACGATAACGGCATCGGTGTTTTTGAAATCGTCGTTAATGGCGTCCATTTCGTACAGTTGTTCGTAAGAAACATCGGCTTCCGCCAACAACACGTTCATATGGCCCGGCATCCGTCCCGCAACGGGGTGAATGGCGTAACGGACATCGGCGCCGTTGGCTTCCAATTTATCGGCCAGTTGGCGAACCAAATGCTGCGCTTGTGCCAATGCCATTCCGTAACCGGGAACGATAATCACCGATTTGGCAGCCCGTAAAATATCGCCTTTTATTTTTTTCACTTCCTCAATTTCATGCTCTTTTTCATCAAACTTTGCTTCAACCACAGGTTTAGAAACGGCTTCTTTTTTCGTTGGAACTGAGGTCTTTCCGGTTAAGATATCCATTAAGCTTCGATTCATGGAACGGCACATAATTTGCGTTAAAAACAGGCCTGATGCACCCACAATTCCGCCCACCGAAACCAGCAAAATATCGCCAATCGCCATCCCGGCAATTGCTCCGGCTACGCCGCTTAACGAGTTGAGCAGTGAAATGGTAATGGGCATATCGGCTCCACCCACTCGAATGGAAAAAGCATAACCAAAAAGCGCGCTGACAACAATCCCCACCAACAAAATTACCGCGATATCGGTTGATTCACCCAACACGTTTCCGGCAAATACCGAATAAAGAACCATTGCCACAAGCACAAGCAGGCTCACGTTTAATACTGCGCTGTGGTTTTTCCATATTACCGGCCTTTGCGGCAATAGTTTGTGCAGTTTTCCGGCAGCTACCAAGCTTCCAACCAGCGTGATAACTCCGATAACAATGGCTAAAACGGCCGTAACATTTGAGAACACCAAAAACTTGCTATCCTGCCCTACTCCCAACAACGATAAAATTCCAACCAAAGCCGAAGCCAATCCGCCTATCCCATTTAACAAGGCAACCAATTGGGGCATTTGAATCATCTTTACCCGTGTGGCTAACGCACTTCCTACAATAATACCGACCAACATATAAATATAAATGCTGCTAACGGATATGATTTGATTGTATAGTAAAGTGATAACAATCCCTGCAAAAACGCTTAGGGCACTGAGGGTATTGCCCAAAACCGCGGTTTTTACTTTGCTCATCAACGAAATACCGAGCAAAACAGCAACCGATAAAACGGCGCAAATAATGAGGTATACGGTGGGGCTAATCATCTATTCCCTCCTTTCTTTTTTCTGTTGAACATTTTAAGCATCCGATGCGTCACACCAAATCCGCCAACAACGTTCACCGTAGCGGCAATAACAGCTAATCCGCCCAAAATTTGGCCCAGCAAAAAATCGTGCCGGCTGGCAATCACCGATAAGCCTACGGCTGCCACCGAGCCCAAAATGGTGATGCCCGAAAGCGCGTTCATTCCCGACATAAGCGGCGTGTGTAACAAACTGGGTACGTTTTTAATAATGAAGTAGCCAACCACAGTGGCAACGGCAAAAATCAAAAGCAGGTAAATGGGATTCATGATTAAAAATTAAACGTTAGAAAATTAAAATGCAAGGGCCAAAACACCGAAAGTTGTTTTAGCCCTTGAGTTGTTTTTAAAGGCCCATAGCCTCTCGTGTTCCTTCGTGAACTATTTTGTTGTTGTGTGTTACCAAAATGGAGCGAACAATTTCATCGTCCATATCCAGCGAAATTTGGGCGTCTTTTGCCAAGTATTTCACCAAATTATACACGTTTTGCGAAAACATCCACGTGGAGCTGGTGGGGATTAATCCCGGAATATTTTTTATTCCTTGAACGGATACGCCGTGAATGGTTTCTTTTTTACCGGGAGGTGTTACTTCGCAATTGCCACCCTGATCAATGG
>JAEWGM010000030.1 GCA_023388315.1 Bacteroidota bacterium | reverse complement strand
GTTTTTGAAATAAAAGACGACAGCCATTACCATGTACCTATTACGCTTAGCCCATACGGATACTCAACATATAGGGGAAATTGATGATTTATCTATAGAACGGTAACCTCGCTAATGATGAGTTGCCCTAAGTAGTGTTTTTATTTTTTGTCATGTATAAAAATATGGCGTTGTTAAATTCATATAGTTAGTTCATTGTTTTAAAAAAAGAAGTTTTAGCTATCTTTATGATGATGTATGTTTCCGCATAATCTTTTATAACATACCCCCAAATGCCGTTTTTATGAAAAAGAAACTTGTAAATAACATGCCTTGCTAACATATACACAAACAGAGAGCTTCTAAAAAGATCTTTGCTTATAGTTTTCTTCCAAAAGCTTCTCCAAGTCGGAGAGCTTGTAGAGTATCTTCCCTGCGATTTGAGTGTAGGGAATAATGCCCTTGTCCCGATAGTCTTGCAAGGTGCGAGGACTGACGAAAAGGTGTTCGCACACTTCTCTCCCCGTGAGATAGATTTCTCCTCCGAACAGCGGACGATGCGTTTGGGCAATCTCCCGAATACGTTTGCTTACTTCTTGAATGCCCGAAATGAGTTGTTTCATTTCGGGTGTTTCTTTGTTTACGATTTCATGTTCCATAGTCATTGTATTTTTCGGTTCGACTTTTCGAGGAGTGTTTCCACATCCTCACGTTTGTAATAACATTTATGCCCGATTTGGATAAAGGGTAGCACGGAAGTATCCCGATAGTGCTGGAGCGTTCGCTTGCTGATGTTCAGTATTCGGCACACGTCCCCATTGTGCAACAAGTCGGGGACTTCGGGCTTCGTCCCGAAATGTTCTCTCATGCAAAGAGCCAACTCTTCGATGCTCTTTTTCAGTTCCTCCCATGCGGAGGAGTCGATGGCTGTAAATCTCATATCAATATCGTTTTAATTGTTGTTATTTTCTCTTTTTGATGCAAATGTATGCAGCCGAAATCCTTGTTCCCAGACCTGATGAAATCAAGGGAAATAACAGGAACTTGCAGGCAAATGTATAAGTAAAACCTATCTGTTTTCAGAAGGGATTCCCTGCCTTTTCTCTCCGTTTCTTCAAATTCCTTCCGAGAGGAAAAATCCGGTTTCGATGCGAAAATAACGAACCAACATATACTGTTTACCCCATTCCTGCTAAGTGGATACTTTCGGCGTCGATATAGTATGAAGTGGCTCTGTTAGAGAGAATCTTCCTACCTGTCTTTTTAGGCTTTTCCCTCTGATTTCATCGAAAAGGCAAAGGCATGCATCTGCACGTAATTCGATACAGCCATTCGGGTAGCGTTTCCCGTTCTTCCATTTGTCGTTTTCTGATTTTTGAGGAGAAAATGTGAGGTGTCCTTTCCTTTTGCCGAAGAAATATGCAGCACCTCGATGCAACAACACCATAAGGCTTGGCTTCACTTGTTCGCCTCTTTAACTTGGTTTCAGCATCCGTTTTCGGATGAAAGTTCAAAATCAAGCAAATAAAAGAGATACGAACAATGAAAAAAGAAGAGAAGGACAACCTCTCCAAGAACACGCAAATAGAAGAGTTCCTTTCGGCTCGTTACGAATTTCGGTACAACACCGTGTTGCACCGAGCGGAGCACCGTCCACGAGGAACGGGCGATTACACAGCCATAGACCGCTACTGCATCAATACCCTCAAACGAGCTTTAGATAAGGAAGCCGATGTACAGACCTCGCCCGATAACCTGTACAGCATCATCGAAAGCGATTTCTCCCCACGTGTCAACCCTGTACAAACCTATTTCGAAGCCTTACCGCTGACGAAAAGAAATGCGGAAGCTATTACCGCCCTTGCCGACTGCGTGAGCGTAACCAACTCCGAGAAATGGAAAGAATACCTCACCAAGTGGCTCGTAGCAGTGGTCGCCAATGCAATGGACGACAAGCAATGTCGTAATCATACCTGCCTTGTGCTGACAGGCGAGCAGGGCAAGTTCAAGACCACGTTTCTTGACTTGCTCTGTCCTCCCTCTCTCTCCGATTACCGCTATACGGGGAAGATATACCCACAGGAGAAGGACGTGCTGAGCCTTATCGGGCAAAACCTCATCATCAACATTGACGACCAGCTCAAAGCCCTCAACAAACGGGACGAGAACGAACTGAAGAACCTTATCACCTGTCCGCAGGTGAAGTACCGTATGCCTTATGAGAAACACATCGAGGATCGACCCCACTTGGCGAGTTTCGTGGCTTCGGTCAATGGCAACGACTTCCTCACCGACCCGACAGGGAGCAGACGCTTCCTCCCTTTTGAGGTGCTGGCGATAGAGATAGACCGAGCCAAGAGCATTCCGATGGATGCCGTTTACAGCGAAGCCAAGACCCTATTGAATGACGGGTTTCGCTATTGGTTCAACGATAAGGAGATTATCGAACTGCACCATAACAGCGAAGCTTTCCAAGTCTATACGGCAGAGATGGAACTGTTGCTCCGCTATTTTACTTTTCCCACGGAAGCAGAGAAAGCCACCAAGCGTTTCTATATGACCAATTCGGAGATAGTGGGGCATCTCTCCTGCTATACCCGACAGCAGCTCTCTCCCAAGCGGATGGGCGAAGCCTTGCGAAAGGCTGGCTATACGAGGGAGTGTCGCAGGATAAACGGCAATCCCGTATATGTCTATGCCGTCCGCAAGATTCACCCCGAGCAACCGCCATAGCACTCTGTTATTATCACTCTCCTTTGCAATATTCCTTTCTCTTTTCTTTCCTATTCTCCTTACTACGTTACTACAACTAAGGATAATACAGTGAAAGAGAAAGGATTGCAGGAGGTATCCATCTTGCGACACAGCTTACTACCATCTTTCTACGCTTCTACGGCAGAAGGAATGAGGAAAAGCGTAGACAGGAGATGTAGAAGGATAAAACAGAATGAAGTGTTACACTTTTCTCTTTCACTGTCAGTCACTTATTCGAGTGTCGAAGGGTAGTAAGATAAAAAGAGGAAAATTCTAAAAAGAGAAAACAGAGCAAACAATGAAATAACGAACAATGAATATGAATAACCCAAATCCAACAATGAACAACGAATATTACGACCTACAATACATCAAAGCGATACCGATAGGTGACTACCTGCACGCCTGTGGCATTGAGCCTGCCAAACGTTACAACGGCTATGCCCTTTACAATGCACCCTACCGAGAAGACCCCAATGCCAGCTTGAAAGTGGACTTTCGGCAAAACTTGTGGCACGACTATGGGACAAGCCAAGGTGGAAGCATCATCGACCTTGTGATGCAGATGCAAGGATGCAGTGCCTACGAAGCAATGGCACATCTTGCCGAAAGAAAAGCGATAACCCTCGCTTTCTCTTCCTTTCATCGTGAAACTCACACAGAGCAGATAAGAGATGAACAGCGACCAAGTAATGTAAGGCGTATTCTCTTCATCAGCGAAGAGTTGCCCCTGTATCTGCAAAACTATCTTCGAGAGGTACGCAGGATAGACCTTGCCGTGGCAAGCCCTTATCTCCGTCACGTTCGTTACGAGGTAGGAGGACGAGAGTATTCTGCCATCGGCTTTGCCAATCGTGCAGGAGGATATGAACTCCGAGACGACAAGACATTCAAGGGCACAATAGCTCCAAAGGATATTTCTCTGATTGCAGGAGAAGCGAACAATGCTCCTCACTGCATCTTTGAGGGCTTTATGGATTTCCTTTCCCTTCTCACGATGAAAGGGAAAGAAAGCATTTCGCCTTCCATAGTTCTGAACTCGGTCAACAATCTTCCACGAGCCATCGCCTATCTCCACGAGAAAGGCAGCGACTCCGTTCGAGCATTCTTCGACAACGATGAGGCAGGACGGCAAGCTCTTCAGGGTATCCAATCTTCAGGCATCAAGGTAGAGGATATGAGCCAATACTATGCCCGATACAAAGACCTCAACGACTATCACGTCGCCCAAAGAACAGAACTAAAGCAGGTGATACCACCTCGCAAACGAGGACTTAGACGATAAGGCAAAAGAGAGCAAACAACATTATTCTATCATCAGGTGTTCAAAGATTCAGGAAATAAAATGTATGCGAATAAACGGCTTTGTTTCGATAGCTACGGCAGTTCCTCAGAGCAGCAAGTTTGCAGAGCAAAACTTAGAAACAAAGCGTGCAGGCATTCACAGAATGCAACGCAACAAGAAAGAAGTACGAGCAGGGCGGAGCGGACATTTCGAGAAATGCCATAGCTCATTAGGGTATTTTCTTCACGCTGCACTCCGTTATCGCTAAAAATACCCTTCTGAGCCAAGGGACTTCGCCCCTTTGGATACCCCTTAAAGCAATATTCATCTTATGGGCTACGCCGTATTACATATAGACAAGGCGAGAAGCAACGACTCGGGAAATACTGCTCATATAGCGCGGACATATACCCCGAGTAACGTCGATCCTTCTCGCACACACCTGAACAGGGAATTGGTGCAATTCCCTGCAAATGTAACCAACCGTAGCGAAGCGATAGAGCATCGTATCGCCACAGCCGGTATCTACCGAAAGGTAGCAAAGAACCAAGTTAAAGCCTTACGCTTTATTCTGTCAAGCTCACCAAAGGATATGGCTCGTATAGAGCAGGAAGGACGCCTGTACGAGTGGTGCGATGAATCAATGGATTGGCTTCGCTCCACTTTCGGGGCGGACAACGTGGTCGCTGCCACGCTGCACGCAGATGAGGAAACGCCCCATATTCACGCCACAGTTGTTCCGATTGTCACGGGTGAAAGGAGGAAAGCCAAAGAGGAAGCCGAGAATGGGAAGCGGAAGTACAAGACGAAGAAGAACAAGGTACGGCTTTGTGCCGATGATGTGCTTACGCCCAAGAAGCTGGAGCAGTATCAGACGGACTATGCCAAGCGAATGCAGCGTTTCGGATTGGAACGGGGCGTATACGGCTCGGTCGCCAAGCACCGCACCACGATGGAGTATTACAAGGAAATTCTCAAATCTACGAAAGAGAAGGAAGCTCAAAAGGCGGAACTCACAGCCAAGATAAAGGAGCTGGAGAAGCAGGCAGGCAAGCTCCGAATGAAAGGCACGCTGTACTCCCTCTTTGGCAACTCCGAACTCGACAAGGCAGAGAAACGCATAGAAGACTTGGAGCAGGAAGCTGAACGACAACGGTATCTTTCGGAAAAGGAGAAGAATGAAGTCCGAAAGGAGGTCGTCCTTTTGCAGGATACGGTTAAGGAAAGGGATAGAGCCATTGCCGAATTGAAAGAGACCGTGCAGATTTACGAGGAAGAGCGGAATTGGATAAAACGCTTCTTCAGTGGTTTCTACCAACTCTTGAATATCCGTCTGATGCTCCGAAAGATGGATTTCTCTGATGACAGAATAGCGGAGATGTATCGCACGGAGACTCCCCAACGAGGAACGGCTAAAGCCTATTCGGGATTATACAAGAGAGAGTTCACGGAAGAGGACAGCGAAATCCGTATCATCAAGGACGAGAAGAAGCGACCACTCCTCACCATCAACGGACTTCCCATTAGCGATTGGTGCGAACAGAAATGGAAACAGCTTATCAACCGTAACCGCTCGCAACGGCTGTAAATGAATACGCATACTTTTTCCTTTCATCGTTGTATTTCAGTTGCGACAAAACTTTTAAGAAGAAAATTACGCAAAAACGCTCACTTTCCCTCGCAAAGGGTTATCTTTGCAAGTGAAATAGTGAGCGTTCTTTGGCTATTCAAAACAATGTGCCTCAATGCACTCCGCTCATTTCTAAATCGTTACCTATCCGTCTATTCCTAAATGGTAACACTCTATTCTTCAACAAGATAGTTCAAAAGCAAAAAATCATCATGGATCATTTTAGGTTTATTGGCGGGCGCCATCGCCAAATGGATTCGTCCGGGCAAAGACCCCGGCGGTTGCATTATAACCATATTAATAGGTATTGCCGGCGCATTTTTAGGCGGATGGATTGGGTCGATGCTGGGTTTAGGCACCGTTGACGCATTCAATATCAGGACGTTGCTGCTTGCCATTTTAGGCTCTGTTATCGTATTGTGGTTATACGCTATGGTAAGAGGCAGAAGATAAACCTATGTTGAGGAGGGAAGTAAAAAAATATCAGGCAAAGTTTTTTGTCGGATATTTTTTTTGCGAAAACACTCACAACCACAACTTTTCAACAAAATAAGTTTTTGTATAATAATCTATTATTGCTGATCGACTAAATTTGTCGGTACGACAAACCTTTGCATAACCCCCAATTTTAATTGGAGGGCAACAGACGAAATAACGGAAAAACGCTGTAAGCGTTTCCCTAAAAGGGTTTGGTAAACTCTTACAGAGTTTGGTGCTGATAGACATACCCGCCCGCTCCCCCCAATTTCATTGGGGGTTATGCACTGAAAACTTCTACGAAGTTAAAACGAGACCCATTCTCCCAATCAATATACTAAAACGATTTGCTGATAAAGGTTTCAACTGATTTGCCGAAATTTTGGCGGTCAATAGTGATAATAATTATCATCTTATTCACAAAATGGTCTAGTAACTCCGCTTTTTAAAGCGGAGGTTCAAAACAAATCCCGAAAAGGCTTTAGCCACGATTTTTGGGACTAAAGTCCGTGACAAGGAGTTTGCTCTTCACCTCATTTTGACAGACAGAGTTAATAAAAGATACTTAACGCTTTACGAATAATCATTTATTGCCATGTGCTGACCTTGTACCAATTGGCAAGCATTCTATTGAAGCACAACGCACCGAAATTTCAGAAATGGCAAAATAGTGGAAATTCACAAAATAATCGTACATTTGTACAGTATAATTCAATTTATCCAATCAAACAGACACAGTGCCTGACGAGTGATTGCTTTCAGGCGTTTTTGTTTCTAAAATTTACGATCGCAATAACCATCATCAAATGAAAACAAAAAAATTTATCCTTCCCGAAGCAGAAATTCCAACCCAATGGTATAACATTGTGGCAGAGATGAAAACCAAGCCTCTACCCATGATCAACCCCGAAACAAAAGAGGCGCTTACACCCGAAGACCTTTATCCGCTGTTCGGCGAAGAACTAGCAAGGCAGGAACTCAACGATACCGATACCTGGCTTGATATTCCAGAAGAAGTGCGCGATAAATACAAAATCTATCGTCCCAGCCCACTTGTGCGTGCCTACGGCTTGGAGAAAGCGCTGGACACGCCCGCCCACATTTATTTTAAGAATGAAAGCGTGAGCCCGGTGGGATCACATAAATTAAACTCGGCTTTGCCACAAGCGTATTACAACAAAGTAGACGGCACCACCCACTTAACCACCGAAACAGGCGCCGGACAGTGGGGAACCGCGCTGGCATTCGCCGCGAAAACGTTTGGTTTGGAACTGGCCGTTTACATGGTAAAAATAAGTTACGAACAAAAGCCTTACCGCCGTTCGCTAATGCAAACGTGGGGCGCGCAAGTAATTCCCTCGCCCAGTATGTCCACCAAAGCGGGAAGAAAAATCATTACCGACCACCCCAACTACCAAGGAAGTTTAGGAACCGCCATTTCCGAAGCCATTGAACTGGCTATGCAAACGCCCGGTTGCAAATATTCACTGGGCAGCGTGCTCAACCATGTGTCGTTGCACCAAACCATCATTGGGCTGGAAGCCGAGAAACAAATGGAGATGGCCGGCGAATATCCCGATATTGTTATCGGATGTTTTGGCGGCGGATCGAATTTTTCGGGTATTTCGTTTCCCTTTTTGCGCCATAACCTGAAAGGCGAAAAAAACACCCGTTTTATCGCTGCCGAACCGGCATCGTGTCCGAAACTAACAAAAGGCGTTTTCAGATACGACTTTGGCGATGAAACCGGTTACACGCCGCTCATCCCGATGTACACCTTGGGGCATAACTTCACCCCTGCCAACATCCATGCCGGCGGCTTGCGCTACCACGGTGCGGGAAGCATTGTGAGCCAATTGCTTAAAGACGGGCTTATTGAAGCGGTGGCCATTAAGCAACTTGAAACATTTGAAGCAGGCGTATTATTCGCGCAAACGGAAGGCATTGTGCCCGCGCCGGAATCTACGCACGCCATTGCCGCCACCATTCAGGAGGCGTTGAAAGCGAAAGAAGAAGGAACACATAAAACCATTTTATTCAACCTGTCGGGGCACGGAATGATTGATATGAGCGCTTACGACCAATATTTGGCGGGCGATTTAATCAATCACGAACTAAGCGATGAAGAGGTTTCCAAAACCATCAAAAACAATTAATAAATTGATTTTCTGAGTTCCAAAATGAGATAGAAAGAATTTATAAAAATAACTGTAAAAATATTTGGTTATATCATAATCACATTGTATCTTTGAAATATAAAAAGAATGAGTTTTGCCGCATTGGTCGATTGGGAAACTCATCAATTACATTCTATAAACCGAGACTCGTTTTTGGTGTCAATGGCGGGCCACATCCTTCGGGAAGACGTCTCTGACTAACAGTGGATTACAAAGATACCGGAACACTCAAATCCTGTCATAGGGAGTTTCGAATTATTCCGCCGATGCGGCTTCTTATAAAAGCAGATTTTCAGGAGATTACATCAATTGGCAATCTGCTTTTTTTAGTTGATACACATGAGCAGAGCAAAACAATATTGGGAATTATTTATTATTTTTTTTAAACTGGGAGCGTTCACTTTCGGCGGTGGATATGCCATGATTCCGCTTATTAGAAACGAAATTGTGGACAAACGCCATTGGCTTCAAGACGAGGAGTTTATAGATACCTTGGCCATAGCTCAATCCCTGCCCGGACCGCTAGCCTTAAACACGGCACTGTTTGTAGGTAACAAAAGAATGGGGTTTAAAGGCAGTTTGTTTTCGGGTATCGGGGTTATTTTGCCATCGTTTATTGTTATTCTGCTTATCGCGATAATTTTTGTGCAATTTAAAGACAACCCGGTGGTGGAGCGAGTATTTAAAGGAATTCGCCCGGCCGTGGTGGCATTGATTGCCGCACCGTTGTTGAATTTGGGAAAAGCGGCCAAAGTGAATTGGAAAAATATGTGGATTCCGGTTGTTGTTGCCCTTTCAGTATGGCTTTTGGGCGTATCGCCCATTTATATTGTACTGGTTTCCATCTTGTTGGGGATTTTGCACTTTGCGTTTGTAAGAAAAAAATTCAAGCGTTAGAACTGGCATGGAACTATTAGAACTTTACTTTTCTTTATTTGTCGCGTTTTTAAAAATCGGCCTTTTTGGGTTTGGGGGCGGATACGCCATGTTGCCGCTTATTCAATACGAAGTGGTGGACGCGCATCAGTGGATTTCGGTAGCCGATTTCACCGATATTGTCGCCATTTCACAAGCTACGCCTGGGCCCATCGCCTTTAACTCAGCCACTTATATCGGCTATTCTGTGGTAACCAATATGGGGTTTGGCACATCTTATGGCATTATTGGATCGGCCATTTGTACCATCGCGGTGAGTATTCCGTCCGTTATCTTGATGACCATTGTTTGCGCGTTTTTCGCTCGCTTGAACAACAACGCGTGGATGCAGGCTTCTCTGTCGGTACTGAAACCTGCGATTATAGGCTTGATCGCTTCCGCCGCCCTTTTGCTCATTGACGACCACAACTTTATCGACTATAAAAGCTGGATTATTTTCGGAGCGGTCTTTATCGCATCCATCAGAAAAGTAGATCCCATTTTGTTAATTGTGCTCTCTGGCGTGGCGGGGGTGATTTTATATCGATGAGGGGGCTGCCCTACTCCGCGTACCGCCTCTAACATCTAAAATCTAACAATCGTCTAACATTTAATATCTCCACAAAAAACAAAAGCCACCGACATTAACTGCCGGCAGCTTTCGCCATAGTGTAGTTTATTTTTCTTTATTAGGCTTTGTTTCCACCGCCACCTCTGAGCAGGGCGACTAAGAGAAGAATAAAAACCAAGCCTGCTATCACCCAAAACCAAATTTGAGTGTAAAATGCGCCACCCTCGTTTGTATTTACATTAATGTCTAAAGAGGGGCCTTCATCTTGAGCAAACGCTACTACAGATGACAATAATCCAAAAATAAAAAGCGTAAATGTTTTGGTTACTTTCGATAATTGTTTCATAATTTCTCTTTTTAAAAATAATATAACTTTTTGATTTCTGTTTCTTAAACACTCTATAAACAGAATTATGTTTAAAAAAGTTCATTGATTTTAAAAATTTAGTAGCCCAAACGTGCCTTTTTCGCTACTTTTTGATAGGCTAATCTTTCGGAGCCATCGGAAAGATAAATGATGCCACAATACTGAAAACCATATTGCTTCAATATCGTTTGCATTACTTTATTGTTTCTGTGCGTATCTACGCGAATGCTTGGATATTGAAGAAAACACCAATCTAAAATGGCTTTGCCAAGGCCTTTTACCTTCCCCGATGAAGCTATCCGATGCAGCGTTCCGTAAGGCGCGTTGTTTAACCAACTGCCGTGATAAATGGTTTTGTAGGTTTCGTCTTCACCCACGATAAAACAAAATGTGCCCACAATCTCTCCGTCTGTGTTTTCACAAACAAAACTGTGCCCGGCCTCTATTTCCTGCACTATAAACGCTTCTGACGGGTAGCTGCTTCCCCATTGCGTTTTATTTCCTGTGGCTTGCATAAATTGGCGCGCGGCTTCATATATTTGCATCACAACCGGCAAATCTATCAAGTTGGTTATTCGAATGAGAAACGTCATAAGCAAAACGAAGTTATAATGAAAACAGGCTGTATTAAAAGCAGCGCTATTTGTTCGTCACCCCAGGACAAACCGATGCGTGTTGTTGCTTTTAATACAGCCTGTTAATTGTTTTTTTTCGATGGGTTAGCAATTACATCCCGGGCCGCAATCGCCACCCGATGAGCATCCGCAACCGGAGCCACAGTCATCGGAAGAGCAGCCGCTACAGCCACCACCACCTGAGAAGAGCGCGGCAATTTCCTCGGCCGATGCCTCGCGAACGCCCAACACCGTGCCATCGAAATGCATGGTTTCTCCTGCTAATGGGTGGTTGAAATCCATCGTAACGGTGCTTTCGTTAATATCAACCACGGCGCCCATCAATCGGTTTCCCGATGAATCCATCATGGGAATGGTGTTTCCCTCGATGAGCAAGTTGCTATCTATTTTTCCATCTACTTCAAAAATATTTTTCGGGAGTTCTACAATTTTCTCCTCGTCGTAGTCGCCATATGCTTGTTCCGGAGTAAGCGAAAACGAAAACTTATCCGATTCAGACAACCCATTTAACTGCTCTTCAAAAGCTTCCAGCATAGAATTGGTGCCGAAGATAAATTCCAACGGATTTTCGGTAGTTGCCTGCTCCATTAATTCTCGTTCATCGCCTTCACCCACATTTAAATCGTAAGCGAGCGTAACATATTTATTCTCAGAAATTTTCATTTGTTTTTACTTTTACAGTGATTGAAATTTATTTTTAAAACGCGGTGAATTGCTTATAACAACCTAACCGCGCTAAGTGTTTATGCTTGAAGTGCATTTTTCAGATTATTAAGAGCTTTTTCGATGACGGAACGCGCCGTACCTACATTGAGACGCATAAAACCTTCGCCTTCTCTGCCGAAAATGGTGCCGTCGTTGAGCGCCAAATGCGCGTCGTGGACAAAGAGTTTCATCAACTCTCGTTGAGACAAGTTAAGTTCTCTGCAATCCAGCCAAACGAGAAACGATGCTTGCGGCATAACGGCTTTTATTTGAGGGATATTCTCTTGTAAGTATTGGTTTACAAAAAGAACGTTTCCATTCACGTACTCAATCATTTCGTCTAGCCAATCGTCGCACTCTTCGTAGGCGGCTTGTGTGGCGGTATAGGCAAAAAGCGTTCCTTGTGAAAGTTCTCGTGGTTCCAGAAAACTAAAGAATTCTCCACGAAGCGCGTCGTTGGGAACCACGGCGAAAGAACTTACAATGCCCGCGATATTAAACGTTTTGCTGGGCGCCATAAGCGTGATGCTGATATCTTCGGCTTTGTGAGAAACGGAAGCAAAGGGCGTGTGCTTGTAGCCGGGCAACGCCATATCGCTGTGAATTTCATCCGAAATAACCAAAATGTTTTTATGGTAACATATCTCGGCCAACTCCGTTAACTCTTCGGGCGACCAAACCCTTCCGCCGGGATTATGCGGATTGCACAAGATAAGCACCTTGCAATCGTTTTTGTCCACAATATTTTTTAATCCCTCAAAATCCATTTTGTATTGCCCGTCTTCCAGTATAAGCGGGTTGTTCAACACAATGCGGCCCAACGATTGGGTTACCATTTTAAAAGGATGATACACCGGCGGTTGGATAATCACTTTGTCTCCTTTTTCGGTTAAAGCGTCCAGCACAAACGCAATTCCTTTCACAATGCCCGGCACAAATGAGATATGCTCTTTTTTTACGTGCCAATTGTGCCGTCTGTCCAGCCAGTTAATAATGGAGTCGAAATAAGCGTCGGAGCCAACTGTATAGCCAAAAACTCCGTGTTCTACCCTCTTTTTCAACGCGTTGATGATTGCAGGAGGCGAAAGAAAATCCATATCGGCCACCCAAAGCGGCAATAAATCATCGCGCCCAAACAGGGCTTCCAGTTTCTCCAGCTTCACACTATCGGTGCCTTTGCGGTCTATGATTTCGTCAAAATTGTATTTCATAAAGTTACTTTTTTAATAATATACACTGTTGAGCCACTTACTTCTACGCGCATTTTCTCCACCAAAGTTGAGTGACTCCACTGCAAATCCCACCATAAACTGGTGCGACCTTATTTTTGTTGTTAATTCGTTTACGTTGGTTCGGTAATAGTTGCCCAAATATCCGGTGCGCAGCGTTACTTTTTTAATGGGAATATCCACCGTGAAGTAGTTTCGCAACGCCAACCGATTGTGAAGCGAACCGAAATGAACGGTGCCTTTGTTGTTGCCCAGCGTAAAAATTTCGTAATAAGAATGGCCGTATTCGGGGCTGAAAAACGCGCCTACCAACGGGGTGGTCAGTTGCCAACGAAAGGTGAAAATACGCCAATTATACGTTGCCATTGCGGCAGCGTTTAAATCCACAGAAGTTTTGAGCGACCCCGGGTTATTGGAGTTGCGCGCATTGTAAATTCCGCCCAAAGCGGCTTCGGCCCCACCTCCACCTAACAAGCGAAAGTTTTGTGTTTGCACAATGGGGTATAAACCGAGAAAATGATAATAAAGGTTTCCGTAATATTCTGAGGCAGATGCCGTTGGGTTTTTCGTGATGCCAATTTGTATGTGAAATTGCTGTTGACTTAAGAGTTTTTCGTTGAAAAGTGAGGTTCTGTTCATTCTTTCGTGCATTAACGAAAGAGCCAATCCATCGTATGTCAGAGGCGACAGATAGGAGTCGTATAAATAAGATTTTCCAATTCCAAAGAGCGTTGCTTGGTTCGCGGGCTTCATTGCCGTGGGCTCAATGCTTTGTTGCGAAAAAACAATGCTTATGCAACAAAGCCATAGCGCCGAAAATATGGGAATTCTTTTAGTCATCGGCAGTTTCTTAATCGAACAGTTTCATTTGGCCGGTTATTTCGTCTAATAAATCGGAATCGGACATTTCCTCATCATCGTCTTCGATATCCACCTTCATGGTTTCCTCTTTTTCCGGCTCCGGATCGGGGAAACGGGTTGGCTCCAATTCTTCCACCGTTTTCACTTCGTAATTGGAGATGCGTTTGCCTTTGGCACGATAGCTTTTTACGCCGATAAACTCTTCCACATCCACTTCCAACGGCTCGCGGAAGTCGTCGCCGCCGCCAAAAATGGCTTTTACTCTGGGATAAACCTGGTCGGTGATTAAAAACAACCGCGAATCGGGATTTTCACCCATAAAATTCAGCACGCGTTCCGATGGTTCAAACGTGAAACGCTTGAGATAAGCGTAACCTTGGTCGGCATCGAACAGCGCGGCAGACCACACTTTGTGCTCATCAAACTTCTCAATATGAAGCAAATCGGAAGGAAAGTGATTGCTTAAATCGAAATTGGAAACGTAGAAATTTCCGCTTTTTGAAATGACCAAAATTTGGTCTTCGCCTTGAAATTCGCCCAAGTATTTTCCGTCTCCGTCATAATTCAAACGGAATACATCGGGGTCGTACCACACTTTTCTTCCACCCAATGTGGAAACACCTTTCTGCTTCAATTGAATGCGGTGCACTTCGGCTTTGGTTAAAATATTTCCCATTGCCTGCTTGCCTCGGATATCCACTTCGCTAAAATCTTTTTCGAACTGCAAAATGCGCATTCGCGGTTTGGGTTTCAGTATTACTTTTACGGTTTCGGCCTCGCCGTTGGGGTTGGCGCTAAAATAGGCGATGCGCGAACCGGCTTTGCCCCGGGTTACGTCGTATTCTTTGTCGCGCGTAACGCCGGTTACGGAAAACCGTTTAATGTAGTGTGGCGAGGTTCTTCCGTGGCGATATATCACGTTGTAGATAGTGCGTTTGTCGTTCTTTTTGAATACGTTGGCATATAGAATGCCTTTGCCCACAAACATTTTATCGCTCACTTTCACTACCTTGTATTTCCCGTCTTTGAAGAAAACGATGATGTCGTCAATATCGGAACAATTGCACACGAACTCGTCTTTTTTCATTCCCGTTCCGATGAAGCCTTCTTCGCGGTTGATGTAGAGTTTTTCGTTCGCCTCGGCCACTTTTACCGCCTCAATGTTTTCAAAACTGCGAATTTCCGTTTTGCGAGGGAAGTTTTTGCCGTATTTTTCTTTCAACATCAGGTACCACGAAATGGTATAATCGATGAGATTATTCAAATGGTGGTTGATTTCTTCAATTTCTTCTTTGAGCTTGGCGATGAGTTCTTCCGATTTATCGGAATTAAATTTGAGAATGCGCGCCATTTTAATTTCCATCAGGCGCAGGATATCATCGCGGGTAATTTCGCGAATAAATTGCGGTTTGTAGGGCTCAAGGCGTTTGTCAACGTGCGCCACAGCCACATCCATATTTTTGGCGTTCTCAAACTCTTTGTCTTTGTAGATGCGCTCTTCAATGAATATTTTTTCAAGCGACGCGAACAGTAACGCTTCTTGTTTTTCGCTTCGGTCTATTTCAAGCTCCAAGCGCAGGTGGTTTTTGGTGTTATCCACCGACGTGCGCAGCACATCGCTCACGCCCAGGAAGTAAGGTTTGTCGTTATCGATAACGCAACAGTTGGGCGAGATGCTTATTTCGCAATCGGTGAAGGCGTAAAGCGCGTCGATGGTTTTGTCGGACGACACACCCGATGCCAATTGCACCTGAATCTCCACGTTTTGCGCGGTGATATCGTCAACTTTTCTGATTTTTATTTTCCCTTTCTCGTTGGCTTTCAGAATAGACTCCACCACGCTTGCCGTGGTTCTGCCGAATGGGATGTCTTTGATGATAAGGGTTTTGTTGTCGAGTTTGGTAATGGTTGCCCTCACTTTCACGGAACCGCCTCGTTCGCCATCGTTGTATCTCTCCACATCGATGTAACCACCGGTTTGAAAATCGGGATAAAGCGTAAATTCCTTTTCTTGCAGATACGCCACGGCCGCGTCGCACAACTCATTGAAGTTATGCGGAAGTATTTTTGAGGAAAGCCCCACGGCGATACCTTCGGCGCCTTGCGCCAAAAGCAGAGGGAACTTGGCGGGCAGGGTGATGGGTTCTTTGTTGCGCCCGTCATAAGATGGCTTCCACTCGGTTGTTTTGGCATTGAATAACACCTCCAGCGCGAATTTCGAGAGACGCGCTTCAATGTATCGGGGCGCCGCGGCGCCGTCGCCTGTGAGGATGTTCCCCCAGTTTCCTTGACAATCGACTAATAAATCTTTTTGCCCCAGTTGCACCAACGCGTCGCCAATGGAAGCGTCGCCGTGCGGGTGAAATTGCATAGTGGTTCCGATGATGTTGGCTACTTTGTTGTATCGCCCATCATCCATGCGCTTCATGGCGTGCAAAATGCGGCGTTGCACGGGTTTCAAGCCATCGGATATATGCGGAACGGCACGTTCCAAAATCACATAGGAAGCGTAGTCCAGAAACCAATTCTGGTACATTTTAGAGAGATTGAGCGTGGTATCGTCGCCCAACTTCACAGGTATTTTTGAAGAAGAAGCATTTTTGGTTACTTCCTCCTCTTCAAATGTATCTTCTTTTTTAAAATCGTTGTCGTTTGTTTTCTTAGGAGACATACAGTCACATTATATGAATAAACATAAAGCGCGTCACTTTACTCGGTAGACTAATGGTTTTGTTTCCCTTTGGTGTTCTGCTGAAAAATTTTCCAAAGATAGCGATTTTTGCACGGATTTGCAAAAAACTTTTTGCGGATTGTATCGGCAAAAACAGCGGCATATTCAATTACCATGCCATTGGCTATTTGCCGTGTGCAAACAGCGTTTTGGCCTGCAATCAAAAAAAGTACACCAATTTTAAACTACTTTCTTAAAAAACTGTTTAATACATGAGTAAGGAAAATTTTAAAAGCCATAAGGCAAAAAATACACTTTTTTATTATTTTATTTCACTAATCAAAACAAAACTGACTATGAAGAAAAGTACATCCAAAACGATGAAATTCTCCTTTATCGTTCTTTTTATTGGACTGTTTTTCTATTCTTGCGGAAGCGTTCCGCTTACGGGTAGAAGACAGCTTCAACTTGTATCGGACGAGCAGGTGATTGCTCTCAGCCTACAACAATATCAGGCATTTATAAGCCAAGCACCCGTGGTGAGGAATACTGCCAACGCGCAAATGGTGCAGCAAGTGGGAACACGCATTGCGAATGCCGTTGAAACATTTCTCAAAAACAACGGCTACGAACAGGAATTGCAAAAATATGCTTGGGAGTTTAATCTCGTGAACGACAAGAGCGTTAACGCTTTCGCTATGCCGGGCGGAAAAATTGTAATTTTTGAAGGGCTGCTGCCCGTTACCCAATCCGAAGAAGCGTTGGCCGTGGTGGTTGGCCACGAAATAGCGCACGTGGTGGCAAAACACTCGGTAGAGCGCATCAGCCAACAAATGTTGGCACAATATGGCGGTGCCGTTGCCGGCGGATTGCTAGGCAGCTCCGTTGGCGCACAATTGGGCCAACAAGTATTCGGCCTTGGCGCGCAATTGGGTGTGATGTTGCCTTACGCTCGCAAACAGGAGTACGAAGCCGATGAACTTGGCCTTATCTTTATGGCTATGGCCGGCTACAATCCACAAACAGCTGTTCCATTCTGGACAAGAATGGCGCAGAGTTCACAAGGCGGAAGGCCGCCCGAATTTTTGAGCACCCACCCTACCGATGCCAACCGCATCGCGCAAATTCAAAACATTATGCCAAGAGTAATGCAGCATTATAAAGGAAGTGGCGTGCAAAACACCACCACCTCAAAAATTAAAACAAAAACTTCGGTTCCGGTAAACACAAAAGGTGCCAAAACGTCGGAAGAGTGGTCGTTCTAACAGCAAAGCTATTCTTTTCATAACTCACGATGATTCAACACTCCTAAGCAATAAGCTTGCGAGTGTTGAATTCTTTTTTGCTGTTAATTAATTGTGATTGAACCATATGGTTATTCAATAACAAATAAAGTTCCTCTTCATACACTTATTACTTCAATTTTAGTTATTTTTGCAGGATAACATCAGATTGTTCATTCCTTATGAAGCCCAAAAGTTTAGTAAACATTACCGATTACGGCAAAGATGACATTTTGCGAATCTTAAAAAATGCCACGGCATTCAAAGCCAATCCCAACCGCGACTTGCTGCAAGGCAAAGTATGCGCCACCCTGTTTTTTGAACCCAGTACGCGCACGCGTTTGAGTTTTGAAACAGCCGTAAACCGGCTCAGGGGAAGAATTGTGGGCTTTTCGGATGCGGCAACCAGCAGTTCCGCCAAAGGAGAATCGCTGAAAGACACCATTATTATGGTGGGAAATTATGCTGATATCATCATTATGCGGCATCATTTGGAAGGATCGGCGCGTTACGCGTCGGAGGTTTCGCCCGTGCCCATCATCAATGCCGGCGATGGTTCAAACCAACACCCCACGCAAACAATGCTGGACTTGTTCACTATTTACGAAACGCAAGGCACGCTAGAAAACCTCACCATTACCATTGTGGGCGATTTGAAATATGGCCGCGCGGTGCACTCGCTCATTCAGGGGATGTCGCATTTTAACCCTTCGTTTAACTTTGTGGCGCCCGAAGAACTGAGAATTCCTGAAAAATATAAACTGTTTTGCGATAAACTAAACATCCCTTATAAAGAATATACCGATTTTTCTACCGAAGCCATCGACTCTGCCGATATCCTCTATATGACCCGCGTACAACGTGAACGTTTTACCGATTTAATGGAGTACGAAAAAGTGAAAAACGTGTATATCTTGCACAACAAAATGTTGAAAAATTCAAAAGATAATTTGAAAGTCTTGCATCCGCTTCCGCGTGTAAAAGAGATAAATCAGGATGTTGACGACAACCCCAAAGCATATTATTTTCAGCAAGCCGAGAACGGGCTCTTCACACGCCAGGCAATTATTTGCGACTTAATGGGAATTGAGAGTTAATAAAAGGTTAATAAAAAAGATTATGGGAAAAGAACTACAAGTAGCAGCACTAAAAAACGGAACAGCCATCGACCACATTCCCACAAAGGAATTGTTTAAAGTGGTCACGTTGCTTCAATTAGAAAAGCTCAATAACCGAATCACCATTGGCAATAACCTGAGAAGCGGCAAAATGGGCGAAAAGGGAATCATTAAAGTTTCCGATAAATTTTTTGAGGGAGATGAAATAAACCGCATCGCGTTGGTTGCACCCAGCGTGAAGTTGAATATTATAAGGGATTACGAAGTTATCGAAAAGAAAAAGGTAACGCTTCCCGACGAAATCATCGAAATTGTAAAGTGCAACAACCCCAAATGCATCACCAATAACGAGCCGATGAAAACCCGCTTTGAAGTGGTTGACAAAGAAAAAGTGGTGCTGCAATGCCATTATTGCGATTTAAAAATCAGTAAAGAAGAAATTGTTCTGAAATAACCACGCCCCTTTGCCCATATGCTCCTAAATTTACCACATAATTTTCCTGCAATTGACCTGTTGAGACGCGAAAATATTTTCGTGGAAGATAAGTTGCGTCCCATTTCTCACAAGCAGCCATTGAAGGTGCTTGTACTTAATTTGATGCCGATAAAAATTACCACCGAAGCGGACATACTTAGGCTGATTTCCACATCGCCGCTGGAAATTGACGTTGAATTTATGGCAATGGAAACCCACACGCCCAAAAATACGCCCATTGAGCACATCCGAAAGTTTTACACCACCTTTTCTCACGTTAAAAACAACCGTTACGATGGCTTCATCGTTACCGGCGCGCCTGTGGAAATGCTTCCCTTTGAAGAAGTAACTTATTGGGAAGAATTGAAACAGATTTTAGATTGGTCGCGCACCAATGTAACCTCCACATTTTACATATGTTGGGGGGCGCAAGCAGCGCTATTTCATTTCCACGGCGTACAAAAATACGCGTTGGACAAGAAAGTATTCGGTGTGTTCAAACATACGGCAAATGAAAAATCGCATCCGCTTTTCCGTGGCTTCGACGATGAGTTTTACGCCCCGCACAGCCGTCACACAACGGTGTATGCCAACGAAATATTGCAACATCCCGATCTTGCCATCCTTTCGGAATCGGAAGAAGCGGGTGTTTACATTGTGGCGTCGCGTACACATCGTGAATTCTATGTAACCGGACATTCGGAATATGCGCCGCGCACCCTGCACGATGAATACGTTCGGGATAAGCAAAAAGGAATGCAAAATGTGGGTGTCCCCATAAACTATTATCGCGATAACGACCCCAACAATGAGCCACTTGTTTTGTGGAGAAGTCACGCAAACCTTTTATTCACAAACTGGCTGCATTACTTTGTATATCAGTAAATAATTTTTTCATAAAACGACTTTAATAAACAATAAAACCCAAATAAAAATGTCTATATTCTCATTCTTTAAAAACGCGTCAAACAACATACAATCCGTTAACGCTGCCGATTTTAAAACCATCATTGCCGACAAGGAAGTGCAATTGGTGGATGTGCGCACAGCGGAAGAGTACGCCGGTGGAACCATCCAACATGCGCAATTAGCAGACATTTACGCACGCGACTTTAAACAGAAAATCGAAAAGCTTGACAAAACCCGCCCCGTTGCCGTTTTTTGTCACAGCGGCGCACGCAGCTATCAGGCAGCCCTTCTTCTGGCTCAAAAAGGATTTGAGAAAATTTACAACCTTAAAGGCGGGATGATGATGTGGAGGTGACAGGGAACGTTAGACGGTTAGACGGTTAGATATTTCAGATATTGGATTTACGATTTTAGATTTTTTGGATCTGAAGTGTGGAGTGCGGGAAGACGGAAGTCGGGCTACAAAACTATAAACTCTAAACACTCAAAACTCAGAATTCAGAAATCAGAAATCAAAACTCTCACCTCGTCGTCTGTGCACCATAACGATAAGCGAATTGGAATTCGCTTTACCTAATATCCAACGCACAACGCTAAAAACCCTGTTCTTTTTTTGCGAATTATAAATTATTTTAACTATCTTTGACCCATAATAATACACACGAAAAACTAAAGATGGGTATATGCGGTGCTTTCGTCAAAAAAAAGTAGAAACACACAAGCCGCGCAGGCGCTATCACAAAGTATTTGCACAAATATTGGTGTGCTTTGCCTTTGTAGCCGTGGCGGTTTGTTGCATCTCATCAAACAAGCAGTTAGAAGATGAACAAGCTCTTCGACAGGAGCTTGCCAATAAACTCTACGGCAATAAAAACGAAGATTCACTTAAACTTCTCCTTAGCGAATTTCAAGCAGAGGAAAACGATTTAGGTAAAATGCTGTGCTACAAGCAGCTGGGCTTGTACCTGCGGGAAAACGCGCGTTTCTCAGAAGCCATTCATAACCACCAAGAAGGATTGGCCATAGCCCTCAAATTAAAAGACACGGTAGAAATAGTGCAGGCACTCAACAACTTAGGAACCGATTTCCGGCGTATAGGGGCGCAAGGCGAAGCATCGGAATATCATTTTAAGGCACTAAGTTATGCCGAGGACTACTCACAAGCAAACATTCCCGGGCCGGGCATGAAAAACCGCGTTGTGGCACTAAACGGCATTGGCAATGTGAGCCTCACGCTGGGATATCTGGAAGATGCGGAGAAATATTTCAGAATGGCGCTTAAGGACGAAATTGAACTACAAAGCCAAATTGGGCAAGCCATTAATTATGCCAACTTGGGCGCCATTTTTGAGGGGAGGCGGCAAATAGATTCCGCGTTCGTTTACTATAACCGCTCATTAGAACACAACAAAATAGCCAAATCTAATATGGGTATTGGCTTGTGCCTTATCCACATTGGCGCGCTGCATGAAAAAGAAGGGCAATACACCCAAGCCAAAGAGCAATACCTGCAAGCATATCAGTTGATGGACAAAATTGCCGACAAATGGCACTGGCTGGAAGCTTGCCTTTCGCTTGCCCGCATTCATTTGGCGGAAAACAACCACACAGAATTCGACCATTACATCCATTTAGCGGAAAATACGGCCAATACCATCAGTTCGCCCGAACATTTGGGCAAAGTATATCAACTGAAACACGATCGCGATGTGCGTCAAGGCGACTATCAATCGGCTTTACAAAACTATATGCTGCAAACTCAAATGCAAGATAGCGTGCAAGGCATCCAGAAATCCAACCGATATTTAGACATACGGGTGGGTTACGAACAGAACCGAAGCACACGTCTTATTGAGCAAATGGAAATACAAAACAAATTAGCCGAACAGAAAAAAGGATACGCCATCCTGATCACGTGGCTGGTGTTGGCGGTTTCAGTGCTCATTATGGCATTGTTTTATTACGCTTACCGGCAACGCACCCGAAGCAACAAAATCCTACGCGAAATGGAACGTACACGCTCCGATTTCTTCACTAACATCACGCACGAGTTTCGCACCCCACTCACCGTCATACAAGGCTTCAACCGCAAAATTAGAGAAGATAAAAATCTTCCCGAAAAAGAAAAAGAAATGATAACCGATGCCATTGAGCGTCAAAGCAACAGGCTGCTTTCTTTGGTAAACCAACTGCTGGACATCGCCAAAATAAGAGCCGGAAAAGACACGCCGGAATGGAAATATGGCGACATTGTTTCTTATTTGCGCATGAGTGCCGAAGGATTTGAATTATATGCCAAAAGCAAAAATCGGAAAATTGTATTCTATTCAGGCCTCAGCACACAAAACATGGATTTTATTCCTTTTTATATCGATAGGATTATCAGCAACTTACTATCAAACGCCATTAAACACACCCAAGAAGGAGGCGAAATTAAGCTTTCTGTTTGGAAAAGTGGAAACGAGCAAAAACTCAACATTCGCGTGGCGGATAACGGAACAGGCATCGCCCCCGAAGAACTCCCCCACATTTTTGAACTTTTCTACCAAAGCCCCTATGCCAAAAACGATGCGGGCAGCGGTATAGGACTTGCATTTACGCGTATGATGGTAGAAAAAATGGGCGGAACCATCCGTGTGGAAAGCACGTTAAACAAAGGCGCGACCTTTACCATCACCCTACCCATAGGCCATCAATATCAAGAACAAACGGAAAAACACATCACGCCACAATCCTTCCTGCCCGATATCCACGATGAAATATTAGCGGGAGAAACAGAAACCCTTCCATCTGACTTGCCACAAACGGTAAAACCGGTTATTTTGGTGGTAGAAGACAACAGGGATGTGGCCTGGTATATAAAAACGGTTATTGGTAATTCATACAACGTATTAATGGCCAAAAATGGACAAGAAGGATGGGAAATGGCGCAAGAATACGTTCCGGACTTGGTGATTACCGATTTGATGATGCCCGTGAAAGATGGTAACCGCCTGTGTTGCGAGATTAGGGAAAGCTTATTGCTCAATCACATTCCCGTGATTATGCTCACTGCAAAAAGCAGTGACGAAGACCGAATTGAAGGATTGCGTTGCGGCGCCGACGCCTATATACGCAAGCCGTTTCAGCCCGAAGAACTGCAAGTGCGCATAGAAAAACTGTTGGAAAACAGACGCTTGATGAAAGATAAGTTCAGAAACGAAATACAAGCCGGCACCCAACGAAACCACATAATAGATACGGAAAACGACACTTTTATTCTGAAATTGAACGATCTTATTCACAGAAATATGCGAAGCGAAGGCCTCACACCGTCTTTCCTTGCCGAGCATTTCTCCATGAGCCTCTCACAGCTCAATCGCAAACTTAATGCCATTAGCGGATATGCCAGTTCGGCTTATATTACGCAAGTAAAACTTGCCCACGCCTGCAAATTGCTTTCAACTACCTCACAAACCGTTACTGATGTGGCAGACGCCTGCGGATTTTATGACTTGTCTTATTTCTCACGCACATTTAAAAAATACATCGGATTGTCGCCTTTACAATTTCAACGCTCATTGCCCAGCTCACCCGAGCGACCCTGCAACCGTTCTTTAGGCGTTGAGCTCTGAGCGTTGAGCTAAGGGTGAAGCAAATTCCAACCTGCTTAACGTTATTGTACACGGATGAAAAGGTGAGAATTGGGAGTTTTGAGTTCTAAGTTTGTAGTTGATAGCCCTACTTCGGACTTCCGTCATTGGTCTTCGGGCCTCCCACATTACAAACTATAAACTCTCTACTTCGTCTTCCGACTCCCCTTGCACCCAACACCCAGCATCCAGCACATCAAAGATCTAACATCGTAAATCTAAAATATCTAACCAATCTAACCAACTCCGACTTCCCATCCCCCGCACTCCGCACCGCTCCTCACTCACAAAGTCTCCCACTCACCTAAGCCCCCACTTTCACACCATTACCCTCTCACCCACAGCTCATTACCCTCTTTTCATGCGCAAATAATACAAATGCCCCCAAATGTTAATGCGTGATTTATACAAATTCTTGCCCAGATAATACAAGTGATTCTTATAAAACCACCCTACTTTTGACTTAGTTCTTTTAAGGGAAGACAAGCAAAGCTCCATAACGAATAGCGGCTAATCGCCAAAGAGGAATAAAGCACTCTCCGAGAACGATCATTAGCCATTCCCTGAGAAGGATAAACGCTAAATTCTGAGGAGGATTAAGAATGATGTGGGAGAAGAAAATAGAAGAAGTGGAGAACTGGATACCCCCGTAGACGCATTGAATGCGTCTGAATTACCGCACCAAAAACAAGAAGTGAAGAAGTAAAGAAGTGGAGAAGTGGAGAATGCGACAAACCGTCTGACCTCCCGGTGAAACATCAAAAAACGTGGACAAGGAGATTAACAAGAAAAAATAACAGGTAATAATCAAATAACCCATATAAAGCAACAAACAGTATGATTGACTTTGAAGTAAAAAACCGTGTTATGCCCATTGGCGAAAAGAAAGGGCAAACAATGTATTACGCTTTGCCAAAAAACGTGCAGCGGATTACACCACGCCAGCTGGAAAATGAAATTGTGCGAGCCACATCGTTATCGCGGGGCGATGTGCGCAATGCCCTCACCACCTTGGCTGAGTTTGTAAACAGTGGTTTGCAACAAGGTGCGGCAGTAGATTTGGGCGATTTGGGACTGATAAAAGTAGTGGTTGGCTCACAAATGGTAGGCACCCCACAAGAAGTTACCGCCGCCATATTGAAAACACCAGTTATACGTTTCTTTCCAAAACAGGAAATGGTGAACGCCGCTAAAAGCGTAAAGGTAAAAATAGTGAACCAATACAACAACACAGAAACAGAAAACAATTAACTGGTGCGTTATAAAACAAGCAAATAAATAAACTTTTTAAAACAGAAAAGCAATGAACAAAAACAATCAAACACATGTGGGTATGCCCAAAAAGGCAGCCTCACAAAACAAAGCGGCTAAACAATATACCGCGCCCGACATTGAAATCATCGACATTGAACTAACCCAAAACATTTTGGGAGGAAGTCCGGTGAGCGATCCGCTACCCGGTATGCCAGGACGGAATTGGTAGAAATTAAAAATTAGAAATTAGAATTATGAATTACAAATTATTTATCCTTGCAGCCATTGCCCTTATCGTGGCAAGCTGCGCCACAACAGACGACGGCTTTCCACAACAGCTCGGCCAACCGCAAACGGTAACTGTATCCGTTCCCGACAACGCCGCGAAAACAAAAGCTTATATTTGGCCTGAACCCAACACGAAAAATATCGATGTTTTTTGGAAGCCCGAGGGTGAAACGTTAGACCTCTATTTTAAACAGGGAGACGCCATTGTTAAAGTGCCCGAAGTGGCAATCAGTGTTTCTGACGATCGCAAAAACGGCAAGTTTGTTATTCCCGCGGAAGTTATAGGCATAAACCTCGCAGACAATTACACCCTCTACGGTGTGCACGGCACTAATGGGAAAGTGGAAGCCGGTAAAATACTGGTGGATGTAAACCAAAGATTTGCAGGTGAATTTGGATCTATTGGAGGAGAATATATTAAAACCTTTGATATGCCCATGTTTTTCAAAGCTGAGGTGAATGCCGGAGTACCGCTCACCGCCGTTACTTTTGAGCATTTAGGAACCTTACAGGTAGTACACATTAAAAACACTCACAGCGAATTACAGGTAATCGAGTGCCATGCGATACCTACAGAGGAAGGCGTCGGGTTTATGTACTACAGTGAAGATAACTCTAAAATCCCCCACTATGACCTTATTAACGGCGACATACACCTTTCGCAGGGTGCGAGTTATAGTTTTTTTAATGTTGTGAATATTTCAAACTACCAGGAAAAAGCCGCGGTAACTTGGGGCCGGCCTAACGGCAACATTCCACCGGAAATACGGTTAAAGATGGATTTTCATTTTATTTGGAACCCGATATACTCTGAAAACACCTTGCCTGCCCGGAGCGAACCGCTGGAAGTTGGCAAGGCGTACCACCTCTATGCTCAAGCTGAAGTTGACGCTGATGGTGTTTATAAGTGCAGTTTTAGGGGAGTCCCCGACGTGGAGCCAATCTCCATCATTATAAAAAACAAACAGTTTTATACCAGGCTGGGAGAAGTGAACGATATTGGCCTAAGCGTTTTGCCGGAAAACGCCGATCGTTTTAAAATTAATTGGAGAGTGAACAACTCTGATCCTGGATACTTAAACGAATTGCGAGCCAACGACTGGGGTGTTTTTTCCAATTGGGTGGCAAAAGATCATATATATAGATTTGGGCACAATTTAGAATACACCCTTACCGGTAAGTTGCCCAATGGAGCGGAGGCAAGTGCTACCTTTTGGCGACGCGACTTTTTAAGGGGACTTTGGACAGACCCTTCTCCCGAGGAACTTGATGAGGTTATTTCTAATGCCGGCTATATTACTTGGAAAAGGGGGCATAAAAAACTGCAGATAGATTTTTATTATTCCGCCAATAAGCAGCAATATGACGCTGAAGTTAATAAATATAGAGTTCAAGATACCCAAACGCTTGTGCCCACATCGGAATACAAGATTACTAGCAATGCTCCCGATTTTATAGAGGTTACCGATCACGGATCGCACTATACGCTTACGCGTAAAAAATTTGATGCGGATACGGAGGTTACCATTACCTATGAATTTGGAAGCGGCGTTAATAAATCAATATACAAAAATTATATTACCCTGAAAAAGGAAACGCCTACACCGCCTTCCAAAGAGTTGCCCGATATGCCGGGAGTAGTAATCCCGTTGTAGCAGAGATTAAGAATATAAATTTTAAAAACAACCAACTTATATATTACACATTATGAAATACAAAATATTTTCTTTTTTCGCGGCATTGACGCTATTAATGACCGGCTGCGCCAAAGACGAAGCGGGTGAAAACCACGAGACGCGAGAGTCGCGTATTATAACCGTGGCGGCAACCCTGCCCAACGATGGCCCGCAATCGCGCATATCGTTACATAAAGACAGCGATACCCCGGCTCACGCCATACAGCTCTATTGGGAAAATGACGACAAACTGATGCTTTGTTTTTCATACAATTCCAGGTACTATTATGCTGACGCCACTATAATACCGTCAAGCATTACTGATGGTAACGGGAAAACCGCCAGGTTTGCCTTTAGCCTGCCCGAAGAAATTCCTACAAACGCCACCTTTAGGCTGGGGGTTATTTACCAAGAAACAGACGGAAGTAACCAAAACGGCGGCCATTTTGAGGAAGGCACACTCAGGTACATACCGGAAAGTAAAGAACATTATTGTTTTAGGTTAGATAAAGATGGGGATAACAGAATCCGTCCCATACTTCGGGCTACACAAGAAAACGCTACGGTGGCAACCCTCAGCGAGATTGAACTTGAACATCTGGGGTTTGTTGTAGCCCTCCATCTAAAAAACAAATTAGATGAGCCATTCTATTTTGATCGTCGATTACAAAATAAGAATCCGTTGCATATAAGAATAGGGAGATATGGTTACGAATTGTTTTATTCCGGTTCGTTTCATGTTTTTGCTACTCTCCCTGTTTCCGAAAATAATTTATCCCATATTATATATGGAAATACAGAGAGAAGAATTGATCAAGAACTTTACTTGCCTGACCTACCTGCTGGTGAATCCATGGTGGTATATCGTTGGGTAATGAGTAAACCAAGCATAGAACTACCCGAATTAAACGCAAGTATTTATGATTACCATTATGGTTCGTTTGCTGCAGTTTCAGTAAATAATTTATCCGCTGGATTTATGTTTGAAACAGGCAATACATATCATGTGTATTTGGAGCTTTTTGAAATAAGTGGAGATTGGCGGCTCAGGTTCGTGGAACCGTTTTAATTAGTGATGGGTAATGGGTGTAAGATGATGGCGTAAGGCATCAACAGACGCGCCCGGCCCCTTCCCCCAACCAGTAAAGAAGGGGGCAACCCCGTAGAGGCGCGTTGAATGCGTCTGAATTACCGCACCAAAAACAATAAGTGAAGAAGTGGAGAAGTGAAGAATGCGACAAACCGTCTGGCCGATTACCGGCCTGACGGGTTATGTCGGCAAGATGCTTGGGCATTGACGACAATATAAGAAGTCGAGAAAATTGGCTGAAAGCCATACTTAACTCAGCCCAATGGCAACGCCTTGGGTTTGTATGACAACCACCAAAAGCAAGCCCTGAAAGGGCGGGATAGTAGTAGTGGAGAAGTATAGAAGTGAAGAATGCGGACGTACCTAGTCCTTGTCCAAAGCAATAAAGAAGTCCTATTGCCCTCTCCCTATGGAAAAGGCCAAGGAAGAGGACGGGTGAAAATTAGATGAGGGATAAAAATAAGAAACATATGAGCCAACTTTATTACACCATAGCCGGGCATTCGCTTGCCGTGGAAACGTCCAACGCACGGGCAACGGCGGCGTTACTGCCCAATTTTGAGCCGTTTAGGTGCCATTCGCCTTCTCACTCGTATAGTGAGAAATTTAAACCGCAAGTGCCCGGTTTATTCAGCTTTTCGGGCGATGTGCCACTGCACATTCCTCGTCACGCGCGCGCCGATAGCTTTACTTGGAACGGCATCCGTTACGAAGTATATACCACCCGCGGCGGGCACACTGTTACCATGCAGTTGTTCAACCGCACCCACACACTGTTTGCCACACACGGGTGGGAATATTTGTGCACCGATTTATCTTTGGTAAACCAAGAAGAGGCACAGTTTATCAACAACTTCCTTATTGTAGCCTTTGGCATGGCGGCGGCGCCACACAAAACAGTAAAGATGCACGCCTCGGTTATAGAGAAAAATGGCAAGGCCCTTTTGTTTTTGGGCGAAAGCGGTACGGGAAAAAGTACTCACAGCCGCCTGTGGAAAGAATTTGTACCCGGCTGCTCTCTGCTAAACGATGACGAACCCGTGGTGCGCCTATGCGACGATGACACCGTGCGCGTGTTTGGCACACCATGGAGCGGCAAAACACCGTGCTACAAAAACCGTTCGGCAGAGGTGGTGGCGTTTGTGCATCTGTATCAGCATCCCCACAACCGGCTCACCGAGCAAAAGGGCGTGCAAGCTTTTGGCTCGCTGTTGCAATCAACCAGCGTCATGCGTAGCGATGCCAGCAACAAACAATTGGCCATTGACACCCTGAGCGACATATTACAACGCGTACCTGTATATCGGCTCAATTGCCGCCCCGATGAGAAGGCCGTCAGGCTAACCGAAGAATTATTAATGGATGGCATCAAACGGGCACACAGAACCGCGCCATCCGTTTGGATATCGACACCTCAATCCGCGCAGAGGGTATTTTCATTGGCGTGAACAATTATCCATGCCACTTGTGGCAAACACATACATCATAAAAAATATGCCTGTTACCATCTGCAAAAAACGAACCTTTTCCAATGTTTTGCTGTTAACCCATATGAAAGAAGGGGAGTATATGCAGACCACCATAACAGGAAATAGCATGTTGCCTTTTATTGTAGGAGGGCGCGATGTGGTAACCCTGGTGAAAGCCACGCCCCAATCACTGCAAAAAGGGCGTGTGGTGGTAGCCCGCGTTAACGAGCAAGCGCATTACCTGCACAGAATTGAACGGGTGCATGGCGACAAAGTAACCCTTCGGGGCGATGGCAACCCCTACTCGCGCGAAACGTGCCCTCGCTCATCGGTATTGGCGGAAGCCGTGGCGCTGCAACGCAAAGGCAAAACATATACCCCCAATTCATTGGCGTGGAAAGCCGCCCAACGGCTATGGCCTTCGCACGGCTTCTTACGACGAATATTATTGGCTATATACCGCCGGTTACGGCACAACAACATAACACAATGAAATTTAAACCAACCATTCAAATTAAACAAATTGGCGATGAGCGCGTACTGGTGTCAAACGACACCGGCAATGTGAACTTTACACGTGTAATCACACTCAACCAATCGGCAGAGTTTCTTATTAGCCACAGCCTTTCAAACAAAGAATTTTCGCCCCTTATTTGGAAGGATATGCTTGTTCGGGAGTACGGCATCAGCGAGGAAGAAGCCTTGGCCGACGCCGAATCCCTAATTGAGAAGTTGAAAGAAGCTGCGGTAATTGAGTAACGTTGCCACAACTTATCTTCGCATCATCTTCGCACCATTTGAAATATGGAAAACGCGCGCACTCTTTTTCTGGAACTCTTAACGGCAGCCCTTTGGAACCGCGCGCCGCGGGAAAACCTTTTCCAACAAACCGGCACTCCCGTATGGGAAGAAATAAGCGCCTTGGCGTCGATGCAAAAAGTGAACGCGCTCATTTATGATGGCATGATGATGCTGCCCCCAACGCTCCGCCCCGAAAAGAAAATAGCGTACCAATTGCATCTCCAGGCCGAGTTTGTGGAGAAATCAAACCAACGGGTGAACGCAATATTGGCACAACTCTCTGAAAACTACAACAGTGTGGGCTGCCCTTTTGTACTGCTAAAAGGACAAGGCAATGCCCTGCTCTACCCCAACCCACGCCACCGCACTCCCGGCGATATTGACGTTTTTCTATACCGCCCGGGAGATTATGAAAAAGCAAACAATTGGGCGCGCGAACAAGGTTTTGAAATGGGAGCCGAAAACATTCACCACCAAGAGTTCGAGTATTATGACACACTGGTAGAAAACCATAAATACGTCTCCTACTTCGGGATAGCTAAATACGACAGGCTGTTAAACGAGATAGTGCGCGAAATAATTGCCGGCAACGAGTTTCCGGCCGTTACCATTCAAGGGGTATCCGTTCGTGTGTTGCCCCATACCTTTAACGCGTTTTTTATCTTTCAACACCTTTTTCATCATTTCATCCACCTGGGCGTGGGCATCAGGCAGCTGTGTGACTGGGTACTCTTTTGGAACGCGTACTCGGGGCACATAAACAAAGAAGAGTTCAACCAATTGGCAACCCGAATCGGGTTATTAAACGCTATGCAGGTATTTGCGTCGGTAGCCGTGAAGTATTTAGGCGCCGACCCACGCATGTTCCCTTTCGCCATTGATACTCAAAGCGAATATGTGGATATGGTAATGGAGGACATCTTCATCGGAGGCAGCTTCGGGTATGCCCTGTTTCAACATAAAAGGTTCATAAACAAGTGGCACAGAAAGTGGTACACCTTTAGGTGCACGGCAAAACGCAAGCGAAAAATTAAACCGTTGGCACCCGCCCATGTTTCCTCATTGCTGATGAACAAAATATACACCAATATGAAATTAATAGTTAAATGGTAAAATGCGTGCTTCTTTAAAATTCTTGTCGTCTATTTCCATCGGGCACAGAAAGGCGCTGTCGGGAATCCTAGTTATCGGCATACTAAACGTAGCCGTTTCGCTCACTTTTGTGTGGGCGTTAAAAGCGGTAATAGATGTGGCAGCCGGCGACAAGCAGGGCTCTTTGCTCCTTCTTTCAACCATACTTGTATTGCTCACGCTTCTCAGAATACTGCTTTATGTATTGGAAGTAAGATACACCAACATAACGGAAGTGAAGGTGGGAAACGATATCCGCCGAAAAGTGTTTTCCAACCTGCTTTACACCAAATGGCTCGAACTAAATTCCCTCCACAGTGGCGACGTGCTCACGCGCATTATCAAAGACACCGACGATATCATTAAAACCTTAATATCAACCATTCCGTTGTTAATAACTTCATTGTTGCAGCTGCTGGGAGCATTTGCTATCCTGCTGCTGATGGATCCTATGCTGGCACTCATATTGGGCATATCCATGCCTGTTTTGCTCTTTTTCAGCAAACCTTATTATGTGAAGCTACGAAATTACACGCGCCAAATTAAAGAGAGCGAGAGCGCCATCACCTCTATGATGGAAGAAAACTTGCTCAACCAGTTGGTGGTTAGGACCTACGAACGACAAGAAAACGAAATTGTGCGTTTGGGTATACTTCAGAGTGAATTAAAAAGCAAAGTAGAGAAAAGAACCACTGTTTCGGCGTGGGCGCGGTTTGTGTCGGGTTTGGCTTTTAGCGGCGGCTACATCACCGCTTTCATTTGGGGAGCTTGGGGAATTGCTGCCAAAACCATTACTTTTGGTACCGTTACCGCCTACCTTCAATTGGTTAACCAAATACAGCGCCCGCTGTATGATTTAATGCGGTTGTTTCCCACATTAATTTCCGCCCAAGCGGCCAGCGAGCGGTTGATTTTTTTGAATGCCCTCGAAACCGAAGTAACGGTAGATAAACATTTCTTGAAGGGGGATGTGTGGCTCCACATCAACAACGTTACTTATGCCTATGGCAGCGAAAGCCAGCCGGTGATAAAAGACTTTTCGCTGCAAGCGAAACCGGGCGAAATGATTGCTGTGATGGGCGAAACCGGTGCGGGAAAAACCACCTTGCTTCGCTTAATCCTCGCTTTAATTGAACCGGATAACGGCAAGATTTCGATACGCAACCATACCGAAACCGTTAAAGTGAACCCGGCTACCCGTTCAAACTTTGTGTATGTCCCACAGGGAAACACGTTGTTTAGCGGCACCATCCGCGACAACCTTTTAATCGGCAATGCCAACGCCGATGATGAGATGCTTGCCGAAGTTCTTCAAGTGGCTTCGGCCTCGTTTGCATTACATCTGCCCGAAGGACTTGACACGGTGCTCGGAGTAGGCGGCTCGGGCTTATCCGAGGGGCAGGCTCAACGTATTGCCATTGCGCGGTCGTTGTTGCGTCCGGGAAAAATAGTGTTGTTAGACGAAGCCACCTCCGCATTGGATGCTGATACTGAAAAAGCCTTTCTCACAAACCTGAAAAAACACATGGGCAACCGCACGGTGTTGTTTATCACTCACCATCCTGAAGTAGCTAAGTACTGCGACAAAATTTATAGGGTGTGAAGATTGGATGCGGGAAGTCGAAAGTCCGAAGACAGAAAACGGAAGTCGGCTACAAAAACTATAAACTCTAAACACTCAAAACTCAGAATTCAGAACTCAAAACTCTCACCTCGTCGTCCGTGCACCACAACGATGAGCGAATTGGAATTCGCTTCACTCAATGCTCAACGCCCACCGCTCAATGCCACTCCGCAAGTTTTAAACATACCGGTTTATCAATTAAAATATCTTTCCTTAAATCGGATAATGTTCCACTTTCTTTATCGATGGAGAAAACTTGAATTTTATTGTCATCGCGCGCCGCAACCAGCAGCAACTTGCCATTGGGCGTGATAACAAAATTGCGCGGGTGTTTTCCGGTAGTTTGGTACCCCACCCTTGTTAATGTTCCATTGGCGTCATCGATGGAGAAAATAGCAATGCCATCGTTTTGCAAACGGTTGGAAGAGTAAAGAAAACGGCCATCGGGCGACACGTGGATATCGGCGCTGCCGCGCGCTCCCACCGTGTCGGACTTCACGGTTTGTTTCCATTCCAAATCGCCATTGTTGTAATCATACACCAGCACATCGCCCGATAGTTCGCCTAACAGGTACATGTGTTTCCCGTTGGGGTGAAAAGCGAAATGGCGCGGGCCGGTAACTTCGGGAACATCGAATGCCTTAGCATCGCCTTGCGAGAAAGAGGGTTGGCCTTCAAAAACGCTCCCATCGTTCACACTGTATCGGTACAGTTTATCCAATCCCAAATCGGTGGCGAACAGATATTTTCCGTCCGGCGAATACATCACGCTGTGCAAATGGGGCGCGTTTTGCCGTTCTTTATCGGTGCCTTGCCCTGTAAAGCGGATTAAGTTAGTCAGCGCCGATAAGCTGCCATCTTCATTTACCTGAAACGATGAAATGCTTCCGCCGCCATAGTTGGCCGTGTGCACGTTTTTCCCTTTGTCATCTACCACAATGTAGCAAGGACTACTGCCTTGCGTAGCCTGCGAATTGAGAAGCGTGAGCTTGCCGGTGTTTTTATCGAACGAGAACGCGTTGGCAAAACTATCCTCATCGCCGCCTTCACTCACGGCGTAAACGAACTTTTCATCGGGGCTGAGCGCCAAATACGACGGGTTTGCCACTTCCGCCATGCTTACCGAATCGCTCTCTCCCGTATCAATATTAAACCGATGCACATATATGCCTTTGCTGCCTTGGGTGGAGGTATACGTTCCAATAAGCAAGAACATATCGCCACTTGTGGTTTCTATGGCCTCCGCGGCGTTGGATTGTGAATCCTTGTTTTTTCTTTCCGAATTTCCGGCACACGAGAGTAAAGCTGCCATCATACACAGTAAAATTATGTTTGTTTTCATTTTCACTTTTTTGTTTTGATGAGCTAATGTACGTTATTTTTCTGAAAGTGAAGTCGATTTTGCATAAAATAAACGTTGCGAAAGAGCATCTTTGGAAATTTTTAAAATACATTTCGTTATTAAAGTTGCGTATGTGATGAAGTGTGAGTATTTTTGCACGGCTGAAAAGTTGATTTTTTTCATACAAAATCTTAAAAGAATGTTATCAAAAATTTTATCGATAACGGGACGTCCCGGATTATACAAACTCATTTCAACCAACAAAAACCTAAACATTGTGGAAGCGCTTTCCGATGGCAAACGCATTCCCGTGTACGCGCATGAGAAAGTGGTGGCGCTGAGCGATGTATCTATTTATGCCACAGACGAAGACATCCCTTTGCGCGATGTTTTCACTAACATAAAAGAGAAGGAAAACGGCCAACAGGTTCCTCTCGGCAAAAAGGCTTCCGGCGACGAGTTATTCACCTATTTGCAAGAAGTCTTGCCAAATTACGATAAAGAGAAGGTGTATGCTTCGGATGTAAAAAAACTTATTTCGTGGTACAATATTCTCACCGAGCACGGAATTGATTTTGAAGAAGAAGCGCAACCAACGGAAGAAGAAACGCCATTGGAAGAGAAAGCATCCGAAGAAGAAAAATAAGCAACGACGTTTTCTAAAAACAGGAAACATTTTACCCACGTTTTAAATAACCTGAACGTTGAACATTAAAAATTTACTCACGCGCGCCGGTGCCGGTATTATTTACATTGCGATAATATTGGCAGGTGTTTTGGGCGGTAAATTTTCGTTTCTCGTCGTTTTTTCTGTGATCACGGGGCTGGCGTTGTTTGAGTATTTTCGGATGATAGAAAAACAAACAGCCTACAACCTACATAAAACCGTGAATATTTTTGCGGGAATCGCTCTTTTTATAGCCGTTTTTCTATATTTGGAAAACGTGTACACATTATATGTGTTACCGGTGTGTGTGTTGGTGTATTTGTTGTATATGTTTATTTCCACCATCCTTATCAAACGAAAAGAAGCTCTCCACTCAACCATTTACACCCTTTTCGGGCATATTTATATTACGCTCCCTCTGAGTTTACTCATGGTGCTTTCTTACCGTCACACAGTGTTTGAGGAAAGCTATCATTACGCGCTGGTGCTTTCGTTGTTCGTTTTTCTTTGGGTGAACGATACCAGCGCTTATGTTGTGGGATCGTTAATTGGAAAACACAAACTTATTGAACGCATTTCGCCAAAAAAATCCATCGAAGGATTTGTTGGCGGCATTCTTTTTACCGCGTTGGCAGGATATATATTTTCCGGAATTTTCAACAATTACTCCGTTGAGTTTTGGATTGGGTTGGGCGTGATAATTGCCCTCTTTGGTACGTTGGGCGATTTGTTTGAATCGCTCATTAAACGCACGTGCCAAGTGAAAGATTCCGGCAACCTCATTCCCGGCCACGGAGGCATTTTAGACCGCATTGACAGCCTTCTACTTGCCGTGCCGGCGGCATGTTTGTATTTGATTTTATTTACGGTTATCTAATACAATTTCTTCTTTCATAAAAACACGTTCACTTCCGAACAAAACGTTATCGGCAAACGTTTTAATAATAGAAAAGATTAGAAGTGATTATCCGTCCCGAGGGAGATAATGGTTGGAGTTATTTACTATTAAAAACCTGATTCAAAATGAACAAAAAAACAATCGGAACAAACGCGGGCATTATTTGGAACTTGTTGAACAACAACGAGCGATGGGATATTTGTCAACTGACGGAAAAATCGGGGTTAACCGAAAAAGAAGTGTACACAGCCGTTGGCTGGCTGGCGCGTGAAAATAAAATAGAAATTGAAAAAAGGCCGGATAACAAAGAGTGTTATTATTTAATTGTGGAATACTACTTTTAAACTTGTCCGCCTGACATAAAAAACAAAAAAGTCCGAAATCTATGGGTTGATTTCGGACTTTTTTTGTGGCGATGAATTGAATATCTTACATTATTCCCTGCTCTCTAAGCCTTTGCTGCCATTTCCATGCCGATGCCATGGTGTCTTCAATGGTTTCTTGCGCTGTCCACCCGAGCACATTGTTGGCTTTGTCGGGATTGGCCCAAATTTTTTCAATGTCGCCTTCTCTGCGCCCAACAATTTGGTGATTCAGCGGCTTGCCCGATACTTTTTCAAACACATCAATCAACTCCAGAACCGAAAGCCCTGTGCCTGTTCCCAGATTAAAGATTTCCACTTTATCGTCAGATTTATCTTCGAGCATTCGCTCAACGGCAATCACGTGCGCTTTGGCCAAATCCACCACGTTGATGAAGTCTCTGATGCACGATCCGTCGGGCGTATCGTAATCGTTACCGAAAACGCTCAATTGCTTGCGAATTCCCAATCCCGTTTGCGTGATATACGGCACCAAGTTTTGAGGAACTCCCAGGGGCAATTCGCCAATCTCGGCAGAGGGGTGCGCGCCTATGGGGTTGAAATAGCGCAAGATGATGCTTTTTATGGGCGCGCCGGAGTGCACAAAATCTTGAATAATTTCTTCGTTAATCTGTTTGGTGTTTCCATAAGGTGACGCGGCGGGTTTTATGGGTGCGTTTTCATCGATGGGATTCTCGTCCGGCTCGCCATACACGGTGCAAGATGAAGAAAAAACAATGCCTTTTACATTGTGTTCCGGCATCAGTTCCAACAAATTCAACAACGAAACCAAGTTATTGCGGTAGTACATCAACGGTTTTTGAACCGATTCTCCCACAGCTTTGCTCGCGGCAAAATGAATGATGCCGTCAATTCCCTGATGTCTTTTAAAGAGCGATTTCAACGCAGCCATATCGGTGCAATCCATTTTATCGAAAATGGGACGTTTTCCGGTAATTTTTGTTATTCCTTCAATTACATCTGCGTTTGAATTGGATAAATTATCAATGATAATCACCTCATATCCGGCTTGTTGTAGCTCAACAACGGTGTGAGAGCCAATGTATCCGGTTCCACCTGTCACAAGAATTTTTTTTGCCATGCGTAGTTTTAATTTAGGTTTATGAAAGACACAAATATACGAAATTTAAGATTTATTTCCTCTGTTTTGTCTTTAAATCGTATCAAAACAGGTTATTTTTGTACCGTAAAAACAACACATCGCGATGGATTTTTCTTTATTACAAAAAGAAGTAGCGCTCAAAACGCCCGAATGGAAAAGGTTTTTCGCTAAAAACAAAAAACGATTGATGAAAATGGATAAGGAAATCCAGGCCATTCATCGCGAAGTATCCGCTGAGATTGACTGCCTTGCGTGTGGCAATTGCTGTCGCTCATTAGGCCCGATGATTTTGCCAAACGATGTGGATCAGTTAAGCAAATCGTTGCGCACAAAACCTTCCGTTTTCATTGAAAAATACTTGAGAACCGATGAAGATGGCGATATGGTTTTCCAATCCATGCCCTGCCCTTTTCTGGGCTCAGATAATTATTGCGCCGTCTATGAAAACCGTCCAAAAGCGTGTAGGGAATACCCGCATACCGACCGAAAAAACTTTTATCAGATTTATGCATTGTCCATAAAAAACGCTTCCACCTGCCCCATTGTATTCAATGTGTTGGAACGGTTGAAAGAACTGTGATTTTTTTCCTAGGAAACTGTGTTTTATTGGCTCCTTGGAGCACCTCATGCCTTTTTTTGTTTACGAGAGAAGCTGGAAAGCGCAATCTTCCTTCTCCCGTTATTAAAAAGTTCATTTTTTTTACGTAAGTTTGCATTTGAACTTTGTTCCTTCTGCTTCAGCAATGAATTACAATATTCGCACATATTATCGCAAAGAAGATTTGCCGCCGCTTGAAGAGGTGCGTTTTTTTCATTACACGTCGTCCTTCGATTGGTATAAAGACATTCCTTCTTACACGCCGCTTATGGTGGTGGCTTTTGACAATGAAAAACCCGTGGCGGCTATGTTCGCGCTTATTATGCGCATCAACCGATATTTTCGTGGTTCGCTGTTTAAACGATGCTACATTTCTCAACAACCGGCTTTTTTTGAGGAAGGGCTCCCCGAAATAGAACTTTTTCATCAACTCATCACACATTTAGTGAATGAGGTTAAAAATAAAGTGTTTTTTATTCGTTACGAAAATATTGGCAATGCCATTTTTGGATATAAAGGGTTTCGCGAAAATAAATTCTACTCCATCAAATGGATCAATGTAAAAAACTCATTGCAACGCAAACGTAAAATTTGGGACCAATTATCGAAAACCCGAAAAAATCAAGTGAGCAAAGCCATACGAAAAGGCATTAAACTGGAAGAATTTGTAACGGAAGAAAAATTACCGGAATTGTATAAGCTCATTGAAAGCACCAATCACCAAAAAGTGATGTATCGGTTTCCGCCTTACAAATACTTTGAAAACTTTTTCCATCATTACATCAAAAAAGGCAAGGGAAAGATTCTGTTTGCTCGCTATCAACAGAAAATAATTGCGGGAATGGTATTGGGTTTTGAAAAAGAAACCGTGTATTGCCTTTATTCTTGGGGAAAAACCAAACGATATAAATTGGTGTATCCCACTATTTTTACTACTTATTCCGCTATGAAAATGGCCGAAGAAGAAGGTTTTCAGTATTTCGATTTTATGGATACCGGCTTTTTTAATGACCGATCGGGAACATCGCGCTTTCTTTTGCAGTTTGGCGGAAAGCAATCGGCTACAAGAAGATGGTACCGGTTTAACTGGCGCATACTCAACTTCTTTGCCAATAAAATTTACGATTAACCCCCTTAATTATACAAACGGCTCTTTAAGAAAGCTAACAATTGTAAATAAATGCCCGTTAAGAAAGAAAAGATAGGCAGCTACTAATAAATATCGTTAAAATGGGTGTATTTTTGCCCAAAATAGTTTGCCGGTTCATGAAAACCGTCTATATTTGCAACGTGTTTTTCATGGTATTAGATTTAAGGTTAACAATGAAGATTGGTTGTCGTGAGACAACCATTCCTTTTTTATAGAGGTTTGGTTCTGAGAAACACTTTCACAAAACTTTCCACACAAAATTCAAGAAAATATTTTATTTGCCACAATAGCAGCAAGAAATCAAGGTGTATTTCGCTTCCAATTGATACGGTGTTCTGCGGCTGTGTTGGTGGCTATTTGTATTTCTCCCACAATGCGGAGTGAATAATTTCTTTGGTACGCTCCATTAGCGCGGGAATATCGGCATCGGTAATGTTGTCCGTAGAAATGGGCGGATGGATAACCAATTCAAGTTTTCCGGGATTTATAAGGTAATGATGGCGTTTCAACACATTATACGGCCCGTTTAAAGTAAGCGGAACAATGGGCAGTTTCATATCCTTAGCCAAATGATACGCGCCACGTTTAAAGCGGCCCAATTTTCCGGTCATGGTTCTGGCGCCTTCGGGGAAAATTACCATGGATACGCCATCCACTATTTGCTCTTTTGCCCGCTCAATGGTTTTGGCGCGAGCGCCGGGCGTTGAATTATCTACAAAAACGTGTCCCGCTTTTTCCGACGCGTAGCCCACAAACGGTAATTTTCTAAGGCTCTGTTTTTGAACCCATTTAATGCTTTGATTCAGAAATCCGTATATTAAAAATATATCAAACGCTCCTTGGTGATTGGCTACAAACACATACGATTGCTTGGAGTTAAGATGCTCATGCCCTTTGCTGGAAATCCGGCACAGTGCCAGCCAACAAGTGAGCCGAGACCACCATTTGGGGGGAACATATCCCCAATATTTACTGCCAAAAATGGGTGCCATGAGCATCACGGTAAGCGCGGTTAAAAGCGTTATTACAATAAATATGGGCATAAAAACAACCCATTGATAAAGAAAACGTAAGGCTTTTTTAATTACTTGCACCATATCTTTGCATTTGATAACACACAAAAATAAGTATTTTAAAATAGTATTACGAATAAAAAAAGCTCTTTTTTTCGCTACATTTGGCTTTTTTGGTGATAAACGGAATTTTTATGGTAAATTATTTCCTTGTTTGTGTAATTTTGTGTTTATTTGCGTAACGAAATCAAAATCATAATTTATATACACACATGAAAGAAGTAGCAAGATACACAGGCGTCATAGTAATGCTTATCGGCGTTGCCTTCTTGGCAATTCCATATTTTATGGGTACAACCAACAACATGAACTTGTTAATTGGTTTAATACTAGTTGTGCAGGGATTATTGGGCCACATTTATGTAAACAACATGAAAAAAGGTACCACAGTAAGCACCATCATTTGGGCAGTTATTTTGTTAATCGTTCCTTTCGCAATCTTTTATTTTGCTAAAAAAGCAGCTTACGACGAAGACGAAGTAGCGTTGTACAACGCGTAAAGAAATTGATGCAATTTTCGCATAAAAAACCTTGGGATATTTTCTCAAGGTTTTTTTGTGGGATATTCTTTGGGAGTAAAGAAACACGGAAAAAATACGAATTAATCGAAACTGCTTTTTTCTGATTGAAAACTTTTTAACTGCAAGCTGTCCAATTTGGAGTAACCGCCCATATATCAAAAAAACCTCTAAAATCATACGACTTTAGAGGTTGTGTTGGGTTGTGATCCGCCTGGGGCTCGAACCCAGGACCCCATCCTTAAAAGGGATGTGCTCTACCAACTGAGCTAGCGAATCATCCTAAGTGCTTTCTTTCAAAAGCGAGTGCAAAGATAAAATGATTATTTTAATTTTGCAACCTTTCAAGCAAGAAAAAACTTGCTTTTTTTTGAATGATTGTGTAACCGCCTAATATCTGTAATGTTCCGGCTTGTAAGGCCCATCAACATTTACGCCGATGTAGTCGGCTTGATCTTTGGTGAGCGTTGTTAGTTTCACCCCAATCTGTTCCAGGTGCAGGCGTGCGACTTCTTCGTCTAAATGCTTGGGAAGACGATAAACACCTATTTCGTAATCATTTGACCAAAGATCTATTTGCGCCAACGTTTGATTGGTAAACGAATTGCTCATTACAAACGACGGGTGCCCCGTTGCACATCCCAAGTTCACCAAACGGCCCTCGGCAAGTAAGAATATGGAGTTTCCGTTGGGAAACGTGTATTTGTCAACCTGCGGTTTTATGTTTAGATGTTCAATGTTTGGGTAGCTCACGAGTTTGTCCACCTGGATTTCGTTATCGAAGTGCCCGATGTTGCACACGATGGATTGGTCTTTCATTTGTTCCATGTGCTCAATGGTTATCACATCGCGGTTGCCGGTGGTGGTGACAAAAATATTGCCCTCTTTCACGGCTTCTTCCATAGTGGTTACTTCAAAGCCTTCCATAGCTGCCTGTAGAGCACAAATGGGGTCAATTTCGGTTACGATAACGCGGGCACCGTACGAGCGCATGGATTTTGCACATCCTTTGCCCACATCGCCGTATCCCAGCACAACCACCACTTTTCCTGCTATCATTACGTCGGTGGCGCGTTTTATGCCGTCGGCAAGCGATTCGCGACAGCCATAAAGGTTATCGAACTTGGATTTTGTTACCGAATCGTTCACGTTAATGGCCGGAACCAATAATTCGCCGCGTTCCATCATTTGATACAAGCGATGAACGCCGGTGGTGGTTTCTTCGGAAATTCCTTTTAACTCTTCCACGGTGCGATGCCAGCGCTTGTCATCTTCTTTTAGAATCCGGTGCAATGTGTCCAATATGACTTGTTCTTCGTGGTTGCTGCCTTTTCTGTCGATGGTGGAAGCATCTTCTTCGGCAAAATATCCCAAATGAACCAGTAACGATGCATCGCCGCCGTCGTCCACAATTAAATTGGGGCCTTTGCCATCGGGAAAGCGCAATGCCATTTCGGTGCACCACCAGTACTCGGTGAGCGTTTCGCCTTTCCACGCAAAAACGGGAATGCCGGCGGCGGCAATGGCGGCAGCGGCGTGATCTTGGGTGGAAAAGATGTTGCAGCTTGCCCAGCGTACATCGGCGCCCAATTCCACAAGCGTTTCAATAAGCACGGCGGTTTGTATGGTCATATGCAATGAACCCATAATGCGGGCGCCTTTTAACGGTTTTTCGGAACCGTATTTTTTCCGAAGTGCCATCAATCCCGGCATTTCGTGTTCGGCAATGTCAATTTCTTTTCTGCCGAAATCGGCTAACGAAATATCGGCCACTTTATATGGTAGGTCTGGAGAAAAATCGATATTCATAAAAAATTTATTTTTGTTTTGTTTAATTAATGCTGCAAAGATACAACATTTGTAGAATCTTAGCTATCTTTGATTTCGTTAATGAGAGTGAAAGTTTTCTATACAAAACACTTACCGGTAAAGGGATTTATGGCGATAAACCTGTTTGGGTTGATTTTCGCCCGAAAGGAGTTTTCGCCTTTATCGGAACGCGATTTAAACCACGAAGCCATTCACACGCGTCAAATAGCGGAGCTTTTGGTGGTTGGTTTTTATATGTGGTACATCACCGAATGGCTCATTCGGTGGATACAATATAAAGACAGATATGTGGCTTACCGGAACATCAGTTTTGAGCGGGAAGCCTATGCTAACGCCCACAATTTACAGTATTTAGAGCATCGCCGTGTGTGGAAATTTCTCGATTACATAAAAATAATGAATCGCGTCAATCAATAACGCGACTAAATTGTTTAAAGATATGAAACATATTTTTCTTTCTGTGTTTTTATTTGCGCTGCCATTGACCATGTGCGCGCAAAAAACTGATAAAACCGAACATAAAACAACCAATAATATGAACTATAATCCACTTACCCCCGAAGAAGAACGAGTTATTATCCATAAAGGCACCGAACGGCCGTTTACCGGCGAGTTATTGAACAATAAAGCCGAAGGAACCTATGTATGCAAGCGCTGCGATGCGCCGCTGTACCGTTCGGAAGATAAGTTTGAGTCACACTGCGGCTGGCCATCGTTCGACGATGAAATAAAAGGCGCCGTGAAGCGTGTGCGCGATGCCGATGGGCGACGCACCGAAATCATCTGCAATAATTGCGGCGCGCATTTGGGGCACGTTTTTCTGAATGAAGGGTTTACAGACAAACAAACCCGTCACTGCGTGAATTCCATTTCCATGAAATTTATTCCGGCAGAGAATTCCAATGTGAAAAAAGGATATTTCGCGTCGGGTTGTTTCTGGGGAACGGAATATTTCTTTATGAAAGCCAAAGGCGTGAAGGAGACTGCAGTGGGATATATGGGCGGACACGTTGAAAACCCCACGTATGAGCAGGTTTGCGAAAAAAATACGGGACATTTGGAAACAACGGAAGTGGTGTATGACACATCGGAGACATCGTACGAAGAAATGGTGAAATTGTTTTTTGAAACCCACGATTTTACCCAAACCAATGGACAAGGCCCTGATATTGGACCGCAATACCTTTCATGCATTTTCTACAACAACGAAGAGGAAAAAGCGATGGCCGAAAAGTACATCGGTATCCTTACGGAAAAAGGCTACAAAGTGGCAACAATGCTTAAACCGGTATCCACATTCTGGAAAGCCGAAAATTATCATCAACAATATTACGAACATAAAGGAGCCAAGCCTTATTGTCATAAGTACACCAAAATTTTCTAACGATGCTTCACTCGTTCATACTCCTTAAAAAAGCCAGCGCTTTTTCCATGTCTTCCGGTGTATCTATCCCGATGGTTTCTTCCGCCGTAATGCCCACTTTAATAACATACCCATTTTCTATCCACCGAAGTTGTTCAAGCGATTCGGCTTTTTCGAGCGAAGTTTGAGGCAATGCCGTGATTTCGTTTAACACATCGGCACGATAACCATAAACACCGATGTGTTTGTAAAACGTATGTTTTTCCAACCATTCTGTATGCGGATAATCGCGAATATAAGGAACGATGGAGCGGCTAAAGTAAACGGCTTCGTTTTTTTTGTTCAGCACCACCTTGGGGACAGAAGCATTAAACAAAGCATCGAAGCCATCAGTAGCTTTGAATGGTTTTACCAAGGTGCCCAATTGCACATCGGGTGAATCGAAGCAAGCCATCAATGTGCGTATTTGTGACGGTTGAATGAATGGTTCATCGCCTTGAATGTTTAAAACCACATCAAAACTTTTGTCAATTTTTGAGACCGCTTCCCGACACCGGTCGGTACCGCTCTGGTGGCTCTCTGAAGTCATTATTCCCATGCCACCGAAACCGTTTACCGCGTTGTAAATACGCTCATCATCCGTAGCTACATACACGTCATTCAACGATTGTTTTACTTGTTCATACACCCGTTGTATCATCGGTTTCCCATCCATCTGCGCTAAAGGTTTTCCGGGAAACCGCGTAGAGGCATAGCGTGCGGGAATAATGGCTACAAATTTCATATCAAAAATTTGGTTTTAAATTTTCACCACATAGAGTTGGAAATTCTCATATCGTTTCACCATCACTTCATCGCCTTGTTCAATAAATCCTTTCAATGAAACGGCGTCGTAATACATTCCGTCAATCACCACTCTACCCGAAGGCCGCAAAACGGTTGACGCCACACCGGTTTTCCCCACCAACGACAATGGCTCCATCGGAACAGAGAAAAAGCCTTCCTGATTGGCACTTAGCGCGACTTTTCTGAGTATGCCGGGTTTTCCAATGCGATTGGAAATGAATATTACAAACCCGACACCCAGGCCCAGTCCGGCGAAAAGCACCATGGAGGCGCGGAAAAACTCCTGAGTGGGCAATCCTCGAAAGTTGAACCGAATATTGCCCACCAGCGCCAACAGAAGCCCAACGAGCATAAAGATAACGCCCAAAATGCCGGCTACGCCAAAGCCAGGAATCACAAATATCTCGAAAACGATGAGAATCAATCCTAAAACAAACAAAATAACTTCCCAATTTTGCGCATATCCGGTCAAGTAAAGCGGTGTAAAATAGAGAATGGCCGCTGTAATGGCAACCGCGGTGGGGAAGCCAATTCCGGGCGAATGCAACTCCATATATATTCCGCCGATGATGAACATAATGAGAAACGCTTGAATAACGCCGCTGGTTAAAAAGCCTTTTATTTTATCGTAAAACGATGGGTTATAGGTTTCCATATCGTAATCGCTGTACCCCAAGTGGTTCACCAACACTTCGTGCACACTTTCGGCTATGCCGTCGCAATAACCCAGTTCCACCGCTTGAGCCGCTGTGAGGGTGAGCACTTGGGTGGAATCGGCAAAGCCGGGAATAACGGTTTTCTCGTCCACCATAGCTTCCGCAACTTTGGGATCGCGTTTCCAATGATAATACACCTCACCGTTTTGAATGGTGGAATCTTTGCCGTGGCTTTCGGCCGTGGCACGCATCGTGGCACGCATATACGATTGGTATTTATCGGGCGCCACGCTGCCATCGCCGCCGCTCACCACGGTGGCAGCACCAATGGAGGAGCTGTTTCGCATAAAAATGCTGTCGCATGCAATGGAGATTAACGCGCCAGCCGACGCGGCGTTGTTATCAATAAACACATACACAGGCCGTGGGTAATTTAAAATGGCGGTGCGCATGGAATCGGCTTCGGCAACGCCGCCGCCATACGTATTCATATGCAGCAGCACACAATCGGCATTTTTTTGCGAAGCTTCATGCAACCCATTCTGTAAATAGATCCACGTGGTGCTCCCAATGTTTTCTTTAATATTTATTTTGTACACCAAAGGTTTTTCGGTTTGAGCCGCCAAGTGCACACAAAGCGACACAAAAACAAAGAGTACTATGGATTTTATATTTTTCATTTTTAACAGGTTTAAGAAACAAAGATAATCGTTTTTGTTTTTTATATCTCATTTTATTCAAAAATGTGTATATTTGCATTTACAAATATCGTGAACCATTTGTTACAGAATCTGCCAAAGCAAATGAAATTTGAAAACAGAACAGCAGTTTTAATTGCGATTTTTAAGGAATTATTATGCAAACCATATTATTAAGTATAGGATCAAATATATATTCAAAGAACAATATAGACAAAGCACGCCGGATGCTGACGCATTGTTTTCCCGACATTTCATTCACAGAATCGGTGATGTCTGAACCTTATGACGAGAAATACCTGTTCCCGTTTCGGAATATTTTAGGCGTATTTCAATCGGAACTTTCGCCCGAAGAAATCATTAGCAAGCTAAAACTGGTGGAACATGCTATGGGAAGGTCGCCTAAAGATAAAGCGTTGGGCAAAGTGATTATTGATATTGATTTGATTAAATATGGCGATGAAGTGCTTCGCCCTCAGGATTTTGAACGCGATTACGTTCAGCATTTGCTACAGGCTCTTTAATTTAACCTGGTTACCGATTTAACCCCTTTTACCGCTTTCAGTTTTTTTATCAGTTGCTCCAACATGGATGTGTTGGCCAGCATCACGGCTATGTTTCCTTGAAACAGCCCATCGTTTGAATCAATGGAAATGGAGCGCATTTGAACGCCGTTTTCTTTTGAAATAATGGACATGAGGTTGGCCACAATATTCAACTGGTCGTTGCCAATGATGCGCAACACGGAAGTGTAACTACCTACTTCCGACGCTTTCCCCGACCAGCGAGCTTTGAGTACACGATATCCGTAACGGGAAAACAAATCGTGCGCGTTGGGACAATTTATTCTGTGAATTTTTATTCCTTGCGACGAGACAAATCCAAAGATTTCATCGCCAAAAATGGGGTTGCAGCATTTTGCCAACCTGTAATCCACACCGGTGAGGTTTTGATCGATAATGAGTTCGTCTGAACTATGAAATTCTTGCGAAGGGTCTTTCAACACAAAACTATCGGCACTCGTCGCAACGTACATATCCCTGTGCTCCACCTCTTTATTACCCAACTCCAAATAGCGGTCAATTACCCAATTTACATCTAATTTTTCATTGGCAATATCGGCATAAAAATCGGTAACGGTCTTGTATTTTAACTTTTTTATGAGCTGCATGAGCAACGGATCGTCAAATTCTATTTTGCGGTTTTTCATCCGTCGCGACAACATTTCTTTGGCAATATCCACCTGCTTAGTGGCTTCTTCTTTCAACAGTTGCCGAATTTTTGTCCGAGCTTTTGACGTTACCACAAAACTCAGCCAATCTTGCTTAGGCGATTGATGCGAGGAGGTGTTCACCGCCACTTGATCGCCGCTTTTTAGCAAGTGCTTGATAGGGACATTTTTTCCGTTTACTTTTCCCGAAACACACGTTGAGCCCAATTTTGTGTGAATGGCGAAAGCAAAATCGAGAACAGTGGCACCTTTGGGTAGTTTAAACAAATCGCCTTTGGGCGTAAAAACAAAGATTTCCTCATCGTATAAATTCAGTTTGAAATCGCCTAATTTATCTTTGATATCCACATCTTTGTTTTCGAGCGATTCGCGTAAGGAAGTAAGCCAACTATCGAGCGTTGACTCTCCCTTAACACCTTTGTATTTCCAGTGGGCCGCGAGGCCACGCTCGGCAATTTCATCCATGCGGCGTGTGCGAATTTGAACTTCCACCCATTTTGAATTCGGCCCCATTACAGTGATGTGCAACGATTCATATCCGTTGCTTTTGGGGATGGAAAGCCAGTCTTTGAGCCGCTTGGGGTTGGGCTGATACATATCGGTAATAATGGAATAGACCTGCCAGCAATGCGCTTTTTCCATTTCGGGTGGCGAGTCCAAAATAATGCGAATGGCAAACAAATCGTAAATGCTCTCAAACTCAATTTTTTGCTTTTTGAGTTTGTTGTTGATGGAGTGAATTGATTTGGTACGTCCTTTAATATCGTATGTAAGGTTGGTATTTTGCAGCCGCTCTTTTACCGGCTCAATAAATTCCTCGATGTATTTATCGCGAGAACGCTTGGTTTCGTTCAATTTACGCGCGATATAATCATACGTTTGCCTGTCGGTATATTTCAGCGAAAGGTCTTCCAATTCCGATTTAATGGCATACAAACCCAGCCTGTGCGCCAGCGGCGCGTAAAGATAGGTGGATTCCACAGAGTATTTCAACCGCGTTTCGGGCGAGGTGTTTTTCGCATCGCGCATCAGCAACAACTGTTGCGCCAATAAAATGAAAACCACACGAATATCTTCGGCAATGGAGAGTAAAAGTTTGATGTAGTTTTCGGATTCTACGGACGATTTTTTTTCGCTTATGCTATTCACTTTTTGCAATCCGTGCAAAATGGTGGCAACTTCTTCGCCCAACGTTTTTCTTACCTCCTCAAGCGATATTTTCTCGTGAAGCAATGGGTTATGCAACAAAACGGCGCAAACCACGGGTTGGTTCAATCCTATTTCGTTCACCGCAATGCCCGCGATTTTCAAGTCCGTCTCTATCGAATCGCTTTGCAAAGCCCACTTCTTAAGCACAGCTACTTCTGCGCAACTGTATTTTTTGCGCAAAAACAAATACAATTGCCTGTGAAGTGTGTTTATATCGGGAGTTACGTTCATTTATCGCCTAAAATCTAATCAGTAACACAAAAATACATTTTATTTACAAAATAACTGTCATTTTGTAAACAGAAAAACGTAACTTGCCGAGGCGGACAACCTATTTTTTCACCAACAGGAAGCGTTTTGTTAAATACTTACGAACAGGTTCATCGTAAAGTTTCAAGCAGATGTAAGCCAACAAACTATTGCCGAAGAACAGCAGCAACGCCATAGGCCACGTTTGCGAGAAAGTCAGTTCATTTTTCCATATCCACCAGTAAAACAAGTACATAAACGGATAATGAATAATGTAAAGCGGATACGATATATCGCCTAAAAACTTACACATTTTCGCGGAAAATTCGCCTTTTATTTTTCCTGAAGCACCCCAAAAAACAAGCGCGGGAAACACCAAAATGGTGCAAAGGGCATCGTACAAACCGTTCATCCACATCTTTTCTTCATTGCCAATGTAGGGCATAGAAAGCAACACAATAATGGCCAAACTGCAAATCCAAAAAGCGCCTTTAATGTTGGCGGGCTTAAACACACGCGACAGTAGCAAACCGGCTGAAAACGCAAACATTAACCGCAAGGAGCCACCAAGCAGGTTGTTATCGGCCAGCGACCAGCCCACGCCCAAATGGCCGTAACCCGAAAGATTGAAAACGGCATACGACGCCAACCCAATTCCGGATACGGTAACCACCGCCGCGAGCGCCTTAGTGGATAATTTTCGCAAAAAAAGCGCGTAAAAAATATTGCCGATATATTCAAAAAACAACGACCATGAAGGGCCATTCAACGGAAACATCTCACCGTTTCCACGAACTTCGGCGCCGCTGCCAGGCGTGGCGGGAATAAGAAAAAGATGCAGCAGCATGGCCAGCATCACCATAGAAAGCGAAACCTTGGTTCCGTCCCATTGCTCGCTTCCCTGAATGAGAAAGGTGATAACGCCAAATACGGTTCCCAAAATAATCATCGGATGCAGGCGAATCAACCGCCGTTTAAAGAAATCTTTTATGCCCATTTTATTCCATCGGTCATCGTAGGCATACCCAATTACGAATCCCGAGAGAATGAAAAAGAAGTCCACGGCTAAATATCCGTGGTTAAACTTTTGGTCGAAAGGAGTGGTGGCGAAGGCTTCAAACACGTGGTACCAAATGACCATCAGCGCTGCCACACCGCGCAATCCGTTTAGTATGTGATAATGAGGCTTTGAGTCGGCAAACGCGGAAGAAGAAGTTTTTGTAATTGACATAGAAGTGAGATTTGCTTTTAATCGGACGATTTTTTAAGCGGGCAAATATACAAAAAGCAACTGTTTTTTCACAAAGTTCAAGCTTCAATTTTGTACAACAAATAATCACAAATGTCTTTGGCGGCGGTTTCTTTCACAAAAGGAATGGTTAAGTGGTCCCATCGGGTGGCGATGATGATTGAAGCGGTTTTTCGTCGTTTTTGAAAAATGGATTGTTTTAAGGTAACGGCCTGAATGTTTTTTATTTTTATGGTGTTGGTGATATCGCCCAACATTCCCGATGAAACTACGATATATTCGTCTCCTATTTTCGCGTTGCTTTTTTTGAACCGAAAATAGGCGCAAACCGAACCGATAATCAACCACAACAAAGTCACCCAAAGCATATTAAGATCAATAAAAGCGGTTAAACCAATGGCTAATGCGGGATACAACGCATAAAAATTAACGTTTCTGTATAAGTAATTTTTTTGCGGGTAATAATGGGAAAATTCTTCTTCGGCAAAGCCGGGATAAATTTTCTGTGTAAGTTCTTTACTGTGAAGGAAACCGGGAATGTTAAAGATTACTTCGCTTTTTGCTTCTTTACCGAAAGTGAGAAATTGCAATAACCGCATCGATGAAACATTCAACATTTTTTCCAACAGATTGGTGGTTTCACGAATGATTTGAATTTTGTCGAGATTGATAATTTTCTCCATTTTCTTTATCAATCCGCCGCTGTATTTTATTCTGTCATTGTAAAGGACGATTGTTAAATCGTAGTATTTGAGGCAGATATGCACAAAATTAACTACCACACTCAGGAAAAACACCGAAAAAACAACAAAAATCCAGTACTGGACCGAATGGTTGGCGAGCATCACAGGTTCCACGGTGTCCAAAATTCTTTGCATCACCATTTCGCCCAATTGCGAAATAAAAGCATACACCACCGCGATGAAAATGCCCAACCCTTTGATGTGGTTTCGGCTAATAGCCGCCACAGCGAGTTGCGTGGCTGAATAAACGTATTTTTGTTGCTCTGTTTCTTCCGTTATTGGTACTTCGAGTTCGGTAAATGATGAATCGTTATCCATTACCGCGGCGCGCGATTTTTTCAGAAAATTTTTCAACGCGTTGGAAGTTTCCGTGTCAAGATAAATTTCCATTTCCTTTTCGCCACTGCCGGCAGTATCCACGCTAAGCGTAGTAATATGAAGCAGTTGCTGCCAAAATCCTTGCGTAATGCTAATGTTTTGAATGCGTTGCAACGGAATGGTAAGCACCGTTTTGTTGAGCACGCCTTTTTTTACGATAAGCTCCCCGTTTTTCACTACGTAGTTGAAACTCACATACAACAACACTCCTCTGATGATGGCGATAAAAACTACCAACAAAAGTGCCAACCCTATTTTTATGATGAACCCCAATTGATTTCGCCATTCCTGCGCCAAAAAAACCACTCCAATAGCCCAAAACCCTTTAATGATTTTTCGTATGCTCACGATGATCAGAAAAAATACAGCGGGCAAGGGAAGCCTGTTTTCAACTGTGAAATCAATTGGTTTCATCGTCTTTTATTGTTTCAAGGATGAAATGTTTCATTTCGTCGGCACGTTGTTTGGTGATTCCGTTAATTACAAAATCGTTCTTGGTTCCTGCGGCGGAGTACACGTTAAGCGCTGCCAATCCAAACCATCTAGAAAATAACCCCTGTTCCACCGAAATGTGCTGAATGCGGCGGAACGGCACCGAAGTGTATTTATTAAAAATTATGCCTTTGCGCGAACACACATCGTTTTCTCTTAGCGCGTATCCTCTAAACACGTATATTTTTCGGGTAAGCAACATCATAGCAATCAGCAATATGAAAAAGAAAATGCCCACACACAACAATTCCAGTCTATAATCTTTCATCAAAAAGCTTGCTACAAAAGAGGCCACAAGTGGAATTCCACATAAAACAATGTATTTGATATAGAGGACGTTTACGTATTTTTTCTCGACCGGAATATATGCAATTTCTTCTGTTTTGGGAAGTTGTGTCAGGTCTAATTGTTGATTGGAAAATGCCATAGCAATGAATTCAAAAGAGTAAACCACAAAAGTACGATTTTTCATCGACAGTAAAAATGCTTCCTCAAAAAGGCGTTGAATAACACCGCCTGTATGGCATTAGTTGCTGTTTATTTACTAAATTTGCAAATAAAAATTTTGATGAAAAAAATCTATCTCTCCGCCTTATTGATTCTTTGGGTTATTTCCCAAGGCTGTCAGCATAAAACATCGGATGACGGGTTCACGTCCATTTTCGATGGCAAAACGCTTAACGGGTGGCGTGGCGATACCAATTTTTGGCGCGCTGAGGACGATATCCTTATCGGCGAAACCACACCCGAAAACAGTTTAATGCACAACACGTTCCTCATTCTTGACGGCCAACAACCCGATAATTTTGAACTAAAACTGGAATACCGCATTAGCGATGACGGAAACAGTGGTATTAATTATCGCAGCGAAGAAGTTCCCGATATTCCGTTCGCGCTCAAAGGCTATCAATTTGATATTGACGGAAGAAACGTATATACCGGGCAAAATTACGAAGAGCGCGGCCGCGCCATCATCGCCCATCAAGGACAAAGGGTTGTGTTGAATCCGCTGCCCGACTCATTGCGCAACCTGTCGGTTTCAGATTTGGTGGAGAACAACGTATGGACACAGTCTGAAATTGTGGAAACAAGCAATGCAACTGAATTAAAAAGCCACATCCAATCAAACTCGTGGAACGCGTGCCACCTTATAGTGGATGGCCACACGATGAAACATTTTGTGAACGGCGTTTTAATGAGCGAAGTACTCGATAACGACCCACTGTACAGAAAAAACAACGGATTAATTGGCCTTCAACTTCATATGGGGCCACCTATGAAAGTAGAATTCAGGAATATTCAATTAAAATCAAAATAAAATCATCAATGAGAAAGCTATCATTTTTGGCGTTTTTGCTGTTGCCGTTTTTGGCGTTCGCGCAAAACAACGGAGAAACCATTTCGTTAAACAGCGGTTGGCAATTTTCGCAAACCGGTAAAGATACGTGGTACGACGCGGAGGTTCCGGGGTCTGTACAACGCGATTTAATCCGACACAACGTATTGCCCGACCCGTTTTACGGAACCAACGAAAAACTGGTGCAATGGGTGGAAGACCAAGACTGGGATTTTAAAAAAACATTTACCGTAACTGCCGCGCAACTTGCTCACGACGACGCCATCCTCTTTTTTGAAGGCTTAGACACGCAAGCCGATGTCTTTTTAAACGGTTCGCGCATACTACGTTCGGAAAATATGTTTGTGGGACACAAAATTTCGGTAAAAAACCAATTGAAGGAAGGCGAAAACAACTTGCATATCCGTTTCTATTCGCCCATTCAATCGATGATGCCCGCCCGCTTGTCCGCCGGTTACGATTATCCCGCGGGAAACGACCATCGCGAAGAAAAACTGAGTGTTTACAACCGCAAAGCGCCCTATCATTTCGGTTGGGATTGGGGTATCCGTATTGTGCAAATGGGCATTTGGAAACCGGTTTCGCTCACGTTTTACAACACGGCGCGCATCGATGATTTTTATGTGAAACAAATATCGGTTACAGAGCAGTCGGCTAAAATTGAGAACGAAGTGGAAGTTTTTTCTGTTTCTTATGAACCCGTTACGGCAACCGTTCAAATTGAATACAGCATAAAAGGCGAAGCGAAAAAATCGGTTTCAAAAGAGGTAATGCTACAGCCCGGAAAAAACAAAGTTTCCATTCCTTTAGAAATTGCAAATCCCAAAAGATGGATGCCCGTTCATTGGGGAGAGCAGCATTTGTATGATTTTTTGGTGACAATATCAGCTAATAAACAACGGATTGCTCAAAAAAAGGAAAGGATTGGTTTACGTTCCGTTCGGTTGGTTCAAGAACCGGACGAGCACGGGCAATCATTCTATTTTGAAGTGAACGGCATTCCGTTATTCGCCAAAGGCGCCAATTATATCCCCGGCGAAATTTTAACCACGCAACAAGACAAAGCCTATTACGAGCGATTTTTCGATAATTTGCAAGCGTCCAATATGAACTTCGTTCGCGTGTGGGGTGGCGGCATTTATGAAAGCGAAGAATTTTATCGCTTGGCCGATGAACGAGGCATCGTGGTGTGGCAAGATTTTATTTTCGGCTGTGTGCCTTACCCGTCCGACGACAATTTCTTGGAAAATGTGAAAACGGAAGCTATCTACAACATCAAGCGCTTGCGCAATCACGCGTCGCTCGCATTTTGGTGCGGGAATAACGAAGTGGAAGAAGGCCTGAAATTTTGGGGCTGGGACAAACAATATCCGCCGGAAGTAATGCAGGCCTGGTTTGAGGGATACGACAAAACCTTCCGCGAACTGATTCCCTCGTTGGTAAACGAATTCGATGGCACACGCAGCTACATTCACGGTTCGCCTTACATTCCCAATTGGGGAAAACCCGAAACTTTTGCTTACAGCGACGTGCACGACTGGGGATTGTGGTACGGGCATCTTCCGTTTGAAGCCATGGCCGACCGCTTGCCTCGTTTTGCCAGCGAATTTGGGTTTCAATCGTTCCCCGAAATGAAAACCATTCGCTCCTTCGCGCCCGAAGACCAATGGAGTCTGGAAAGCGAAGTGATGAAAGTGCACCAAAAAGCCTCTACGGGCAATTCGCTCATCAAAAAATATATGGATATGTATTATCACGAACCGAAAAATTTTGAAGATTTTGTTTATATCGGGCTGGTGATGCAAGGCAACGGCATGGAAGAATCGGTAGAAGCCATGCGCCGCGGGCGCCCCTATTGCATGGGCGCGCTCTATTGGCAGATAAACGATAGCTGGCCGGTGGTATCGTGGGCAAGCATCGATTATTACGACAACTGGAAAGCGCAGCATTACCGCATGCGCAATGTTTTCGCGCCACTCGCGTTGGGTGTAAAATTCACTGATAATCAACTGAATTACTACACCATGTCCGATTATTTGCACAATGTAAATAACTTGCAACTCACAGTTCAGGTAGTCGATTTCAACAAAGGCGTGGTAAAGGAGTTCAAAGAAAAAGTACAGGCCGAAGCCAACGCCAGCAACATCGTGAAAACCTTCAACGTTTCGGAAATGGTTTCCGAAGCAGACAAGGCAAACACCATGATTCGCGCTTGGCTGACGGACAGCAAAGGAAAAACAATTTCCACGAAAGATTATTTCTTTTATTGGCCCAATAAACTGAACTTGCCGGAAACCACGGTAAACACATCGGTGAAATATGCAAACGGCAAATACACCGTTACACTCACGAGCGAGAAATTGGCAAAAGACGTTTTTGTGGAAATCCCGATAATGGGCGCCAAGTTTACCGATAATTTCGTGAACTTGTTGCCGGGAGTGAAAAAAGTGATTGAAATCACCTCGCCCGAACTCAAAGCCGCAGCAAGAACACCGGTTACGGTGAAGCATGTGAGGGAAACGTATTAGGATGTGGAAATTTGGGATTTGGGATTTTAGATTTTAGATTTGGGAAATTCGTCTGGCACGTTTCATTTCAAATGAGACATCTTAAATCGTAAATCCCAAATATTTCTTATCTTTGCACACTTAAATTAACAACTGTTTCATCATTTCCCGTAGAGACGCAATGCTTGCGTCTCAAAATAATAAAAAACGCAATGTTTGTGTCTCAAAAAACGCAAACTTGTGTCTCGGATTCAAGAAGAAATGATGTGAAACGAACGTCTCAAAAAAACAAAATAGTCATCAATATTTTTAGAATTTCTATATAAAAAATGGCAAAAGAATTGAAAGAACTCACTCCGCGCGGCAAAGACTACTCGCAGTGGTACTTGGATTTGGTTATTAAAGCCGAATTGGCAGAAAACTCGGCCGTGCGTGGTTGTATGGTAATAAAACCTTATGGCTACGCCATTTGGGAAAAAATGCAGCGTCAACTCGACGATATGTTCAAAGAAACGGGACACGTGAACGCCTATTTTCCGTTGTTTATCCCAAAATCGTTTCTCAGCCGCGAAGCCGACCACGTGGAAGGTTTTGCCAAAGAGTGCGCCGTGGTAACGCATTATCGGTTGAAAAACGCGCCCGATGGCAGTGGCGTGGTGGTTGACCCGGAAGCAAAACTGGAAGAAGAACTCATCGTTCGCCCCACTTCCGAAACCATCATCTGGAGTACCTACAAAAACTGGATTCAGTCTTATCGCGATTTGCCATTGCTCATCAACCAGTGGGCCAACGTGGTGCGTTGGGAAATGCGCACGCGCTTATTTTTAAGAACAGCCGAGTTCCTTTGGCAAGAAGGGCACACGGCGCATGCCACCAAGCAAGAGGCCATTGATGAAACCATTCAAATGATTAACGTGTATGCCGAGTTTGCCGAAAAATATATGGCAATGCCGGTGGTAAAAGGCGTGAAATCGGCATCGGAGCGGTTTGCCGGAGCCCTCGACACTTACACCATTGAGGCATTGATGCAAGATGGAAAAGCATTACAATCAGGGACTTCTCACTTCCTTGGACAAAATTTCGCCAAGGCGTTTGATGTGCAATTCACCGATAAAACCGGAAAACTCGATTATGTATGGGCCACATCGTGGGGCGTTTCCACCCGTTTGATGGGCGCGCTTATTATGACGCACAGCGATGATAACGGACTGGTGCTTCCTCCAAAATTAGCTCCGTATCAAGTGGTTATCGTTCCTATATACAGAAACGCAGAACAGTTAAAGCAGATTGACGAAAAAGTAGCCGGCATTGTTTCACGCCTCAAAGCACTGGGTGTGAGCGTGAAATACGACAATTCCGACAACAAAAAACCCGGCTGGAAGTTCTCGGAATACGAACTTAAAGGCGTTCCCGTACGCTTGGCCATGGGCGGAAGAGATTTGGAAAACAACACCGTTGAAGTGGCTCGGCGCGACACGCTGACCAAAGAAACCCTTTCGTGCGATGGCATTGAAGAGCATATCAAAAACCTGCTCGATGAAATTCAAGACAACATCTACAAAAAAGCCTTGGATTACCGCGCATCGGTCACACGTGAAGTGAACTCTTATGAAGAATTCAAAGAGGAAATCGAAAAAGGCGGCTTCCTGCTTTGTCATTGGGACGGCACGCCCGAAACCGAAGAGCTCATCAAAAACGAAACAAAAGCCACCATCCGCTGCATCCCAATGGATGGCGATAAAACGCCCGGCGAGTGTATGGTTACCGGAAAACCTTCAGCGCAACGAGTGATTTTTGCAAGAGCGTACTAGAACCAGCGTGAAGACATCTTTTACAAATAACATTAAAAACTGGCTCTCCGCTTTTCGCCTTCGCACATTGCCACTGGCCATTTCCGGTGTAATTTTAGGCACAGGCTTGGCATGGCACGGAGGCCGCTTTTCCACCACCACCTTTTTGTTGGCGCTGACGTTGGCTGTTTCCATTCAAATTTTGGCCAATTTAGCCAACGATTTAGGCGATTACCTGAAAGGAACCGACATTACCGGCGCGCGAATGGGGCCCACACGTGCCGTGCAAAGCGGAAAAATATCACCCTCGCAAATGAAAAGGGCGGTATTGATAACGGCGTTTATTGTCGCGGTCATTGGATTGGTGTTAGTTGTTACGGCTGTGCAAAACGCGTCGGTATTTATTTTGTTAGGTGTGGGATTGGTGTGCATTCTGTCGGCAATATTCTATACCTTAGGAAAATACGCGTACGGATATGTCGGTTGGGGCGATTTTTTCGCTTTCTTTTTCTTCGGGCCTGTAGCGGTAGTCGGAACCTATTTTCTGCACACCCAATCGTTTGACTTTCAATCGGTACTACCTTCCGTGGGGTTGGGATTTATCAGCACGATGATTCTCAATGTGAACAATATGCGCGATTTAGAGAACGACCGTGCTTCCGGGAAAATTACCGTAGCATCGAAACTAGGCTTGAAAAACGCCAAAATTTATCACACGCTGCTTACCTTCGGTATGTTTGCCTGTTTTCTCTTGTATAGCTTTATGTACGCACCAGCGCCGTTGTATCGGTTTTTGTACGCGATAATTTTCCTCTTTCAACTCCAAATTTTAACCCAAATTCTTAAGAAAAAAGACAAGGAACTCGATCCTTATTTGAAACTCACTTCCATTGCCGGATTGTTTCTTGCGATTGCCTTTGTAATCTGTATCAATATTTAAAACAAACTAAATGAAACCACATCTGTTATTCAGCGTTTTAGCCTTATTCGTTTTTGCGCAATGTACGCAAACCCAAACTGAAAATGGAAATAAAATTAATAAAGTGCAAGTAGCCGTTTTCGATGGATACGGCGGCGCGCAAACCTGCATTTGGGAAGCGGTGGCGGCTGTAAAATTAGACGCGGATATGGACGTTCGCACCATTACCACCGCCGATATTGCCAACAACGTGCTCGATTCCATTGACGTGCTCATTATTCCCGGTGGAAGTGGCAGCCGCCAATTCATGAATTTGGGAAGCGAGAACCAACAACGCCTCAAAGATTTTGTGGCGCGCGGAGGAGGAGCCGTCGGTATTTGCGCGGGAGCGTATCTTTTCTCCAGCACACCCCATTACGCCTGTCTGCAACTCAATGGCGCGCAAGCCATAGACATTGAACACGATAATCGTGGACACGGCATCGCCAAATTTACGCTCACCGAAGAGGGCAAACAATGGTTTCCTGAAATCGCGGAACGCGACACCTCGTTTGTGATGTTTTACGAAGGGCCTGTATTTGTCAAAAACGAAACGGATACAATCAATTACACCACGTTGGCAATCATGGAGAGCGACGTCCACGAAGAAGGCAACGCGCCGGCAAATATGACCAACAATAAACCGTTTTTCACCGCTAATTCCTACGGAAAAGGGCGTGTTTTCAGTTCCATTGCCCACCCCGAAGCAACACCGGGAATGATGTGGATGATTCCGCGCATGGTTCGCTGGACACTGAATTTACCGATAAAAGAATATAAACCGGAAGTGGTGAATCCCAACATTTTCAACAAGGAAATTTTAATGGCCATTGATGATTTAAAACAAGAGGCATCGTACCGCGAAACGTTTATGTATGGCACTGCCGAGGAAAAAATAGCCGCCTTGGATTGGTTGCAGGCAAAGCATTCATGGGACGCCAAACGATGGATTCAAGGGCTGCTTTTCGATGGTGACGCCTCGGTAAGAATTCGCGCGGCAAAATACATTGCCGATACGCAGTACCTGCATTATCTGCCCGATATGCGGGCAGCCTACGCATCGGAAAAAGACGAAAAAACAAAACAGCAATTAAAACAAGAAGTAAATAAATTAGAAACGCTACTTCCTTGAATCATAGCAATTCTAAATTAATTCAGTGACAGTTAAACAGCAATGCGACGATTTTTAGTACTTACAGGCAAGTTTATCAGCAATATAATCGATTTTTTTTATCCGCCTTTCAAACATTTCGTGAGCCTTCAGTTTTTCAGATATGGCGTGAGTGGCGCTGCCAACTTGGTGTTCGATTGGGTGCTTTATTTCCTCACCTACAACTTTATCCTTCGCAAACAAATTGTCAACCTGGGTTTTATGTCCATCAGCCCACACATCGCCGCGTTGTTGATTGTGTTTCCAATTACGCTCTTCACAGGTTTTCTGTTGCAGAAATACGTTACTTTCACCGCCTCCGATTTGCGTGGCCGACAACAATTGGTGCGATATATGGCCGTGGTGGGCGTGAATCTACTGCTTAACTATTTCGGGTTAAAATTGTTAGTGGAAGTGCTACACATCTACCCAACTCCGTCTAAAATGATTGTAACGGTGATTTGCACCATATTCAGTTATTTTTCTCAAAAGAAATTCACGTTTAAAATAAAAAATGCCCCATAAAGGGCATTTTTCTATTCGTCTAAAAATCTATTATCTAACAGTCGAACGTCTATAATCTAATAGTCTAACATCTTATTTCACCTTAATTCCACAGCCAATGGCTTTTGTGGTAGCAGGATTAGGCGTGTTGCCGGCGAGCACAGCGGTTACGGCATCGTCCACATATTTTGTTTCAACGGCGCTTTCATCATTTGAGTTATCATCGATGGTGCCGGTGTACGCCACCACAAATTCACCGCCTTTGTTTTCGAGCAAAAATACTTCGGGCGTTCGCGTAGCGCCGTAAGCCGGGAACACAGTTTGTTGTTCATCAAACAAATAAGGAAAGGGAAACGATTTTTCTTCGGCTCTCACCTTCATTGCTTCAAAAGAATCGCCCGGTGATTCTTGCGGGTCATTTGGATTGATGGTTACCACGGGATAGCCTTGCGGCGCGAATTTATTATGCAACGCGATGATTCTATCCTGATAAGCAACCACATAAGGACACGTATTGCACGTGAAAATCAAAATTACGCCCTTTTCATTGCTGTAATCCGATAACGAAACAGTTTTTCCATCCACGCCTTTTAACGAGAAAGCAGGTGCTTTTTCGCCAATCTTCAACGGCTGCGCTGCAAACAATGCCAGCGAAAGCGCCATAAACGCTAGGGTTAAGAATTGTTTTTTCATTGTTGTAAGTTTTAAAATGTTGATAATTATAACGATTTATTTATTCAAAAACGGTTGAATTGCTTGGTCCAGCTCTTCCAATGTAAATTCTTTTTGATAAAATTTCCGGTCGGATTGTTTATAAATCAACGTCGCGGGAAGCGCGCCGGTCCATTCTTCGTCCACTTGCGGAATCCAGTCGTTCTGACGAGGGTCATCGAGCAGAATAACTTCATTTTTCATTTGCTGCTTTTCGATAAACGGAATTAGCCGGCTTTCCAGTTGTTTTGGGAAATCCATACTCACCATGAGTACTTTCACTTTTTCGTTCTTGTATTTCTTCGCAATTTGCTCAAAATAAGGAACTTCTTTTATGCAAGGCGCGCACCAAGTTGCCCAGAAATTCACCACATACACTGTGTCGTTCTGCTGATGCAAAAGTGGTTTCAATTGTTCAAAGTTTTTTACTTTTATGGCGTTATTTTGTTGAGAAAAGGCCGAAAGCGAAAAGGCAAAAAACACAATTATCGCCAAGCCGGACACGCGCATTGGATTGGATATCATAAGTGTGACATTCAAAAAATTAAACATTAGCTGTAAATTCGTAACAAGGAAAGAATAAGAATGGTTCGTTAAAAACAGGAACTTAACTACTTTTATGTAAATGAATTCTGTTTATTAACAAATTATCTTCGTTTGTTTAAAACAAGAAGAAAAACGACACGTTACCTGCGCGAAGCGAACTTTTATCTCAATTGCACCTCCACCACATAATCCGGTTCATCGGGCACACGATCGAGTTTGAGCAAGATGCCATCCGCGTCCTGAGCGAATTTAAGCGGTTTTTTATCCACAAACACACGGGCCGATTTGGCTTTTCTGCCATTCAAGGGCAGGTACAACGCATTGTCTTTTAGATTGAGGATATGCACGTAAAGCGTGTTTCCTTTTTGCGTGGTAACACCCCAATCTCGCGGAGAAACCAAGCCGCCACGCGTGCCGTAAATAGTTTCGCCGTAAACTTTTAGCCATTCGCCCATCGCATGGTATCGTTGGCGGGCAATGTCGGGAAACGTGCCATCGGGGCGCGGGCCCACGTTCATCAACAAATTGGCATTGTTGCCCGCTGCTTTTATCAAATACTGAATTAACTCCTTCTCCGACTTGTAATTGAGGTCTGTAATGTTGTAACCCCAGGAATTATTCATGGTTTCGCACGTTTCCAGCGGAAGTTGTCCTATTTCGGCATTCGCGGAATAACCTGACGTGTTTTGCCCCGGCAAATCTTTTTCAAACGTTTGCCCATCTTCACCTTCTTGTGGCGCTAGGTGGTGGTTGCTGATGATCATGCAACCGGGCTGGATACTGTGGATATGATCGTACACTTCGCGCAGCCGCCAATCGAAATCGGCCGGTTGGTCCCACTGTCCATCAAACCAAATGGCGCCAATTTCGCCGTAATTGGTCAGCAGTTCCGTGAGTTGGTTTATCATAAATTGGTGATACGTATCCCAATTTCCTTGCTCTGTGCGGCCTACACCGCGGCCTGTGCGTCCGATTGGGAAATAATCGGGACGACGCCAGTCGAGTTGTGAATAATAAAAATGCAATTTAATGCCTTGCTTGTGGCACTCATCGGCCAATTCTTTGATAATATCGCGTTTAAACGGCGTTCCGTCCACAATATTGTAATCGGATTGCTTAGTGTGAAACATAGAAAAACCATCGTGGTGGCGCGAGGTGATGCAAATGTATTTCGCTCCTGCAGCTTTTACATCGGCCACCCAAGTTTGGGCGTTGAACTTCGAAGGATAAAAACCATCGGCCAGCTTGGCATATTCCTGCCAATGGATGTTTTTATTGTTCATAATCCACTCGCCATCAGCCATCATGCTATAAATTCCCCAATGAATGAAAACGCCGAATTTCATATCTTGAAACTCTTCACGGTTTTTCAGGTTTTCTTCCGTAGGCACATATTTTTCTTGTGGCGATATGCTGCTTGCAGCAAAAAAAGCGAGTAAAGAAAGTATAATTAATCGTCTCATTGTAAATTGTTTATATTATTTGTTCAATTATTTTCCATAAACTCTACAGCATCTTTGATGCTCTTTTCGTCGGTTACCTTTACATCGTTCTTTTTCAAATAATCATCGATAAGTTTCTTTTTATCGCGATAAATTTTTTTCAACTGCCCGATGTTGGAAAAGCTTTGCAACTTTCCGTTTCTGTTTATCCAGAAAACATTGTAAGGTATAACTTTATAATCATCAGGAAATGTCAAACTGTACACTTTTCCGTCCGACATAATGGAGCTATAAGATGTGGTGGACGATGTTTGAGAAGTACCGCCATAAGCCGCCGGTTTTCCGGGTGGAATCAGCCGGCATCTGTGTTGAACAAACAACTCTATCTCAGGCTCAATCATCATTATTTTAACGAATTTATTGTTCAATCGGATAAATTTATCGTTGCCTATGAACACCGTATCTATTTGAGGCAAGATAGCATCACCAATAGCTAACATTTTACCTTTGTCTTCGAAAACCACTTCTTCCGAAGCAGCGTTATAGTTGAGTTTCGCATTATTTCGAACACCGTTTTTCAGCAAAACAACGCCCGGCTGGAAATCAGGGAACACATAATGTGAAATTCTAATTGCCTCCTGTGCGTGTAAGGATATGTTTATCAATAAAAAAAGAAAAACCGATTTAAACTTCATAGTACGGTATTTTAACGGATTTTACAATGCATAAAGATAGACGATATTCTTTTTTCGGCAAAAAGTTTAACATTTCAATAAAGTACTCTTTACAGGACAAATTATGAAAATCAGTTTCTTTATGATGAACTTCATAATTTCGTAACATTTTGTAGTTATTTTTGCAAAACGAAATGAAAGCTGCCATTCACACCAAATACGGGCCTCCCGAGATTATAGAATTAAGGGATATTCCCAAACCTACTCCAAAAAATACCGAAGTGTTGATAAGAGTTTACGCTTCAACGGTAAACCGTACTGATAGCGGGTTTCGCAGTGCAGAGTATTTTATTTCTCGATTTTTTTCGGGACTTTTCCGACCGAAACATCGAACTTTGGGATGTGAATTTTCCGGAGTGGTTGAAGAAATAGGAGAAAACGTAACCTCTTGTAAAATTGGCGATAAAGTATTCGGTTTCAACGATAAAACTTTCGGGGGACACGCCGAATATATTGTTGTTGACGAAAACTCGGCGTTGACAACATTACCTCAAAATATGGATTTCTACACTGCCGCTCCACTTACCGAAGGGGCACATTACGCGCTCAACCACATCCGCGCGGCGAGGATAAAGAAAGGTCAGAACACACTTGTTTACGGCGCTACGGGCGCCATTGGTTCGGCTGCTGTGCAATTGCTCAAACATTTTGGCGCAAGCGTAACTGCTGTGGGAAACACCAAAAACATAGAGCTGGTGAAATCGCTTGGCGCTGACGAGGTAATCGATTACCAAACACAAGATTTCACACAAACTGAAACAAAGTTCCATTTTATTTTCGATGCAGTAGGTAAAAGTTCTTTCCGCCAATGCAAACCGCTGTTGACAGAAAACGGCATCTATATTTCAACCGAATTGGGAAAAAATTCCGAAAACATTTTCCTGGCGCTAACTACTGCGTTTACCAAAGGTAAAAAAGTGTTGTTTCCAATTCCTGCCATAACCAAAGAAGATGTAGTTTTTCTGAAACAACTGACAGAGTCGGGAGAGTTTAAACCCGTTATCGATAGATATTTTCCCTTAGACCAAATTGTTGAAGCATACACCTACGTGGAAACCGGGCAGAAAACCGGAAACGTAGTGCTTAGGATTTATTAATAGAAAAACTGTTTTTCGTTTTTTTCAAATTGAAATAATTTTATATTTTGCCAACGCATTAATTATATGAACTTTAAAAAACAACTTAATTAGATGAAACGCGTATTTATTGCAATGATAGCACTGCTGCCATTGATGTTAATAAACTGCAGTGACGAAGACTACGAAGGGAAGCTACCTGTAACTAAAGAAAATATTGTAGGAGAATGGGTGTCCATCTTCGAGCTAATAGATGAAGATTTGGTGCCAATAGATGAAACAGAAGCGTTTAATGATATGGATGATATGTCCATTCAATTTAAATCTAATGGCGATTTTGTTTTAATCCGAACCTATATCCAACAACACCGTCAACTAACAATAAAAGGAACTTGGGAGTTTTCAGATAATCGCATTACCTCTAAATTGGTTTCCGGCCAACAAATAATCTTTGATGTCAAAGAGATTAGTAATCCGTTTAATTTCGGAATCAGGATGATAGCAGATATAACTTGGCCTGACCCCATTAACTACAAAGGAAAATATCAATTGAATTTTTTTTCAAACTCAGAGGAAGAATAAATAATGTCTCTCAACTCACTTTTCCACATAAAAAAATATGAAAAGGCAAGAATATACTTCGTATAATTCAATATAGATTTTCTAATTAACATTCATAAAATCACAACTTTAAAAGCAATTAAAAATGAAAAAACTTATTCTATTTTTTGTGCCGCTTTTCCTGATGGCATCTTGTACAAATCAAAAGAAAGAAAGCGATGCCGATTCCGGCAATGAAAGTCAAACCGAGGAGACAATACAAACAAAAGACCATGAAAGTTCCGATGGTTTCACATCGTTTAATCCCGAAAATATTCCCGAGACCAGCGCTCAATTGGGTGATTTCCCTTATTACACCGTGCCCGATTGGTTGAAAACCGGAGGTTATTCGGGTGAAAGAGAACAGGATTTTTCGTTGTTTGAATTTTATACCGGCAGCGGTTTTTATCCTGTTGAAGGCCGTTTATCGGTTAAATATTTATCCGCAAACAGCGATCGAGGCTCCGATGATTGGAACGAATACAAATTTGTGCAATCTTTCAAAAAGCACTTCGAGAGTTTGGGTGCGAAGAAAATATGGGAGGGCACCATTCCTTGGGATGCCTTTGAACAATTGGAGAAAGAAAAAAACAATGCCGATTATTCATACGATTATTCGCATAAAGGAAATCACGAGAATCAGATTATTTATGCGCTGAAACAAGGCGGAAAAGAGGTGTTTTTTCTGATAGCATCCACCCCCTTATCTGGCAGCATTGTAGTTGCAGAAAGCGGAAAGTTCGAACAAACCATCGGCATTTTAAAATCCGATGAGATTAAAAAACAGCTGGATGAAAAGGGGAAAGCGGTGCTGTACATCAATTTCGACACCGATAAGTCGACCCTCAAAGCCGATGGAAAAGAGGCAGTTGCCGAAATCGCAAAGACAATGGATGCCGATAAAGATTTAAAAATAAGTATTAACGGATATACCGATAACACCGGAAGCGCCGAGCATAATCTGAAACTCTCGCAAGCAAGAGCAGAAACCGTCAAAGAAGAACTGGTTCGCTCGGGAATCGCAGCCGACAGACTTTCTGCCAAAGGCTACGGGCAAGAAACTCCCATCGCCGACAACTCCACCGAAGAAGGAAAAGCCCAAAACCGAAGAGTAGAATTGGTGAAGAAATAACTCGCGCTCACGCCGATTTGAAATCGGTGTTGTTGCAAAGCAAAAAGTTGTCTGCAGGCAGATAATGCATCAGACGGACTTAAACCCGTCTGATGCTATCGCACAAAAGGAACGTAGAGACGCAATGCTTGCGTCTCCCTCCCCAAAGAAGTCGAAAAAACACAAAAGATACGGCAAAAAATAATTCGTAAAATTCAAAACAGTTTCTTACCTTTGCTTCCAATACCAATTAAGACTTTTTTCAACTATGTTCGACAACCTCAACCGCGCTTTTATAGCCATAAACGACGAAGCGGAAGTGTGCCTGATACCCCAAATGGCCAACCGCCACGGATTAATTACAGGAGCCACCGGAACAGGAAAAACCGTAACCCTGCAAACATTGTCAGAAACTTTTAGCGAAATGGGTGTACCCGTTTTCGCCGCCGATATGAAAGGCGACTTATCGGGTGTGGCAAAAGCGGGTGGAAACAAGGAGAGCGTTACCAAACGCGTTGAAAGCTATAAATTAGCCGAAAAAGGATTCGGATTTAAAGGATTTCCGGTTCGGTTTTGGGACGTTTTTGGTGAACAAGGACATCCCATCCGCACTACCATTACCGAAATGGGACCAATACTGCTCGAACGCCTGCTGCAACTGAACGATACACAAGGAGCAGTACTTTCCATGGTGTTTAAAATTGCCGACGACAACAACCTCTTGCTCCTCGATTTGAAGGACTTGCAAAAAATGATTCAATATGTGGGCGATAACCGTGCACAGTTCACCACCGAATACGGAAACATTTCGCCTGCTAGCATCGGCGCCATACAACGCGCGCTATTGCGCTTAGAGAGTGAAGGAGCCGACAGGTTTTTCGGCGAACCGGAACTGGTTATTTCCGATTTTATGCAAACCGAACAAGGAAAAGGCGTTATCAATATCTTAGCCGCGGATAAACTGATGAATTCGCCGCGCGTTTACACCACTTTCCTGCTGTGGCTGCTCGATGATTTGTTCAACAACCTGCCCGAAGTGGGCGATATGGACAAACCCAAATTGATTTTCTTTTTCGACGAAGCGCATATGCTCTTCAAAGATATGCCCAAGCCGTTGCTCGAAAAAGTGGAACAAATTGTCCGCCTTATTCGCTCCAAAGGCGTTGGTATTTATTTCTGCACGCAAAATCCCGCCGATATTCCGCCCGTTATTCTCGGGCAGTTGGGCAACCGCGTTCAGCACGCGCTTCGCGCATATACTCCCAACGATCAAAAAGCGGTAAAAGTGGCGGCCAATACCTTCCGTGCCAATCCCAAATTCAATACCGAAACCGCCATTACCGAACTCAATACAGGCGAAGCCTTGGTTTCGTTCCTCGATGAAAAAGGAGCGCCGCAAATGGTTCAACGCGCCAATATTTTGCCGCCGCAAGGGCAAATCGGACCAATTACCGCCGGCGAGCGCGACCAAATAATGAAACAATCGCTCATTTACGGCGTGTATGAAAAATTAATCGATCGGGAATCGGCTTTCGAAATACTTTCCAAGAAACAGGAATTGCACGCCGAAGAACGCGCTCGCGCGGAAGCGGAAAAAGAACGTATCCGACAGGAAAGAGAAGCACGCCGAGTGCAAGCCGAAGCCGAGCGCGAAAGACGAGCCGAAGCTCGCCGAAAAAAAGAAGAGCGAGGCATTTTGGGAGAAATGATGGATCAGGTAGGCAAAAGCGCCCAACGGCAAATCACCTCACAGCTTGGAAGAACCATTACTCGAAGTATTTTGGGAACATTTTTCGGAAAAAAATAATTTTTTTTCAGTTGATATTCAGTGGTTGTTCAGTAGTTATACGATAGTTTTTTGATGGTTTTTCGGTAGTTTTCACCAATTTAAACACTACACTTATTCATCTTATAAATGATTTATCTGAAAAAATTCACGTTGATGGACGAAGATGCCACTTATTTAAATGGGTGGAACAAGATCGTGCTCAACGATACCCAAGATGAACACTATCCGTTGGGACTGTTTCAATTAAAACTTCGGGATATTGACTTCGATGATATCACGGTTTTTTACGGAGGAAACGGTTCCGGAAAAAGCACATTGCTTAATTTAATTACCGAAACACTTGATATTCAGCGAACGGGAAAATACTATCGCACCAAAATGTTTGATTTTTTTGTGCGTCACAACGCTTATGAATTGAACGACTTACACAATATTCCTCCAGATAGCGTGGGCGCTTCGGCCATTGCTTTTCCAAGTGCTTATGAGCAGAAATACAACCCCAATGTGGGAAAACTACAACGCGTTCCGCCTAAAAGCAAATTCATCGCATCGGATGATATTTTCAAACATATTCTGAGCATCCGAGACAACAACAGCGAAATAAGGGAACGAAAAACCACTGAATCCGAGTACTATGACGATGTTACCAACGTCCGCTATCAGGATTATTTTAAAGGCGGCGTTCGCTTGGATATGGAGGATAAAGAAGCCATTGACGCATTCAGAAAATTTGTGGACGGGCGTTCAAAAACACGGCGTAAATTTGTAAAAGACCGAGCGGGGGAATTACAACGTCAGTTTTCAAATGGCGAAAACGCGATGATGTATTTCGACAAACAGATTGAAGAAAATGCGCTTTACTTGCTCGATGAGCCGGAAAACAGTATGTCGCCTCAGTTTCAGCTTCAGCTAAAAACACTCATTGAAGATTCCGTCCGTTACAAAAACTGTCAGTTTATCATTGCCACCCACTCGCCTTTTATTTTGGCACTGCAACACGCCAAAATTTATAATCTCGATGCCGAACCCGTTACCATTGAAAAATGGCATGAGCTGGAAAACATGAAAATTTATTACGATTTTTTCAAACTGTTCAGTTATAATTTTGAACGGGAATAGGGTGTGAGTGCGTAGGAGAAAGATGGTGACTCCTATGATAAATGAAGTTTCTTGCTTTTGTAATAGGAGTTTTTATTGCTCCTTTTCAAATTTTCCACTACCTTTATCGTATGAAAAAAGTGTTTACATCGGCGCAAGTGGAGATTTATATTCCGGAGTTTTCAGACTTGGAGATTCCTTTGGCCGGGCACATAGCCGCGGGCCCGTTTTCCAGTGTAGATGACTTTGCCAGCGAACGTATCGATATAAACAAATTACTCATCCGTCATCCCGAAGCAACTTTTTATGTGCGGGTTCAAGGAAATTCAATGCTGGGAGATTTTAACGATGGCGACCTGCTTGTAGTCGATAGAGGCGAAGAATGGTCGCATGGAAAAATTGCGCTTTGCTATCTTGATGGAGAATTTACCGTAAAACGCATACACGTAGAGAACGGCGTTTGCAAGCTCATCCCCTCCAATCCGGCGTACAAACCCATTGTCATTACATCAGGGAACACGTTAACTATTTGGGGAATTGTCACTTACTCCATTCGCAAACATTTATGATAGCGCTTATTGATTGTAATAATTTTTACGCCTCTTGCGAACGGGTTTTCAATCCATCGCTCAACAATAGGCCGGTGGTTGTGTTATCCAACAACGACGGATGCGTTATTGCGCGAAGCAACGAAGCTAAAAAAGCGGGCATCGCGATGGGTATTCCGGCTTTTCAAGCAAAAGAATTGTTCAAGAGGTACAATGTGGCCGTTTATTCGGCTAATTTTGCGCTTTATGGCGATATGAGCCGCAGAGTAATGAGCATTCTCGCAAGCTACACGCCTCGCCAAGAAGTGTATTCTGTGGATGAGTGCTTTCTCGATTTAACGGGAATGCAAAACCTCAAAGACTATGGCATTCAAATGAAAAAGCACGTTGCCCGATGGACCGGAATCCCCATCAGCGTGGGCATTGCCCCTACAAAAACATTGGCGAAAGTGGCCAATCGTATCGCTAAAAAATTCCCTTCTCAAACAGCCGGTTGCCATATCATCGATACCGAAGAAAAACGACAAAAGGCACTAAAATGGCTTTCTGTTGAAGATGTGTGGGGCGTGGGCCGACGCAATGCGGCAAAGCTTCATGCAATGGGAATAACAAAAGCAATTGACTTTGCCGATATGCCTGAATCGTGGGTGCGAACGCACATGACCATTACCGGCGTACATTTGCAAAAAGAGTTGCAAGGCATTCCATGTATCGATTTCGCGAAAGAAGAAAAAAGCAAAAGTTTTTCAGTCACCCGTACTTTTGAAAAAGAATATGAAACGTGGGATGAGGTAAAAGAGCGTGTGGTTACTTTCGCGTCTATGGCGGCGATTAAGGTGCGAAAGCAGCAGTCGCTTTGCTCCCGATTATCTGTTTTTCTACAAACCAACTATTTTAAAGACACAGAAGAGGCGCTTTCACGAAGTGTGGAAGTAAAGCTTCCTTTTCCCACCTCGTCCACATTGGAAATTGTGGACTTCGCGGTATCGGGGCTTCAAGAAATTTACGAAAAGCACCGCCATTACAAACGTGCCGGAGTAACTTTATATAATTTCATTAACGAAGAAGAGTATCACCCTTATCTTTTCTCTGAAATGAATCCGGATCCGCGGCATAAAAAACTGATGGAAGCCATGGATAAAATCAATCATTTTTCCTCATCGGGCGGCGTGCGGCTGGCGTCTCAAGATGCGCTTAAGTTTAAAATGCACCAGCAACACCTTTCTGGGAAATTCACTACCAACATTCAAGATATTCTGGTGGTGAAGGGAGAATGTATTTAAATATCAACGCAATAAAAAGGGATATTCACTAATTCCATAATAAAAGCCAACTAAATCATTTAGAAATAGTTGGCTTTTTCGTATCTTTGATAAAAACCCCGCATTTGCAGTTTGAGGCTCAAAACGGGGGTAATCACCAATAAAG